>JBBAPH010000012.1:0-108547 GCA_040400935.1 Polaromonas sp.
CGACCTTCTCATTACGAATGAGCTGCTCTACCGACTGAGCTACACCGGCACAAGCCCGAGATTATAGCCCTGCGTGGTAGGCCGTGATGCGCTCGACTTCGTTCTTGGAGCCCAGCACCACGCTGACGCGTTCGTGCAGTTTGGTGGGTTGCAGGTCCAAGATGCGCTGCTTGGCGTTAGTGGAGGCGCCGCCGGCTTGTTCGACCAGCCAGCTCATGGGGTTGGCTTCATACAAGAGGCGAAGCTTGCCGGCTTTTTCGGGTTCGCGCTTGTCCCAGGGGTACATGAAGACGCCACCACGCGTGAGGATGCGGTGCACGTCGGCCACCATGGAGGCGATCCAGCGCATGTTGAAGTCTTTGCCGCGCGGGCCGTCTTTGCCTTGCAGGCATTCGTCGATGTAGCGCTTGACCGGCTCGTCCCAGTGCCGCATGTTGCTCATGTTGATGGCGAACTCTTTGGTGTCCGCCGGGATCTGCACGTTTTCTTCGATCAGCACAAACGAGCCTTGCTCGCGGTCCAGCGTGAACATGGCCACGCCGTCACCCACTGTCAGCACCAGGGTGGTTTGTGGGCCGTAGATGCAGTAGCCGGCGGCGACTTGCTTGTTGCCCGCTTGCAGGAAGTCTTTGTCGGTCACATCGGCTTGGCCTTCAGGCTTTTTAAGCACGCTGAAGATGGTGCCGATGCTGACGTTGACGTCGATGTTGCTCGAACCGTCAAGGGGATCAAACAGCAGCAGGTATTCGCCTTGCGGGTAGCGATTGGGCACGGCGTAGATGTCGTCCATTTCTTCAGACGCCATGGCCGCCAGATGGCCTCCCCATTCGTTGGCTTCGATCAGCACTTCGTTGGCGATGATGTCGAGTTTTTTCTGGACTTCGCCTTGCACGTTTTCACTGCCGGCGGTGCCGAGTACGCCGCCGAGGGCGCCTTTGTTGACGGCTTGGCTGATGCTTTTGCAAGCGCGTGCGACGACTTCAAGCAGCAAGCGCAGCTGCGATGGGATGTGGCCTTCGGAGCGTTGCTGCTCGACGAGGTAACGGGTCAGGGAGATTTTTTGGGTCATCTGGGTTCCTTTTTCTGTCGCCCTCGCCCCATCTTTTGAAGATGGCTTGGGGTGAGGGCGTTTTGTGTTGGTGAGGCTGCTTGCCCTCACCCCTGCCCTCTCCCAGGGGGAGAGGGAGTAAGGCGGGGAGGGGAGTTGGCAGATCGTTTTAGTCGGCCAGGGCGCGTGTCACGACTTCACGCACGTCGTTGCTCAGGTCGGCCTTGGCGGCCACGCGGGCGATGGCTTCTTTGGCAGCGCCTCGGTACGGCTCTGCCAGTTTGCGCCAGCGGTCCAGGCCGCGGGCCAGGCGGGCGGCCACTTGCGGATTGATGGCGTCGAGCTCGAGCACGCGTTCGCTCCAGAACACATAGCCGGCCGCATCGGCCCGGTGAAAGGCGCCGGGGTTGGCTTGGCAGAAGTTGCTGATCACGCTGCGCGCTCGGTTCGGGTTGCGCAGGCTGAAGTCGGCGTGCTTCATGAGTTGGCGCACGGCGGGCAGCACGTTACCGCCACGGTCTGGTGCTCCGGCTTGCAGAGCGAACCATTTGTCGATGACCAGCGCTTCGTCTTTGAACATGGCATGAAAGCGGGCCAGGGCCGTGCTGGCCAAGGCATGGCCGCTGGTGACCAAGGCGCTCAGTGCGTTGAAGCGGTCGGTCATGTTGCCGGCGTTCATGAAGGTTTGCAGCGTGCGCTCGGGCCAAGCAGCGCTGCCCTCCGCTTGGGCGGCCAGGCACAGGTGCATGAGCGCCAAGCCCGCCAAGGCACGACGACCAGACGAGCGCGGGTCGGGCGTGTAGGCGCCGTTGTCGTGGTTGCTCTCGTAGACCGCGGCCCAGTCCTCAGCCAACGCGGTGGCCAGTTGCAAACGCATGGCTTCGCGCACGGCGTGCACGCGCTGCGGATCGACCACGTCGAGCTGCTCGGCCAAGTAGGTTTCAGACGGCAGGGTCAGCACCAATTCTTTGAAGGCGGCGTCCAGCGTGGCGTGGCGCAGCACGCTGCGCATGGCCTGCACATAAGCCTCATTAAGCGGTGTGGCGCTGACCGTGTAGGCCACGGCGTTGATGGCCTGCGTGGCTTGGGAAATGGCCAAGCGCTGGCTGGCTTCCCAGCGGTTAAACGGGTCGCTGTCATGCGCCAGCAGGTGCAGCAACTGGGCGTCGCTGTAGTCAAACTCCAGCACCACCGGGGCGCTGAAGCCGCGCAACAGCGATGGCACGGGCTCCGCGTCCACCCCGGTGAAGGTGAAGCTCTGGGAGTCTTGGGTCAGCACCAGCGTGCGCGAGCCGGGTGTGGCGTTGGTTTCGCCTTCGAGCTGCAAGATAACTTCCGAGCCGTCTGGCGCCAGCAGGCCCAGCGCCACGGGAATCACAAAGGCTTGCTTGACGGTTTGCCCTGTGGTCGGCGCGCAGCTTTGTGCTAGCTCCAGCGTGTAAGTGCGCGCGGCGGCGTCGTACCTGCCTTGCGCATGCACACGGGGCGTGCCGGCTTGCAGGTACCAGCGCTTGAACTGGGGCAGCAGCCGCGCCAGGTCGCTGGTGGGGTTGGCGTCGGCAATGGCTTGCGCAAAATCGTCGCAAGTCACGGCTTGGCCATCGTGGCGATCGAAGTACAGCGCCATGCCTTTGGCAAAGCCGTCGCGGCCCACCAAGGTCTGCATCATGCGGACCACCTCGGCACCTTTTTCGTAAATGGTGACGGTGTAGAAGTTGTTGATCTCGATGTAGCTGTCAGGCCGCACCGGGTGGGCCATGGGGCCGGCATCCTCGGGGAACTGGGCGGTGCGCAGCACGCGCACGTCTTCAATGCGCTTGACGGCTCTGGCCGATGGCTCGGCGCACAGGTCTTGTGAAAACTCCTGGTCGCGGAACACGGTCAGGCCTTCTTTGAGGCTGAGCTGGAACCAGTCGCGGCAGGTCACGCGGTTGCCGGTCCAGTTGTGAAAGTACTCGTGGCCGACTACGCTTTCGATGTTCGCAAAATCAACGTCCGTGGCCGTGGCCTGGCTGGCCAGCACGTACTTGGTGTTGAAGATGTTCAGGCCCTTGTTTTCCATAGCGCCCATGTTGAAGTCGCTGGTGGCCACAATCATGAAGCGTTCCAGGTCCAGCGGCAGGGCAAAGCGCGCTTCGTCCCAGGCGACCGACGCCATCAGCGAGTTCATGGCGTGCTCGGTCTTGTCCAGGTCGCCCGGGCGTACATAGACTTGGAGCACATGGTCTTTGCCGGTGCGCGAGGTGATGCGCTGTTCGCGGCACACCAATTGGCCCGCCACCAAAGCAAACAAATAGCTCGGCTTTTTGTGCGGGTCCACCCACTTGGCAAAGTGCCGGCCGTCTTCCAGGTCGCCTTGTTCGACCAGGTTGCCATTGGACAGCAGCACCGGGTACTGCGCTTTGCTGGCGCGCAGGGTCACGGTGTAGCTGGCCATCACGTCGGGGCGGTCCAGAAAGTACGTGATGCGCCTAAAGCCTTCTGCTTCGCACTGGGTGAAGAACGAGTCGTTGCTGACGTACAGGCCCATCAGCTTGGTGTTCTTGGCGGGGTTGGTGGTGGTGAAGATTTCCAGCTCGAAAGGATCGTTCCCTTCGGGCAGGTTCTCCAGCACCAGGCAGTTGCTTTCCATCTTGAAGGAAGTGCCTTGACCGTTGACCAGCACGCGCGCCAAATTGAGTTCTTCGCCATCGAGCTTGAGCGGGCGGGCGGGTACGGCCGGATTACGGCGCAGCGTCATTTTGTTGAGCACCCGGGTCTTGGCCGGGTCCAGGTCAAAACACAGATCGACGGTGTCGATCCAATACGCAGGCGCTTCGTAGTCGGCGCGGTAAATCGGCTTAGCCTGGCCTTGTCCGTCACGCAGATGCATGGAGCTCCCCTAAAAAGTTGTCGTTCATGAGTTCGTGATAGTCGCGCACAGCGGCCATCACATGGGGGCCGGCCAGCTCGTCGGCGCTGTGCGTGGTGCACACGGCGACAGCGCGCATGCCGGCACGGCGCGCTGCTTCTATGCCGAAGGGCGCGTCTTCAAAGACGATGCATTCGCCAGGGGCAATGCCCAAGCGCCGTGCTGCTTCTAAAAATATCGCTGGCTCGGGCTTGCCGGGCAAACCTTCGTCACCACCGACTACTGCCAACGGCAGTGGCGACATGGCGAGCCGCTCAAACACAAAAGCAATGTTGTGCTTGTCACCCGCTGTGCCCACGCCCACTTTCAGCCCTTGCGCGGCGGCTTGGTTGGCAAAGGCTTTGAAGCCAGCCACTTCGCAGAACACGGGCGCGAACAGCTCGCGGTAAATCACTTCCTTGGCGTGGATCAGCGCCCAGCTTTCTTCGGCTGACATGTCGCGCCCCAGCAGCTCTTGCATGCACTCGGCGCCGTTGCGGCCGGTGGTGCGGCGCATCAGGTCGGGCAGGTCGATGGCAATGTTGTGCTGCCGGCAAAACTCGACCCATGCCTTGGCGTGCCAAGGCATGGAGTCGATCATGGTGCCGTCCATGTCGAAGATGAGCGCCGAGGTTTTCACGTCAAACGCCTTGCTTGAGCGAGGCTTCAATGAAGGGGTCCAAGTCCCCGTCCAGCACTTTTTGTGTGGCCGACGTTTCGTAGTTGGTACGCAAATCCTTGATACGGCTTTGGTCCAGCACGTAGCTACGGATCTGGTGGCCCCAGCCCACGTCGGTCTTGGTGTCTTCCAGCTTTTGCTGAGCTTCTTGCTGCTTGCGCAGCTCAAAGTCATACAGGCGCGAACGCAGGCGCTTCCAGGCCACGTCGCGATTGCTGTGCTGGCTGCGACCGTCCTGGCACTGCACCACGATGCCGGTCGGGATGTGCGTCAAGCGCACGGCCGAGTCGGTTTTGTTGATGTGCTGACCGCCCGCGCCGCTGGCGCGGAAGGTGTCGGTGCGCACGTCAGACGGGTTGATCTCGATTTCGATCGAGTCGTCAATTTCCGGGTACACAAACACCGAGGCAAACGAGGTGTGGCGCCCGCCCGAAGAGTCAAACGGCGACTTGCGCACCAGGCGGTGAACACCTGTCTCCGTGCGCAAGAGCCCAAAGGCGTATTCGCCTTCAATCTTGATGGTCGCGCCCTTGATGCCGGCGGTATCACCTGCTGACTCGTCCTCGATTTGCGCCTTGAAGCCTTTGCGTTCGGCGTAGCGCAGGTATTGGCGCAGCAGCATGCTGGCCCAGTCGCAAGCTTCGGTGCCGCCAGCGCCAGCCTGGATGTCCAAAAAGGCGTTGAGCGGGTCGGCCGGGTTGTTGAACATCCGGCGGAACTCCATCTTCTCGACTTCACCGGCGACTTTTTCAACTTCGCCCTCGATCGAGATCATGCCGTTCTCGTCGTCTTCTTCGCGCGACATCTCGAACAACTCGGCGTTGTCGCTCAGCTCCTGGCCCAGACGGTCCAGCGTCAGGACCACGTCTTCGAGGGATTTTTTTTCTTTGCCGAGTTCTTGCGCGCGCTTGGGGTTGTCCCAGACCTTCGGGTCTTCGAGGGCGGCGTTGACTTCGTTTAGCTTACGTTCTTTAGCAGGGTAGTCAAAGATACCCCCGGAGCTCGTGCACCCTGGCGCTCAGGCCTTCGAGTTGGTTGCCGATGAGGTTGATGCGTTCTGCTTCCATGGTGCCGTTCCTGGGTCAAGTTCTAAAACCACCCATTTTCTCATGGGCAGCGGCTTGGGTCCTATCTGGACCGGACGACGCAGATCGCAAAGGAGCTTAGAACCGCAGGGTCGTGCCAAACATCACCGCCGCCGCCCCCAGGATCTGTATTTCCACAGACATTTCAGGCGATAGCCGGTAGCCGACGGCCGGGATCAAGACGGGCGCGAACCCGCCGAAGTTCAAGGGCACTTTGTCTTTGTACTGGCCCACGTAGCCGTAAATAATGCCGGCCGTGAGCGAGCCGTAGGACTGGGGTATGGACTTGAACAGGCCCGGCAGGGTCCAGCCCGTGAAGGCGTAGGCCGATGGCTGGCCAAAGGAGTTGCGAAAGAAGCTCAGGCCGCAAAAGCGGTTGTCCGGCAGCAGCCGGCTCAAGGTGATGGCGCCCACCGGTTTGTGCTCGTCAGAAGGCGTCCAGTGGTAGGTGTAAGGGGAGACAAAGATCTCGTGGGCGGGGCGTTCGGGCTGCGGCACTTCCTCCCAACCGGGGCATACCGACGGCTCTGCCCAGGCCAAGGAAGGCAAGAGCAATGAGGCCAGCATAGCGAAAACAAACGGAAGGGGGTGGGGCACGGGGTCGCTTCTGAGCAGTGAGCGGCGCATTGTCCGCGATCAGCTCAGCCGTAGCCGGATAGAAATGTATCGACATTGTTACCAGATGCCTGAGTTTGAGCAGGCAGCGGCGGCCCTGCCTCAGGCCAAGAATTTCTCGATCATCAAGGCCAATTGCTCGGGCTGGTCGTGGTGCAGCATGTGGCCTGCGTCGGTGATGACGGCCACCCGGGCATTGGCCACGTTCTTCAGGCGCTCGTGGTATTCGGCCAGGGTGTAGCTGCCTTGCCACCACTTCGACAGCGAATCGCTGTCGGCTTCTACGGCCAGCAGCGGCGCCGTGATGCGCTGGTAGATCTCCATCATTTCGTCGACGCGGTAAATGTTCGCGTTGCTGAGTTTGTGTGCCGCATGACCCAAAATCTTCCATTGCCCGCTGGCGTCTGGCTTGGCCCAGTGGCTCGCCAGCCATTGGGCTTTGTCTTCGGCCAAGCGGGGGTTGGTCTTCATCAGGCGCTGGGCCACGCCATCGACGTTGGCATAACTCTTGAGTTCTTTGCTGCCGCCGTGCAGGGCCTTGAGTTCATCCATCCACTTGGCAAAACGGCCGGGCGCCTGGCTGGGGCGCGTGGCGGCTAGGCCAAAGCCCTCCAGGTTCACCAGCTTGCGAATGCGCTCCGGCCGCACGCCTGCGTAAATCATGGCGATGTTGCCGCCCAAGCTGTGGCCCACCAAGTCCACGGCCTGGCCGGGCGCCAGATGGTCCAGCAAAAAGTCCAAGTCGGCCAAGTAGTCAGGGAACCAAAAATTATCGGTCTGCACCTCGGTCTGGCCAAAGCCGCGCCAGTCGGGCGCGATGATGCGCCGGCCCTGGGCGAAGTCGTCAGACAACGCATCAACCATGAACTGATACGACGCAGCGACGTCCATCCAACCGTGCACCAGCACCAAAGGCGGCAGGGTGGACGTGGCCGGCCCCCAGTGCTGGACGTGGTAGTGCAGGCCGCGAATAGGGACAAACTCGCTCCGGAAAGGGCGTATTTCTTTGTACATTGGCCAGCATCATAAGGAGGGTGGCCCATGGCCCGCAGTCAACCCAGCGACCCGTCAGCGCTCACTTCGGCCCAGGCCGCCAACGACCATTACGACGCGCTGCACGGCCAATTCGGCTGGCAAGTCGATGAATTTTTCAACATCTCCCAAGCCTGTTGCGCCCGCTGGGCCGAGCAGGACGCTCGCTTGCCGGCGGCTCAGCACCGCATGGCCGTCCGCCAGCACTTGCCGAATGGGCCGACCACTTCTTTGAGCTTTGTTCAGTTGCAGCGCTCTGCCAACGCCTTGAGCCAAGTGCTGCGTGGCCTGGGCGTGCAGCGCGGTGACCGCGTGGCCATCGTCTTGCCGCAGTGTTTTGAAACCGCCGTGGCCTACATGGCCGTGCTGCAGATGGGCGCGGTAGCCATGCCGCTGTCCATCTTGTTTGGCCCCGAGGCGTTGGAATACCGGCTGCGCGACAGCCGAGCCGTGGTCGCCATTGCCGACCAGCATGCGGTGGACGCTTTGCGCGCCGTGCGAGGGCAGTGCCCGGCGCTGCGCAACTTGCTGTTGGCGGGCACTACGCAGGTGAAAGGCGACCCAGAGCTCGCTTATGAAAGCGCCTTGGCCGGTCAAGCCAGTAGGTTCACGGCGGTGAAAACTCGCGCGGAAGACGCGGCGATCTTGATCTACACCAGCGGCACGACCGGCCCGCCTAAGGGTGCGCTGCTGCCGCACCGCGCGCTGATTGGCAACTTGCCGGGGTTTGTGTGCAGCCAGAACTGGTTTGGCTTTGACGCCGACTGCAAAAAAACCGACGCGGTGTTTTGGTCGCCCGCCGACTGGGCCTGGACTGGCGGCCTGATGGACGCCTTGCTGCCCTCGCTGTACTTCGGCCGGCCCATCGTGGCCTATGCCGGGCGCTTCAGCCCAGAGGCGGCTTTTGCCCTGATGGCCGAGCATGGCGTGACGCACACCTTTTTGTTCCCCACGGCCCTCAAAGCCATGATGAAAGCTTTTGCCCACCCGCGCCAGCAATTTGACTTGCGCTTGCAAGCGATCATGAGTGCGGGTGAGGCGGTGGGCGACGCGGTCTTTGCCTACTGCCAAAACGAATTAGGCGTGACGGTCAACGAGATGTTTGGCCAGACCGAGATCAATTACATCGTTGGCAACTGCGCCATGCAATGGGGCGGCGGCCAAGGCTGGCAGCACCACGGCAAGGGTAGGGGCTGGCTGGCCAAACCGGGCAGCATGGGCAAGCCTTACCCGGGCCACCGCGTGGCGGTGATCGACGAGCAAGGCCGCGAATGCGCGGTGGGCGTGCCGGGCGACGTGGCTGTGCACCGGTTTGACCTGCACGGCGACCCCGACCCGATTTTCTTTTCGGGCTATTGGAACAACGACGCTGCTACCCAGGGCAAGTTCACCGGCGACTGGTGCCGCACCGGCGATCTGGCCCGGCGCGATGCCGACGGCTACCTCTGGTACGACGGCCGGGCCGACGACGTGTTCAAGGCAGCCGGTTACCGCATTGGCCCCGGCGAGATCGAGAACTGCTTGGTCAAACACCCGGCGGTGGCCAACGCCGCCGTGGTGCCCAAGCCCGATGCGGAGCGCGGCGCGCTGGTCAAGGCCTACGTGGTCTTGTTACCCGACTTTCAGGCCCAGCGGCAGCAAGCGGTTAGCTCGACCGTGTTTGATACGCAGGTGCAAGCTCAGTTGCAAGCCCACGTGAAAAGCCTGTTGGCCCCTTACGAATACCCCAAGGAAGTCGAGTTCATCGACGCCCTGCCCATGACCACCACGGGCAAGGTGCAGCGGCGGGTGCTGCGCTTGCAGGAAGAAGAGCGTTGGCGGGTTCGTAATCATTGATTGCACTGCCATCAATGATTACAATCCTTTAGGAACCCGTCGACCAGGAGACTCCGAATGGCCAGCATCACCATACGCAACTTGGACGAGCACATCAAGCAACGCTTAAGAGTGCGCGCCGCTACGCACGGCCGCTCCATGGAGGAGGAGGCGCGAGATATCCTGCGCCGCGTCATGGACGAGGGCGCCCCTCCCCGGGACCTGTCGGCTGCCATCAGAGGACGCCTGAAAGTCAGCAGCCGAGCTGACCTTGAGCTGCCCCAGCGAGAACCCATGCGCGAACCGCCGCCCTTGGGTAAGGCGCCCCGATGATCATTCTGGACACCAATGTGCTGTCGGAACTGCTCCGCCCTGGTCCCGCGGCGCAAGTCGAGGCTTGGCTCTCGGCTCAGGATGGCGCAGCGGTTTATTTCACGGCAGTGGGCGAAGCCGAACTCAGGCACGGCTTGGCCCTGTTGCCGGCGGGCAAGCGCCGCAGCGCACTCGCCCAAGCCATTGAAGACATTCTTCAAGAAGATTTTCGCGACCGAATCCTGAGCTTTGACCAGGCTGCCGCCCGTGCTTATGCCAGCATTGCTTCAGAGCGCCGGGCGGCGGGACGACCGATCAGTCAGTTCGACTGCCAAATCGCCGCGATTGCCCGCGCGCATGATGCCGCTGTGGCGACGCGCAACACCAGCGACTTCAAGGGATGCGGCGTGACTGTGATCGATCCTTGGCAAGCCAGTCTTTTGAACTGAACGCCTCAGGTTAGCCCGCCTTGTTGGCTTATCTTGCCGCTTGCGCCGGCTCCGCCACATAAATCTCCACCCGACGGTTCTTGGCCCGGCCTTGCGCGCTGTTGTTGTCGGCAATCGGTTCGCGTTCCCCCCGTCCGTCGGTCGTGATGCGTGAGCGGGCCACCCCACGCGCTACCAGGTAGTCCCGGGCGCTGTTGGCGCGGTCCACCGACAGCGGCTGGTTCACGGCGTCGCTGCCTGTGCTGTCGGTATGGCCGACGATGGTCACGTTGGTGATCTGGTTTTGGTTCAAGCTGGTGGCGAACTGATTCAGCACGGGCGCAAAGCTCGGGCTGATGTCCGAGCGGCCGGTGGCAAAAGAAATATCGCTGGGGATGTCCAGCTTCAGCCGGTTGTCGGCGGTCTGGCTCACCGCCACGCCGGTGCCGGCGGTGGCGCGCTCCATGTCGGCCTTTTGCTGCTGCATACGCTGCGACCACAAATAGCCACCACCTGCGCCCAGTGCGCCCCCCAGCACGGCGCCCCGCGCTGCGCCCTTGGACCCACCGGTCGAACCCAAAATAGCGCCCGCCACCGCGCCAATGCCCGCGCCCTTGGCGGTGCCTTGCTGCGTTTCGTTCATGTTGGCGCAGCCCGACAGGGCGCCTGCGGCCAGCGCACCAGCCAGAAAGATGAGGCTCAGGCGCGAAGGGGCAAAAGTGAGGGTAGATGTCATGGCTCGGCGGTCCTTTTTCAAAAGACGTGTTCACGGGCATGCCGGTCGGGCATGTGCCGAGCTCATGCTAGGCCCCGGCCCCGAGCCGGGCTGTCAGACGACAGCCCGACTTCTACCGAATAAACTTGGGCAGCGCACGGCTGACCTGAGCCGCGCCTTCTTACTACTCCACTCTTGACGCACATGAACAAAATCAAGCTCGGCTACAGCGACCTTCTTGTCACGCCCATCTGCCTGGGCACCATGACCTTTGGCGAGCAAGTCGACGAGCCCACGGCCCACGCCATCATGGACAGGGCTTTGGAGCGCGGCATCAATTTCTTCGACACGGCCGAGATGTATTCCGTGCCCGCCCGAGCCGAGACTTTCAACCTGACCGAAAAAATCATCGGTAATTGGTTCAGCAAAAACCCCGGCGCCCGGGACAAGGTCATCTTGGCCACCAAGGTCGCTGGCCCGGCCCGCAACATGCCCTGGGTGCGCAACGGCAGCCCCGACCTGACCGGCCAGGAAATCATCGACGCCTGCCATGGCAGCTTGAAGCGCTTGAAGACCGACGTGATCGACCTTTACCAAATCCATTGGCCTGCGCGCCATGTGCCGGCCTTTGGCGTGATGTACTTCGACCCGGCCAAGGACAAGCCGGTGGCTTCCATTCATGAGGAATTGGAAGCGCTGGGCAAGCTGGTGAAAGCAGGCAAGGTCCGACAGATCGGCTTGTCTAACGAAACACCTTACGGCGTTCACGAATTTGTGCGCCTGGCCGAACAACACGGCTTGCCGCGTGTGGCTACCGTGCAAAACCCTTATTGCCTGATCAACCGCACAGTTGAAAACGCGCTGGATGAAACCCTGTACCGCCTGGGCGTTTCCCTGCTGGGCTATTCGCCGCTGGGCTTTGGCTTGCTGACCGGCAAGTACGACGACAGCGGCATTGCGGATGCGCCTGAAAAGGGACGCATTGGCCGTTATGAATCCGTTCGCCAGCAGCGCTGGGGCCGCGCCGACGCGCTGGCTGCGGCGCGCCGCTGCAACGCCTTGGCGCGCAAGCATGGCCTCACGCCAACGCAAATGGCGCTGGCTTTTTGCTACACCAAATGGCAAGTCGCCAGCACCATCATTGGCGTCACATCGATCGCCCAACTCGACGAAGACCTGGACGCCTACGGCACGACCTTGGCGCCCGAGTTGCTGGCCGCGATTGACGCCATTCGCTGGGACGCCCGCGACCCCGCCGTTTGAGCCAGATGCTGATGACCTACGCATTTTTTGGCGGCGCCGTGCTGGCCGCCTACCTGATTGGCTCGCTATCGTTTGCCGTGATCGTCAGCAAGTTCATGGGCCTGAACGACCCGCGCAGCTACGGCAGCAAAAACCCTGGCGCCACCAACGTGCTGCGCTCGGGCAACAAGCTCGCAGCGGTGGCGACCTTGCTGCTCGACGCCGTCAAGGGCTGGGTGCCCATGGCGGTGGTGCAGGCCTATGGGCCGTTTTACGGCCTGGGCGAAGCCACGGTGGCCGCCGTGGGGCTGGCCGCTTTCTTGGGGCATCTGTACCCGGTGTTCTTCAAGTTCAAGGGTGGCAAGGGCGTGGCGACAGCGGCCGGCGTGCTGTTTGGCGTGCACTGGCTGCTGGGCGTGGGCGTGTTGCTGGCCTGGGTGCTGGTGGCTTATGCCACGCGCTATTCGTCCCTCTCAGCGCTGGTCAGTGCCTTGGCCGCGCCGCTTTTGTACTGGCTGGGTGACCGTGGGCCTTGGTACGCGAACAAGTCCATGTTCGCCATGCTGGTGCTGATGAGTGCGTTGCTGATTTACCGCCACCGCGAAAACATCAGCAAGCTGCTGCAAGGCAAAGAGTCCAAGCTCGGCGCCAAGGCCAAGACTTGAAAGACCGCGGCTACGTTTAGTCGCGGAAGTTGTTGAAGCTCAGCGGAAAGTCGCTGATGTCCGACTTGATCAGCGCCATGGCGGCCTGCAAGTCGTCGCGCTTGGCGCCTGTCACGCGCACCGCGTCTCCCTGAATCGCTGCTTGCACCTTGAGCTTGCTGCCTTTGATGAGCAGCTGAATCTTCTTGGCCTGCTCGGTCTCGATGCCGTTGCGCACCTTGCTGACCTGCTTGACCTTGTCGCCGCCAATTTTCTCGACCTTGCCCACGTTTAGGAAGCGGGCATCCACGCCGGCCTTGGTCAGCTTGCTGCGCAAGATATCGTTGATCTGGTCGATCTGAAAGTCGCTGTCGCCAATCGAGGTGATCTCTTTGTCTTTCAGCTCAATTGATGCGGCGGTGCCCTTGAAGTCAAAGCGCGTGCCGATTTCCTTGGCTGAGTTTTCAACGGCGTTTTTGACCTTGACGAGGTCGGCTGCGAGCACGGTGTCAAAAGAAGGCATGGCTTAGAGGTCCAGACAGTGAAATCGCGGTGCGACAATCCTTGAATGTTAGTCGAGAAAAACGTGCCACTTCAGGCCTGTAACACCTTTGGCATTGTCGCCAAGGCCCTGCAATTGGTACGCATCACCCGCGAGGCCGATCTCACCGAGTTGCTGCAAGACCCGCTGCTGCGGGAGGTCCCCAAGTTCGTGCTGGGCGGCGGTAGCAACATCGTCATCACCGGGGATGTGAAGCCTTTGATACTCAAGGTCGAGCTCATGGGGCGCCGTCTGCTCAAGGAAACGCCCAAAGCCTGGATCGTCGAAGCGGGTGCTGGCGAAAACTGGCACGAACTGGTGCGCTGGAGCGTGGAAAGCGGCTTTCCCGGCCTGGAAAACATGGCCATGATCCCCGGCACCGTGGGCGGCTCGCCGGTGCAAAACATCGGCGCCTACGGTGTGGAACTGCAAGACCGCTTTGAGTCCCTGGACGCGGTGGACCTGAGCACCGGCCAAACCTTCACGTTAGATGCCGCGCAATGCGCCTTTGGCTACCGCGACTCCGTCTTCAAGCACAGCAGCCAAGCCAAGCCCGACGGTTCACCGGGCTTTGGCCTGGCTGGCAAAGCCTTGATCACCCGCGTTCGCTTTGCCCTGCCCAAACCCTGGAAGTCCGTACTGGGTTACGCCGACCTGGAACGCAAAATGGGGCAGGCCGGTTTGTCCGTACAGGACGCGCCGTCTGCACGCCAGATTTACGACTGGGTCTGCGAAATTCGCCGCGCCAAACTGCCGGACCCGGCGGTGATTGGCAATGCCGGCAGTTTCTTCAAGAACCCCACCGTGTCGGCCGAGCAATGCGCCGACATCATCCAGCGCGAACCCAAAATCGTTCACTACCTGATGGACGATGGCTCGGTGAAGCTGGCGGCTGGTTGGTTGATTGACGCCTGTGGTTGGAAGGGCAAGAGCGTGGGCAACGCCGCCGTGTACGACCGCCAGGCCCTGGTGCTGGTCAACAAAGGCGGAACGCAAAACCCGGTCACGGGTGGCGAGGTGATGACGCTGGCCAAAGCCATTCAAACCAGCGTGTATGAGCGCTTTGGTATCTTGCTCGAACCCGAGCCCGTGGTGGTTTGAATCCCTAAGCCCCTAAGCCCCTAAGCCCCGAAGCTCTTAATTCCTCCATCCCCACCACCAGACTCGGAAAACTCACAAGCGCTGCGGCACCCCGGCGTGGGTGCTGCAAAGCGAAGTCAAGGAGGAGGTTACGGCCGCAGGCCGGAACCGGGGGACATGAGCGGCGCAGTACCCACGCCGGGGTGCCGCAGCGCGCAGCCCCTTGCTGAAAGAAGAATTACTTCTTCCCGCCTTCAAGCTTGACGATGTGCGGGCCTTCGCCCATGGACAGCAAGCCGGTGTGGGCATAAATGCCCAGCTTGGCGCGCGTGTCCACGATGTCCAGGTTGCGCATGGTCAGCTGGCCGATGCGGTCCAGCGGGCTGAACGGCGCGTCTTCCACCTTTTCCATTGACAGGCGCTCAGGCGCATACGTGAGGTTCGGGCTCTCGGTGTTCAGAATCGAATAATCGTTGCCGCGGCGCAGTTCCAGCGCCACTTCGCCGGTGATGGCGCGGGCCACCCAGCGCTGAGCTGTTTCGCGCAGCATGATGGACTGCGGGTCAAACCAACGGCCTTGGTACAGCAAGCGGCCCAGCTTCAAGCCGTTCATGCGGTACTGCTCGATGGTGTCTTCGTTGTGAATGCCCGTCACTAAACGCTCATAAGCGATGTGCAGCAGCGCCATGCCGGGGGCTTCGTAAATGCCTCGGCTCTTGGCTTCGATGATGCGGTTCTCGATCTGGTCGCTCATGCCCAGACCGTGGCGGCCACCAATCTCGTTAGCCTTCAAAATCAGGTCCACCGGGCTGGCAAACGTCTGACCATTGATGGCGACGGGTTGGCCTTCCTCAAAGCGGATCGTGATCTCTTCGGCCTTCACGTCGACTTCAGGCTTCCAGAACGCAGCACCCATGATCGGGTTGACGATGCGAATGCCCGAACTCAGGTGCTCCAGATCCTTGGCCTCGTGCGTGGCGCCCAGCATGTTCGAGTCGGTGGAGTACGCTTTTTCCACACTCATCTTGTAGTCAAAACCGTTGGCGATCAGGAACTCGCTCATTTCCTTGCGGCCTCCCAGCTCGTCAATAAAGGCTTGGTCCAGCCAAGGCTTGTAGATCTTCAGGCTGGGGTTGGTCAGCAGGCCGTAGCGGTAAAAACGCTCAATGTCGTTGCCCTTGTAGGTGCTGCCGTCGCCCCAGATGTTGACGTCGTCTTCCTTCATGGCGGCCACCAGCATGGTGCCGGTCACGGCGCGGCCCAGCGGCGTGGTGTTGAAGTAAGTGATACCGCCTGTGGAAATGTGAAACGCCGAACACTGAATGGCGGCAATGCCTTCATGGGCGAGTTGCAGGCGGCAGTCCACCAGGCGGGCTTTTTCGGCGCCGTAGGCCAGGGCTTTGCGGGGAATTTCCTCGTAGTCCGACTCGTCGGGCTGGCCCAGGTCGGCAGTGTAGGCATAAGGGACGGCGCCCTTTTGCTTCATCCATAGCAGTGCGGCGGAAGTGTCGAGGCCGCCCGAAAAAGCGATGCCGACTTTTTGCCCCTTGGGCAGCGATTGAAGAATGGTGCTCATGGTGTGCAGTGCTTTCGCCGGTTCAACCGAAGTGGCAGATGTAGTGGTAAGCCTCGGCCACGCGAATCTCGAACTTAGAGTTGCCGGGCACATTGAATTTTTCGCCTGCGCTGGACTTGACCCACGCGTCGCTGCCGGCCAGCTTGTACTCGCAGCTGCCCGCCACGCATTCCATGATTTCTGGCGCGCCGGTATTAAACGTCAGGGACGCCGGAAGGATCACGCCCACCGATTTTTTGGTGCCGTCGGCCAGGGTGATGCCATGGCTGACGCATTTGCCGTCGAAGTACACATTGGCCTGGGTGCTGACGCTGACGTTGTCAAAAGTGGTGGTGGTCATGAAGGGTAGGGGGAAGAAAAGAATTGAGGCCGATCCTCGAAGAGGCACTCGGGCAAACCGCTGATTTTAGGTCAGTCGGCCGAGCCAGCGGCAGAAGTGAGGCAGACGTGAAAAAGCCCTCGGGCGAGGGCTTGGAGGCAGGGCGCTTCGGGCTGCGCAGCCCAGGCGTCAGCGCCAGTGGTGGTGATGACCAAAACCCCGGCTGTAGCCGAGGTTGAGCGACACGCCGATTGGTGCATAAAACGGCTGAATGTAGGGGCGGGCGTAGGCGGTCTGGTACACCACCGGCGCTGGTTGCACATAAACCGTGGTGGTGGGCTGGGTGTAGATCACGTCAGCCTGGGAAAACGGCTGGTACTGCTGGTAGGTTTGCGGCTGCACCGGGACTTGTGGGGCCTGGCTTTGTGGCGGCATGGTGCCAATGGGGCTCAGCTGCAAGCGCACGGTCTGGCCGGGGTCGTTCGGCATTTGAATGCTGTAACGCTTGTCTGCGTATTCATACACCACGTCGTAGTGGCGAATACGGTTTTCATACGTGGTTTGGGTGGTGCATTGCTGCACGTTTTGCACTTGGCTCTTGGTGCCCTCGACGTTGTTGCCGACCATGGCGCCGCCCATCACGCCGATCATGGTGGCCAAGGCACGGCCGGTGCCGTCACCTACGGCGTTGCCCATGGCGCCGCCTGCAATCGCCCCCATGATGGCGCCGGCGCCGCTGGGCGCGCTCTGCGACACCACCGGGGCGGTGGTGCACTGCTGGCGTGGCACAGCCACTTGTTGAATCACCGCCGTGCTGGAGATCACACGCGCCAGCACTTCTTGCGCCTGAACGGCGCCGGCCGACAAAGCCGCCAAGGCGAGGGCAGCCCCCCAGCGAAGAGAAGCGTTAAAAGGTGGGTTGCGGTGCTGGTTCATGGTGTTCTCCTGTCCGGTCAAATCTCGGTGCTTGCTCTTACTGTAACGGGCCAAGTGACATTTGGTGCACAGGCGGGCGGTAAACGCTCGGTAAAGCTCGGCCATGGTCTCTCGATGTTTCAAAGCTCGGCAGCCCAAGCCGCCGCGTCAAAGCCGACCGTCAGCCTGTTCCCCCAGTTCACCACGGGCCGCTTGATCAAGCTCGGCTGCTGACGCATCAGGGCTTGGGCGCTGGGGGCGTCTTGCACGGCGGCTTGCTCGGCCGGGCTCAGCTTGCGCCAGGTCGTGCCCTGGCGGTTCAGCAGGCGCTGCCAGCCCAGGGCTTTTTCCCAGGCAGGCCATTGGTCGTCGGGCACGCCGGCTTTTTTGAAGTCGTGAAAGGTGTGGTCCAGGCCGCGCTCGTTCAGCCAGGCCCTGGCTTTTTTGACCGTGTCGCAGTTCGGAATGCCGTAAACAGTAATCATGCGGCGTATTTTCGCAGGGGCTTATCGCCGGCTCGCGAAGAAGCGGCTATGCCCTTGCGCGACAATGCCCGCTACATGACACAACTCAGCACGCTCGACGACTGGCTCGCTTACTGCGAAGGTATTCACCCCCAAGGCATTGACATGGGCTTGGAGCGTGTCGGCCTGGTGGCCAAGCGCTTGAAATTGGCCTTTAACTGCCCCGTCATCACGGTAGCAGGCACCAACGGCAAAGGCTCGACCTGCGCCATGCTCGAAGCCGTTTACCTTCAAGCGGGTTACCGGACCGGGGTTTACACCTCGCCGCACTTGGTGCATTTTCAAGAACGTTGCCGCCTGCGCGGCGAGATTGTGAGTGCTGACTCACTGCCGCCTTTGTTCCAGGTGGTAGAGGACGCCCGGCAGCAGACCGACGCCGCCGATGGCCGGGGCGTGGTGTCGCTCAGCTACTTTGAATTCACCACTCTGGTGTTCTTGCTGCAACTGTCTCAAGCCGGGCTGGACGTCGTGATTCTGGAAGTCGGCCTGGGTGGCCGCCTGGATGCCGTGAATTTGGTCGACACCGACTGCGCGGTGATCACCAGCGTGGACCTGGACCACATGGAACTGCTGGGCCCTGACCGCGAGAGCATTGGCCGCGAAAAAGCCGGCATCATGCGCGCGGGCAGGCCTGTCGTGGTGAGCGACCCGGTGCCGCCTCAAAGCGTGCTGGACGCGGCCGAAGCCCTGGGCGCTGACCTCTGGAAAATGGGTCGCGACTTCAATTTCTCAGGCGACAAGCTGCAGTGGGGCTGGGCCGGGCGTGGCCGTCGCTATGCCGGGCTGGCCTATCCAGCCTTGCGCGGGGCCAATCAGTTGGTCAATGCGGCGGGTGTGCTGGCAGCGCTCACGGCTTTGCGTGATCGCCTGCCGGTGACGGCCCAGGCCGTGCGCAACGGCTTGTCGATGGTGGAGTTGCCGGGCCGCTTTCAGATCGTGCCGGGCCAGCCGACTTTGGTGCTGGACGTGGCGCACAACCCGCATTCAGTCGCAGCCTTGGCCGAAAACCTGGATGCGATGGGTTTTTACCCGTGCACGCACGCCGTGTTTGGCGCCATGGCCGACAAAGACATGGCCCCCATGTTGGCCCGCGTGGCGCCCTTGATCGACAAGTGGTACTTCACCGATTTGCCCACGCCACGAGCCGCCAGCGCCCATGCCCTGCAAGCGCGTTGGCAAGCCCTCGGCGCCCGGCCAGACGCCAGCGCCGCCTGCTTTGCCGACCCGCGCCAGGCCTTGCAAGCGGCGGTCGCTGCAGCCGACCCCGCTGATAGAATCGTTGTCTTTGGATCTTTCTTCACGGTAGGGGGCATTTTGAAGGATGGATTGCCCCGCTTGACGGCGCAACATCTGGCCCACTGACCGCGTCAGCGCCCGGTTCGACAGGCCGGTTTGCAGAAGGGTTCAGCCGTCGCCGCGGCACCGTTCAAGCCCACTTATTCTTTCAACGGACCCAGCCTCGACCATGTCGTTCTTCAATTTTCGCCGGGGCGGTTCTGCGGCCAAATCCTCCGCTCCCGCTGCGCCTGCCGAGAGCGTCGAAACCGTTCGCAAACACGCTCGCCAACGCCTGATCGGCGCTGCCGTACTGGTCCTGCTCGGCGTGATTGGCTTTCCCCTGATTTTTGACACCCAGCCGCGCCCGGTGGCGGTGGACATTCCTATCGAGATTCCGTCGCGCACTGCCAGCAAGCCCTTGGCGCAGCCGCCTGCGGGCAGCGTCGCCAGCGTGGCCCCTGCAGCGACGCCCGCTGTGGCTGCTGCCGCGCCCGCCTTACCAACGCCTTCTGTTGCACCCCTAGCGCCTGTCGCGCCAGCCGCGCCTGTGGTGGCTCCAGCCGCCCCGTCTGTGCCCGCCACCAGCATGGTGCCGCCGGCCACCAGTTTGCAGGCCAAAGAAGAAATCGTGCCGCCCCCCGCCAAGCCCGCCGTGGCTGAAGTCAAGCCAGCGCCCAAGGTGGAACCCAAGCCCGCTCCCAAAATCGAGGCCAAGCCAGAGCCAAAAGCTGAAGCCAAGGCCGACGCCAAGGCCGCCGAAGCCCAGCGCGCCAAAGCCCTGCTCGAAGGCAAGACGCCCGTGGCCACCGCAACGTCTGCGGAAAACCGGCTGGTGGTTCAAGTAGGCGCTTTCGCCGACGCCAACAAAGCCCGCGACGCACGCCTCAAGCTCGAAAAAGCCGGCCTCAAAACCTACACCCAAGTGGCCGACACCAAAGACGGCAAGCGCATTCGCGTGCGCGTCGGCCCTTACGCGAGCAAGGCTGAAGCCGATAAGGCCGCTGCCAAGATCAAGACCCTTGATTTGCCAGCGTCCGTCCTGGCTCTCTGAGGCCCCGCATGGCAAGCGTTGACTGGATCCTGCTGGCCGTCTTGGCGCTGTCCATGCTGGTCGGCCTGTGGCGGGGGCTGGTCTACGAGGTGTTGTCTGTGCTGGGTTGGTTGGCCGCGTTTTTCTTGGCGCAGTTGTTTGCGCCCAAGGTGGCCGAGCTGCTGCCCATGCAGTCAACGGCCGAGCCGGTGCGCTACGCCGTCGCCTTTGTGCTGACGTTCATCGCGGCCGTCTTCACGGCGGGACTGCTGGCGGCGCTGATCAAGAAAGTGGTGGCCGCCATTGGCTTGCGGCCAGTGGACCGGATCTTGGGTGGACTGTTTGGGCTGGTGCGCGGCGTGGTGCTGCTGCTGGCCGTGACGGTGGCCATGGACATGACGAATCTCAAAGCGGCCGAGGCCTGGCAGGCCTCGCGCGGTGCGCAACTGCTTTCATCCACGCTGGCGACTTTGAAGCCCGCGCTGCCTGAAGAATTTGCCAAGTACCTGAATTAATCTAGGAATGGTTCAAACATGTGCGGAATAGTTGGTGTTGTCAGTAACGCCCCAGTCAATCAGCTGATTTATGACGGCTTGCTGCTGTTGCAGCACCGCGGCCAAGACGCCGCCGGCATCGTCACGCAGCAGGGGCGCAAGTTTTTCATGCACAAGGCCAAGGGCATGGTGCGTGACGTGTTTCGCACGCGCAATATGCGCGCTTTGCCGGGCAACGTTGGCTTGGGGCAGGTGCGTTACCCCACCGCAGGCAATGCTTTTAGTGAAGACGAGGCCCAGCCTTTTTACGTCAACGCGCCCTTTGGCTTGGTGCTGTCGCACAACGGCAACCTGACCAACGCTGCCGAGCTCAAGGCCGAGCTGTTCAACACCGACCACCGCCACATCAACACCGACAGCGACTCCGAAGTCCTGCTCAACGTGCTGGCCCATGAGCTGGAAAAAACCACACGCGGTTTGCCGCTCAACCCGCTCGATGTGTTCGCCGCTGTGCGCGGCGTGCACAAGCGTGTGAAGGGCTCTTACGCTGTGGTTGCGCTGATTGCCGGCCACGGCCTGCTGGCGTTTCGCGATCCTTTTGGCATTCGTCCTTTGTGCATGGGCCACGGCCAGAACGAGAACGGCGCCACCGTCATGGTCGCCAGCGAATCGGTGGCTCTGGAAGGCACAGCGCACCAGTTTGACCGCGACATCGCCCCCGGCGAAGCCGTGTTTGTGGACATGAAGGGCCAAGTGCATGCGCAGCAATGCGCTGACAAGCCGCAGCTCAAGCCCTGCATTTTTGAGTTCGTTTACTTGGCTCGGCCCGACTCGGTGCTGGACGGCATCTCGGTCTACCAAGCCCGCTTGAACCTCGGCGAAACCTTGGCCAAGCGCGTGGTGTCTACCGTGCCGCCCAACGAGATCGACGTGATTATTCCGATCCCAGAATCGAGCCGACCGAGCGCCACGCAACTGGCGCATTTGTTGGGCATTCCCTACCGCGAAGGTTTTGTGAAGAACCGCTATGTCGGCCGCACCTTCATCATGCCGGGGCAGGGCGTTCGCAAAAAATCTGTGCGCCAAAAACTCAACGTGATCGCCAGCGAGTTCAAAGGCCGCAACGTGCTGCTGGTGGACGACTCCATCGTGCGCGGCACCACCTCTAGAGAGATCGTGCAAATGGCGCGTGATGCCGGCGCCCGCAAGGTGTACCTGGCCAGCGCAGCGCCTCCGGTGCGCTACCCCAATGTGTACGGCATCGACATGCCGACCTCTGCCGAGTTGGTGGCACACGACCGTACCGTCGAAGAAATTCGCGTGGCGATTGGTTGCGACGCGCTGATTTATCAAGACGTGGAAGGCATGAAGCGCGCCATTGGCGCCCTCAACGACCAGTTGGACGGCTTTGACGCGTCCTGCTTTGACGGTGTGTACATCACCGGCGACATCACGCCCGAGTCGATTGCCAAGATGAACGAACAACGCGTGGACAGCAGCGAAGAGGGCGAGGTCGATGTCTCCCGCCTGGCGCTGCCCAATCCGCAGGAGGCTTGACCATGAGTGGCTCTTCATTGCCTGCGGGCTTGCAACTTCAAACGCTGGCGGTGCGCGAGGCGGTAGAGCGCAGCCAATACGGTGAAAACTCCGAAGCCCTGTACCTCACCAGCGGCTACGTGCAAACCAGCGCCGAGTCGCAGGCGCGGCGCTTTGGCGGTGAAGAAGAGGGCGACACCTACGGCCGCTCCGGCAACCCCACGGTGCGCAGCATGGAGCAACGCTTGGCGGCACTCGAAGGCTCAGAGGCTTGCATGGCCACGGCCTCGGGCATGGCGGCCATCATGCTCATGTGCTTTAGCTTGCTCAAGTCGGGCGACCATGTGGTGTTTTCGCAGTCCATGTTCGGCTCGACCATCAAGCTGATCGGCACCGAGTTCGCCCGCTTCGGCGTGGAGTCCAGCATCGTGGCGCAGACCGACTTGGACGCCTGGAAGGCGGCCATGAGGCCCAACACCAAGCTGCTGTTTGCCGAAACCCCGACCAACCCACTGGGCGAAGTCTGCGACATGGCCGCCCTAGCAGAGATTGCTCGGCAAGGCGGCGCCCTGCTGGCGGTGGATAACTGCTTTGCCACGCCAGCGCTGCAACGTCCGATTGATTTCGGCGCCGACATCGTCATGCACTCGGGCACCAAATACCTGGACGGCCAAGGCCGCGTGATGGCGGGCGCCTTGTGTGCCAGTGAGCAACTGGTGCGCGAGAAGTTTTTGCCCGTGCAAAAAAACAGCGGCATGGTGCTCTCGCCATTTAACGCCTGGGTCGTCTTGAAAGGCCTGGAAACGCTGGACCTGCGCATGCGCGCCCAAAGCGCCTTGGCGCATGAACTGGCCACTTGGCTGGAAAGCCACCCGGCTGTCGCGCGAGTTCATTACCCGGGTCTGGCCAGCCACGGCCAGCACGCCTTGGCCATGCGCCAGATGAGCGGCCTGGGCGGTGCGGTGGTGTCTTTTGACGTCAAGGCCAGCAGCCCAGACGAGGCGCGTGCGCGTGCTTTTCATGTGCTGGACACCTTGCAAGTTCTCTCGCTGTGCACCAACCTGGGCGACACCAAAACATTGCTCACACACCCGGCCAGCACCTCACACGGCAAGTTGTCTGAAGCGCAGCGCCAGGCCGCTGGCATTGGCCAAGGCCTGATCCGCGTGGCGGTGGGCCTGGAACACATGACCGACATCCAAGCCGACCTGTTGCGCGGCCTGGATGGATTGAACAAGTCCGCATGACCCAAAAAATAAGAACCCGCTTTGCCCCGTCCCCCACGGGCTTTATCCACCTCGGCAACATCCGCTCGGCGCTGTACCCCTGGGCCTTTGCCCGCGCAACAGGTGGCGACTTCATCTTGCGCATTGAAGACACCGATGTGGACCGTTCCAGCCAGGCGGCGGTCGACGTCATCATTGAAGGCATGCGCTGGTTGGGCCTGGACTACGACGAAGGCCCGTTCTACCAAATGCAGCGCATGGACCGCTACAAGGCGGTGCTGGCCGAGTTGCAGGCGACGGGCCAGGTCTACCCCTGCTACATGAGCATGGTCGAGCTCGACGCCCTGCGCGAGCAGCAAATGGCCGCCAAGGAAAAACCCAAGTACGACGGCACGTGGCGCCCCGAGCCGGGCAAGACCCTGCCACCCGTGCCCTCCGGTGTGCAACCCGTGCTGCGCTTTAAGAACCCGCAAGGCGGCGCCGTGGTCTGGGACGACAAGGTCAAAGGCCGCATCGAGATCAGCAACGACGAACTCGACGACTTGGTGATTGCCCGTCCCGATGGCACACCCACCTATAACTTCTGCGTGGTGGTGGACGATCTCGACATGGCGATCACGCACGTGATCCGCGGCGACGACCATGTGAACAATACGCCCCGGCAGATCAACATCTTCAAGGCCCTGGGCAAAGAGCCGCCGGTGTACGCCCACCTGCCCACCGTGCTCAACGAGCAGGGCGAAAAAATGAGCAAGCGCAACGGCGCCAAGGCCGTCACGCAATACGCCGTAGAAGGCTACTTGCCCGACGCCATGGTCAACTACCTGGCGCGCCTGGGCTGGAGCCACGGCGACGACGAGATTTTCAGCCGCGAAAAATTTTTGCAGTGGTTCAACCTCGACCACCTTGGCAAGAGCGCCGCGCAATTCGACGAAGCCAAGCTGCGCTGGGTCAACGCCCAGCACCTCAAGGCCATGCCCGACGCGCAACTCGCGCAAGCCTTAGCACCCTTCCTCGCCAGCTTGAACGTCAGCCTAGAAGCAGACCGTTTGCTCAGTGCCTGTGCCTTGTTCAAAGACCGCTGCGCCACGTTGGTGGAGCTCGCTGACTGGCTCGCCTTGTTGGTCAATGGCGGACAAGCCAGCGCGGGAGATCTGGCCACGCACGTCACCGACGCCGTCAAGTCGGCCCTGAGCCAGCTGCACGACGCATTGGCCACCAGCGAGTGGACCAAGGCGGGCATTGCCGCGGCGATTAAAACCGTGCTGGCCAACACCGGCCTGAAAATGCCGCAGCTCGCCATGCCCGTGCGCGTGTTGCTGCTGGGTACAGCTCAAACGCCGTCGGTCGACGCCTTTGTGGCCCTGATGGCGCGCCAAGAAGTGCTGGCCCGACTGAAAAAATCGAGTGCAAGTTGAAGAGCTGGTTTTTTCGCGCTATAATTTGAAGCTCGACAGGTTCAAGACACTTTTATGAAAAGCGTTTTGAATTCATGGTCCTTGGGGGGTATAGCTCAGCTGGGAGAGCGCTTGCATGGCATGCAAGAGGTCAGCGGTTCGATCCCGCTTACCTCCACCAAGAATTTGTCGAGAACACTTTTAAGCAGGTCGCAAGGTTTGCTTGGGAAGTCCAAGGTTTTGACCCCATCGTCTAGAGGCCTAGGACATCACCCTTTCACGGTGAGTACCGGGGTTCGAATCCCCGTGGGGTCGCCAAATTTCTTCACCCAGTGAAGACACCAGGCGCAAGTCGGTAACAGCTAGCCCGCAAGGGCCGGCGACTTGGCTCGAAAGAGCGAACGTTACCGCTACCAGGAGTGGTAGTTCAGTTGGTTAGAATACCGGCCTGTCACGCCGGGGGTCGCGGGTTCGAGTCCCGTCCACTCCGCCAAAATCGTTAAAAAAGCGCGTCATAGGCGCTTTTTTTTCGTCCCGAGCTTGGCCCTAGCGTCGATTCAGCGCTTAGCCGGCAATAAATTTCCAAGACGTGTAACGCGTGGTCCAGTTGTTCCGCCCACCGGAAGTCACTCGATTGACAGTTCCTCGCGCGGGCAGTTAAAACCGCTGGGTCTTTCTATTTCTTAGGAACCCCAGCATGAAAACATGGATCAGCGCTTTCCTCTTGAGCGCGGCCACCCTGGCCAGCGCGCAAGACAAGGCAGCAGGCACCGAAATTATTCTTCCTTACGCAGCCGGTGGCGGGGTGGACTTGATGGCTCGGGCTTTTGCGCGGGAGGCTTCGCGCGTCAGCGGGCAAAACTGGGTGGTGGTGAACCGGGATGGAGCAGCCGGTGTGATTGGCTTTTCTACCTTGGCGCGGGCCAAGCCGGATGGTGCGACCTTGGTGTTTTCGCCGGCTTCGCCACTGACCAACTCACCGTTCTTGACGAAAAGCATGCCGTTTCGCAATGAGCAGATCGAGCCGGTCTGCCAAGTGTTTGAGAATGTCTTCACCATTGCTGTTCGGGCTGATTCGCCTTTCAAGACCCTGAAGGACTTGATGGACAAGGCCAAGGCCGCGCCGGGCACGCTGTCTTACGGCCATGCGGGCAATGGCTCGGTGCCGCACCTGGGCGTGGCGGCGGTGGCCAAGGCCATTGGGGTGCAGTTCAACGCCATTCCTTTCAAG
Organism: Polaromonas sp.; assembly: GCA_040400935.1. Taxonomy (GTDB): domain Bacteria; phylum Pseudomonadota; class Gammaproteobacteria; order Burkholderiales; family Burkholderiaceae_C; genus Polaromonas. Next base: position 25,653 of record JBBAPH010000012.1, read on the forward strand.
GGCGACGCGGCCTTGTTGCCGCAACTCATAGGCGGGCACCTGGACTTTGGCGCCCCGGCGCTTTCGTCCATCAAGGACAAAGGGCTGCGGGTGCTGGCTTTGCTGTCCGACAAGCGCCATCCGGCGCTGCCGGATGTGCCTTCGCTGAGCGAGCTCGGTTACCCCTCGGTCACGCCTGGCCTCAACGGCATTTATGCCGTGGCAGGCACGCCCCCAGCCGTGCTGGCGCAGTTGCAGGCCACGTGCCAGAAGGTGCTGGAGTCGGACGGCTTCAAGCAAGCCGCGCAGGGTCTGGGCCAGGTGCCGGTGTACCTGACGGCCGCGCAGTTCAAGGCGCGCATTCAAGCCACCTACCGCGTGCATGCCGAACTGGTGCCCGAGTTGAACCTGGAGAAGAACTGACATGGCCACCGCCCCTATCCGCCGGGTCGTCACCGGTTTTGACGTGCAAGGTGTTTCAACGTTTGTACAAGACGGCCCGTCGCCCGCAGTGCGCACCGTGGCAGAGCGCCCCGGTTACCGCGTGACCAACCTCTGGTGCACCGGCCAGGCGCCCGCTTCGGTCCACGCCGCGGATGCGATCACCACCCACCAAGGTGTGGCTCCGCCCAAAGGCGGGACGGTGCTGCGCATCATCGACTTTCCGCCCGAGCCCCAAGACCCGCAAGAGCTGGCGCGCGCGCTGCAAGCCACCTTTGGCAGCATGTACAAAGACGCCGACCACGCGCCGCGCGAAGGCGAACACCCCGGCATGCACCGCACCGACACGGTGGACTACGCGCTGATGCTGGAAGGCGAGATGGTGGCGATTTTGGAGAGCGGCGACACCGTGCTCAAGGCTGGTGACGTACTGATCCAGCGCGGCACTCGCCACGCCTGGGCCAACCGCTCGGGCCGCCCGGCGCGCATTGCCTTTGTGTTGGTGGATGGGGTGCCGTAGCTGACTTGAAGTTGCCTGGAAGGTCATCGGCCGTTTACAAGTCGATAACAATAAAGGCGGCTTCATCACTATATTCAGTTCATCGATCCGCATGGGGCGGTGAGTCTGAGGAAACACTGTGATGTCAAACCGTCTGCAAAACGCTGCACCTGGCCTGGGCCTGTTGGCGCTTGCGCCTGTCGCTGCATCGCAGCGATCTGCTTTCGGTCCTTCGATCACCCCAGACGAAATGGCGGCCTTGCTCACGCAGCCTGATGACGACAAGCCAGCCTATGCGTCAGCAGGTGATGACTTCGCCGAGGCCCACGACCTGCGCGCCCCCGTGGCATCGATCCTGGCCTTGGTCGAGCAAATGTTGCGTGAAGATCGGGGCAACTCGGCGGTGCAGCGCGTCAAGCGCCATGCGCAGCAACTGATGGCCATGGTGGACGGCTCGATGGTCGATGTCACCCCTAGCCGCAGCGCCTTGGGCGCCGAGTTCAGTTCACACTGATCGCGCCAACCAGCGCCAGCGCGCGGGTTGCAGCAGCCCGGTCGACAGGGCCGTGCCGCAAATGATCACCAAGGCGCTGAGCAGCATCCAGGCATTGACGGTTTCCTTCAAAAAAACCACCCCGTAAAACACGGCGAACACCGGCACCACATAGGTCACCGTCAGCGCATGGGCCGGGCCTTTGGCAGCGATGACCCGGAAAAAAAGCAGGTAGGCCACGGCAGAACACACGACGCCAACGGCCAGTACCGCCAGCCAAGCCTTCGCGCTGGGCACTTGAGCCGGCCACCACCAAATCGCTGGCAAGGCCAGGCCCAGGCAAGCACCCATCTGGCTGCCGGTGGCAAGCACCAAGGGAGGCACATCGCCGAGGTAGCGTTTGGTAAAGCTCGCCGAGATGGCGTAGCACACGCAAGCGCCCAGGCAGGCCAGCACCGCCCAGATAGGCGCAATGCCCGACGCATTGGGCTTGAAACTGGCTTGATCACCCGCCAGCATGGCCACCCCGCCAAAGCCCAGGACCAGCCCCAAGAGACGGAACTTGTCCGGCTGATCCCGCAGCCACAGCCAGGCCACCAAAGCACCGAATAAGGGCACGCTGGCATTGAGGATCGATGACAGGCCGGTGGTGATCGACATCAGCGCAAAACACAGCAAGGCAAAGGGAATGCCCGAGTTGAGCAAGCCGACCAGGAACACGCGTTTCCACGCGGCCTTCAAGGCGCCAGCCTGGCCCTTGTACAAAAGCAAGGGCCCTAGGAACGCGGCGCCTACCGCCACACGCAAAGCAGCCGTGGGTAAAGCTCCAAACTCCAGCACGCTGATGTGCATGAACAAAAACGATGCGCCCCAGATGGCGGCGAGGCTGATGAAGTCCCTCAGCCAGGGCGCTGGTGGAGCCGCTGTGGCGCTCCGATTCGTCATAGCGCTCCTTCCAACTCAAGCAGCCCGCGCTTGCGGTCCAAGCCGCCGGCATAGCCGGTCAAGCCGCCGCCCTGGCCCATCACGCGGTGGCAGGGCACCACGATGCTCAGCGGGTTCCGGCCAATGGCGCCGCCGACGGCGCGTACGGCCGTGGCTCGGCCAATGCGTTGGCTGATCGCGCCGTAACTGGCCGTTGCGCCATGGGGAATAGCCAGCAAAGCCTGCCACACCGCTTGCTGAAAAGTGGTGCCGGCGCTCAGGTCGAGCGGCACATCAAAGTGCTGCCGTTGCCCCGCAAAGTAAGCCTGAAGTTGGGACACAGCTGCTTGCAACACCGGGTGCGCCGGCCCAGCCGCCCAGGGCCGCGCTTGCTCGGCCGGGTGATGCTGCTGACCTTCAAACCACACGCCTGCCAGGCCTTGCGCGCTAGCCGCCAACAAGAGAGGGCCCCACGGCGAAGGGCAGGTGGTCTGGACCAATGAGGTGGGCAATTTCATGGGGGAGGGGCTGCAAACCGAAGTGCTGAAGACTCTGGTTTGGGCTTGGCTGATGATACGCCGCCGAGCTGTTGAAGAGCAGCCGTTCAGCTCTTGGCAAGAGGTCGGCCCTCTACAATCTGGCAACAGTTCAAGGTCTTGTTTTCAAGTGCCTGAGCCGACTGCTTTCGCCCTCTCAACCCCACAGGACTGACCCATCCCATGCAAGTGACCCCGTCGATCTTCAAGGCCTATGACATTCGCGGCGTGGTGCCCAGCACCATCAACGACGAGGTGGCCCAGGCGCTGGGCCGGGCCTTTGGCACGGTGGCATTGGCTCAAGGCGAGAAAGTGGTGGCGGTCGGCCGTGACGGTCGTTTGAGTGGCCCCAACCTGAGCGCGGCATTGATCCGCGGCTTGCAGGCAGCAGGTGTCGACGTGATTGACGTGGGCGCAGTGACCACGCCCATGCTGTACTTTGCCGCCAGCACCTTGTGCCACAGCGGCATTCAGGTCACGGGCAGCCACAACCCGAAGGACTACAACGGCTTCAAGATGGTGATGGCCGGCAAGGCGATTTACGGCGATGAAATTCAGGCGCTGCGCCAGCTCATGCAGACCGAGCCTTGGGCTGCGCAGGCCGCGCCCACACCGGGCACGGTGCGCCAAGTGGACGTTGGCCCGGCGTACCAAGAGCGCATCGTCTCTGATGTTCGCCTGGCCCGCCCCATGAAGATCGTGATCGACTGTGGCAATGGCATTGCCGGCGCATCGGCCCCGGCGATTTTCCGGGCCCTGGGTTGCGAAGTGACCGAACTGTTCAGCGAAGTCGATGGCAACTTCCCCAACCACCACCCCGACCCGAGCAAGCCGGAGAACCTGCGCGACCTGATGGCGGCACTCCAAGCCGGCGGCGCCGAGTTGGGCCTGGCCTTTGACGGCGACGGCGACCGCCTGGGCATCGTCACACAAGACGGTCAGAACATTTACCCCGACCGGCAAATGATGCTGTTTGCCCGCGACGTGCTCAGCCGCGTGCCCGGCGGCACCATCGTGTTTGACGTGAAGTGCTCGCAGCAACTGGCCCCCGCGATTGAAGCAGCCGGCGGCGTGGCCCTGATGTACAAGACCGGCCACTCGCTCATCAAAGCCCGCATGCGCGAACTCGACTCTCCGTTGGGCGGCGAGATGAGCGGGCATATCTTCTTCAAGGAACGCTGGTACGGTTTTGACGACGGCACTTACGCCGGCGCCCGTTTGTTGGAAATCGTCAGCCGCACGGCTGACGTGGCCGCTTTGCTCAACGAGTTGCCCACCAGCTTCAGCACGCCCGAGCTGAACGTGGCCTGCGCCGAAGGCGAGCCGCACCGGGTGGTCAGCCAACTCATCGACGCGGCCACCAGCAGCCGCTTTGCAGCGCCAGCCAAAGTCTCGACGATCGACGGCCTGCGCGTGGACTGGCCGGACGGCTTTGGCCTGATTCGCGGCTCCAACACCACGCCGGTGCTGGTGCTGCGTTTTGAAGGCCACACCCCTGAAGCCCTGGCCCGCATTGAAGCGGACATGCTGGCCCTGCTGCGAAGCGTCAAACCCGACGCCAGCTTGGCGGCTGCCGCGCACTGAGTGGCACCCCGCTGGGGCACGGCCGTCCGGTATGCTCGGCCCCGGACATTTCCATGAACATTCTGCTGGTCAAACTTTCCTCCCTGGGCGACGTCATCCACACCTTGCCGGTGGTGCAGGACATTCGAGCTGCCTTTCCGGCGGCGCACATCGACTGGGTGGTCGAGAAAAGCTTTGCGCCGGTTTTGGCGCCTTGCCCTGATCTGGGCCGCATCATCCCTTGCGAGATTCGTCGCTGGCGCAAGGCGCCTTTGGCGGCGCCAACGCGCGCGCAGTGGCGGGCTTTCAAGGCCGACTTGCAGGCCACGCCTTATGACGCGGTGATTGATTTGCAGGGCCTGACCAAGTCGGCCTTGGTAGCCCGCCTGGCGCGCTTGACACCGCGCGGCCAGCGCTACGCCATGGCCAACCGCACGCTGGGCTCGGGTTACGAAGCAGCCACGCGCTGGGTGGCTGATGTGGCCATTGCCTTGCCGCCCCAAGTGCATGCCGTGCAGCGTGGCCGATGGTTGTGTGCGCAAGCGCTGGGCTTTGCCTTGCAGGACGAGCCGCGCTATGGCTTGCGTGCCCAGGCCTTTGGGCAAGCTCTGAGCGGCAAGCCCTGCGTGCTGCTGGTCCACGGTACATCACGCGCCGACAAGGAATGGCCGCTGGCTGATTGGGTCGGGCTGGGGCAGCGTTTGCTGGCCAGCGGTTACCAGATCGCCTTGCCGCATGGCAGTGACGCTGAGCTCGTTACCAGCCAACGCATCGCCTCTGCGCTGTGCCAGTTGCCGGGCGTGGACGCGGCAGACGTGACGGTGTGGCCGCGCCTGCCGCTGGACCAGCTGACCGGCCGCATGGCCGCTTGCAGCGGGGTGATTGGCGTGGACAGCGGCTTGAGTCACTTGGCCGTGGCGCTGGATTTGCCGCATGTGCAGCTCTATAACTTTGACACCGCTTGGCGCACCGGCCCTGCGGCTGCCGTGGCCGATGGAACGGCTCGCCAATGCAGCGTATATGCGCAGCCCGCGCCCCTTCTTGACGCGGTTTGGCAGGCCTGGTTGGCGTGCAGCGCGGCCACTTGAAGCCCGACATGGCTGCTTGGCAACGCCACCTCTATTCAGCGCTCATGACGCTGGCCACGCCGCTGCTCAAGCGCAAGCTGGCGCGCCGCGCCCGTGTGGAGCCGGGTTATGCCGAGGCCGTTCCCGAGCGCTTTGGGCACTACACGCACACGCGCGAGGTGCACAGTGAGCTGGTTTGGGTGCACGCCGTGTCCCTGGGCGAAACCCGCACCGCCGGCATTTTGCTCAAAGCCTGGCGCGCCCAGCAACCGGCCTTGCGATTTTTGCTCACGCACGGCACAGCCACTGGCCGCGCTGAGGGGCTGGCCTTGCTGCAAGCGGGCGACGTGCAAGTCTGGCAACCCTGGGACAGTCCGGCGGCGGTGCAGCGTTTTCTCCAGCACTTTCGCCCGCGCCTGGGCGTGCTGCTGGAAACCGAGGTCTGGCCGAACCTGATGGCCGCTGCGCAAGCAAGGCAATTGCCCGTGGTGCTGGTCAATGCGCGGTTGTCGCCTAAATCATTGCGCCAGGCGCTGCGCCTTCCGGGGCTGGCCAAGCCGGCCTATTCAGCCTTGGCTGGCGTGTACGCACAAACAGCGGCCGATGCCGAGCGCTTGCAGCAACTGGGCGCACCCATCAGCGCAGTTTGCGGTAACTTGAAATTTGATGCCACGCCCGACGCAGCGCAATTGGCGCAAGGTCAGGCTTGGCAAGCGCAGTTGCTGGCGCTCAGTCCGGCTAAGCCGGTACTCATGTTCACCAGCTCGCGCGAGGGTGAAGAGGCCGAGTTTTTGCGGCAGTGGCTGGCTCTTCGCGCGCAGCACGGTTCAAGCTTGACTTGTCAGCCGCTGATCGTGCCGCGCCACCCACAGCGCTTTGACGAGGTCTGCCGCTTGATCCAGGCGCAGGGCCTGAGCGTGTCACGCCGCTCTACTTGGGGCGAGGCTGGTCCCTTGAGCCCCGAAGCGTTGCAGGCCGACGTCTGGCTGGGCGATAGCCTGGGTGAGATGGCGCTGTACCACGCGCTCAGCCGTGTGGCTTTGCTGGGCGGCAGCTTCGAGCCGCTGGGCGGGCAAAACCTCATCGAGCCCGCCGCTTGCGGCTGCCCGATCATCATGGGGCCGCACACCTTCAACTTTGAAGAAGCCGCCGCGCAAGCTCTTGCCGAAGGTGCGGCTTGGCGCGCAGCCGACTTGGCGCAAGCTTTGCCCCGCGCTGTGGCGATGTTGGCAGCGCCTGGCGAGCAAGCGCGTTTGTCCAGCGCCGCGAAGGCTTTTGCAGAACGCCATCGGGGTGCCGCTGCGGCCACCGTGGCAGGCTTGGCTAGCTGGCTTGCGACGCAGGCTTAAGAACCTCTTCGCTAGGCGATAAGCCGGCTCCAGGCAGTGGGCCGCTGTCTGACAAGCTGCGCCTGTGCCTTCCCACACCCGAGCCCCGGGCCGGACTTGAAGAATGTTTTCACCGAAACTTCTTCAGGAGCTGCTCTATGAATTCCAAAATTATTTCTGCTGCCGCAGCGGCAGCGCTGGTCACTGCCATGGGCGTCGCCGTTGCCCAGTCTGGTGGTGCCGGTGGCGCCAGTGGCTCGGGCTCGGCTGGTTCGAGCGCTGGCTCGGGCTCCGCAGGTGCCGCTGGCGCTGCGGGCACACCGGCTGACCCTGCCAGTTCGTCCGGGCAGATCGGCCAAGCGCCAGGCACGCCTGGCGCCAGTGGCGCCACGGGAACTTCTGGCTCCACCGCTGGTACCACCGGTTCGACCACTGGCTCGAGCATGGGTACAAGCTCGGGCACGGCGAGCACAGACACCACTGGCACAGCAGGTACAGCGGGTACAGCGGGTACAGCGGGTACGACCGGTACAGCGGGTTCCTCTGGCATGGGCTCGGGGACGGCGTCCAGCGGTACCGGCAGCGGCGCGGGCAGCACCCCTGGCACGACCAGCAGCACGGGCACGGCTGCTACCAGTCCATCGTCGACACCCAGCATGGGCTCGACTACGGACCCTAGCTCCAGCAGCACCGCCAACAGCACGACCGGCAGTGGCTCGTCCACCAGCGGCCGCATGGCCCGCGCACCTCGCAGCGACCGGAACTGACGCGGGTCCAGGCCTTTTGTGCATGGCTTGAGCCGGCAGCGAAAGGCTTGGGCGCTCAGGACATGGAAGAGACCATGTTGACGACTTCGCACCGTTTTTTCGGGCGGCCTTCGGGCCGCCTTCTTTGTATTCGCTTGGCCATCGCCACCTTGATGGTCGTGACGATGGGCTCGATGGCCGATCCCGTCGGTGCTGGCGGTGCTGGCGGTGGGCGTGCCGTAACCCCTCGAGGCGTTCAGGCTCCGCTCGCTTCAGCCGTAGCCGTAGCCGAGCCGCTGGGCGGTAGCAGCTCGCGTGTCGCTTTGTCGCAACTGGCCCTGTCGCACGCCTCGGCCGACGTCCAGCAACTGGCCGATTGGGTCCTCGCGGCCAACGACCACCAGCACCTGCCTTTTGTGATCTTGGATAAACAAAACGCGCGCCTGTTCATGTTCAGCCCAGACGGCCGATTGGTGGGCAACACGGCGGCCCTGCTGGGCGCCGCGCGCGGAGACGACTCCGTGCCCGGCATAGGTGAGCGGCCGCTGCACGCCGTGTTGCCGCACGAGCGCACCACGCCGGCCGGGCGCTTTGTGGCCGAGCTGGGCCGCAACAGCAACGGTGAGGACATTGTCTGGGTGGACTATGACGCGGCGGTCTCCTTGCACCGCGTGCGGGCCACCGTGGCCAGCGAAAGGCGTTTGCAGCGTTTGGCCAGCCCCAGCGCGCGGGACAACCGAATTTCCTACGGCTGCATCAATGTGCCGCGCCGCTTTTATGAACAGGTGGTGAGTCCCGCCTTTTCCCGTGCGGCTCAGGCGGGGGGGCAACGGGCGGGTGTGGTGTATGTGCTGCCTGAAACCCAGCCTATGAAGGCGGTGTTCGGTTACCTCAAAGCGGCGGCACTGCTGTCTTGAGCGCCGGCTGGCTCTGCGGCCGTGGTGGGGCTACCGGTGGCGCTTGCGTGATCAGCCCTGCTATCTTCATCGCCTTGGGCCAAGCCCTGCTCCACCAATTGTTTGAGCAGGCGGGCCTTCTCGTTGGCCTTGTCCGCCTCGGCAGTTTGATGGCTGGCTTGGCTGGGCAGGCCCTCGTTCAAGGCCAACTCTGCCATTTTGCGCAGCAGGTTTTCCCGGTCTTGCAGCGCGCGCACGGCCCCCCACAGGCTGGCCTCCACCACGGCCTCTTGTTGGTAAGCCAGGCTCAGCAAAGAGTAAGCGTGGCCGGTGTGGCAACGGTAACGCGGTGGGCGGCTGTCGTTGATCTCCCAGAGCGTGCCGGTGCACTCCGGGCAAACCATGGTCGAGGGATGGCCCAGGATGGTCAGGCTGTCCATGATTTGCCCTTCTTGCAAGCTGGCCTGGTGTTCAAGAATCAGCTGGCGCGGTGGCTGGGCTCGCTGCTGCAGGGGAAGGTTCTGTGCGGTCAGCGCCACCAAGGTCGCTCCTAATTGACCCAGGTGTACGCAGTGGTCGATGCTCACGTTTTCCAGAACTGAAGTGGGCATGTTGGGCGCCTCGGCGTCTTGCGGGTTTTGCACCACCGTCACACCGCCACAGGCCTTGATGGCCTGCATGCCGGCCGTGCCATCGTCCAGGTGGCCCGTGAGCACCACGCCGATCGTGCGCGGCCCATGGCTGAGCGCCGCCGAGCGAAACAGCGGGTCAGCCGCCGGGCGGGTGTGGTGTTCCTTGGGGCCGTGCGTCAGCCGGATGTGTCGTCCGTCGAGCAGCATGTGGCGGTTAGGCGGCGCCACATAAATGTGGCCGTGTGAAACGGTTTCCCCGTCTTGCGGATGCACTGCCGGCAAGACGCCACTGTTGCGCAAAATCTCAGGCAACTGGCTGTCGTGGGCGCCGATATGCAACACCACAAACACCGCCGCCGGCAGGCTGGTGGGCAACTGCCGGCAGAGCTGGCACAGCGCGGCCACGCCGCCCGCCGAGGCCGCCACCACGATGATGTCGCGATGTTCCGTGGCGGCGGCGCCAAGCACCGGGTGGTTCAACACATGGGTAGGGTTCACGGCGCTGCAAGCAGTTTGAACTGAGACAGCGCCATGCTGGCGCGGCTGCCTGGACTTTTGCTTCGGCAGCGGCCTTGCTTGGGCGTAGTCAGCGGCCTACCGCAGGGAGGAGCGCCGGGCTGGCGCCGGCCTCAGGGCTTGGCGAGCAGGGCGTTGATGGGCAGCAGGTCTTCTGGGCTCAACGTGCCGTTGGCCTGGCGCAGGCGCAGTCCGCCCACCAGCACGTCGTAGCGGGCCTTGGACAAGTCGCGCTTGGTCTGGAACAGCTGGCTTTGCGAGTTCAGTACATCGATGTTGATGCGCACGCCCACCTGGTAACCCAGGCGGTTGGCGTCTAGCGCGCTTTGGCTGGAGAGTTCGGCCGCTTCTAGCGCCTTGACCTGGCCTTGGCCGGAGATCACGCCGAAGTAAGCAGTGCGCGTGCTTTGCGCCACGGTGCGGCGTGCGCCTTCCAGGTCGGTCTTGGCCTTCTCGCCCAGGGCCAGGGTTTCCTTGATGCGGTTTTGCGCGGCAAAGCCCGCGAAGAGGGGCACGTTAAATGCCAGGCCAACCACCGCGGCGTTGGTGCGCGAGGCGGCTGTGTTCACGGCTGTGCCACTCGGGTTGCGGTTGCCTGTGTAGCTGGCCGTCAAGTCCAGTGTTGGTTTGTGGCCGGCTTCGGCCTTGACGACTTCCAGCTCTGCAATGTCCACGTTGCTGCGCGCCTGGCGAATGCTCGGGTGCTTGGTTTCTGACTGTTGGACCCAGGCGTTCACGTCAGCCGGTTGCACAGGGGGCAGCGCCAGAGGGGCTGCCAGCGAGCGAGGCTGCGTCCCGGTTTTGCCCACCAGTTGGTCGAGCGCTATTTTTTTCACGCGCAAATCGTTGTCGGCGGCGATTTCCTGGGCAATCACCAAGTCGTAGCGTGCTTGCGCTTCACGCGTATCGGTGATGGTCGAGGTGCCCACTTCAAAGTTGCGCTTGGCCGAAGCCAGTTGCTCGGCCACTGCCGTCTTTTGGGCTTGCACAAAGTTCAGCGTGTCTTGCGCGGTGAGCACGTCAAAGTAGGCCTGGCTGGTGCGCACGATCAGGTCTTGTTCGGCGGTGTCGAGTTGTGCGCGGGCCAGGTCCACCTGCTTTTTGCCTTGCTCATAAGTGGCCAGGTTGCCTGGACGGTAGAGTGGTTGTGAGGCGGTGACTGCGGCGGTTTGCGCATTGAAGGAGCGGTTCAACGTCGAGGTCGGCGCCGTTGGCACGGACAGATCCGTCCGGTTGACGCCAGCTGACAGGCCCGCCGTCGGCAAGATGTTCGCCTTGGCTTGCTCCGCCCTGGCCAAGTTGGCCTCGTACTGCAACTTCGCCGACAGGTACGTGGCGTCAAAGGCGCGCGCCGATTCATACAGTTCCACCAGTGACTGGGCTTGTGCCGGCAACACCGCGGCGCAGGCCAGGGCCAGCGACAGGAGCGAACGCTTGTGCAAACGGTTGAACGGGGTCATGGAGGTCCTGATATGAAAAGTCAAAAAGCGAATAACTAAAACGGAAATCAGTAGCGCGGCACGCTGGCGTCCAGCTCATGCGACCAAGCGTCGATGCCGCCTTGCAGGTTCACCACCTCGGCAAAACCTTGCTGGGCCAAGAAGTTGGCCACTTGCAGGCTGCGCATGCCGTGGTGGCACAGGCAGGCAATCGGCCGGTCCTGCGGCAACTCGGCGATGCGGGCTGGCACCTCGCGCATGGGAATCGTCACCAGCTCAAAGCCTTCGGGTTTGACCGAGGCGGTCTGCAGCTCCCACGGCTCGCGCACGTCCAGCACCACGGGCAAGCTGTCGCTGGCGGCCTGATCGCGCCAAGCGGCGAAGTGGGCTAAAGGCAATTGAGGAGCCATGGCGATCAGAACGTGAACTGCGATGGCTCAGGGAAATTCACCAGGCGCGGCGCCACGGTGTCCCAAGCCTGGGTGGTGCGGTAAGCCTGCTCGCTCACGCGGGTGACCAGCGTGGCGCGCATGACCGGCTCGCTGCCCACGATGGCCGACAGGCGGCCACCGGGCTTGAGCAAGGACAGCAGCCACTCGGGCACTTCGGCCACCGAGCCGCTGAGCACAATCACGTCAAACGGGCCGGCCAGGCCGTCTTGGCCGTCTTGGCCGTCTTGGCCGTCTTGCGCGGTACCCAGGGGCTGGGCGCCGTCGCGCTGCAGAACTTGGGCGTTGTACACGCCAGCGCGCTGCAAATTCTGCCGTGCGGTCTGCACCAGGGCCGGCTCGATTTCGAGCGAAATGACCTGCTGAGCGCGGTGCGCCAGCAGCGCCGCCATGTAGCCCGAGCCCGTGCCGATCTCCAGCACCTTCTCGTGCTTTTGCACGCTCAGGTCTTGCAGCAAACGCGCTTCGACCTTGGGCGAGAGCATGCACTGGCTGGGGTTGGCGGCAGGTGCCAGCGGAATTTCCAGGTCGGCAAAAGCCAGCGACCTGTGCGCCAGTGGCACAAAGTCTTCGCGCTTGACCACGGCCAGCAAGGCCAGGATTTGGGTGTCCAGCACTTCCCAGGGGCGGATCTGCTGCTCGATCATGTTGAAGCGGGCTTGTTCGAAGTTCATGGTGCGGGCAGGGGCAAAAGAAGAGGTTGTCAAAGAAGAGAGCTTGAAAACGGGCAAACCTGAAGTTTAACGAGGGGCGCTGGCCGGTCCGGCCACAGCGGCTGGCTTGCCGCCCAGCAGGCGCTTGGCCCATTGGGCGAGGTCGTCCATGTAGCAATAAGCCACGGGCACTACCACCAAGGTCAGCAGGGAAGAGGTGATCACGCCGCCAATGACGGCCTGGCCCATGGGCGCGCGCTGCTCCGAGCCCTCCGTCAGCGCAAAAGCCAGCGGCACCATGCCAAAAATCATGGCCAGCGTGGTCATCAAGATGGGTCGCAGCCGGACCTTGGCGGCCAGCAGCAGGGCGTCGTTACGGCTCAAGCCGGGGGCAGGGCGGCCTTGCTCGTCAATGTGGTCCTCTCTGGCGCGGATGGCAAAGTCCACCAGCAAGATCGCGTTTTTGGTGACCAGGCCCATTAGCATCACGACGCCGATCATGGAGAACATGGAGAGCGTGGAGCCAAACATCAAGAGCGCCAGCACCACGCCAATCAGCGTGAGCGGCAGCGAGGTCATCAGTGCCAGCGGCTGTAAAAAGCTCTTGAACTGGCTGGCCAGGATCATGTAGATGAACAGCACCGCCAAAACCAGGGAAGCCATGGCATAGCCAAAAGACTCGGCCATGTTTTTGGTGGAGCCGCCGAACTGGTAACGGTAGCCAGGCGGGAAAGCCGTGCTCTCCAGCACGGCCTTGATGTCGTTCGACACTTCGCCCGCCGAGCGCTGGTAAACGTTGGCGTTGATGGCGACTTCGCGCGTCAGCCCGCGCCGGTTGATCTGGTTGGGCCCGACCGATTCTTTGAGCGTGGCCAATTGGTTCAGGCGCACGGGGCGGGCGGCGTCAGCACCGGCCGCCGTGGTGGGGTTCAGGAAGGGCAGGCGTTCAAGGTCGGTGCCGGCGTTGCGGGCGTCGGGGGCCAAGCGCACGTTGACGTCATAGGTCTGGTCGTCTGGTGCGCGCCAGTTGCCCACGGTCTGTCCGGCCACCAACGTGCGCAGCGCGCTGGCGACTTGGCTGGCGGAAAAGCCGAGATCTGACGCGGCTTCGCGCTTGACCTCAATTTCAAAGGTCGGTTTGTCAGGCTTGACGCTCGAGTCCAGGTCCACCAGGCCGGGAATGCCTTGCAGCCGCTGCATGACTTGTTTGGACAGGCGTTCGAGTTCGCGCAGATCGTCGCCTTGCAAGGAAAACTCCACCTGCTTGTTGCCGCCCACGCTGTCGAGCAAACCCACGTGCGTGACGGTGATACCCGGCACCTGCGCCAGGCGCTGCCGCATGACGGCGGCCATCTCGTCCACGCTGCGTTGGCGCTTGTTGCGGTCCACCAAGCGCACATACACACTGGCGTACATCTTGCCCTGGGCGTTGCCGCTGTTGAGCGTGGCCACGGTGTAGCGCACCTCGGGAAACTCGCGCAGGATGGCGTCCACCTGCTTGGCTTTGGCCTCGGTGGCTTCCAGCGAGGAGCCGACCGGGGTGTAGAAGTTCAGCGAGGTCTCGGAAAAATCGGCCTTGGGTACAAACTCCGTGCCCAGCAAAGGCACCATGAACAAGCTGCCGACAAACACCGCCAGGGCCAAGGCCAGCGTGGACAGCTTGTGCACCAGGGACCAGCGCAAGATCTGCTGATAGCCCTCAATCAGCCTTTCCGTGGCACGGTGAAACAAGCCGGTGAGGCGGCCCAGCGTACGGTCGTACAGGCTGTTGCCGCTGGCCTTACCATGCGTGGCAATGCTCGGGTCGTGCCAGATCGACGACAGCATGGGGTCCAGCGTGAAGCTGACGAACATGGAGATCAGCACCGCCGCCACGATGGTCACGCCAAATTCGTGGAAGAACTTGCCGATGATGCCGCCCATGAAGCCGATCGGCAAAAACACCGCGACGATGGAAAAGGTAGTGGCCAGCACGGCCAAGCCAATCTCGCTGGTGCCGTCCATCGAGGCGGTAAAAGCGTTCTTGCCCATCTGCACGTGGCGCACGATGTTCTCGCGCACCACGATCGCGTCGTCAATCAAGAGGCCCACGCACAAACTCAGCGCCATCAGCGTGACCATGTTGATGGTGAAGCCAAACGCGTCCATGAACAAGAACGTGCCGATGATGGCAATCGGCAGCGTCAGCCCGGTGATCACCGTGGAGCGCCATGAGTTGAGGAACAAGAAGACGATCAGCACTGTGAGCAGCGCGCCTTCAATCAAGGTGCGGCGCACGTTGTCGACGGCCACGCGGATGGGACGCGAGGTGTCCACCACGGGCTCCAGCCGCACGCCGGACGGCAGATCGCTCTTGAGTTCGGCCATGGCTTTGTTCAGGCCGTCGACCACGTCAATCGTGTTTTCGTCCTGGGCTTTTTGCACGTTCAAGAGCAAAGTGCGCTCGCCATTTCGCAGAGCCAGCGAGTCGATCTCTTGCGCGCCGTCGGTCACCCGGGCTACTTGGCCCACGGTGACCGCTGTGCCATTGCGGCGGGTGACGATGATCTTGCCAAAGTCCTCGGGCCGTTTGACGCGGGCATCGATCTTGACCGTGCGTTCCTGCGCCAGCGAACGGATGGCGCCTACCGGCAGGTCCTGGTTTTCGGCGCGCACCGCGTTGGCCACTTGCTCGGCGCTCACGCCCAGCGCTTCCATGGCTTGCGGGTCGAGGTAGATGTTGATCTCGCGCTTGGTGCCGCCCACCAGCGTGATCGAGCCGACGCCGCGCACGTTTTCCAAACGCTTTTTCAGCACCTGGTCGGCCCAGTTGGTCAGCGCCACGGGGTTGCCAGCCGGGCTGTTGCCGCTGGCCGGGACTGCTGCAGCGTCTGGCAGTACGGCCACGGACCAGACGGCGCGGCTGGCCGGGTCAAAGCGCAGCACGCGCGGCTCTTTGACTTCGGTGCGGAGGCTTGGCCGCAGCGAGGCGACCTTTTCGCGCACGTCTTCGGCCGCCTTGCGCCCGTCGACCGAAAGCTGGAACTCAATGATGACGACCGATTGGTTTTCGTAGCTGCGCGAGGTCAGCGTGTTGACGCCGGCAATGGCGTTGACGCCTTCTTCGATTTTCTTGGTGACTTCGCTTTCGACAATCTCGGGCGAGGCGCCGGGGTATTCGGTGGTGACCACCACCACCGGGAAGTCGATGTTGGGGAACTGGTCCACGCGCAGGCGCTGGTACGAGAACAGGCCCAGCACCACGATGGCCAGCATGACCATGGTGGCAAAGACGGGGTTTTTCAGGCTGACGCGGGTGAACCACATAAAAGCGTCTCCCGATCAGGGGCTGGTTTTTGCGGGTGAGGCAGCGCTGGAGGCCGCAGCCCCACCAGCCGCCGTGAAGCGCACCGCGCTGCCTTCGCGCAGCGAGCCGGCCGAGCCGCGAACGACTTGTGCGCCTTCGGCAAGACCTGTGATGGCCACCATTTGTTGATCACCCACCAGGCCGCGCTCACCCAGGCTCACGCTCTGGTGCTGCACTTTGCCGTCTGCGATGAGTTGCACGTACGGCTGGACCTTGTCGGTGCGCACCGCGTCCAGCGGCACAGCCAGGACGGTGCTGCGCTTGCCGCCCAGCGTGCCCTGGGCAAACAGGCCTTGGCGCAAGGGCTGGGCGCCGCCGGGGTTGGTCAGGCTCAGGTACACGGTGACGCTGCGGCTGGCCGCTTGCGCGCTGGGGTTGATGCGCACGAGCTTGGCAGCCACCGCTTGCTGCGAGCCTTCCACGCGCAACTCGGCGCTTTGGCCGGGCTTGAGCGTGAGCGAGTCGGCGGCGGGGACGCTGGCTTCCAGTTCCAGCTGAGACAGGTCCACGATCTCCACAATGCGTGCGTCAATCGGCAGGCGCTCGCCAGGTTGTGCCAAGCGCTGCGCGACCTGGCCAGATAGCGGGGCTTTGAGCGTGGTGTCGTCCAGCGCCTTGCGGGCCACATCGGCTGCTGCCACGGCCGCACGGTGCGTGGCTTGCGCGGCCTGCAAGTTGATCAGGGAGGTGTCGAGTGCCGTGCGCGAAATAAAGCCTTGGTCCACCAGGGCGCGGTTGTTGTCATAAGCACGCTGGGCCAAGTCCACCTGGGCTTGGGCGGCGTCGGCCTGTTGGCGCGCTTGCTGCCAGCGGGCTTGAAACTCCGTCGGGTCAATGCGCGCCAGCACCTGACCGGCTTTGACGCTGTCGCCTTCGCGCACCGTGAGGTTTTGCAACTCGCCGGCCACCCGCGACTTGACCACCGCCGAGTTGACCGCCCTGAGCGTGCCCGACACCGGCAGTCCCTGCAGCAGCTCGCGCGGCTGCACGGTGACCACGTCGCTGCTGGCCAACTCAACGCCGGTGGGGCTCGCCTGGGCCGTCGTGGTCGGCGCAACTTGGCGGGCCTGCCGCGCTTTCAAGGCCCGGCCAGCGGCCAAGGCAATGGCCAGAACGACCAGCGCGGCTACGGCCCATTTGATCCCGGTGGAAGAAATTTTCATGCTGAGGTCGAAGAAGAATAAGAGGAGGCAGAGGGGGCAGAGGACGCAGAGGAGGCTGCAGACAAGCCCCGTGCGAACAGCTCGGCTTGCAAGGCCATATAGGCCTCGGGGTCCAGGTCAGCGCCATTGGGTGACATGCACACCGCGTGGCGCGACAAGATCAAAAACATCATGGCGGCCACCACGCCGTAAACCGTGTTGTCCACATCGATGGGGCGGAACTCGCCGCTGTCCACGCCGCGCTGCACCACCGCGCGGATCAGGCGGTAGCCGGGCTCGGTGACTTCTTGCTGGTAAAAAGCGGCGATCTCGGGGAAGTGCTGGCCCTCGCTGAGCATCAGCTTGCTGATGCCTGCCGCCTTGGTGGCGCCCACGCCTTCCCACCAGGCCTGCATGCAGCGCTTGAGCATGGCGGCGCTCGAGCCTTCAAAGCGCAAGAACTCGGCGTTCCATTCGGTGAAGCGGCCCGAGATGTTCTCGCGCACCACGGCCTTGAACAGCTCTTCCTTGCTGGAGAAATACAGAAACACCGTGCCCTTGGACACGCCGGCCCGAGCGGCGACGGCTTCCATGCGCGTGGCGGCGTAGCCTTGTTCCACGAACAGGTCCAACGCGGCGTCCAGCAGCTCACCCGGACGCGCCTCTTTGCGCCGCTCGCGCTTGGGCAGCGGGGCAGTCGTCGCGTCGGGGGACAAAGATTTTGACAAAGCTGAGGTGGTTAATGACTGGCTGGTTAGTAATGTAGCCTGCGGCTGGGCCAGGGTCAAGCCAGCCCAGCTGTGCTGCCCGCTGCTGTCAGCCGGGCAGCAGCTGCAAAGCCAGCCATTCGCGCAGCACTTGGCGCGACGAGGTCAAGCCTTGGGCTGAAGGCAGCCACTCCAGCAACGGCCCGTCTTGCTGCTGCACAAAACCCATGGGGGCGGGCAGCACGGTGAACCCGGCGCTCTCAAAGTGGTGCTGGCTGCGCGGCATGTGCCAAGCGTTGGTGACCAGGGCAATGCGCTGCACGCCGTCAGCCTGCAGCAGGGATTTGATGCGCGCGGCGTTCTCGGCCGTGTCGCGGGAATCAGCGTCCAGCCAGCGGATGGTCTGGCCGCTCTCGCTGGCCCAGCGGGCGGCGGTGCTGGCTTCGCTGGGCGCGTCGGTGTTTGTGGCCGACCAACCCACGCCGCCTGCAAACGCTATCGGCAGGCCAGAGGCTTTGGCCACCTGCAGGCCATAACGCAAACGCGCTGCGGTGTAGGGCCCAGGCTGGAACTCACCATATTCACGGGCGGGCGTCACGCCACCGCCCAGGACCACCACCGCTTGCACACCCTTGCCGCGCAGTCCAGCCCAGTCGGCACGGGTCAGCGGTTGCGTCTGGGGTAAAAGTCGCTGCGACAGCGCCACGGCCACGGCATTGCAACTGAGCAACCACATCGATCCGGCACCCAGCAGCAGCAAAGCTAGCGTGACCGCCCGGCTTGTGCGCCGCCACGCCAACCAGCAGCCCGCCAGTACCAGCAGCAGGGGACCGGCTGGCGGCAAGGCCAGCGTGGTCAAGAGGGGTTTGAGTTCGCCGAGGTTCATCAGCGCTGCCTCATGCCAGCGCTATGCCTAGGCCAGACCAGCATCAATAAAAGGCCTGCAAGCCGGTCTGGGCACGGCCCAGGATCAGCGCGTGCACATCGTGCGTGCCTTCGTAGGTGTTGACGGTTTCCAGGTTGATCATGTGGCGAATCACGTGGTATTCGTCATGGATGCCGTTGCCGCCGTGCATGTCGCGGGCCAAGCGGGCAATGTCCAGGGCTTTGCCGCAGGAGTTGCGCTTGATCAGCGAGATCATTTCCGGCGCGGCGCGGTCTTCGTCCATCAGGCGGCCCACGCGCAGGCAGGCTTGCAGGCCCAGCGTGATTTCGGTTTGCATGTCAGCCAGTTTCTTCTGGATCAACTGGTTTTGCGCCAGCGGACGGCCAAATTGCTGGCGGTCCATGGTGTACTGGCGGGCGCGGTGCCAGCAGTCTTCGGCCGCACCCAAGGCGCCCCAGGCAATGCCGTAGCGCGCTTTGTTCAAGCAGCCGAAGGGGCCTTTGAGGCCGCTGACGTTGGGCATCAAGTTGGCTTCGGGCACAAACACGTCGTCCATCACGATCTCGCCGGTGATCGACGCACGCAAACTCATCTTGCCTTCGATCTTGGGCGCTGTCAGGCCCTTCATGCCTTTTTCCAGGATGAAGCCGCGGATGCTTTCTTGCCCACCCACCTTGCCGTCCGGGTCTTCGAGCTTGGCCCAGACCACGAACACGTCGGCTATCGGGCTGTTGGTGATCCACATCTTGGCGCCCTTCATGATGAAGCCGCCGTCCACGGGCTTGGCGCGGGTCAGCATGCTGGCCGGGTCCGAGCCGTGGTTGGGTTCGGTCAGGCCAAAGCAACCGACCCATTCGCCGGTGGCCAGCTTGGGCAGGTATTTTTGCTTTTGCGCTTCGCTGCCGTAGGCGTTGATCGGGTGCATGACCAGCGAGCTTTGCACGCTGATGGCGCTGCGGTAGCCGCTGTCCACGCGCTCGACTTCACGGGCGATCAGGCCGTAGGCCACGTAGCTGAGACCCGCGCAGCCGTAACCTTCAATGGTGCTGCCCAGAAAGCCCATGGCACCGGCTTCAGTCATGATTTCGCGGTCAAACTTTTCGTTGCGGGCCGCCATCAGCACGCGGGTTTGCAGCCGCTCCTGGCAAAAGGTGTGGGCCGCTTCAACAATGGCGCGCTCTTCGTCGCTCAGTTGCTCGGTCAGAAAAAACGGGTCTTCCCAGTTGAATTTGGCGGCCATGGTGCTTGTCCTGTGCAGTGGTGAAAAAATGTCAGTGGGACTATTGTTCGGCAAGCAAGCATACCTGTCTAATATCAGATACTTATGCAATGATATTTATTTTGTATTGATGGGGCTGCCGTGGAATTCAGACACCTGCGCTACTTTCTGGTCTTGGCTGAAGAGCTGCACTTTGGCCGCGCCGCCCGGCGCCTGGCCATGTCGCAGCCGCCGCTGTCGCTGAACATCCAGCAACTCGAAGCCTCGGTGGGCGCCCGCCTTTTCACGCGCAACAGCAAGCTGGTGCAGCTGACTGCCGCCGGCCAGGCTTTTGTGCCGGCGGCCCGCGCGCTGCTCGAACAAGCCGCCCGTGCTTCGAGCTTGGCCAAAGACGTGGGCCAAGGCATGGCCGGCAGCCTGACCATCGGCTTTTCCGGGACCATGCTCTACAACGGCCTGCCGCGCATGCTCGAAGCCTTTCAAAGCCGCCACCCGCAGCTGCGACTTTTGCTGAAAGAACTCAGCTCCAACGAGCAATTGATCGAGCTGGCGCAAGAGCGGCTGGACCTGGGTTTTGTGCACACGCCGCGCGTGCCGCCCGAGCTGTCCGGCCTGCTGGTGGCCAGCCAGCCCTTTATTTGCTGCCTGCCCGCCAACCATGCACTGGCGGGTGAGGCGGCGGTGTCGCTGGCGCGCTTGCAGGGCGAGGCGTTTGCCGTGGTGTCGCGGCAGGTGTCGCCGGACTACCACGAGCGCATCTTGGCGATTTGCACCGACGCGGGCTTTCACCCCGAGATCCGCTACGAGCTGCGCCACTGGCTGAGCGTGATCTCGCTGGTTTCCCAAGGCATGGGTGTGGCGCTGGTGCCGGCCGGCTTGCAGCAGTCGGCCTTGGCGGGCGCGGTGTTTGTGCCGCTGGACGCGCCCGCGCCGCTGTATGAAACACGCTGCCTGTGGAAGAGCAGCCGCGCGAGCCCGGCCCTGACTTCTTTTGTGGCGGCGGTGCAGGCCAGCTTGCCGGGCGCTGAGCAGGCTGAACTGTTGCAGGCTTAACCCGCGCCATGAGACGTTTGCTGTGAATGGCTACAGTTGGCGCTTTGAATTTTCTGGAGCCTTGTCATGACCGCTGCTAACGCTGAGTTGCCAACCATCACCCTAGGCGGCGGCTGCTTTTGGTGCACCGAGGCGGTGTTCGTCAAGGTGCGCGGCGTAGTCGACGTGGAGTCCGGCTACTGCAACGGCCAGGCCGCCCGGCCCAGCTACGAAGACGTGTGCAGCGGGCGCACTGGCTGCAACGAAGTGGTCAAGCTGGTGTTTGACCCCGCGCAGATCAGCTTGTCGCAGATTCTCGAAATCTTCTTCGTCATCCACGTCCCGACCACGCTGAACCGCCAAGGCAACGACGCGGGCACGCAGTACCGCAGCGGCATCTACACCAGCAGCGACGAACAGCAACAAGCCGCGCAAGCTTTTGTGGACGAGCTGGGCGCCGCGCGCCGCTGGTCCCAGCCCATCGTCACCGAAGTGCTGCCGCTGCGCCACTACTGGCCCGCCGAGGACTACCACCAGGACTTTTTTGAGCGCAACCCGAACCAGGGCTACTGCCTGTTTGCAGCAGCGCCCAAGGTCGAGAAATTCCGCAAGACCTTCGCCGAATTCGTGCGCGACTGATCCCGGGTCAGCACCCAGCCGCCTACCCAAAGGGGCGCAGGCCGCCGACAGTTTCAAAGCCCCCGCGCCGCTTCGGTTTCGGGGGTGTTTTTTTGTCCTCCAAAAGCTCTGCGCCCGCGTGTCAAGTGGGTTACGAAAGCGTGTGTAAAGCAAGTTCTTGAAATTCGCGGACCCGCCAATACTTTCCCGAAACAAGCTTTTTTGTTTCAACGAAAGGAGTGGTGATGAACGCAATGAGAGGACTCTACGGCGACCTGTTCGGAGAGATCGGCCGCCTGCAACAAGACTTGGATCAGCTGTTCCGGCCCAGCGGTACGGCCAGCATCCGTTCCATGCCGCGCCGGACTTTCCCGGTCATCAATGTGGGCAACACACCGGACGCGGTGGAAGTGTTGGCCTTGGCGCCCGGCGTTGACCCCAAAGCCCTGCAAATCACCGTGGACCGAGGCGTGCTGGTGATTGCCGGTGAGCGCAAGACGGAGGTGTCTGATCAGAGCCAGGGCGCCCAGGGTGAAGACGTGAGCGTGTACGCGCAAGAGCGCTTCAACGGCAGTTTCCGCCGCGTGATTTCCCTACCCGACGACGTGGACGCCAGCCGCGTGGACGCCACCTGCCGCGACGGCTTGCTGCGCGTGCGCGTGCCGCGCCGCGAAGCCGCCAAGCCGCGGCGCATCGAAGTGAGCTGAGCGTTCCACCCCAGTCAACAGTCAAGGAGAAACACACCATGAACCCATCATCCATGAGCGGTGGTACTTCCACCGAACCAGGCCGCAGCGGCATGCAGGGCCGGGGCCCCAACGGCGGCGCGTTCCAGGACGAATCGGCCGAGTCCAACGGACAAGGCCAAGGCACCTACAGCCAGAGCCTGCAAACGGCAGGGCAGGGCAGGGCGGTCAGGTCAGCGGCAGCCGCCGAGCCGGTATGGCCAGTGAGACCGCAGCCCCCCTGTTGCCGGCCGTCGACATTGTTGAAAACGAAGCGGGCGTGACGATCTACGCCGACTTACCCGGCGTTTCCAAAGAGCGGCTGGGCGTGCGTGTGGAAGGCGACAACCTGACCATTGAAGGCAGCACGGCCGTGCCCGAAACGGGCGGCGAGATGGAGCTGGTTTACGGTGAAGTACTCAACCCGAGTTACCGCCGCAGCTTCACCTTGAGCCGTGACCTGGACCCCAGCAAGATCGAAGCCAACTTGAGTAACGGGGTGTTGCGCCTGACCATTCCCAAGGCCGAAGAAGCCAAGCCCCGCCGTATTGACGTGCAAGTGGGTTGATGCCTTGCTCCCTCCCCCGTTGGGGAAGGGCTGGGGTGGGGGACTGCCTCAAGCGAGGCATCCATGCTTCAAAGCCTCAAACCCCGGGCTCTGCATGCGGATGCTTCACGCGAGGCTCCTTGCGCCCCAGGTCGTGGATCATTTGCTGGCCGTCCACATCGGGCGCGTCGGTGGGGATGTCTTCCTCCTGATTGATATCGTGCTCCAGTTTGCGCGGCTTGCTGGGTGTGCCGGGCGGGCGATGGGCTGGCGGTGGATGGTGGTCGTCCATGGTGTGTCTCCTCAATAAGCAGTGCAAGGGCAAGCACAGCCCATCTTCAGCAGTTCCCTGCCGTCCGACTTAGGCCACCAAGCACAGCGCTTGTGGGAAGTGGCTGACACCGCGCAGTGCCGCCTGAGTCGCCGGCGGAGCCGGTGGCATCGGCAAGATCGAATCTATGGATACAAAAATGGGTGCGGCAAAGGGAGGGGCCGGTTTGGACAGCGCCGCTTTGATGCGTGCTTTGCGGCCTTGGTCTTGGCGCGCCCTGGCGGGGTTGTCGGCCCTGAGCGCGCTGGCCTTGCTGGCGGCCAGCGGCCGCATGGCTTGGCGTTGGCGCTTGGCGCAAACCTTGGTTCGGCAAAGCCAGCCTTTTGAACACCAACCACCCCAGGCGGCTTTGCGGCTGTTGATGGTGGGCGACAGCACGGGCGTGGGCACCGGCGCCACCTCACCCGCGGCCACAGTCACCGGGCAGATCGCTCGCCATCATCCGCATGTGCAGATCGTCAACCGGGCGCAGATTGGCGCGCGTTTTGCCGACATCGTGCGGCAACTGCAAAGCGTGGCGGGCGAGCGTTTTGACGTGATCTTGATCTTTGGCGGCGGCAACGACGTGATCCGCTGGACCGACCTGGAGGCCTTGCGCGGTGACCTGGCCCATGCCTTGCAGTTGGCCAACGCGCAAGCCCATCATGTGGTGCTCATGCCAGCGGGCAACATGGGCAATGTGCCGTTTTTCTTCCCGCCCTGGTCGTGGCTCATGACGCGGCGCTCGCGCCAGTTGCATGCCCTGATCCGTCAACATGCGGCGGCCGGCGAGGTGATTTACGTCGATGGTTTTCGCGATCGCCGCGAGGACCCGTTTGCGCTTCAGGCCGAACTCAATGCCATCGATGGCCTGCACCCCAGCGATGCCGGCTACCGGCTCTGGTTCAGCGAATTGCAGCGCCAGGCCGATCTGGCGGCCAAGCTGGCGGTCAGATCGGCCCGCTGATGGCTGGGCCGTGACAAGCACAGAAACGAGCTCGCCCCTTAAAATGCGGCCAGACTTTACCGACAGCGCCTGGAGCGCTGTTTTTGTTTCCCATTTTGAGAGTGCTCGCGCCATGTCCCTGAAAGTCATTGAAGCCCAGACCGGCGAAAACCCCGTGGCCACCATCGTGATCCTGCACGGCCTGGGCGCTGACGGCAATGACTTTGTGCCGATCGCTAGGGAACTGGACTTGTCGCCAGTAGGCCCCGTGCGATATGTGTTCCCCAGCGCGCTTACCATGCCGGTGACCATCAATGGCGGCTACCACATGCCCGCTTGGTACGACATCCTGGGCGCTGACTTGACCAACCGCCAGGACGAAGCGGGCTTGCGCAAGTCCCAAGCCGCGATTGAGGTGCTGATCGAGCGCGAAAAAACACGCGGCATGCCCGCCAACCGCATCGTGCTGGCCGGCTTTTCGCAAGGCTGCGCCATGGCGCTGATGACCGGCTTGCGCCACCGCGAGCGCCTGGGCGGCATCATTGCCATGTCGGGCTACTTGCCCTTGGCTGAGAAGCTGCCCGCCGAGCGCAGCCTGGCCAACCAAGACACCCCCATCTTCATGGCCCACGGCACCCGCGACCCGGTGGTGGTGCTGCCGCGCGCCACGGCTTCGCGCGACGCCTTGGAGGCGCTGGGCTACAAGGTTCAGTGGCACGACTACGCCATGGAGCACTCGGTCTGCCCCGAAGAAATTGCCGATATGCAGCAGTTTCTGCGCCGCGTCCTGGCCTGATTTAACTGAGCCCCAGCACCGCCACGGCTGTGCTGCGCGCGTTTGTCCGGCCTGTGATAGCGTGAGTCGACGCTTGGCCTTTTGAAAGATTTTGGAATGACCCCATCGCCCATCAGCAGCCCGGCTGCCTTGCCCGCGCTCAGTCCTGAGCGGCTGCTGGGCATGCGCCGCGGACTGGAAAAAGAAAGCCTGCGCGCCCGCCCCGACGGCGCGCTGGCCCTCACGCCGCATCCCGCTGCGCTGGGTTCCGCACTCACGCACCCGCACATCACCACCGATTTTTCCGAGTCACAGATCGAGCTGGTCACCGGTGTGCACCCGGACGCTCACACCACGCTGGCCCAGCTCACCGAACTGCACCAGTACACCTACCAAGTGCTGCAGCGCGCCGGTGACGAAATGCTGTGGGTCTCCAGCATGCCCTGCGGCTTGCCGACCGACGAAACCATTCCGATTGCGCGCTTCGGCAGCTCCAACGTGGGCCGCGCCAAGAGCATTTACCGCATGGGCCTGAGCCACCGCTATGGCCGGCGCATGCAGACCATCTCCGGCATTCACTACAACTGGTCGCTGCCCGGCGTGAGCAGCGAGGCCTACTTTGGCCTGATCCGCAACTTCAGGCGTCACGCCTTTTTGTTGCTGTATTCGTTTGGCGCATCACCTGCTGTGTGTTCCAGCTTTGTGGCCGGCCGTCAGCACGAGTTGCAAAAGCTGGCCGGGCAGACCATGTACATGCCCCATGGCACCTCGCTGCGCATGGGCCGCCTGGGATACCAGAGCGACGCGCAAGCCTCGCTGGCGGTGAGCTACAACAGCCTGGATGGTTACGCAGCATCGCTCGCCGACGCGTTGACGCGGCCCTACCCGGCTTACGAGAGCGTAGGCATTCGCAACCCCGGCGGCGACTACAACCAGTTGGGCGACACGCTGCTGCAAATTGAAAACGAGTTCTACGGCACCATCCGCCCCAAGCGTGTGATCTTCCCTGGCGAGCGGCCCTTGCATGCGCTGCGCGAACGCGGGGTGGAATACGTGGAAGTGCGGCTGATGGACCTGGACCCCTTCGTGCCGGCCGGCATCCGCGCCGAGACTATGGACTTTTTGGACGTGTTCTTGCTGCACTGCCTGCAAACTGACAGCCCGCCGGACACACCCGCCGAGATTGCCGAGTTGGCTAGAAACCAGCACCGCACCGCTGCGCGTGGCCGCGAGCCGGGCCTCATGCTCGAACGCCGCGGCCTAGAGGTCAGCTTGCTGGACTGGAGCGCCGAGCTGCTCGACGGCTGCGCCCCGCTGGCAGCCGCACTGGACGCTGCCCACCAGACCACGCGCTACAGCCAGGCACTCAGCAGCGCCCGCGCTGGCCTGCAAGCCCCAGACACCTTGCCGTCGGCCCGCGTGCTGGCGGCGATGGCGCAGGACTTCGACAACTCCTTCGTCAAATTCGCCCGTGCCCAATCCGACAAAACCCGCGCTCACTTTTTGGCCTTGCCATGGACCGCTGAGCAAGAGGTGCGCTTCGCACAGATGAGCACGCAGTCCTTTGAAGACCAGCGAAAAATCGAGGCGGCGGACAGCCTGCCTTTTGAGCAGTACCGCCAGCAATACCTCTCGGCCGCGCGATTGGGCCGCCCGGCGCAGGCTGAAGCTGCGCTGGCCTGAGCGGTAGTCGCCTGGGCCTATGCCGGCTCAGGTGCACGTTTTTCTCTTCCCGATTTCGCCAAGTTTTTTCAGTGCTGCCCCACGCCGTTTCCCGCCTGCGCTCCGCGCGCATTGCCCGCAGCACCAAGCCGTTTTTAGCCCGAGGTGGCTCGCGCCTAGCGCACTGCGACGGTTGCCGTTTGATTCTCAGTCACTGCCTGTGCGCGCTGCGCCCCCCCGTGGCGACCAGCGCTGGCGTATGCCTCTTGATGGCGGGCTCAGAGCCGCTCAAACCCAGCAACACCGGTTGGTTGATTGCGGATGTGGTGGCGCAAACGAGCGCCTTTGGCTGGGCGCGTACCGAGACCGATCCGGCCCTGCTGGCGCTTTTGGCTGATCCGCAGTGGCAGGCTTATGTGGTGTTTCCGGGCGAGTTTGTGGCGCCGGGCCGGCCCGTGGTGGACAGCTTGTTCGCACCGGAGCAGGTGGGGACCGTCAAGGCGCAAGATCCGATCGATCCAGCCAAGCGCCCGCTCTTCATCTTGCTCGACGCCACCTGGCCCGAAGCCCGCAAGATGTTCCGCAAAAGTCCCTATTTGGATAAGCTGCCGGTGCTGAGCTTGCAACCAGAGCAGGTCTCGCGCTACAAGCTGCGCCGCTCCAAGCGCGAAGATCACTTTTGCACCGCTGAAGTGGCTGCGCTGTGCTTGGAGCTGGCAGGCGACACCCGCGCTGCGCAAACGCTGGAGGCCTATCTGGACGTCTTCAGCGCGCACTATTTGCGCGCCAAGCAGCAGTTGCCGGTGGACCTCGACGGCCCGGCCCATCTGCGCTTGCGCGCACTGCGGTGACAATCACGCCTTTGACTTCTTGCCCCATCCGCAGAGCGCTCCATGACCGAAGACCTGAACCGTAAAAAAGAACTCCAGAAAATGGCGCTGTGCGATCCGTGCGCCGGCATCCAGCGCAACTGGCGCCGCGCCCCTGGCCATGCCGAACTCGTGCAAGGCGGCCACCGGCAAGAAAAGCGCTCGCAGGGGCTGGTGACGGTCACGCAGTACCGCTGTGAGCGCTGCGGCACCGTCTGGGAGTACGAGAACAACAAGCAAGACCAGCATGTGGGCTGGTCGGTCGTGGGCGGCTAAAGACATGGCCATCCAATGGTTTCCTGGTCACATGCACCTGACCAAAAAAGCCATCACGGAGCGCATCAAGGAAATTGACGTCGTGATCGAGCTGCT
Source organism: Polaromonas sp. (assembly GCA_040400935.1). Classification (GTDB taxonomy): domain Bacteria; phylum Pseudomonadota; class Gammaproteobacteria; order Burkholderiales; family Burkholderiaceae_C; genus Polaromonas. The sequence goes on from JBBAPH010000012.1 coordinate 52,970, forward strand.
GGACGCCCGCCTGCCCGGCTCCAGCGCCAACCCCATGCTGGCCGAGCTCACGCAAGGCAAGCCCGCGCTCAAAGTGCTCAACAAGCAAGACCTGGCCGACCCTGAGCGCACGCCGCTGTGGCTGGACTACTACAACAGCCAAAGCGCCACCCGCGCCATTGGCCTGGACGCCGGCATGAAAACGCCCGCCCGGGCGCTGATTGACGCCTGTCACCAACTGGCGCCCACGCGCGGCGCCAGCATGGCCAAGCCCATGCGCGTGCTGATCTGCGGCATCCCCAACGTCGGCAAGTCCACGCTGATCAACACCTTGACCGGCAAGCGCGCCACCAAGACCGGTGACGAAGCGGGCATCACCAAGATCGAGCAGCGCATCGTGCTGGCCGACGGGTTTTATTTGTTCGACACGCCCGGCATGCTCTGGCCGCGCATCATCGTCGCCAAGAGCGGTTACAACCTGGCTGCCAGCGGCGCCATTGGCCGCAACGCGTTTAATGAAGAAGAAGTCGCGCTGGAGTTGCTGGACTACCTGATTCCCAACTACCCCGAATATTTGAAGGCGCGCTACAAAGTCGAGCTGCCTGACGGCATCACCGACGAGCAAGTGCTCGAACAAATCGCTCGCCAACGCGGTGCCTTTTTGGCCAAGGGACGGGTGAACTTGCTCAAGGGCGCCGAAGCCGTGATTTACGACTTTCGCGCCGCCACGCTGGGTCGCATCACGCTGGAAACGCCGGACGAGTTCAGCCAGTGGTTAGAAGCTGGTCAGCAGCTGGACGCTGAGCGCCAGGTCAAGAAAGACGCGATCGAGCTCAAGCGCCTGGTCAAGCTGAAGAAAGCGCCCCGACCAGATTCACGGCGGGACGCCAAGGCTGCGCAGAACAAGCTGTCTGAGGAGTAATGGGCAGGGCTACCTCTGTTAGCAGGGATTAGCAACAAACCCCGCCGGCATCTTGGCCCCGCAGGTGTTGGCCCCTTCAAGCAAGGTGCTGCCCATCTCGGCGCCCGTCAGGTCGGCGTTTTGCAGGTCGGCGTTGGACAGGTTGACGCCCGTCAAGTCGGCATTTTGGAGGTTGGCCTCGCGCAAGACGGCGCCGGTGAGGTTGGAGTAAGCCAGACCAGCGCCAGCGAGGTTGATGCGCGACATCAAGGCGCGTCGCATGTCTGCCGACTGCAGCCGGGCCCCGCTGAAGTTAGCGCCTATCAGGTTGGCGTTCATGAACTGGGCGCCGCTGGCGCGCACACGGCTGAAGTTGCTGTAGCGCAGGTCAGCGCTCATGAAGTTGGCGCTCTCGGCAAAGGCTGAGATAAAGCTCGAGCTGCGCAGGTCCGCCGTCGACAAGTCGGCATTGGACAGGTCGGCGGTGTCGAAGTTGGTGTCGCGCGCTACCACTTGCTGCAAGGACGCGCCAATCAGCGTGGCGCTGGTGAGCGTGGCAAAAGACAAGGTAGCCCTGTCCAGCCGCGCGCGCGACAGGTCTGCACGTTCGAGGTTGGCCGTTTGCAGGTTCGCGCTTTCCAGTTGCGCGCCGTTCAGGCGCACGCTGTAGAGGTTGGTGTTGAACAGGTAGGCGCCCCGCAAGTCCACGCCAAGCGCCACGGTGTTGGCCGCGTTTTCATAGCGCAAGTCACAGCGCGGGCAGGACTTGCCTGCTAAAAATCGGGCGATCTCCGCCGGGTCACCGGCTTGGGCCCCGCCGCATTGCAGCAGCAGGGCGACAACGAGTGAAATGCGCGGCAAGGTCAACAGGGAAGAAAAAGGGCGCATGGCAATCGCTTTGCATCAGTAGTAAAGAAAGCCCAGCGCTTGCTTCAGGCGCGAGCTGGTGCTGTTGGTGCGGTCCCAGCTTTCGAGCGTCACGTCGCCGGTCCTGAACTCGCGGTACAGGTCGGCCGCATTCAGGTGGTGAAACACCGAGGCCAGGTTGGGGTAGGGCTTGAACCAGTCGCTGTAGCGGGCCCGCAGCACGTCCAGGCTGGGGGTGAACGGGTCGTCTGGGGTTTTGGCAAATTCCGCTTTGGACTCGTCTGACAGCCAGGTGTAGTTAGCCGGCCGCGGCGTGATCAGGATCAGCACGGACTTTTGGTAGTCCGTCTTGGACTGCTTGGAAAACAGGTACTGCGCCACCGGCAGGTCTTGCAAGCCGGGCACGCCGTCTCGGTTGCTGGTGGTTTCTTTTTCGCTCAGGCCGCCCAGGATCAGGGCATCGCCAATGCGCATGACCACGTTGGCGTTGGCCAGGATTTCAGAAATTTCGAGCTTGTAGGTAAAGCCAATGTCAGAGCTGGGCGGCTTCAAGAAGGTGCGCGAGGCGTCAATCGCCAGCTTGATCATGCCGTTGGGCAAGATTTGCGGCAGCACGGTGAGCTTGACGCCGTAGCGTTTTTCAATCGACACCGCGCTGCCCGACAAACCGCTGCCGCCTGAGACCACTGCCGCATTGAGCACGGTGCCCGAGAAGAACTCAGAGCGCATGCCTTCCAGCGCCGCCAGCGTGGGGCGTGCCAGCACTTCGTTGAGGTTGCTGTTGGCGTTGGCGATGTTCATGGAGTAAGCCAGCGCGGGCACGGTGATGGCGCGGGTCAGCACGGTGGACGAGTCACCACTGGAGGACTGGCTGACGGTGCGGCTGAAGGCGGCCGCGCTGGTCGAGCCGAACTGAAGGTTCAGCGCGCCCAGCAAATTCACGCCCTTGCTGGTGCTGACCGAGTCTTCGGTGCGCACCATCACCACGTCGACCAGCACCATGCGCGTGTCGCCGCTGGAGCCGCCTTGTGCCGCCGGCCCACTGCTCAGACCCTGCGCCGAAGGTGCTGCGCCGCCGGGGGAGAACTGGGTCTTGACCAGTTTGGCCGCCCGAGCGCTCGGCGAGTTCAGTCCGTCTTCACCGCGGCTCTTGTGAAAAGAGCGCCAGTTGCCCACGCGCTGGTCGATCCACGCGAGCTGATCGCTGCTGGCACTGGGCTTGAACAATTCACGTTGCGCGCTCGATTTGTCGAACTCGCCACAGGCGGCGTAAACCGACACACTGGCGCGCAAGAAGTTGGCTGTATTTCGGTTGGGCAGGCTCGCAATGCGGTCGGCCATGGTGCAGGCCGTCGCGGCGTCGCCGGCCATGTACGAGGCGGCCATCATGCGCTGCAGGGCTTCTACATCATCGGGCTTGGACAGCAGCACTTCCGCAAAGGCTGTCTGAGCACGCCCGTACTGGCGCTGCTCGACCAGTGCCAGGCCCAGGAATTCGTGGGCGATCCAGTTGTTCGGGTCAAAGCGCACGGCTTGCTGGTAGCCCTCAATGGCCGTGATGGTTTTGTCGATGTCGCCTTGGCGCGCTTGCAGGTGGTAGATCAGGCCGTTGAAAAAGTGCAGGTACGAATTGCTGGCGTCGAGTTGCAGGGCTTCGTTGATCGCCTTGCTCGCTTGCGGCAGTTTCATTTCTGAAGCCAGTTGCAGCGCCTTGGTGGCGCGCGCCAGCGACTCGGTATCCGCTGCACGGTCCAGGTCGGGCCGCAGGGCTTTCATGATCTCGGCCACTGTCGGGGCGCTCATGGCCTCGGGGCTGCCGGGCCAGGCCACCATGGGCGCGAGCAGGGCGGCGGCCAGCAGCAGGGCCGGCAAAGGGCGAAGTTTGAACTTGGTGCGGTGAAGGCGGGGGGTAGTCATGGCTTTCTGGCCTGCAAGGCGCGCAGCGCGCCGGGGTGAAGGGGCACGGCGATGGTCTTCATGTCTTCCTTGCGCAAGGCCCGCATGCTGGCCAGGTAGGGCTGGCGCCCTTGCATGGTTTTGGACTTGGCGTAGAAAAGTTGCGTCACGCGAAAAATCGCTTCTTCGTCAACGGCGGCATTGGCAATCAGCAAGTTGCGCATGCCCAGCGTCTTGACTTCGCCCTGAGCTGGGTCGTACATGCCGGCGGCAATGTCCATGGGCCGCAGCCAGGTGTTGTCGGCCATCATGCGTTGCATGACGTCCGGGGGAATGTCCAGAAACTCGCCGCCGCAAGCGCGCAGGCGCCGGTACAGGGCAGAGGGATGAGCCAAGGCATTGAAGATCACATCGACCTTGCCTTCGCAAAAAGCGCGTTCAAATTCGGCTGGCGGCAAAAACGTCACGCCCGCCAGATCGCGCTCTTCCAGATGCAAGGCTTTGAGAACGGCCGTGGCATTGGCATAAATGCCTGACCCCTTGTTGCCCTTGTTGACCACGCCTTGCTTGATCTGGGACAGCTCGGTGATGCCCGAGGCTTTGCGCACCATGATGCCGATCGGCGAGTTGTGCAGCAGTGCCACCGCACGCAAATCTTGGCCGCCTTTGGCGTCGGGGCTGGCAAAAGCTTCGGCGATCAGGTCTTCCTGACCCATGCCCAGTTGCAGGGAGCCGTTGGCGACTGCATAAATATTGAACACTGAGCCGGCTGAACGCACAGGCACACAGCGCACCAGGGTGGTCTTGCGGGCTTCGTTGAGGGTGTCGCACAAGGTGCTGCCAATCGGCCCGAACGAGCCGCCTTCTGGCCCGGCACCCAGGTGCATCATTTTGTCGTGAAAGTTGTCACCGACGGCGCCCCATTGGGCTTGTGCGGGTGCGTGCATCACGGTCCACACGCCCGCCAGGCAAGCTGCGCGTAGCCACCCAAGACAGGAGAATTTCGGTTTCATCGACGCGTTTCCTTGAAGGCAAAAAAGAAAGGGCCGTGGCGATAGTCGCCACGGCCCTTCAGGGACTTTTCAATGACTTAGAACTTGCAGCACTTGATCTTTTTGAACGGTGCAGCAATCGCGTTGCCGGTGTCCTTGGCAGCAGAAGCGAGCTTGTCAGCAGCGGCTTTGCTCTCGGCTGCAGCTTTGTCAGCAACGGCTTTGGCATCAGCTGCGGCTTTGTCGGCTACGGCTTTGGCATCGGCAGCCACTTTGTCAGCAGCAGCTTTGGCATCGGCCGCGGCTTTGGTCATGGCGGCGCTGGCTACGTTGCTGGCGTCAACGATTTGGTTGGCGCCATCGACCACATTTCCGGCAGCGTTGTAGCTGGTGTTTTTCAGGTTGTTGCCAGCGTACTTGACGGTTGACTTGGCGTAGTTGGTGCCGCGGTATTTGACCGAGCGCGCGTCATTCCAAACGTCTTTGGCTTGGTTGACGGCAAACTTGTTGCTGCTGTCAAAGAAGGCTTTGGTGCGCTTGTAGTAAGGCGCTGCGGCATTGGCCATCAGGTCGCCGGTGGTGAACACGCACTTGTTGGCAGCGGTGCCAGAAGCGGCGCACTTGGCAGCCTGGGCCACAGCGCGCGAAGCAAACGGCTCAGCACGGTTGATGATGTTGCCGTAGTTCACGCTACCGTTGACGCAGACGTCAACGCCGACTTCAAACGCCAGGGTGCCGCACATCTGGATGGAGGCAACGCCCTTGCTGAAGGTCAGGCCGCCGCACAAGCCAGCGCCTTCGCCGCCCGCGCCCACACCTGCCGAGCCGCCACCGCCGCCGTACTGGCTGGTGCCGCCGCCGGCCACGGTCACGCTGCAAGAACTGCCGGTGCTGACGTCAGCGCAGACCATCAAGCCGTTGGCGCCAGCAGAGCCTTCGCCCGTGGCTGCCGTGCCGGTCTGGCAAGCCGTTTGCAGGTTCACGTAACCGTTAGGGTCCGAGTAGCCGGTGGTGTTGGAGCAACCCACGACTGAGCCGACGGTGCCGCCGCCAGAGACGTTGTTGTTGGTGACCGTGCCCGTGCCGCTGGCGCCGCTGGTGGCGCTGCACTCAGTCGTGGTGGACATGCCATTGCCCAGGTTGGTCGTGTTGGACACGCCGACGGTTTGCGTGGAGCCGCCGCTTTGGGTTTGCGCCAGGCCAGCCAGGGGCAGGGCCAGGGCCGTGATGACGGCGGCCGTAAGGAAGCGAATATTCATGAAGATTTTCAGTTGGGTTTCGTAACGGAATAAGGACTGAGCGACGATCAGTCGTTCAGGGCGCGCAGCACGTCAAAGTGCTTTTTCAGCAGGGGGTTGAGCTTTTCAACGCGGGCCATTTCGGCGTTCAGCTTGACGTATTGCTCGTCGTTCAGTTTGTTGATCTCTTCGCCAGCTTCGCGCATGTCGGGGCTGACTTTGCCGATCTTGTGGGCGTTGGTCAGGCCGGGGATCAGGCCATTGAGCTTCTTGTGGTTGCTGGTGTACTGGCCCATCTGCTTGCCCAGGTAGCCTTCGTAGCCCTTGGCGACGTCAGCGCTGCCGACTTTGGCCAGATCGCTGATCATGTTGTCGATGTCAGCCTTGTGCGCCTTGACGACCAGCTTGTGCATGTCGACTTGGGAAAAGGCGGCGCCGCTGGACAAAGCCAGGGTCAGGCCGAGGGCCAGTGCCGAAGCGCTGGCTTTGAAAGTTGAACGTGCGTTCATGTGGTTTCCTTTGGTTGAAAAAATACAGGGGAGGGCTTGGGACAAACAAGGGCGACTGCCGCGCAACTGCCAATCACCGTGACGGTGGTGCGGGCCATGGCGCAGATCGGGTCGACCGCGACGAACAAGATGAAGGCCGCCTCAAAGGGCAGGCCCAAATAACCGCAGACCGTGCCGACCAGCGAGATGGTCAAGATGCCGGCCATACCTGCCGAAGCAAAGCCTGACAACACCGACACGCCAACCACCAGCGCCACTTCCATGGCGGTGAGCGAGTGGCCGTAGAGCGCGGCCACGAAGAGCGTGGCGCAAACAAAGTAGGCAATGGCGCCGGTGCGCAGCAGCGACACGCTCAGCGGCACCAGCAGCTCCACCCGCGAGCGGGCAAAGTTCAGGTGGCCCACCAGGCCGTCGACCATGGCGGGCATGCAGGTCGAGCTGTTGTTGGTGGCCACGCCCAGCGTGAAGGTGTCACGCATGGCGTTGAGGGCGTCGCTAAACGAGCGGCGCGAGCGCTGCGCCAAGATGGCGATCGTCATGACCAGCAGCACCATGCTGACAGCCAAGAAGGCCACGACAAAGCCCATCATGGTGTACAGCGGCTCCAGGCCGGTGGTGGCGATCTGGCTGGCCGTCATGCACACCAGCACCAGCGGCACCGGCAGGTTGACCCAACGCGTCAGTGTCTGGCAGGCGTGGTAAATAGTTTCGAGCGATTGGCTCAGACCTTCAGACAATCGCCCTGGGACTTGGCCCACGGCAAAGCCAAACAGCAGGGCGAACACCAAAGCCTTGAGGGTTTCGCCATTGGCCAGTGAAGCAAATATGTTCGACGGAATCAGCGAAGCAAAGATGTCTTGCAGGCCCAAGGGCTTAGGGGGTTCCTCGACCTTGCGAAACGCCATGTCGGTGTTGCTGCTGTCGGTATCAGCGCCGACCAAGTTACCCAGCGCCAGGCGAGATTCGGCGGTCATGTTGCCGCCCGGATGCATCACCAGCGTGCCAATGGCCGAGACCACGGCCGCCAGCACCGAACACACCAGGAAAACCACCAGCACCCGTCCCAGCACTTTGGCCGCACCGCCGTCATGGAACAGCTTTTGCAGACTGAAGATCACGGCCGAGACCATGAAGGGCAGCACGATCATCTTGAGCAGGTCCACATAGACCACGCCAATCACCGCCAGGTTTTTTGAGAATGTGGGCGCGGCCCAACCCAGGAAGCCCCCGAGCAACACGCAGCCCAGAACGGTCCAGGGGCTGCTGGCGAATTTTTTAAAGCGCTGGAGTTTGGTAGCTGGGTTCACCATGGCCTGGGTCATTTCATTTTCTTGAGCAAGGCGCTCACGGTGAGCTTTTCAGCTTGATTCGAGACAATTTCGTTGACGAAGGACCGCAGCACCACATCGTTCGAGCCGACCATTACGCACAGCATGGATTCGAGGTCGCTGAAACTCACAGTGCGCATGGTCAGTGCCAGGCTTGGGTCGGCCTGCATGATGGTGCGCACCTCAATGGCGTCGCGGTAGGCCGCGACCACTTCGCCTTTTTTCACGGCCTCCACCGCCTTGGCCCAGGTCGGGTAGGGCACCACGGTGGCTTTGACGAAGTTGCGACGGGCAAACTCCTCCCAGGCTGAGCCCGCCAGCACGCCGATGGTGCCGCTGAAGCTGCGCACGGCCTGCGTGACCGACTGGTCGCGCGCCACATGGGCAAAGGCCAGGCGGTTGATCAGGAGCGAGTGCTCCAGGCGCATGTAGGGCGTAGAAAACAGCACATACTGCGCCCGCTTGAGCGTGCGCGCCAGCTTGCTGACGCCTAAGTCGGCATGACCGGCGGCGACCAGTTGCACCACTTCGTCGTAAGTCTTGGCGCTGCGGTCGTAGCGTATCGGCACTTTGAGTTCGTCGCTGACTTGTTTCACCAAGTCAATGTCCACGCCCATCAAGACGCCGTCTTTTTGGTAGACAAACGGCGGCGTGTCCTTGGCTAAAAGAGCGACGACCAATTCGCCACGCAAGATGATGCGGGCAATGTCCGGTGCCAGCAGTCGGCCGTCAGGCACGCGCACCAAGCCGTTGTCGTTGGCGGCTGCTTTGGCGGTGGGTTTGGCCGGAGCGTTCACTTTCGGCACTGCGGTCGGCGCTGCGGTCGGCACTGGTATAGCGGTCTGGGCCGCAGCGGGCAGCAGCGTGAACGCGAGCAGGGCACTGGCGCAAAGCGCCTTGGCGGGTGCGAGCAGGCGGTGCATCATGCAGTCACCAGCGCGAGCTTCATCAGTTCGGGCACGGCGAACTTGGCAATCACCGGCGAGGTGATCTTGTGCATGTCCACCACTGAGGCGCCCGGCGGCATGGGAATGCGCGCCGACATGGCCATCAACTCGCCGGTGTCAAAGCCATCGTCTACGCGATGCAGCGCTGCGGTGGTGTGGCGGTGGCCATCGTCCATCAAGGCCTTGAAGGGGTTGGGGCCGGCGTACTTGGACGGCCAACCGTCTTCAATGCAAGGGTGGATGTTGAAAAACCCCAGCTTGGGGTAGCCAAACAATTGCGCGTCAATGCGCTGGCCGAAGGTGGCCGAGATAGACAGGTCTGGGTTCCAGGCGTTTTCATAGAGGTCGTAAAACGCCTCGGTCTTGACCCGGCCTTTGAAGACGGGCAAGCCGTTCTCGCGCGCCAGCTCTTCGACCATGGTTTCTTCGGCCGGGCTGTGTGGGTACTGCCACACGCGCTTGCTGGCGCTGATGAAGGTTTGCTGCGCGTCGTCGGTGGCCACGCCCACCACGTCGAATCGATCTTTGAGGGGGCCTTGCAGCAATTCGGCCAACAGGTAGTAGCCACGGTAGAAGCTGCCGAAGACGGCGATTCTGATTTTTCGATTGCTCATAGGGAAGGGCTGCGCGTTCAACGCTTGCTCGCCGTGCGCGGGGTTTGCTAGGCGGATGCGTGAACGCTTTTAAAAAGGCTTCGGTGATTTAGCGAGGCTGGACTGTGCCACCGAAGAGCTTGTAAAAGTGCGCGCTTGGCCGCTAGCGCGCTTGTATGACTGATCTGTAATCGTCTATTACTGATTTGTCATCAAACGGCTCGTCAGGCGTTTAGAGCGCTGTCGCCGCAGGGGCTGTTTTGCTCTTGGTAACGGCCGCCAAAGTCGGTATCAAGAATTGAAATAAATTGTTAGAAACGTGTCTCGAACGTCATTTGCTCGACTACGCTAGCGCTCTTTTATTTTGTGATGCGACCGGCTCTGTGCGAATTTTGTTGATTGAAGATGAGCCCCGCATTGCGGACTTTGTGACCCAAGGTTTGCAAGCCGTCGGGTTCGGTGTGACGCATATTGCTGACGGTGCCATGGGCCTGCAGGCCGTGCTGCAAAGCATTCATGATTTGGTGTTGCTGGACGTCATGCTGCCCAGCCTGAATGGCCTGGCACTGCTCACGCAGGCACGGGCGCAAGGCGTCTCGACCCCGGTCATCATGCTCACTGCATTGGGTGATCTGCCTGACCGGCTCAAGGGGTTTGAAAACGGCGCCGACGATTACTTGCCCAAACCGTTTTTCACCGAGGAGCTGATTGCTCGCATCAAGGCCTTGGTCGCGCGGCGCGGGGGAGACGCTCTGCAAACGCTGAATGTGTCGGGCCTGTCACTGAACCGGGTCAGCCGCATTGCCCAGTGGCAGGGCACGGCCATGGCGTTGAGCCAGCGTGAGTTCAGCCTGCTGGAGTACCTGATGCGATCGCCCGGTCACATCTTTTCGTGCCGCCAAATTCTCCAGCATGTGTGGGGCATCGACTTCGACCCGCAGACCAACGTGGTGGATGTGTGTATCCAGCGCATTCGAAAAAAGCTGGTCAGTGCCAGCCCGACCGAGGGCCAGAGTGATTTTCCAGTGCTGGCGGTGCGCGGCGTGGGCTATCGCATGCGCCCCGCGCATGAATAAGTCACTGCGCAACCGGATATTTCTTCGGACACTGATTGCGCTGGTGCTGGTGGTCGGGGCCAATCGCTTGGTCAGCCGATGGCTTTCGCAAGCGTATGTGATGGAAACGGTGGAAGCGGGCGTCGCGCTCATTTTGGCGGGCTGTGAAGGCGTGACCCACCAGCAGTCTGCATTTCGCCATTGCGCCCGGTTGGTCAGCGAAAAATCCCTGTTTGAAAACCTGGCTTTGGAGCCCACGGCCTGCCCGCTCCTGCCTGAACAAGGTGACGGCACGCGTGCCGAGGTGTGTGAGTCGGTGTTGCGCCGAGCGACTGATCTGGCATGGTCCCAGTATGTTTTTACCCCGGCTGCGGGCATCCAGCACACCTTGATTCAGGTGGACGGTGTGCCCTGGCTGGCGTTTCGACGCAACGCGCCCACCGATGGCACGCTGGTGCTGATTCGCCAAAACGATTTGGACGAATTCTTGACGCGGCTTTGGAGCCTGCGCGACTGGGTCTTCATTTACGTGGTGCCGCTGTCCATGCTGGGGCTGTTTGGCATCACTTGGATGATGATGCGGCAAGTGATGAAGCCGCTCAAAGACATGCAAGAAGGCATCACGCGTTTGAGTTCCAGCAACCTCAGCGAAGCTGTGCACGCTGCCAACCCCTACCGGGAATTTGCTCCGCTGGTCACCGCTTTTGATGACCTGCGCGGCAGGCTGCACGCCAGTTTCATGCAGTCACAGCGATTTGCCGCCGACGCGTCGCACGAACTGCGCACCCCCTTGACCATCTTGCGCGGCCATATTGAGCAAGTCATTGACGAGGCGCCGGCCGGCTCTCAGGCGCAAATTCACCTGCGCGTGATTGAAGACGAAATCACGCGCATGGCCAACGTCACAGAAAAACTCTTGCTGCTGTCCCGCGCCGACGCGCAAGCGGTGCGGTTGACGCTGGATCCGCTGGATTTCAGTGAATTCATGGAGCAACTGGTCAGTGATGCCCGGGCCATTCAAGCGTCGCTGGCCATCAGTGCCGACATAGCGCCGGACATCACTTGGTATTGCGACGCGCAACTGGTCCGTCAATTGGTCTACAACCTGCTGACCAATGCGCTGAACCACAACACCACGGCGGGCTGGGTGCGCTTTCGCTTGACGGCGCAGGCGGGCTGGCTGGAATTGGCTGTGGAAAATCCCGCTCACGGTTTCACGGCCGAACACGAAGCCCGAGCCTTTGAGCGCTGTTACCGCGGCAACGCCGCGCGCACGCGCAAGGTGGAAGGGCAGGGCTTGGGCCTGAGCCTTTGCCGTGAGATTGCCCACCTGCACCGAGGCACCATGACGCTGGCGTCCTGGCCCGATTTGCCCTCTGGGGCCCAAGACGGCGCCACGGCGGGCTGGGTGGTGGTCTGCGCGACGCTTCGGGTGCCCTTGAGGCCGGACGTGCGCAGCTGACCTTTTCCCCTTTTCGGCTCAGTGCCGCGAGCGCATCACCCGCCGCGCGTACGCCAGACCAAATCCGATCCCCAGCACCAGCGCAAACCAGCCCACCAGAGACGACTGCGCGACGATGCCCTGCATGCCCGGCGAGGTGATGAAGTAGGGCGAGATCAAGACGCCCAAACCGATCAGCCCGCACAAGATGGCTTTGAACAGCAGCTCCTGGTCCGCTTTAGTGGTCTTGGCGTTGGTGAAGGCGCGTGTGGGTTCTTGGGGCAAAGGCATGAGGTTCCGAGTCGTGTAGCGAAGGCGCGAGCATAACGGCTTGTCTGCGCTTGAGTTAGGGCCGACCTCGGGGAGAGCTCGGGGCGAGCTTTAGAAGAGCCGGCCCTTCGATGCGATTACTTCAGGCAGACGGCTTGAGTTGCTGGGCCAGCAGCACCGCCACGTGAATGGCCTCGCGCTGTGCGCCATCCTTGATCTGGTGGCGGCAGCTGGTGCCATCGGCCACGACCACGGCGCCCGGCTGGGCGCGCACCGCAGGTAGCAGGCTGAGTTCAGCCATTTGCATGGACACCGCATGGTGGCTGGCCTCGTAGCCAAAGCTGCCGGCCATGCCGCAGCAACTGGACTCGATCAGTTCAGGCTTGGCGCCAGGAATCAGCTTGAGCACGTCCAGGATGGGACTGACCGCGCCAAAGGCTTTTTGGTGGCAGTGGCCGTGCAGCAAGATCGGCTGGCTGCTGGGTTGCAGCTGGGCCTTGAGCGCGTCGAGCTTTCCAGCCTGAGCTTCACGCGCGAGGAACTCTTCAAACATCAGGGCGTGGGCGCTCACCGTTTGCGCGGCGAGCCCTAAGTCCATGCTCAAAAACTCGTCGCGCAAGGTCAAGAGGCATGACGGCTCCAGCCCGACGATGGCGATGCCTTGGTCAGCAAACGGTTTGAGCGCGGCCAGCATTTCAGCGGCTTTGGCCTTGGCTTGTTGCACCATGCCAGTGGCCAAGTAGGTACGGCCGCAGCACAGGTGCTCGCCATCGGGCTTGGCCTTGGTCGCCACATGCACGGTGTAGCCCGCCGCTTGCAGCACGGTCATGGCGGCGCGGGCGTTGGCGCTTTCAAAGTAGCCGTTGAAGGTGTCGACGAACAGCACCACGGGTTTGGCGCTGATCATCACTTCTTCAAAGCTGGCGCCTGCCAGCTCGGCATCTTCACCAGGGGCGTTGAAAAAGTGATCGCTTTGCCACTTCGGCAGCGAACGCTGGCGCGACAAGCCCAGCAGTTTTTCAGTGAGCCAGGGCAGGCCGGGTACGCGGTCGCGCAAATTGAGCAGCGGCGCCAGGCGGCTGGCCCAGCGGGCGTAGGCCGGCAAGTGGGCCACCAGCCGGTCTTGCAAGGTGTGGCCGTGGCGCGCTTTGTAGTGGTGCAAAAACTCCACCTTCATCTTGGCCATGTCCACGCCGGTGGGGCAGTCGCGCTTGCAGCCCTTGCAGCTCACGCACAGGTCCAGCGCTTGGCGCACTTCTTCGCTGGCCAATGCGTCTTCGGCGGCTAGGCCCTCGATCTGGCCGGACATCGCCATGCGCAAGGTATTGGCGCGGCCACGGGTGACGTGTTGCTCGTCGCGCGTGACGCGGTAGCTCGGGCACATGGTGCCGGCGTCGAACTTGCGGCAGTGGCCGTTGTTGTTGCACATCTCGACCGCTTTGGCCAGGCCCTGGGCCGGGTCGCCCCCGGTGCCGGGCGCGCTGGTTTCTTCGGTGACCGGGTTGCTCTGCACGTCCCAGGCGCGCCAGTCCAGCGCGGTCTTGATGGGGATGACTTGGTAGCTGGGCGCAAAGCGCATCAGGCGCGTGTCGTCCATGCGCGGCGGGTTGATCATGCGCTGCGGGCACATCAGGCCCAGCGGGTCCATCAGTTCCTTGATCTGCCCAAACGCCTGCGTGATGTGCGGGCCGAACTGCCACTCGATCCATTCGCCCCGGCACAGGCCGTCGCCGTGTTCGCCGCTGTAGGCGCCCTTGAATTTGCGCACCAGGGCCGAGGCTTCTTCGGCAATGGCGCGCATCTTGGGCGCCCCATCCCTGCGCATGTCCAGGATCGGCCGCACATGCAGCGTGCCGACCGAGGCATGGGCGTACCAGGTCCCTTTGCTGCCATGCTTTTTGAAGACTTCGGTCAGCGCGTCGGTGTACTCGGCCAAGTGCTCCAGTGGCACGGCGCAGTCCTCAATAAAGCTGACCGGCTTGCCGTCGCCTTTGAGGCTCATCATGATGTTCAGGCCCGCCTTGCGCACTTCCCACAGGTTTTTCTGCGGGGCGTCGTCGACCATCTCGACCACCGAGCCGGGCAGGCCGAGGTCGCCCATCAGCTCGACGAGTTGCCGCATTTTGGGCAGCAAGTCGGCCTTGCTGGCGCCGGAAAATTCCACCAGCAAAATCGCGTCGGGCTGGCCCAGCAGGGCGGTGCGCACCGTTGGCGCAAAGGCCGGGTTTTGCAGGGATAGCTCGATCATGGTGCGGTCCACCAGCTCAACCGCCGACAGCCCGCCGCCGAGCTTGACGATGTGCTGCGCCGCGTCCATCGCGCCGTAAAACGTGGGAAAGTTCACCACGCCCAAGACCTTGGCCTTGGGCAACTCGCTCAGTTGCAGCGTGAGGTTCTTGGTCAGCGCCAGCGTGCCTTCGCTGCCAATCAAGAGGTGCGCCAGGTTGACCGAGCCGTCGGCGGTGTAGGGCCGCTCGTTCTGGTTGTCAAAAATATCGAGGTTGTAGCCACCCACGCGGCGCAGCACCTTGGGCCACTTCGCTTCAATCTCAGGCTTGAGCAACTGCGCCAGCGTGCGCACTTGCTCGCCGATTTGCTGCGCGCGGCCGCTGGCCTGCGCGAACAGGCCCATGTTGATCAGCTCGCCGTCGGACAGCCAAGCCTGCGCGCCCAGCACGTTGTGCACCATGTTGCCGTAGGCAATGGAGCGGCTGCCGCAGGAGTTGTTGCCGGCCATGCCGCCCAGCGTGGCTTGGGCGCTGGTGGACACGTCGACCGGGAACCACAGGCCGTGGGGTTTGAGGGCGGCGTTCAGGTGGTCCAGCACGATACCGGGCTCGACCACGGCCGTGCGTTCGGCCACGTTGACATCGAGCACGCGGCGCAGGTGCTTGGAATGGTCAATCACCAAACCCGCTCCCACAGTTTGCCCGCACTGGCTGGTACCACCGCCGCGCGGCACGATGGGCACGCCCAAGTCGCGGCTGATGGCCAGGGCCAGCGGCACGTCGCCTGGCTGGCGCGGCACAAAAACGCCGGTGGGCTGAGCCTGGTAAATGGACGCGTCGGTGGCGTAGCGGCTGCGGTCGCCGGCGGAGAACAGCACCTCGCCTTGCGTTTCGCGGCTCAGGCGCGCAGCCAGTTCGCCAGCGACTTCGTTGCTAGCGCGGGACACGTGTTCGTACAGCGCGTCGGCTTGGTCGCTGGCGGCTTGAAGGGTAGAAAGGGTTGTCGGGGCGTTCATGCTTTGGCAGCTTGTTGTTGGGCGTTGTCGCGCAGTTGTTCAAGCACCACCTGGCGTTTGTGGTCCAGGTGGTCGAGCATCACGCTGCGCATACCGGCGCTGTCGCGTTGGGTCAGGGCTTGGATCATCTGTTCGTGTTCTTTGACCGCCGCCGCCCATTTGTCTTCGTCTTGGTTCGAGCGAAAACGCAGGGCTTGCAGACGGGTGTTGACTTGTCGGTAAACAGTGCTGAGCACCGGGTTTTTGGCGGCGGCATTGATGGCCGCGTGGATGTTCGCGTTGAGCCGGTAATAGGCGGGCAGGTCGCGCCGCGTGTAGGCCGCCAGCATTTCGTAATGCATGGCCTGGATCTCGGCCAGTTCCACGTCGGTGATGCGCTGGGCCGCTAACTCGCCAGACTGCGCTTCGAGCGTGGCCATCACTTCAAAGGTGTTGAGCACATCCGCCTCGCTGAGCTGCACGGCAATCGCCCCGCGGTTGGGCAGCAGTTCAACCAAGCCTTCAGCGGCCAGCATCTTGATGGCTTCGCGCAGCGGCGTGCGCGAGACCTGCAACACCTCGCTGAGCTCGCGCTCATTGAGCTTGGCCCCAGGCGCAATGCGGTTTTCGACCAACATCTGCCGCAAGCGCTGGGCCGCCTGCTCATGCAGGCCCGGCCGAGGCGATGACGGCAAAGAAGGCAGGGAAATCACGTTGTCACTCATGCGTCAAATTTTGTATGCAAAAAATACCCCTGTCAATTCAAGCCGAGCCGTATGGTTCTTCCTAATTGGGGTCAGAGTCCAATTAAATCGACGAACCAACGCTGCGTAGTCTCAGTTTGGCTAGCGCGGCCTCATCATTTAATTGGGGTCAGTAATTGGGGTCAGAGTCCAATTAATTGCTGAAATTCGGCTGGGGTTGAGCCTCTTGACAAGCTTGGTTTGCATGCAAAAAATGAGTTATCGGGCAGTGCTGTTCCCGGCGCTTGCTGCCCAGCCATTTCAATCACCGCCTCTTCCATCCAGACAAACGCCATGCTCACGCTCGACTTTCACCCCACCGGCCGTCACTTTTTGAACATCCCCGGCCCTTCGCCGGTGCCTGAGCGGGTGCTCAAGGCCATGAGTTCGCCGACCATTGACCACCGGGGGCCAGAGTTCGCGGCGATGGGCTTGAAGGTCTTGGCTGATATCAAAAAAGTCTTCAAGACCAAGCACCCAGTGATCATTTACCCGGCGTCTGGCACGGGCGCTTGGGAGGCGGCACTGGTCAACACGCTCAGCCCTGGCGACCACGTGTTGATGTACGAGACCGGTCACTTTGCCGCGTTGTGGCAAAAGCTGGCAACGCGCTTGGGCCTGAATGCCGAGGTGATTGGAAGCGGGCCGGATGCCTGGCGACACGGTGTACGCGCCGAGCTGATTGAAGCGCGCCTCAAAGCTGATACGGCGCACGCCATCAAGGCCGTGTGCGTGGTGCACAACGAAACCTCCACCGGCGTGACCAGCAACATTGCCGCCGTGCGCCGCGCCATGGACGCCGCCAAGCACCCGGCGCTGCTCTTGGTCGACACCATTTCCGGCCTGGGCTCGGCCGACTACCGGCACGACGAATGGGGCGTTGACGTGAGCATGGCTGGCTCGCAAAAAGGCCTGATGCTGCCGCCCGGCATTGGCATGAATGCGATCTCGCCTAAGGCCCTGGAAGCCAACAAGAAAGCCACTTTCCCCAAGTCTTTCTGGGCCTGGGACGAAATGCTGGAGATGAACAAGTCCGGCTACTGGCCGACCACGCCCAACACCAACTTGCTCTACGCCCTGAGCGAGGCCTGCGACATGCTGCTCGAACACGGGCTGGACGTGGTGTTTGCAAGGCACGAACGCTGGGCCGAGGGCGTGCGCGCGGCAGTGCGGGCCTGGGGCCTGCAAATTCAGTGCGCAGACACGTCGCTGTACTCGCCAATTCTGACGGGCGTGATGATGCCCGAGGGCGTGGACGCCGACGCGGTCCGCAAGATCGTGCTGGACCGTTTTGACTGCTCGCTGGGCACGGGCCTGGGCCGCGTCAAGGGCAAGATGTTCCGCATTGGCCACCTGGGCGACACCAACGACCTGACCTTGCTGGCCGCGGTTTGCGCCTGTGAAATGGGCATGAAGCTGGCCGGTGTCAAGCTTGCTGGCTCGGGCGTGCAAGCGGCCATGGACCACTTTGCCAGCCACCCGGCGGTGGTGCCGCTGCGCCAAGCTGCCTGAGCTTTTAAAACACAACCCGAGGAAACAACGCATGCAACGCAGAACCTTTGTCCAAGCCGGTGCCGCAGGCGCCGCCGTGATGGCCGCGCCGATGTTGCGTGCGCAGACCTTGCCCAGCGGGCCGGTGCGCATTGTGGTGGGCTTTCCTCCGGGTGGTGGCACGGACGCGCTGGCCCGCGTGGTCGGCCAGAAGTTGTCGACGATGTGGAACCTCTCGGTCATCATTGAAAACAAGGCCGGTGCTGCCGGCGTGATTGCCGCCGACTTTGTGGCCAAGCAGCCGGGCGACGGCAACACCTTGCTGATGGCGCACATCAACAGCCATGCCCTAGCTCCCAGCCTGGTGCCGCGTCTGGGCTACGTGGTCGAGCGAGACTTCCAACCCATCACGCTGGTCGGCGTCACGCCCAACTTGTTGATTTGCAATGGCGACCAGCCGGCCAAGACCGTCAAGGACTTGGTCGAGCTGTGCAAAAAGAACCCCGGCAAGATCAGCTTTGCCTCGGCCGGCGGCGGCTCGGCCCAGCATCTGGCCCTCGAAATGTTCAAGCTGCGCGCCGGCATTGACGCGCTGCACGTCCCCTACAAAGGCTCCGGCCCCGCGCTGGTGGACCTGATCGGCGGGCAGGTGAACTACTGCTTTGAAACCATGACCTCGGCCACGCCGCATGTCAAAGGCGGCAAAGCCATTGCGCTGGCGCAAACCCGCACCAAGCGCGCCAAGGGCCACCCGAATGTGCCAACCATGGAAGAAGCTGGCTTCGCCGGCTTTGACGCGACCACTTGGTACGGGCTGGTGGGCCCCGGCAAGATGCCGCTGGCCATGGCCAAGCGCATGAACGAGGACATCAACCGCGTGATGGCCATGCCCGACGTGATGGAAAAGTTTGAGCAGTACGGCGCTGAAGACGGTGGCGGCTCCACCGAGCGCTTTGCCGAGTTCATCAAGACCGAACAAGCCAAGTGGGCCAAGGTCATCAAGGACGCCAAGGTCAGCGTGGACGCTTGAGGCGCTTTGGGCGGGCATCACCCCCGGGTGATGCGAAAAGCAGGGCGGGCGCTTTCAAGCTGTGCCGTACCACCAGTTTGGCAGGCCCCGACAGGCTTTACAGTCAGGGTTAACCATTTTTTGTGCCGACTTTTGTTGAGCCTTGGTCCAGCCGCCCGCTTTTTCAAGTCGTCCGCGTATTCACCGCCTTGCCTCTACAGCTCTTGCAGGATTTCCCGTGACCCAAAACAACGCCAACACATCCACCCAAGCCAGCCGTTTCGGCAGCGGCCAAGCCATCAAGCGCCTGGAAGACGACGCGCTGCTGCGTGGCGAAGGCCGTTACACCGACGACGTCAGCGCTGAAGAAGCGCACCTCATCTTTGTGCGCTCGCCTTACCCGCATGCGCGCCTGGCCAGCATCGACACCAGCGCCGCCCTGGCCATGCCAGGCGTGCTGCAAGTGGTCACCGGTGCCGACTTGGTCGCCGCTGGCGTCAAGCCGATGGCGGGCGTGGCCGGTTTCTTCAGGGCCGGGCGCACGCCGGCTGCCTCGCCACTGCGGCGCGCCCTGGCGCATGAAGTCGTGCGCTTTGTGGGTGAACCGGTCGCTGCCGTGGTGGCGCTGACTCGCCAGCAGGCGCGTGACGCGGCCGAGGCCGTGATGGTCGACTACGAAGAACTGCCGATGGTGGTGAACGTCCAAGACGCGTTGGCCGGCAGTGCCGTGCTGTGCCCCGAGGCGCCAGACAACATCGTCGCCGAATCGCGCTACGGCAGTGCTGAGGCCACGGCCCAGGCCTTTGCTGCAGCGGCGCATGTGGTCAAGCTGGACATCACCAACCAGCGCCTGGCCGCGCTGACCATTGAGCCACGCAGTGTGCTGGCCCAGTTCGACACCGCCAAAGAGCGCCTGACCGTGCGCATGAGCACGCAAATGCCCTCGGGCGTACGCAACGCGATTTGCGATTGCCTGGGCCTGCCGCGCGAAGCGGCGCGCGTGGTGGTGGGTGACGTGGGCGGCGGCTTTGGCATGAAGACCGGCGCTTACCCTGAAGACATCGCAACCGCCTACTGCGCCCACACGCTGCGCCGCAACGTCAAATGGGTGGCCGACCGCAGCGAAGAGTTCATTGCGACCACGCACGGCCGCGACCTGCAAACCCAGGCCGAATTGGCCTTGGACGCAACCGGCAAGATCCTGGCCCTGCGCCTGGACTCGCAGGCCAACGTGGGGGCTTATGCCACCGGCACTGGCGTGGCCATTCAGCTGCTGATCGGCCCCTGGGTGCAGACCAGCGTGTACGACATCCAGACCGTGGACTTTCACTTCACTGCCGTGCTGACCAACACCGCGCCCACGGGTGCCTACCGGGGCGCGGGCCGGCCCGAGGCGATCTACATCATGGAGCGCCTGATGGACGAGGCCGCGCGCCAGACCGGCATAGACCGCGTGGCCCTGCGCCGCCGCAACTTCATCGCCCCCGCGCAAATGCCCTACAAAAACCCGATGGGCCAGACCTATGACGTGGGCCAGTTTGAAAGCATCATGAACCAGGGCCTGGCACTGGCCGATTGGGACGGCTTTGCCGGGCGTGCTGCTGAATCGGCCAAGAAGGGCCGCGTGCGCGGCCAAGGCATCGCCACATTTTTGGAGTGGACCGGTGGTAACGCACTGGAAGAGCGCGTCACGCTCTCGGTGCAGGCCGACGGCATGATCGAGGTGTTTTCCGCCGTCAACGCCATGGGGCAGGGCATTGCCACCACGCTGGCGCAGTTGGTGGTTGACGCGTTTGGCGTGTCGATCGACAAAGTCCGCGTGGTGCTGGGCGACACCGACCGCGGCGACGGTTTTGGCAGCGCCGGTTCTCGTTCGCTCTTTACTGGCGGCTCGGCCATGCGCATTGGCGCCGAACGCACGCTGGACAAGGCCCGCGAGCTGGCCGCGCAAGAATTTGAAGCTGCGCCGCAAGACGTGGTGTACGAGCAAGGCAGCTTCCAAGTGGCTGGCACCGACTTGAAAATCGGCCTTTTTGAATTGGCTGCCAAGCAAGCCGAGCAGCGCATCTTCATGGATTCCACCAGCGCCGTGGCCGGCCCCAGCTGGCCCAATGGTTGCCACATCAGCGAAGTCGAGATCGACCCGCTGACTGGCCAGGTTGAGGTGGTGGCCTATGCGTCGGTCAACGACGTGGGCCGCGTGGTCAACCCGCTGATCGTGCGCGGGCAGCTCGACGGCGGCGCGGTGCAAGGCATCGGCCAGGCCTTGATGGAACAGGTGGTCTACGACACTGAAACCGGCCAACCCCTGGCCGGCAGCCTGATGGACTACGCCGCACCGCGCGCGGCCGACATGCCCGAGTTCAAGACCGAAATGGACCAGTCCGTGCCCTGCAAGAACAACCCGCTGGGCGTCAAAGGCGTGGGCGAGCTGGGGACCATTGGTGCTACGCCTTCAGTCGTCAACGCCGTGGCCGACGCGCTGGCGCGCTGCGGCAAGGCCGCGCGGAGCAGTCAGCTGCAGATGCCGCTGACGCCAGCCAAGGTATGGGGGTTGATTCAGGCTTGAGCTGGGCTCCAGCAGTAGCCTGACGGTTCGTGCTCAGGCGGTCAGGCAGCGCCTGGCCACTTGATCTGCACGCGCCTGTTTTGAGCCAAGCAGTCGCGTAAATACAGATTGATCAAGCTCTGGTAAGGGACACCAGCTTCTTCGGCCATGCCTTTGAAGTACGTCACCACATCTTCGGACAGCCGCATGGTGACCGGCTTTTTGAGTTTGGACGCGTAGGGGTTTTTACGCGCCTTCATCGTCGAGAAATCGTACTCAGCTTTCATGTCATTCACCTGGGTAGAAAGAAGCTTCGCGTGTTGTTGCCTTGCGAGCGGAGATGATGCGGATGACCTCTGCGCCTTCGCGCTCACAGTGGCACACGACCAATAACTTGGCGCCCGAACTCATCCCAAGCATGATGAAGCGGTCTTCATCAGAAGAATGCTCTTCGTCAAAGAACTGAACGGCAAAGTCGTCAAAGAAAACGGTTTTTGCTTCGTCGAATGAGACCTGATGCTTTTTCAGGTTGATGGCTGCTTTGGATCGGTCCCATTCAAAGTTCATATGTACATTGTATGGATACCCTTTCAAGGGTCAAGCTCTGGGGTCAAGCTGTAGCGAGGCCAATTCAAATCAAATTACGCATCGCCTGCGCCGTCTCGTTCAATACACCCAACACGCGCCGAACCGCATCGTCCGACGACTCGTGCCCCATCGGCATCGTCACGCTGAGCGCCCCTTGCACTTGCCCATGCCGGTCGCGCAAGGCCACGGCCACGCCTCGAAAGTTGAGTTCGAGTTGCTGCTCTGACAAAGCCCAGCCTTGCGCCCGCACCCGGGCCAGCTCAATGCGCAGTCGTTCTTTGCTGGCGATGGTGTAAGAGGTGTAGGTGGCCAGCGGGCGTTGCGACAGCCACTGCTCGACCCACGCCGGCTCTTGCGCCGCCAGCAGTACCAAGCCAGCCGCCGTCACTTGCGCTTGCACCCTAGAGCCCAGCACGTAGCCTGTGTTCAGGGCGCGGTGGGTGCCGTTGCGGGCCACGTAAACAATGTCGTCGCCGTCCATCACGCTGACGTACGCGCTTTCTTGCGTACCCGCCGTAACCCGCTGCAAGAACGGCTGCACGATGCGTGGCAGGCGGGCCGACTCCAAGTAAGTTTGGCCAAGGCGCAGCACGCGGGGCGTGAGCCAGAACAGCTTGCCGTCGCTGGCCACATAGCCCAGGTGTTCTAGCGTGAGCAAATAGCGCCGGGCGGCGGTGCGCGTCAAGCCGCAGCGCACGCCGGCCTGGCTGGCGGTCAGGCGCGGCGTGGCTTCGTCGAAGCATTCGACCAGGGCCAGGCCTTTTTCCAGGCCGGCGATCCAGTCGCGTTTGTCCAGGGCAGGGCGGACGGGGGAATGTGAAGGGCTGGTCATGGCTCGCTTAAAAGGGCGATAAAAGGGCGATCAAAGGTCGATCAAAGGGCGATCAAGGAAGAAAAAACAAAAGATTTGATCGATTTTCGGATGCACGCGTTCGTTAATCGCGCATATCGCCTTGCCGATTGGATTTCCGCAGTTTGCAAGCGCTAAAGTCCACGGCAGCCAGCGTCTGCGGCTTTCGAAAGAGAAGCCGTTTGCCCTTTGTTTGAAACCAGAACACCCGCCATGAGTAACTTGCCACAAGTCGTGCCGCACGACCGTGAAGCCATTGAAGAAGCTGCCAACCCGCTGGGGCTGGACGGTATTGAGTTCATTGAATACACCACGGCTCGCCCGCAGGCGCTGGGCCAGGTGCTGGAGATGATGGGTTTCAGGCCGATTGCACGGCACCGCTCGCGTGAAGTGTTGCTGTACCGACAAGGCGCCATCAATGTGATCGTCAATGCCCATGTGCCGGCTCTGCCCGACAGCGGCGCGCCCACCGAGAAGCCGTCCATTGCCGCCATTGGCTTGCGCGTGCGGGACGCGGCCACCGCCTACCGGCGTGCGCTGGACCGAGGCGCCTGGGCCGTGCCTTCGCGTGTCGAGGTGATGGAGCTGAATATTCCGGCGATTCACGGCGTGGGCAAGAGCCGCATTTACTTTGTCGATCGCTACGACAAGTTCTCGATTTACGACGTGGACTTTGTGCCGATTCCTACCGTGGACCAGCACCCGCCTGCTGTGGCGGGCCTGCACTTTTTTGGCGTGGTGCAGTACATCGGCAACGACCGCACCGACGACTGGTCGGAGTTTTACCGCGAGCTGTTCGGCTTTGCTGAATTGCCCGCAGAGCAGCGCTTTGGCATCTTGCCCAAGGGCCGTATCTTGCAGAGCCCGTGTGCGCCAGCCTCGCGCTTTCACATCCAGCTGATCGAGCCCGAAGCCAGCGTGCTGGATGTGGAAGACGACGAGACTTTGCAGCGCATTGGCCTGTGCACTGCCGACGTGCTGGCTACGGTGGCCGAGTTGGCGGCGCGTGGTGTGGAGTTTGTGCAGTCTCGTGGCGTGCAGACCGAGGGCCGTGGCGCCCTCACCAAGACCTGGCTGGGCGGCGTGAGCTTTGAGCTGGTTCATGACGACAGGGGCTAAAACCATGCACCACAGCGGAACCATTGACGACTTCGGGATGGACACCATCTCGCTGGCGGGCACGCTAGAGGCCAAGCTCAAGGCTGTCAAAGAGGCAGGCTTTACGCAAATCATGCTGTCGGCCCGCGACATCGTCGGCCACCCGGACGGGCTGGACGCTGCCGTGCAAGCTGTGAAGACCAGCGGCCTGCGCGTCACCGGCTTTCAGGTGCTGCGCGACTTTGAAGGCCTGTCCGGCCACCTGCACGACTACAAGATCGACATTGCCAAGTCCATGCTGGAGATGTGCGCCGCGCTGGGCTGCCATGTGTTGCTGATCTGCTCGTCCACCTCGGTGCATGCCACCGGCGACACCGCCGCCCTGGTGCGCGACCTGCGAAAGCTGGCCATGCTGGCGATTCCCCTGAACATCAAGATCGCCTACGAAGCGCTGTCCTGGGGCCGCGTGGTCAACGAGTTTCCCCAAGCCTGGGAACTCATTTGCCAGGCCGACATGCCCAACCTGGGCCTGGGCTTCGACTCCTTTCACATGTTCGCCACCAAGACGCCGCTGGCCGACCTGGACATGCTGGACCCGGACAAGATTTTCCTAGTGCAGCTGGCCGACTTCATGTGGACCGAGATCAAGTCGGTGGAAGAGCGCATCACCACCGCCCGGCATTTCCGCGTGTTCCCGGGCGAAGGCGTCCACAGCCAAGACTTGGCCGCACTCGTCACCAAGCTGCACAGCCTGGGCTACCGGGGCGACTACAGCTTTGAAGTGTTCAACGACGACTACCAGCAGATTCCGCTGCCCACCGTGGCTCAGCGCGCCTGGCGCTCGGCCCAGTGGCTGGGTGAAGACGTGCTGCGCCGTTCGGTGCCGCTGCCCAATCAATTGCGCTTGAAGCGCTGAGGCCAACCATGAGCGGAATTTTCGAAGCTTTCCTGTCCAGCCCTGACGTGATGGACGCCTTTCATGAGCGCCAAGTGGTGGCCGCCATGCTGCGCTTTGAAGCCGCGCTGGCCCGGGCGCAAGCCCGCGTCGGCCTGCTCCCTGAGGCGGCCGCGCAGTCCATCATCGACACCTGCAAGGTCGAGCTCTTTGACGTGGCAAAGATCGTGCGCGAAAGCGGCCGCGCTGGCACCATCGCTATTCCCTTGGTCAAGAGCCTCAAAGAAACGGTGGGCCTCTTTAACCCGCAGGCCGTGCCCTTTGTGCACTTTGGCAGCACCAGCCAGGATGTGATTGACACCGCGGTGGCGCTGGTCACGCAGCAAGCGCTGGGCCTGGTGCAGGCCGATCTGCAAAAAGCCATTGACGCCTTGCTGGCCCTGGCCGAGCGCCATGCCGCCACGCCCCTGCTGGCGCGCACGCTGTTGCAGCCTGCGTCTGTGACCAGCTTTGGCCTGAAGTGCGCTGGCTGGGCCGCACCACTCGTGCGCAGTCGCCAGCGTTTGCACAACTTGGCAAGCCAAGCCCTGTGCGTGCAGCTCGGTGGCGCAGTCGGCACGCTGGCACAAATGCGCGACAGCAGCGGGACGTTCCAGGGCGACGCGGTCATGGCCCTGATGGCCGAAGAGTTGGGCCTGCAAGCCGCCAACATGACCTGGCACACCCAGCGCGACGAGTGGCTGGCCCTGGGCTGTGAACTCGGCCTCTTGGTCGGCAGCCTGGGCAAGATGGCCCGCGACATTTCGCTCATGGGCCAATATGAAGTGAACGAGGTCGCCGAGCCAAGTGAGGCCGGGCGCGGCGGCTCGTCGGCCATGCCGCACAAGCGCAATCCGGTGGCGTGCATGGTGGCGCTGGCCGCTGCTCAGCGGGCGCCGCAGCGTGTGGCGGGCTTGCTGGCTGGCATGGTGCAAGAGCATGAACGCGCTTTGGGCGGCTGGCAGGCGGAGCTGGCCGAATGGGCGGGCTTGTGGATTTCCGCCCACGGCTCGCTGCGAGCTATGGCCCAGGCCTTGCCCGGCTTGCAGGTGGACAGCCAGCGCATGCGCGCTAACCTGGACGCGCTGCGTGCCGTGCTGCCGGCCGATGCGGCCCAGGCGTGGTTTGACCCGGCCCTGGCCGAGCACGCTGCTCAGCGCACCGGGGCCCAGCTGAAAGCGCTGCGCGCTCTGGTCAAATAAGCGCATCGACTTTCACAGGAAAAAAGCATGTCCGCAAACGATAAAAACCGCAGCACCGACTATGACGACGGCATGCTCAACCGCCGCCGCGTTCTGGGCAATGCCTGGGTTGATAAATCGCTGGTCAACGTCAACGACTTCAACGGCGAATTTCAAAACCTGATCACCCGCTACGCCTGGAACGAGGTCTGGGGCCGCCCCGCCTTTGGTGACAAAACGCGCCGCCTGATGGTGCTCTCGACCATGATTGCGCTCAAGGCCTATGAAGAGTTCGCCCTGCATGTGCGCGCCGCCCTCGACGGCCCGCCCGAGTCGCGCCTGACGCCAGACGACATCAAGGAAGTGATCATGCAAGCGGCGATTTACTGCGGCGTGCCAGCGGCCAACCATGCGTTTGCGGTGGCAGGCGAGATCTTGCGCGAGAAGGGCTTTTTGCCTGCCAAGGCGCCGGCCCCTTGAAAAGCAGAGCGCCTACCTTTTGTTGAAGCCAAGCGGCTACGCCCCCGAATTTAAAGCGATGTTGCCCCACAACCGTTTGGGCTGAGCCTGTCGAAGCCTTGGCGCGCGCGAAGCCCTTCGACCAGCTCAGGGCGACCGGACTTAAAAAACTCCCCAAAAAAGAAAGCCCACCATGACCGAACCCGCTTTGAACTGGACCCGCGAAGGCCAAGGCCCTGTTGTCGTACTCAGCCACGCGCTCGGTTGCGACCTGAGCATGTGGGACGAGGTGACCGAGCAGCTCAAAAGCCGCTACACCGTGCTGCGCTACGACCACCGGGGCCACGGAGCCTCTGACGCACCCGCCGGGCCTTACACCATGGACCAACTGGCCGACGATGCTGCGGCGCTGATCCGCGCTCAAGCTGGCGGCCAGCCGGTCCACTTTGTCGGCCTGAGCATGGGCGGCATGGCTGGCCAATCCCTGGCCGTGCGCCATCCTGGCCTAGTTAAAAGCTTGGTGATTGCCAACTCTTCGTCCTATTACGACGAAGCGGCGCGTGCCATGTGGATGGGCCGCATCAAAACCGTCAGCGAGCAAGGCGTCGGAGCCGTGGCGGAAGGGTCCATGCAGCGCTGGTTCACGCCAGAGTTTCGCGCTGACCACGCAGCCCGCGTCGCGGCTTTGCGCGCCCGTCTGGAGAAAATCCCAGCCGCCCCCTACGCTGCCAGTTGCTCTGCCGTGGGTCACATTGACTTTCGCGCCAGCAACCCCCGCATTGCCTGCCCCACGCTGGTGATCGCCGGCACGCGGGACGAGGCCACGCCGGTGGCGCTGTCGGAGGCGATTGTTGCTGGCGTTCCCGGCGCGCAGCTGCGTACGTTGGACGCGGCTCACTTGAGTGCGGTGGAAAAGCCGGTGGAGTTTGCGACTTTACTCAGCGATTTCCTGGCACGCCTGGGTTGAAGCGGCGTTCCCGCATGCGCCGACAATCAGCGCATGGCCACCGCTCCTTCCTACCCTGTTGACGAACGCGAGGTCGAGTTCAGTGCGATCCGTGCGCAAGGGGCAGGCGGGCAAAACGTCAACAAGGTCTCGAGCGCGGTGCATCTGCGCTTTGACATTGCCGCCTCGTCGCTGCCCGATGAGGTCAAGGCCAGGCTGCTCGCGCTGAGCGACAGCCGCATCACGCAAGAAGGCGTGTTGGTGCTCAAGGCGCAGCAGCACCGCACGCAAGAGATGAACCGTGCCGACGCGTTAGCGCGTTTGCAAGCCGTGGTGGACAGCGTGGCCGTGCCGCCTAAAACACGCCGAGCTACCAAGCCCACCTACGGCTCCAAGCAACGGCGCTTGGAAGGCAAGAGCCAGCGGTCGACGATCAAGAGTTTGCGGGGAAAGGTGCAGGACTGAGGTCTTTTAGCTCGCTCGACCTTCACGAGCTGCGCGAACCGCACGGACCTACCCCGGCAGGGCGCAGCGGCGGCCAACTCATGCTGGAGTACCAGAAATCCTTGGCCGCCGCTGCGCCTCGCCGGGATCAGTCCTTTGCGGTGGGCGACTGTTGGGGTCCTCCGCTTTGGGGCGCTTTCCTGCGTGTCTTATCCGAATTCCACAGTATGACGTCCGCGCTTGGCTTTCTGATTTTTAGCACTGCGTGCCGGGTATAAACCTCTTCATGACTGCGCGCCTGACCTTTCCCGATCATCCCGAATTCAACGATTTGCCTCGCTCCGTACCGGCCGAGGTCACCGAGCTGGTTCAGCAGGCCCGGCGCGTCACCACACCCTGCGGCCATGGCGAGATGGTTTGGCATATCTGGGGTGAGCAGCAGGCCAAAGAGGGGCTGGCGCCTTTGGTGTTGTGCCACGGCGGCAGCGGCAGTTGGACGCATTGGCTGCGTAATATCGGGCCGCTGGCCGCATCGGGCCGGCGTGTTTATGTGCCGGACTTGCCGGGCTTTGGTGATTCAGCCGTGCCGCCCACGGGTGGCGATTGCGACGCGATACCTGAGCCTTTGGCCCAGGGGCTGCAATTGCTGTTGGGTGATACCGCTTGCGATATGGCGGGTTTTTCCTTTGGCGGCCTCGTGGCCGGCTTGACGGCAAGCCAGTTTCCCCAGCGCGTGGCCCGGCTGGTCTTGGTCGGTGCGCCCGGGTTTGGCATCGAGCCCAGCGTGCCCTTTTCGCTCAGGGGTTGGCGGCATTTGCCCAGCCAGGCGCAGCGTGATGCGATGCATCGCCACAACCTGATGGCGCTGATGCTGCACGACCCTGCCGCTGTGACGCCGCTGGCTTTGGCCCTGCAAGACTTGAATGCCCGCCGCGACCGCATGCCTGGTCGGCGTTTGGCGCGCACGGATATCTTGGCCCGCGCCTTTCCCGAGGTACGCTGTCCGGTTGACGTGGTGTATGGAGACCAAGACCCGTTCTACAAAGGCCAAGCGGCTTTGTACAAACCTGCCCTGCAAAGAGCGCCACAGTTCCGCGGCCTGCACGGAATTGGCGCGGCCGGGCATTGGGTGCAGTTTGAGGCGGCTGAGGCGTTCAACGCCTTGCTGCTCAAGCTGCTGTCCTAGTTGTTTTGAACTCAGCCCGCGCAATACAGCACGGCCGGGAACGTCACCAGCCACGCCCAGAAAAAGCGGTTCAAACCAAAGAACCAAAACACCAAAAAGTGGAACACGGCGGCTACCGCGCAAAACAGCGCGGCCAGCCGAACGTCCAGCAGGGCCAAAGGAACGCAGCCTTCCCACAGCGTAAAAGCCCAGGCGCAGGCTTGCGCCACACGCGGCTGGCGAAGCACGCTGTTGGCCGGTAAGGGGCCGTACACGCCGTCGTTGAGGAAAATAGTCAGCGCCCGGCCCGAACGCCACTCGGGCCGCAGCAGCTTGACCCAGCCGGAGACAAAGTAAGAGGTCACGCTTTGCAGCGTGACGTACCAAAGACAGGCTCGCCAGCCCAGCACCGGCTCGCCCCCGGCGTTCAGGCCATAGGCCATCAGCAAGCCGGTCAGCGCCACCAGCGTCATGAAGTCGCTGCCGCCGTTGAAGGCGCCGCGCCAGCGCAGCAGCAGGCACAGGGCGATGGCGAACAGCAGCAGGGCGCCCAACAAGCCCAAGTGTCCGAGTATCAGCAAGAGCGCCAGGGCGCCGCGCAGCAGCAGCATCAGCCGGTAAGGTGCAGGCTCAAACAGACGGTCTAGCCCAGCTAGCACCCAGGCGGGCCGTGCGGGCACTTCGGTGCGCTGCACGGCCCAGCTGCCCACGGCGTCCAAGGCCTGAACCCGCCAGTATTCCCAGCTCTGAATCAGCAGGCTCAGGCCGAGCAAGACTTCAAAGCTGCGAGCGGCTAGGTGCAGGTCCATCGCAATGGCCTCAAGCCGCCAGCGGCAAGCGCGGCGAAATCAGCAGCGGTTCGGCCAAGGCAGCTTGGCCGGGCTGCGCCGGTGTTTGCAGCCGCAGCTCAAACTGACAGGCGGCTAGCGGGGGGAAATTTGCGCCAGGCAACATGGGCACGTCGCCCCACTGCCCGCCGCTGACCGCTTGCTGCACCAAGCGGCAGACCAGCTGGTAGCTCACCAGGGTTTGCACCTCACCGTGCTCGGGCAGGTCGTGTACGTCGTTGGCCAAGTGGTCGACGAGGTTTTGGTGGGCCAAGGCCAAGTTGACCGCCGGGTTGTGGAGCAGATGGTGCCAACGGCGGGGCAGTTGCGGGTAAAGCAAATGCCAGGCAGTCCACTCGCCCGCCGCCGTTTGCCCACGCACGTACAAACGCGGCGCCAGCCCGACGGCATGAAAAAACTTCCAGTTGGGGAAAAACGCCCTGAAGAAAAAAAGCCAGGGCCCCTGCACCACCTGAGAGCGGCGGCGCAGGCTCCAGACCAGCAGCCCGGCGTAGGCTGCGATCAGCAGGGCGGTCAGCGCCATCAGCGAGAGGCCGCTGACTTTTTACTTCTGAATGGCCAGCAACTCGACGTCAAAGGTCAAGGTGGCGTTGGGCGGTACCACGCCGCCAGCGCCACGCTCGCCATAGGCGGTGGCAGGCGGGCAGGTCAGGGTGGCTTTGCCGCCGACCTTGATTTTTTGCATGCCTTCGGTCCAGCAAGGCACCACGCGGTTCAGCGGAAAGGTGGCTGGCTCGCCGCGCTTGTAAGAGCTGTCGAATTCCGTGCCATTGGCCAGCGTGCCGCGGTAATGCACTTTCACGGCGTCCGTGGCCTTGGGCTGTGGGCCGGTGCCGTCCACCACGTGCACGACCTTCACGCCGGAAGGCAAGGTTTCGGCCGGGGCGGCGGCGTGGCTGGCAAAGCTGCTGAAGGCCAGGACGGCCAGCAGGACGGAAAGTGTGGCGGTGGTGTTTTTCATGGCTGAGATTGTGCCTCGGCTCTGGGCGGGCTCCGCCGGCAACTCAGAGCGCCTGACAGCCCGAAATTTTGAACACCAAAATATTCATTGCATTGTCGTCATCAGTCACTATTCGCGGGGACAGGCATCGCGCAGTTTTATTTACGTAGTAACAAAAATGGGCCACAATGCGCATAGTTTGGGATCAGGACAAGCGGCAGACCAACCGGGCCAAGCACGGCTTGGACTTCATCGATTCAGCGTGGGTGCTGGACAGTCCTTATCGTCTTGATGTGGTGAGCGGAATCATCAGCTTCAGACCTGCCAGCGAATAAGAAAGGAGTGCTCACCATGAGTGGCTCGAAAACGATTTCCATGACGATTGATGAGTTGCGCACTGCCTCTGCAAACGGGCAGGGCACAACGCATGAACCGAGCATCACCGCGCCCTACGTTTGGGATGGCCAGAGTGAGGACGAGCGCCCTTTGACCCGTGGAGAAATGCAGGCAGGCATTGACACCTACCGCCGCCAACGCGGCCGGCCTGCGGGCAGTGACAAAGAATCCACAACCATCCGCATTGACCGCGATGTGCTGGCGGCTTTTCGGTCGGGCGGGCTGGGTTGGCAGACGAGGATGAATGCCGCGCTGCGTGAGTGGTTGGAGCAACACACGCCAGCCTGAGCTGACGTTTGGCGACCTGGCGTTTGGGTTAGGCGCCCTTCAAGCCGCCAACAACTGCTGAGCCAAAGCCGCCATTGCCTCGGCCGTGTGGTCTTGCGGTTCTAAAACCTTCGCCGCTTCGTACTGCACAAAGTTGCGGCGCATGGACTGCAGGTACACCGGGTCGTAGTGCTGGACCAGCAGGTCTTGCACCACGTCGGCGACTTGCCCACCTCTGGCCTGAGCTTGCCATTGGGCGACCACGGCGGCGCCTCGGGCTTCGGTGAGGGCGCCCAGGCGGTCGCAGAAAAATTCGATGTCTTTGACAAAAAAGTCGTAGTCCTGCAGCAGCAGCTTCACGCGCTCGGCCTCGGCCAAGTCAATGCGCAGGCAGGGGCTGGCGCGCATGGCGGTAATCAAGCTCTCGGGCACGGTCACGTTGCCGACCTTTTTGCTTTCGCTTTCGATGTAGACCGGCCGGCTGGCGTCGAACTGCTGCAGCGCTGTCCAGATCAAGGTGTCGTAGGCTTTTTGCGTGGGCTGCGCCTGGCCGGGCAAAAGGCCGAGCACGGAGCTGCGGTGTTTGGCCAGGGCTTCGAGGTCCAGCACCTGGGCGCCTTGGGCGGCCAAGGCCTGCAAAAAGCGGGTCTTGCCCGAGCCGGTGGTGCCGCAGACCACTTGATAGTTCAGGCGCTGCACTTGCGCGGGCAGGTCGGCCACCAAGGCGGCGCGAAAGGCTTTGTAGCCACCTTCGACCAGCGAGACCTTGAAGCCAATCTGGTCCAGGATCAGCGCCAGCGAGCCGCTGCGCTTGCCGCCGCGCCAGCAGTACACCAGCGGTTGCCAGTCCTTGGGCTTGTCCAGCACCTCGCGCTCAATGTGCGCCGCCACGTTGCGCGCCACCAGGGCGGCGCCGCGCTTTTTGGCTTCAAAAGCGTTGACCTGCTTGTACTGCGTGCCGACCTGCTGGCGTTCCTCGTCATTCAGGCTGGGCCAGTTGACGGCGCCGGGCAGGTGGTCTTCGGCGTATTCGCCGGGGCTGCGGGCGTCAATGACGGTGGAAAAATCGGCCAGGGCCAGTATGGCCTGGGCGGCGGGTATCAACTGAACGCTCACGTGAGAAGTTTCCTGAGTTCGGGCCACACATTGTCGAGGATGACGGGATGCGCTTTTTCGTTGGGGTGGATGCGGTCGCTCTGAAAGAGTTGCGCCGCGTCGGGCACATCGGCGACGCCCTTCAAGAAAAACGGCACCAGCGCCGCCTTGCGCTCCTTGGCCACCTTGGCAAAGAGGCCCGCAAAGCTGGCGCCGTACTTGGCGCCGTAGTTGGGCGGCATTTGCATGCCCAGCAGCAAGACCTTGGCGCCAGATTGTTGGGCGGCCTCGGTCATGACGCGCAGATTGCCCTCGGTCATGTCCAGCGGCAGGCCGCGCAGCGCGTCATTCGCACCCAGCTCAATCACCACCACGCTGGGCTGGTGTTGCTTGAGCAAGGCGGCTAGCCGGGAGCGACCACCGGAAGTGGTTTCGCCGCTGATGCTGGCGTTGACGACCTGCACCGTGCGCTTGTCTTGCGCCAGCCGCTGCTCCAACAAGCTCACCCAGCCACTGCCGCGCTGCAAGCCATATTCGGCGCTCAGCGAGTCGCCCAGCACCAGCAGGGTTTTGGCGCGGGGCTGGGCGCCACTGGTCTGCACGAGGCCCAGGCCCAGCAA
The DNA here is from genome assembly GCA_040400935.1 of Polaromonas sp. Classification (GTDB taxonomy): domain Bacteria; phylum Pseudomonadota; class Gammaproteobacteria; order Burkholderiales; family Burkholderiaceae_C; genus Polaromonas. The sequence goes on from JBBAPH010000012.1 coordinate 85,831, forward strand.
GCCGGCCGCCAGCAAAGCAGCCCGGCGGCGCAGGCTCGGCATTGCCCCCGCAGAGGCGGGGGCAGGGCCGGGCTTGTTAAAGTCGCCAGAAGGCCTTGCGTGAGGCTTGAGTTTGAAGATCTTAAAAAAGGCTGTCATGTCCGAATTGTTTTCTGAGGTGGATCCACTGGCCCAGGCTGCCAGTCAGCCGCGGCCAGGCTCTGCGCGGCCCATCATCTCGGCGGAGAACCTGGTCAAGTCGGTGAGCGACTCCACCGGCACCTTGACCATTTTGCGCGATATCAATGTCTCGTTCGCCGCCCGGGAAACCGTGGCGGTGGTCGGTGCCTCGGGTTCTGGCAAAAGCACGCTGCTGTCCATCATTGCCGGGCTGGACCGGCCGACCAGCGGCACGGTCTGGCTGGATGGCCAAGATATTTTTACGCTGAGCGAAGACGACCGTGCCGCCTTGCGGGCGCAAAAGCTCGGCTTTGTGTTCCAGAGCTTTCAGCTCATGGGCCACTTGAGCGCGCTGGAAAACGTCATGCTGCCGCTGGAGCTGGCCGGCATCAAAGGGGCGCGTGCGCAGGCCACCGACATGCTCAAGCGCGTGGGCCTGGGCCAGCGCCTGGGCCATTACCCCAAGGTCTTGTCGGGTGGCGAACAACAGCGCGTGGCGCTGGCCCGCGCCTTCGTGGTGCAGCCCGCCGTGCTGCTGGCCGACGAGCCCACCGGCAGCCTGGACTTTGCGACCGGCGAGACCGTGATGCAGCTGATGTTCGAGCTCAACCAGGAGCTGGGCACCACGCTGGTTTTGGTGACGCACGACACCGCCATTGCCGGTCGCTGCCAGCGCCGCATCGTGATTGAAGCCGGGCGCATGGTCAGCAGCTGAAGGTCGCATCAGGTACCTCGCGCCGCATCCTGTCGCTTGGTCTTTAGTCCAGCTGAGGCTGTATCGACTTGGCCCAAGTGGGCGGGCGAGCCACCAACCAATGCCATTGCGCGTGGCGCCAGCGTGCGACCAGCGTTGGCGAAACCATGCCCTGGCGCCCCGTGCCCGAGGTGTCATAAAACAAAGCCAGGTCTGCCCACGGGAGGGCCTGGCGCAAGTGCTGCAAGGTGCGCGGATAGCGGGCCAAGATACGCTCAGCAGAAACGCCATGCCCGCCTTCGCTCACGCGTTGAGCCACGCGGGTCAGCAATTGGCGCGGGTCATTGACGCAAACGACCAGCAGCACGCCGTCAGGCAGGCTGAGCGCCTGGCATCGGCCCAGTTTCGCGCCAGTTGAGACCGCACCAGCGGATCGGCAACATGGCCCAAGTTCTTGGCCTCGTAGGCATCGGCGTTGACGAACTCCGCTTCAGCAGGCAACAAGCCCGTCTCAACGGCTGACAGATACAAAGTGGACTTGCCGGCACCGTTGGGTCCGGCCAGCAAATAGAAAACTGGTTTCAAAGGGGCTCAGCGCAAGGGGCTTGGCTCGGCCAAGTCAAACCGCTTTGATCGCTTGGCGGCGCTGGGTTTGCACCTTTTGACGCACTGCCTGTGCCAGACGCCCCGTGCCCTCAGCGGCCAAAAAGTCAGCTTCGATTTTGTCCAGTGGGTCTGTGGGACGGGGCTCGCTCAAGCGCACGTCATACAGGGCCATTGCCTCACGCGCCTCCGTCACAGTCAACCCTGAATCCTCGGCAATCCGGCCGAGCGTGGCCCAGTACTCAATTTGGCTGGCTACCGAGCGCCGCATGGGGGCGGCGGCTTCACGGGCTTGGTCGACCAGACCAGAAGGCAATTTCACGGAAGAGAAAACGCGGGAGACGGCGGCCATAAAAAACTTCTTTTGGCGCATTTTGCGCCACTACGCCGTTGTGCGTCAAACGGCAAGTTCAGGCACTGCCGAGCCCTTGGACGGTCACGCCGCTTGAGCGGCCAATCGCTGGGCCGGCTGCTGACGGCCGGGCGGCGACAATAGCGCCCATGTCTTCTTCCCCCAAAGTGCTTTTCGGTTTCCATGCCGTGGGCGTGCGCATCAAGACCGCGCCGCAGTCCGTCCTGGAAGTATTTTTTGATGTTTCGCGGCGCGACGCCCGCATGCGCCAGTTCACCGACCGCGCCCGCGAAGCCGGCGTGCGCCTGATTGAGTCCGACGGCCTGCGCCTGGCCAAGATGTGCGGCAGCCACGGCCACCAGGGCGTGGTGGCCCGGGTCAACGCGGTGGCCCAAGTCACATCGCTGGACGAATTGCTGGAGCAACTCGAGGCCGATGGCATAGCTTCGCCGCTTTTATTGGTGCTGGACGGCGTGACCGATCCGCACAACCTGGGCGCCTGCCTGCGCGTGGCCGACGGCGCTGGCGCGCATGCGGTGATCGCCCCCAAAGACCATGCCGCCGGCATCAACGCCACGGTGGCCAAAGTCGCCAGCGGCGCGGCCGAGACCATGCCTTACTTCATGGTCACCAACCTGGCGCGCACCTTGGGCGAGCTCAAAGAGCGCAACATCTGGTGCATAGGCACCAGCGACGACGCGCCCAAAACGATTTACGACGTGGACCTCAAAGGCCCGGTGGCGCTGGTGCTGGGCGCCGAAGGTGAGGGCATGCGCCAACTCACCCGCAAAACCTGCGACGAGCTGGTCAGCATTCCCATGCAGGGCGCGGTGGAAAGCCTGAATGTATCGGTGGCGAGCGGTGTTTGCCTTTACGAGGCGCTGCGGCAGCGGCGTTGAAGCCGCCGTTTCAAATCAGGCCAAAACCGCCCAGCAGCGCACCGGCACCCAGCAACCACAGCAAGTGGATTTTGGTGCGCCACACGATCAGCGCCACCACGACCGTGAGCAGCCAGGACGGCCAGTGCGACCAGTCGGTGCCCGTGGCACCGGCCAGCACCCAGCCGGTGGCAATCAGCAGCGAGACGACGATGGGCGCCATGCCTTGCTTGAAAGCGCGCACCGCGCGCAACTCGCGGTTGCGGTGGCCCCATTGGGCGGCGTTGTAGGTCAGGATGGTGCTGGGCGCCAGGATGCCGAACATTGACAGCGCCACGCCCAAAAACCCGTAGACCATGCTGCCGGCGTTCAGGCCCACATGCCAGCCCATGAGGGCGACGAACAGCACGTTCGGCCCCGGGGCGGCCTGGGCAATCGCGACCGAGGCGCTGAATTGCCCGTCGGTCAGCCAGCCTTGTTGATCCACCAAAAAACGATGCATGTCCGTGGTGGTGCTGATGGCTCCGCCAATCGACAGCAAGGACAGCGAGCAAAAGTGCATGAAAAACGACAGCCAGTCGGCGGCGCTGAGCGCCAGCGTGAGGGGCGTGTTCATGCGGACAGCCTGCGGTAGGCCAGCACACAGGTGAGGGAACCCAGGCCGAACAGCACCGCAGCCAGGGGCACACGCAGCCAAGCCACTGCGGCAAAGCACAGCACGCCAAAGACCAGGCAAATACGCGGCCCCAGCACATTGGTCTTGAGGCCGCTCACCAGCTTCAGCCCGGTGGCGGTGATCAGCCCGGCCGCCACCGCGCCCATGCCGCGCAGGGCACCAGCGGCGGCAGGGTAGTGGCTGATTTGCCCGTACAGCAAGGCCAGCGTCAGCACCAACATCATGGGCACGGTCATCAAGCCGGCCACGGCGGCGATCGCGCCTTTGAGGCCAAAGTAGCGCCCGCCAATCATCAGCCCGAGGTTGAGCACATTGGGGCCGGGCATGACTTGCGCCACAGCCCATTCCTCAATGAATTCTTCCTTCGTCATCCAGCGCTTTTTCTCGACGATCTCGCGCTGCACCACGGCCAATACACCGCCAAAGCCCTGCAAGGCCAGCAGCGTAAAAGAGATGAACAGATCAGTGAGGGATTTGGGCTGCGGCCGGTCTTGCACGGCTGCCAGGGGAAGAGGCTGAGAACTCATGCGCTCAATTATCGTTTGCGCTGACGCGTGCGCTCAGACCGTCATGCCGCCCGAGACTTCAATCACCGTGCCGTTGATGTAACTGGCTTCGTCGCTTGCCAAAAAGGCATAGACGTTGGCAATTTCCTCGGGCCGGCCCAGGCGTTTGAGCGGCACGCGCTGCTCCATTTCCTTGAGCACGTTCTCCGGCACCGTAGCCAAAATAGGCGTGTGCACAAAGCCTGGCGCCACGGCGTTCACGCGTACGCCCTTGGGGCCGAGTTCGCGGCTCCAGGTCTTGGTGAAACCGATCACGCCAAACTTGCTGGCGGCGTAGTTGGTCTGGCCAAAGTTGCCGTAAATACCGACTACCGAGCTGGCGTTCAAGATCACGCCCGCGCCTTGCGCCACCATCAAGTCGGCCACGGCTTGCGAGCAATGAAAGACGCCGCGCAGGTTGACGTCGATCACGCGGTCGAATTGCTCCAGCGTCATTTTTTGCAGACGTGCGTCTTGGGTGATACCGGCGTTGTTGACCAGCACGTCGATGCGGCCAAAACGCTCTTTCACGCTGGCCACCACCGCGTCGACCATGGGCCGCTGCGTCACGTCCATCACATAACCGGCGGCTTGTGCGCCCAGCGCTTGGCATTGCTTGACGGCTTCTTCCACCGCAGCTTGCTTGATGTCGCAGACCACGACGATGGCGCCTTCAGCAGCAAATTTAAGCGCGGTGGCCAAGCCAATGCCTTGGGCGGCGCCGGTGATCAAGCTGACTTTTTTGGATAAGCGGGTCATGAGGGTGTTGTTGTTGAGGTGGAACTGGTTGGAAGTTTAAAAGGGCCGTTTGTCCTCGGCCTGACGCTCAGTCGCGTGCGTTGCCCTGGGCCTGCTCCAGCGCCGCCAGGTTTTGCGTCCACGCCAGGGATGAGCGGCACCATTTCTGCCAAGTCGGCACCAAGGCAGCGCGCTCGTCCAACACGCCCACGCGCAGGCCTACAGCGGCGGGTTGGGCCACGTCATAAGTGAAGAGCTGCGAGCCGCAGTTGCCGCAAAAGGCTTGTGCCCGCTGGGCGCCGCTTTGCGCCACCTTCACGTAGACCTGGGGCTGGCCGCGCAGCATCTGCAGGCTGCCTGCTTGCGCTGGCGCCGTCACCCTGAATGCTGTGCCCGTGAGTTTTTGGCAGTCTTGGCAGTGGCACACGCTGGTGAGCTGGGGATTCACCTCGGCGGTAAAAGCAATCTGGGCGCAGTGGCAGCTGCCGTGAACTTTCATGGGCGGTCTTTCTGGAGGGGCGCTGTGGAGTACATGCAGGTGGATCAGTTTAGTGGGGCGTGCTCCATGCAGCCGCGAAAAATCTTGCCTTCAAAGCATGAAAAAGCCCGCACGCGGCGGGCTCGTTCTGCTTGGTGAGTTTTGGTCAAGGGCGGGCTGTTCTGGTGCTGCTGTCGGTATTGCCTTTGGCGCGGGAGTGGGCGTCGGTACCGGGAATCTTCTCTGCGAGTTTGGCAAAGACTTCTTTGGTGGTGCCGATCAGGCGCTGGCTGGTCTCTTTGATTTTTTCGCCCCAATCGCTGGCCTTTTCTCGGGCCACCTCTTTGGTTTCGCTGGCTTTTTCCTTGACTTCTTCCCCGGCCTTTTCAGCCCCTTGCTTGGTCCGCTCCGTGGCCGAGGGGCTTTGCTCGGGCGCATTATTGGGCCTATTGGTGGGCGCTGTGGCTGGCGGGTTGGCGGTCGTTGCGGTTTGGGCGGCGGCGACGTTGGGCAAAAGGCCCAAGATCAGCGCGACCGCCAACGTGATCAAGCCCGCCAAGGCCAATGCCCGCCTGGGCGTGATGCGGCTGGGCATGACGGCCGGACCGCCATGTTGGCGCCAGTGATGGATATTCAAACGCATCGGTTCTCTCCTTGGTGTCAAAGGTGAAGGGGTGAATGGGTGAGGGTGAAGGGCAGCAATCGAAGCCAAGAAGCTTGGGCGTGTCACGCCTTCACCCGCGGCAGTCAGCGGCTGACCGCGCTGTAGGCGCAGTGCCCTGGCACGGCGTGCAGGTCAAGTTGCCCTGGCGGTCTGTCCTACACGGGCGCTTGGTCGCGACTGACTGATGGGCCGGCGGCGCTCTGCACGATGGTGCTTTCTTTCCCCACCACGTCACTTGAAACCCAAGGAGAAAACACATGGCTGAATCCAGTAACCGAGGCGAAGGCTGGTCCAACGAAGAGCAGGCGCGGCGCCAAGCGCAGACGCGGCAGGCGTCCACATCAGACGAAGGCGAAGGCATGTCTCACCCCGTCGCCACGGGCGTAGGCGCCTTGGGTGGCGCGGCTGCCGGCGCCGCAGCGGGCATGGTGGGTGGGCCGGTGGGCTCGGTGGCCGGTGCGGTAGCGGGCGCCGTGCTGGGTGGTCTGGGCGGTAACGCCGTGGGCGAAGCCATTGACCCCGCCGCAGAAGACCAGTACTGGAGCGACAACTACCAGAGCGAGCCTTATTACCAGTCTGGCCGCTCTTACGACGACTACTCGCCCGCTTACCAACTCGGTGTGCAAGGCCGCACGCAGTACGGCGGCCGCTTTGAAGACACCGAAAACCAGCTCGGCCAGGATTGGGAGCGCCAGCGCGGCCGCTCGGCACTGAGCTGGAACGAGGCACGCGAGCCCAGCCGCGCCGCTTGGCAGCGCGTGGATCAGCAACTGCTGACGCGCGGCACCGGCGCCTCCACGAGCTCGGGTTCGAGCTACACCGCCTCCCCATCATCGACAGGTGGCAGCTACATGGGCGGCAGTGGCAGTGACACCTTGAGCGCCGCCCGCAGCATGGACAGCGACGAGACGGACACCGGCAACATCCGCTCGCGCAGCAGCTTGGGCGATAGCCAGGTCAGCGGCGGCACCGACAGCATGGACAACGAAGATGTGGTCGATGTGCTCAATGACTTGGTGGAATGCTGCCGCGACGGTGAATACGGTTTCAGGCTGTGCGCCGAGCATGTGGAGTCGGGCAACATCAAGGAGCGGTTGGCCGCTCATGCCGACGAATGCCAGCGCGCCGCGCAGGAGCTGATGGACCGTATTCGCCAGCGCGGCGGTGAGCCGGATGACGGCGGCACGACATCGGGCGCCATGCACCGCGGCTGGGTGTCCTTGAAGGGCAGCCTGACTGGCTATTCGGATCGGGCGATGCTTGAAGAATGCGAACGCGGTGAAGACACAGCCCTGGGCCGCTACCGCCGTGCGCTCAAGGAAGACTTGCCCAGCGACATCCGTTCCCTGGTGCAGCGCCAATGCGAGGGAGTCCAGCGCAACCACGACGAGGTCAAGCGTCTGCGCGATTCCTTGCAGGATCGGACCTGAGGGAATGAACGAGCGGGTTCAAGGCCGAGCCCGTCAAGCGATAGATCAAAAAGGGAGGCGCTTAGTAAAGCGGCTCCTTTTTTTTCCAGCCAAGAAAACCAAGCGTGGCCTGGTGGCGGCTCGATTTATTCCCGGTTGAGTGTTTTTGAGTCGCCCGAGGGCGGGGATTTTGGCGATTCTTCTTTTGGCATGACGTCAGAACCCGGTGCCATCTTGGGTTGAGGCACCGTGGACGGCTTTCGAGGCGGCGGTGTGTCAGGGCAGGCGGCCAAGCCCGCAGCAAAGCTCAGGCAAAAAACAAGCCGCGCTGCCATTTGCCAGCCACCGCTTCTTCTTCTTCTTTCGGGCTTGATGCCAGGGTCTCCGTCTCGTGCCAACTCGTCCATATCCACCGTCCTTCTTTGCTGTCACGCTAAGCCAAGCACCTACGGCAACCGTGCGGACGCATTCGGCCTCCTGCGTAGGACGCAGCAGCCCCTAGATTTTTTTGTGCATGAGCTTTTCATGCCGCCTGTCCCCCACCTAGCATGTTGATTTGTGCCTTAGGAGAATCGCTATGACTGCACGGATTGCCTTTTCGCGTCGTTTGTTTTCGCGTCGTCTATTCAGTGCTTCAGCCTTCGCGGCGGTTGCACTGCTGGCCACGGCCTGCACCCATATGCGGGCGGACTCCAACTTGGTGACGCTGACCACGCAGTTGCGCGGCGCCAACGAGGTCCCGCCCGTCATGAGCATGGGCAGCGGCCAGGTGGACGCCGTCTTGAACACAGACACCAACCTGCTGCGCTGGAAGCTCTCGTACAGCGGCTTGTCGGGGCCAGCGACGGCGGGCCACTTTCATGGCCCGGCGGCTGTGGGCGCCAACGGTGGCGTGGTCCTGCCTTTCCCCGGCACCGTGCGCAGCCCGATGGAAGGCTCGGCCACGCTAACGGCCGCTCAGGTCAGCGACCTGCTGGCCAGCCGTTGGTACGCCAACATCCACACAGCCAACAACCCGGGACGGTGAAATACGTGGGCAAATGACGGTACGCTGAGTCGCTGCGTTCGACCGCCGGGCTGTGCTTTGGGCGGCATTAAGTCGGGGTGAATAAACGCCAACCCTGCGCCGCCGCAGGGCCAAAGCGCGTCTTCCTGCCGGAAAAGGGCCAAAACCCTACAATCGCCGGTTACCCGAACTGCCCATGAACGCCCCTCTCGACGTCTCCTTTTTCGCGCGCGCCGCCAAGCCGCTGACCAGCTACCGCAAGTACTGGGCGGCCCGCTTCGGCACGGCCAAGTTCTTGCCGACCACGCGGGAGGAAATGCAGGCGCTCGGCTGGGACAGCTGCGACATCATCATCGTCACGGGTGACGCCTATGTGGACCACCCCAGCTTTGGAATGGCCGTCATTGGCCGCATGCTCGAAGCCCAGGGCTTTCGGGTCGGCATCATTGCCCAGCCCGACTGGCAAAGCGCCGAGCCCTTCAAGGCGTTGGGCAAGCCCAATTTGTTCTACGGCGTGACCGCCGGGAACATGGACTCGATGATCAACCGCTACACGGCGGACCGCAAAATCCGCAGTGACGACGCTTACACCCCGGGCGACATTGGCGGCAAGCGGCCCGACCGCGCGGCGCTGGTGTATTCGCAGCGCTGCCGCGAAGCCTACAAAGACGTGCCCATCATCCTGGGCGGCATTGAAGGCTCGCTGCGCCGCATTGCCCACTACGACTACTGGTCTGACAAAGTGCGCCGCAGCGTGGTGATCGACTCCAAATGCGACCTGCTGCTCTTTGGCAACGCCGAACGGGCGATTGTGGAAATCGCCCACCGCTTAGCCGCCAAGGAAACCATCGCCACCATGACCGACATCCGCGGCACGGCGTTCATTCGACGCAGCGGCGACGAGTCAGCGCAAGGCTGGTTTGAGATCGACTCGACCGATGTCGACGCGCCCGGCCGCGTGGAAGCGCACGTCAACCCGTATTTGATGATCTCGGACCAGGCCCGCGAACAAGGCGCCACCTGTGCCCGCGAAGAGGAAGCCGCTGAAGTTGCCAGCGCGGCCGAGGCGGGCGGCTCGCCCGCCATCAAGGTGCAGCGCGCCCCTGCGAGTGCGGTCAAGCCCGCAACCCCCACGAACCCCGCGATTCGCCCGCTGACCTTTGTGCAAAACCCGGCGCTGCCGTCCATGCAGGGCAAGATCAAAGTGCCGCCGCGTGACCGCTCCGTCATCCGCCTGCCGTCTTACGAACAAGTCAAAAGCGACGCCGTGCTCTACGCCCACGCCAACCGCGTGCTGCACCTGGAAACCAACCCCGGCAATGCCCGCGCCCTGGTGCAGGCGCATGGCGAAGGCGCGACCGCCCGTGACGTATGGATCAACCCACCGCCCATTCCGCTGACCACGGCCGAGATGGACTTTGTGTTTGACCTGCCCTACGCCCGCTCGCCGCACCCGAGCTACGCCGACGAAAACGGCAGCCACGAGCACAGCACCAAAATTCCCGCGTGGGAAATGATTCGCCTGTCTGTAAATATCATGCGCGGCTGCTTTGGCGGCTGCACCTTTTGTTCGATCACCGAGCACGAAGGCCGCATTATCCAAAGCCGCTCCGAAGATTCGGTGATCCGCGAGATCGAAGCGATCCGTGACACAGTCAAGGGTTTTACCGGCGCCATTTCCGACCTGGGCGGCCCCACGGCGAACATGTACCGCATTGGGTGCAAATCGCCCGAGATTGAAGCTGCTTGTCGCAAGCCGTCTTGCGTGTACCCCGGCATTTGCCAGAACCTGAACACCGACCACGCGCCGCTGATCAAGATGTACCGCCGCGCCCGAGCGCTCAAAGGCATCAAGAAAATTCTGATCAGCTCCGGCGTGCGTTACGACCTGGCCGTGGAAAGCCCCGAGTACGTCAAGGAACTGGTGTCGCATCACGTGGGTGGGTACTTGAAGATTGCGCCCGAGCACACCGAGCAAGGCCCGCTGACCAAGATGATGAAGCCGGGTATCGGCAGCTACGACAAGTTCAAGCAGCTCTTTGAAAAGTTCTCCGCCGAGGCCGGTAAAAAGCAGTTCCTGATTCCTTACTTCATCGCCGCCCACCCGGGCACCAGCGACGAAGACATGATGAACTTGGCCGTCTGGCTCAAGAAAAACGGCTTTCGGGCCGACCAGGTGCAGACGTTTTACCCATCTCCGATGGCCAGCGCCACGACGATGTACCACACCAACAAAAACCCGCTGCGCAAGATCACCCGCGACAGCGAGACGGTGGACATCGTGCGCGGCGACAAACGCCGCCGTCTGCACAAAGCCTTTTTGCGCTACCACGACCCCAACAACTGGCCGCTGCTGCGCGAAGCCCTCAAAACCATGGGCCGCGCCGATTTGATTGGCAACGGCAAGCACCACCTGATTCCGACCTTCCAACCGCTGACGGATGGCAGCTACCAGAGTGCGCGCCGCAAGAACAGCACGCCCGTCGGCAAGGCCAGCGTGCGCGCAGCGACGGTGGTCAAACCCGGCGTGAGCAAGCCCGGTGTTGCTAAGCCCGGTATCGGCAAGCCACAGCCACGCGCCGGCCAGCTGCTCACGCAGCACACCGGTTTGCCGCCGCGGCAGGGTGTGGGCGGGGCGGCGGGCAAGCCGGGTAAGCCCAACAAGCGGTGATTTATTACCATGATGGCGCCATCCGGCTTGGCTCTGGCCGTCGGTTGAATCCATGCAAATGCCCTCGTTTTAACTGGCTAATTTTAATTATTAAAACTTAAAAATACGAAAAAAATTAGTCATTTATGATTCATAAGTGACTAATTTTTCTGGTGCGACACAGGTTAACGAGCCGCCCAAACCAAGGGCTTGGGTTTTGGCGATTTTGATGGGGGCAAGCTCAGCAGTTGCCTTCGCGCAGGCCCCGAATGAGCTCCAGCAACGCTCACAAGATCAAGAGCGCCGCGCCCAAGAACAGCGCCTTGAACAGGAAAGGCTGCGCTCCACCCCCTACGTTCGGTTAAAACCCGCGTCGGGCGAAACGGCTCAGCGCCTGGCCGCAGACGAATCGCCATGCTTTCCGATTCTTTCGCCGCAACTGAGTGGCGATAAAAATCATGAATTCGGCTGGTTGCTGGAGCAAGCCGATGGCAGGGGACAACTGGATGAACCCGATCCGATAGGCGGCAAATGCCTTGGTGCTGCGGGTGTTCAGCAGGTGGTTGATCGTCTGCAAAATGCGCTGATTGCCCGCGGTTATGTCACCAGCCGAGTGCTAGCGCCAGCACAAAACCTGCAGGACGGCACCCTGAGCTTGCAGATCATCCCGGGTCTGATCCAGAGCATTGATTGGGGCGACGGAGGCAGTCAGCGCGCCAGCCGCTGGAACACCGTCCCGGCCAGCCCGGGTGATCTGCTCAATCTGCGCGATGTCGAGCAGGCCTTAGAAAATTTCAAGCGCGTACCTACTGCCGAAGCCGACATCCAGATTGCTCCAGGCACAGAGCCTGGCACCAGTTCACTGCGGATAGTTCACCAGCAACCCATGCCCTTTCGGGTTGCTGCCAGCGCTGACGACAGCGGCACCCGCAGCACCGGCAAATACCAGGGCAGCCTGACCTTCAGTTACGACAACTGGTGGACGCTCAGCGACTTGTTTTACGTCACCCTGCTGCACGACCTTGGCGGCCGTGCCTCTGGCGAGCGCGGCACGCAAGGGCACATCGTTCATTACTCGTTGCCCTATGGCTACTGGCTGCTGGGGGCAACCCACAGCGCCAACCGCTACCGCCAGAGCGTTGCGGGTGCCAGTCAGAGCTATCTGTACAGCGGCACCAGCAGCAACACCGAAATCAAGCTCTCGCGCGTGCTCCACCGCGACGCCTCCAGCAAAACCAGCGCCAGCCTCAAAGGGTTCGAGCGCACGTCCAACAACTACATCGACGACGCCGAAGTCGAAGTCCAGCGCCGCGTTGTGGGAGGCTTGGAATGGGGTCTGAACCACAAGCGCAACTGGCCAGGCGGCATTCTGGACGTCAACGCCAACTACCGCCGTGGCACCGGCGCTTGGGGCAGCCTGCCCGCCCCTGAAGAGCCCTTTGGCGAAGGCACCTCTCGCATGAAGCTGTGGCTGTTGGACGCCGCTTTGCAGCAGGCCTTCACCCTAGGTGGTCGGCAGATGAACTACAGCGTCGCGTGGCGCACCCAGCAGAACCGAACGCCCCTCACGCCACAAGACCGCTTTGCCGTTGGCGGGCGATACACGGTGCGCGGCTTCGACGGCCTGTCGGTGCTTTCAGCAGAAAGGGGTTGGCTGCTTCGCAATGACATCTCTACGGCCATTGCGCAAGGTCATCAGGCCTACGTTGGCGAGGACGCCGGCCACGTGGCTGGCCCCTCGGCAGCCAATCTCGTTGGCAACAGTCTCACGGGTGGTGTGGTGGGGGTGCGTGGCCAATGGGCCCGCTTTCAATACGACATCTTTGTGGGACGCCCCTTGAGCAAGCCTGATCACTTCAACACGTCAAAGGCCACAGCTGGTTTTAGCCTCAGTGTGAGCTTGTAAGGCAGTGCCGCCCAGGCGGCTAAGGGCTCGCCACCACATCTTATTTTTCTTGATCAGGCAGGCATCATGAACAAAAACCAACATCGCATCATCTTCAACAAAAAGCGGGGCTGCCTGATGGCCGTCGCCGAGACGGCCGCCTTACAAAGCAAGGGGGCGAGCGGGGAAACCTCTAGCAGTACGACTCAGCAGCACGCAGGCCCTGCCGGCCAAAAACGCCATGTGCTAAGCGCCGTGGGCTGGGCCAGCCGCCAACTCATTCGCTCTTTGCTGGTGTGGCTGCCGCTGACTGGCCTGCCCTTGCTACAGGTCCAAGTGCAGGCCCAAACTGTTGCGACGCGCGTGGTGGCCGACCCGATCGCCCCCTCAGCCCAGCGCCCCACCGTGCTCACCACCTCCAACGGCGTGGTGCAGGTTGACATCCGAACCCCCAGTGCCGCGGGTGTGAGCCGCAACACTTACAGGCAGTTTGACGTGGGCAACTCGGGCGCCATTCTTAATAACAGCCGAACCAACGTCCAAACCCAACAAGGCGGCTGGGTGCAAGGCAACCCTTGGCTAGCTACTGGGCCGGCACGGGTCATCCTCAATGAAGTCAACAGCAGCGTGCCTAGCCAACTGCAGGGCTATCTGGAGGTGGCGGGCCAGCGCGCGGAGGTCATCGTGGCCAACCCAGCAGGTATTGCCGTCAACGGTGGTGGATTCATCAACGCCAGCAACGTCACCCTCACAACCGGCACACCAACTTTGAACGCCGGCAACTTGGAAAGCTACCGCGTCACAGCGGGCTCCATCCAGGTCGACGGCCTGGGCCTGGACACCCGAAGCGCTGACTACACCGCCATCTTGAGCCGGGCGCTGCAGGTCAACGCCGGCATCTGGGCCAAGCAACTCCAAGTGGTCACGGGGGCCAACATCATCCAAGCGGCTAGCGTCGCCCCCGGTAGCAGCATTCAAGCCTCCGGCATTGCCAGTACGGATGCCGCACCGGTTTATGCGCTTGATGTGTCCGCCCTTGGCGGCATGTACGCCGGCAAGATCAGCCTGATGGGCACCGAAGCCGGGTTGGGCGTGCGCAACGCGGGCTTGGTGCAGGCCACCAGTGGGCCGCTTACGCTCAGCACGCAAGCTGGTTGTTCAACACGGGCGTGGTGCAAGCCGCCGGTGACCTGAATCTGACTACGACCCAAAGCCTGACCAACAGCGGCACTCTTTACGCCAAGGGCCAACTGCAGGCCGCCAGCGGGACAGACCAAGCCCACAGCGGAACCACCGCCGCGCAAGGCTCTGTAACTTTGAGCGCTGGCGGAACATTCATTAGCAGCGCTGCAAGCTTAGCCGCCGCCGGCGTGCAAAGCGACGGCCAGTTGCGAGCGGGGCAAGACCTAAACGTGCAGACCACGGGGGCCGCTCAGCTGGCAGGTCAGAGCCTGGCCACCTCGGCGTTGAATGTTCAGGGGGCCAGCGTGAGCGTGGCGCAAGGGCAGTTGAGCGCCCAGCAGGTCAGCCTGCAAGCCAGTGCAGGAGACCTCAACGCCACGGGCAGCCGGATCACGGTGGCGCAAGGTCTGGCCCTCAGAACGCCGCAGTCACTGCAGACCGATGGAGCCAGCCTGCAAGCTTCCCAACTGCAAGTGACGGCACGCGACTGGAGCAATACCCGCGGCAAGGTGGAGCAGGTTGCCAGCACTGACCTCGTCATTGACTTGCAGGGTGGAGCCTTCAACAACACTTCAGGCACCCTGCGGACCAACGCCCAAAATTTGAGCCTGAACACCGGCGCGCTCAACAACACCGACGGCCTGATAGGCCACGCAGGCACGGGTTCATTTGCCCTGAACGTCAGCAGCCTGGACAACACGCGTGGTCGGATAGCGGCCAACGGCCAGGCGAGTCTGAGAAGTGCAAGCGTTATCAACAACATCGACGGCACGATCTCCGCACAAACAAACCTGGACCTGCGCAGTGCCCATCTGGCCAACACGGGCAGTGTTTACGGCGCGCGAAACCTGACCATAGCGGCCAACACCGTCAGCAACAGCGGCAGCCTCTACGCAGGCGCGCAGCAACGCTTGAACGTCAGCGGAGCCATCAGCAGCACTGGCAGCGTTGCCGCTGGCGGCGACCTAGCGGTCACGGCCGCCAGCTTTGCAGGCTCCGACACCAATGTGCTGGCAGCGGGCATGGCGCCCGACGGCAAGCTCAGTGGCACCGGCGGCTTGACTGTCAGCACCAGCGGTAACCTGCAAACAAGTGGTCAGGCCTTGGCCAGCTCACAAGTTCAAATCAGCGCCGCCATCCTAGACCTCAGCCGCAGCGCCGTGGGCAGCACCAAGAGCGACCTGAGCCTGACAGCTACCCGAGGTGACGTAATCACCGCACAGGCCCAGCTCAGCACGCCGGGCCTGCTGAGCCTGACGGCCCGCGCAGACCCCACACAAAAGCTTGACAACACCCAAGGCCATCTAAGCGCTAAGCAACTGAGCATTCAAGTTGGACAGCTGGACAATACCCGCGGCCTCATTGAGCAAACCGGCACGGGACCTCAAGTCGCCCGCATCCAAACTGACCGCGGCTTGGTCAACACAGACGGAGCCATCGTCGCCAATGCGCAGGACTTCACGGTGACGGCAGGTGCTGACCTGACCAACACCGGCGGCGTGATGGGCCATGCTGGCACGGGAACCCACACCCTGACGGCAGGCGCTCTGAACAACACCCTCGGGAAAATCATTGGCAACGGTCTGGTTACCCTGACCAGTGCGGACACGCTCACCAATGACGACGGGCTGATCTCGGCACAACAAAGTCTGTCCATTCACAGCGCCGACCTGCGCAACACCGCCAGTGGCACCTTGGCAAGTGCTGCGGGCATCCAGAGCCAGCATGGTGACCTCAGCTTGCAAACCCAGGCCCTGACCAACACCGGCTTGATAGCAGCAGCCCAAAACTTGTCCATTCAAGCCACGCATGTTGACAACCGCCAAGGCACCCTGGCGTCAACATCAGCTGCGGTGACCATTGGTACCAGAACGGGCGGTCTGGACAACCGGGCAGGCCGCATCAGCGCTGGCACCGCACTGAGCGTCAATACCGCTGACCAAACCCTGAACAACCAAGGCAGCCGCAGCAGCGCCAGCCAAGCCCCCCAAGGCTTGATGGCCGGCACCGATCTGATTTTGCACACGGGCGAGCTCAACAACCAAGGCGGCTTCATTCAAGCTCAAGGCGTCCTGGATGTGACTGCCGCTACTTTGAGCAACCAGGCCTTGGCCACCAGCAGCGGTGCGCAAGCCGCGCTGATCTACAGTGGTCAAAACGCGCGCATACAAGTGCAGAACCTGAGCAACGCTGGCTCGCAAATCTTGAGCGTCGGAACGCTCACCATCCATGCCGCGGACGGATTGAACAACAGCACCGGCCTCGTGCGTACGGCGCAAGCCTTGAGCATCGACGCTGCCAGCCTAGACAACCACCTGACGCAAGGCGCCGACCAAGGTCTGGAGGGGCAAGACCTCCGCATCGCGGCTGACCATATCGACAACCACCAAGGCGCCATACGCGCCAGCCAAACCCTGACCCTGCGGGCAGATACCCAAGTAGACAACGGCCAAGGCTTGCTCAGTGCCGCCGGACCTTTGAGCATCGCCCCTCGGCTGGCGAGCGTCCCCACGCTGGTGCTTGAGAACAGCCAAGGCCAGATCGTGTCTGACGCCAACATCAGCATTGACGCTGCCCTGCTGAATAACAACAGCGGCCGCATAGTTTCTACTGGCGATGCCCGCTTGTCACTGCAAGGCAACCACCGCACCAGCGGCACCCTGGCCGCTGGGCGCGACCTCAGCGTGGCCAGCACCGGCACCGTGACCAACGCCGTCAGCTTGCAGGCTGGGCGCAACCTCACTGCCAGCGCGTTAGAGATAGACAACAGCGCCAGCGGTGAATTCATCAGCGGCGGCATCACGGCACTCAGCGCACACAACACACTGACCAACCGGGGCCTGATTGACGGGGTAGACACACGACTCAACGCAATCACTGTCAATAACGTGGGCACTGGTCGCATTTTTGGGGATCGCATCAGCATTGAGGCAAACACACTCTTGAACCAGGAGGAAACTGCCAATGGCGTCACCGCCGCTGCGACTATTGCGGCTCGTCAGCAAATGGACATCGGCGTACAGACACTCGTCAACCAAGAGCACGCCCTGATCTTCAGCGGAGGGGACCTCGCGCTAGGAGGCGCTTTAGACAGCCAGCGGCACGCCATGGGGCAGGCCGCGCTTGTGCGCAATGCCAGCGCCAGCATCGAAGCTCAGGCCGACCTTGCTATGAACGCCAAGCTGATAGAAAACACCAACCGGCATTTCAGTTCGCAGGTGGTGCAAATTTCCGGGCCGACCCCTTTGACCTACATTCAACCGGCGAATTCCACTGCCCTGATCGACACGAAGAATCTCGTCTGGGAAGGCTGGAGTCGTGCAGGGCAGTATCGCTACGACTTAAGCCCGGTGCCCAGTGAAAATATTGAACTGGGCAAAACGCCGATCCCAGAGCTGGGAGAAACACCAGAGACCAGCTACCCCGCCACTGATTCTGCTTGGGCCTACTTCGGACTCACCCCGCCAGCACCACCGCCCATAGCGCCTTCACTGGCTCAGCCTGTGGCGCCCGTAGCCAGCAGAGCCGACACCTGCGTGACGGGAGTACCAACTTTCGACGCCCAAAAATGCAGTACTTACCAAGCTGACAAAGTGACCTACATCACGGAACAGTCGGCCTACGATCTGGCTTGGCAACGCTACAACACCGATCAAGCCAATTGGGAAGTCGTCACAGGTCAGCAGTATCAAGGCTTGTCCGACAAGATCAGCGCCTACAACGCCACCTTTGCCGGGGCTGTCATCCGCACTTGGACGCAGTTCGAGGTCAATAGAACCGAGAGGCAGAGCCAAGTACTGAGCAGCGACCCCAGCATCATCACCGCAGGGGGCAAGATAACGCTTGCTGGTGTGCAGTTGCGCAACGACAAAAGCCGTGTTGTTGCTGGCGGAGAGCTTGTCGTGACCACTGAAAACGTCACACAAATTGAGGGGGAAGGCGTTCACATTGCGCACGAAGAGGGCACTGCGCAATACACCACCACCCGCTGGAGGGGTGGCTTCAAGCGCTATCACCAACGTGACTGGTCCGATAAAACGGCTTATGCCCCTGCTGACGTCGTGATGTCGATCATGTTGCCAGTCACGGAGTTCCAAGCCAACAGTGCCACCACCGGTAGCCACAGCGGGCTCAGTGCGCGGAGTATTGATGCAGTGAAAGCAAACACTGCTGACGCAGCAGAGGTTAATGCGATGAATTCAAACCAATTCGCTGCCCTGTCCAACCTCACTGCCAGTCCGGCATTTGGCCGCGACAACGCCAATCAGGTTACCACTAAAAGTCCCATCATTCAGCTCCCCGTTACGCCTACGCCGCTGGCTGGCATGACGATACTTCCGCAGAAGGTCCCTACCACCAGCTTGTACAAGCAGCACCCGGAAAGCGGTGCCAAGTACCTGGTGGAAACTGATCTGTCCTTCACCCAATACAAGACTTGGCTGGGCAGCGACTACATGACCGCTCAGCTGCAGTTTGATCCCGCCACGTCTCAAAAGCGCTTGGGCGACGGCTTTTATGAACAAAAGCTCATACGCGAACAAGTGTTGGCCTTGACCGGTCAACGCTTGTTAGGCAACTACAGCAGCGACGACATGCAGTACATGGCCTTGATGAACAGCGGCCTGACCTACGCTAAAACCCTGAACCTGCGCCCCGGCATTGCGCTGTCGCCCGAGCAGATAGCGCAGCTCACCAGCGACATGGTCTGGCTGGTCTCGCAAGAAGTCACTTTGGCAGACGGCTCCAAGCAAAGCGTGCTGGTGCCTCAGGCGTATGTACGCGTCAAGCCTGGCGACATAGACGGCACGGGCGCTTTGCTCGCCGGTCAAAACGTGAACCTCAACCTCAGTGGCAACATGAGCAACAGCGGCACCGTGGCTGGGCGAAAGCTGGTGCAGATCAGCGCCGACAGCATCAAGAACCTGGGTGGTCAAGTCAGCGGCGACGTTGTCAACCTGGCTGCCAAGCAAGATATCGACAACATTGGCGGGCAAATCCAGGCCCAAAGCGCCGCTTTGCTCTCTGCTGGGCGCGACATCAACCTGACCACCACCGCCCAAAGCCGCACCAACCAAGCAGGCGCCAACAGCTTTGCCCAAACCGGCGTTGATCGGGTGGCCGGGCTCTACGTGTCTGGCCCGGCAGGTGTGCTGGTCGCCAGCGCGAGCAACAACGTCAACCTCACGGCCGCGCAAGTGAGCAACGCCGGTGCGGGTGCCTCGGTGCTGGCGGCGGGCAACCAGCTGAACCTAGGTGCTGTCACGACCAGTGCGAGCCAAGACCTCAACTGGGACCTTAATAACTACCTGCGCCAAAGTGCAAGCCAAGACGTGGGCAGCCAAATCAACACCACCGGTAACCTCACGCTCAAAGCAGGGCAAGACATCAATGCAGTATCGGCCAACGTGCAAAGCGCGGCGCAGTTGAGCGTCAATGCGGGGCGCGATGTGAACATCACGGCCGGCCAAGCCAGCCAAAGCCTGGACGAAGCCCACCAGCGCACCAGCAGCGGCGCTTTGTCCAGCAAGACCATCACCACCCGCGATCAGCAGCAAAGCACCACCGCCCAGGCCAGCAACCTCGAAGGCCAAAGCGTGAGCATTAGCGCAGGCCAAGACCTAGGCGTCAAAGGCTCCAACGTGCTGGCCGATCAGGCTGTGAACCTCATTGCGAGCGGCAACGTCAACATCAGTGCCGCGCAAAACACCAGCACCAGCAACACCTTCAGCCAAACCACCAAAAGCGGCCTCATGAGCGGCGGCGGCCTGTCCATCACGCTGGGCACTCAAACCCAAAGCCTGGACCAACAAGGCCAAAGCACCACCGCCGCGGCCAGCACCTTGGGCGCCATTGCCGGCAACGTCAGCATCAACGCCGGCAAAGCCTTCAGCCAAACCGGCAGCGACATCCTCACGCCCGTAGGCGACATCGCCATCACCGCCCAAAGCGTGAACATCCAAGAAGCCCGAGAAACCGGCGCCCAAAGCAGCGAACAACAGTTCAAGCAAAGCGGCATCACGCTGGCCGTCACCAGCCCGGTGCTGTCGGCCCTGCAAACCGTGCAAGGCCTGAGTCAAGCCGCAGGCAACACCAGCAGTGGCCGCATGCAAGCGCTGGCCGCAGGCGCTGCGGCCATTAACCTCAAGCAAGGCGCCGACGCCCTCAAGGCCGGCCAAGGCGACGCCAACGGCCAAGTGGCCACCGGCAAACCCAACGCCGACGGCACGCCCGAGATGGCCAACGCCAACGCCGCCGACAAAGCCGGCGGCATAGGCATCAGCCTGAGCGTGGGCGGCTCCAGCAGCAGCGCCAAACAGCAAAGCAGCGCCGACACGGCCCGCGCCAGCACGCTCACCGCAGGCGGCGACATTCGCATTGCCGCCACGGGTGCAGGCCAAGCCAGCAACCTCACCGTGCAAGGCAGCGACATCAAAGCGGCGGGTACCACCACGCTGAGCGCAGACAACCAAATCAACTTGCTCGCCGCACAAAACACCAGCCAAGAAAGCAGCAGCTCAAAAAGTCAAAGCGCCAGCGTGGGCATAGCGGCGCAATTGGGCAACGGCGGGGGCGGCATAGGCGTCACCGCCAGTGCCAGCGTTGGCCAGGGGCGTGGTGCAGGCAACGGCAGCACGTACAGCAACACCCACGTAGAAGGCCAGCAAGTGGTCATGACGTCGGGCAGCGACACCACGATCAAAGGCGCCACCGTCACCGGGCAGCAAGTTACCGTCAACACCGGCGGCAACCTGAGCATTCAAAGCCTGCAAGACGCCAACCAATACAAAGAAAAGAGCCAAAGCGCAGGCGGCTCCGTGATGATTGGCGCAGGCGGTGGGGGCAGCTTGAACCTGGCGGCCAGCAAAATCAACAGCGACTTCCTGAGCGTCAATGAACAAAGCGCCATTTGGGCCGGCGACGGCGGATTCAATGTCAACGTGCAAGGCAAGACCGAGCTGGTCGGCGGGCAAATCACCAGCACACAAGCAGCCGTTGACGCAGGCAAAAACAGCTTTACCAGCCAAGGCGGCACCAGCCTGCAAGACCTGCAAAACACAGCCGCCTACAGCGCCCAAAGCTTCAGCATCGGCCTGGGGGCCGGCAGCCAGCCTGGTAAAAGTATGAGCGCAGGAATGAGCGGCGTGGGCTTTGGCAAGGACAAAGGCTCGGCCAGCTCTACGACCACGGCAGGCATCAGCGGCGTGGCTGGCAACGCAGCAGCCAGAACCGGTGACGCCAGCACGAGCATCAAGCCGATCTTTGACGCGGACAAGGTCAAAAAAGAGATCGAAGCCCAAGTCAAGATCACACAAGAGTTCAACAAACAGGCCGGCAAAGCCATCACGGACTACGCCAACAACCAGCGCAAAGCTTTGCAAGAGCAAGCCAAAACCGCCAGCACGCCAGAAGAAAAAGCCCAGGCAGCGCAAGCCCTCAAAGACGTGAACATGCAAGAGCGCGCCCTGAACATTCTGACCAGTGCATTGACTGGCATGGCGGGCAGCGTGGTCACCAAAGAAGCGCTGTCTACCGCAGCCGAAAAAATGCGGGACTTGATGATTGAGGACTCGAAGAAGTTTGCAGGGGTCGTGGACAAGGATGGCAAACCTTTGTTCAGCAATCAAAGCGGCCAAAGTGTTGGGGTTAACGGGGACGAATTTAAGGCTGCCGGCGCACGGGCTAATTTGGATTTATTGTGTGGGCCAGAAGGGGGCAGGTGCTCATTCGAGAAGACCTCGGATGGCTCAATAGATGAGAGCAAGGCTGTTACTTTCCTTGGTCAAGAAAACCCGGACAAATCACGACAGTCGTATGCAGAGTTCTTAAAAACCCCCGATGGTCAAAAGATGCTCTCGGTCCCATTTGGCGGTTTACAAGGCGGTGAGAGAACTTTGTTTGGTCAACCCTATGAAAAAGGCAGCTGGCAAGACAAGTTGCTGGAGGCGTTTGTAGGCCCTCATGACTTGATCGGAGGTCAGAAGCCAGGGCTTTATGACTCGCAAGGAAATATCAAACAGGGGATGAGCAGGACCGAAGAAAAAGCACGCGATATTTGGAGCGGCTTAGCCTTGGTCCCCGCTGCACCGCTTGCCGCGTCCCAACTGCCAACTGAAGTTTGGAAGGCGCTTGGAATTCTTTTGAAGGGAGGGTTGTGATCATGCGCCCTTTCACTTTAGTCACATGTGTCACGATTACCTTATTTGTCACAGGCTGCGCCATTCAGGACGTGACCGTCAGCAGGGACGAGCTGATGCGATCCTATTTCCCCTACGGAGCCCGCTGGGTAAAAGACAGTATGACGCGCCAGAGTCGTAAGGTCGATTGGTTGACGTGTGGGGGGGGGCAAGATTTGAGCAATGGATTTAGAGACTGGATTTCTTCCCAAGAATCAAGAGAAAGCTATTTCAGTGGTCTTGAGCGGCACAGCAAACAACTGTCGACATGTATTCAGGCCAAGGGTTATGCGTTTAAATATCACCCCAGACCGGGCCTGCCTGACGAATGCACCGCAGACATTTGTCTTTACCCCTGAACTCGTAGTGATTAGCTCAACCTCAGTGGCGACATGAGCAACAGCGGCATCGTGGCCGGGCGCAAGCTGGTGCAGATCAACGCCGACAGCATCAAGAACCTGGGTGGTCAAGTCAGCGGCGACGCTGTCAGCCTGGCTGCCAAGCAAGATATTGACAAGGTAGGGGGCACCATTCAGGGCGTCAGTGCTGCCTTGGTCCTAGCGGGCCGATGACCTGCCCCCCATAAACCGTACCAGCGATATTTCCGAGAAGTCCATCAACTGA
>JBBAPH010000013.1:0-32932 GCA_040400935.1 Polaromonas sp.
TCAGGCGCCGAGTTGGTCGGCACAGCCCGCGAGCGCTTTGCACAAATCCAGGAACGCCAGGCCGAGCTGAGCCAAAAATTCAGCGAAAACGCATTGGACGCGACTGAAGCTTTTGCCCACTACGCCCAGGAAAGCGACTTGGCCGGGGTGCCCCAAGATGTGCTCGAAACCGCCAAGGCAGCCGCCACAGCCGAAGGCAAAGAAGGCTTCAAGCTCACGCTGAAAATGCCGAGCTACTTGCCGGTCATGCAGTTCGCCCACAGCAGCGCGCTGCGTGAAACCCTGTACCGCGCCTACAACACCCGCGCCAGCGACCAAGCGCCAGCTGAGAGCGCCCAATTCGACAACAGCCCGTTGCTGCGCGAGATCCTGGCCCTGCGGCTGGAAGAAGCTCAGCTGCTAGGCTATGCCAACTTTGCCGAGGTCTCGGTGGTGCCCAAGATGGCCGAGTCACCGGAACAAGTCATCACCTTCCTGCGCGACCTGGCCCGCCGCGCCCGGCCGCACGCCGAGAAAGACGTGGCCGACCTGCGCACCTTTGCCAAAGACAAGCTGCACATCACCGAGCCGCAGCCTTGGGACTACGCCTACATCGGCGAAAAGCTCAAGGAAGACCGCTACTCCTTCAGCGAGCAAGAAGTCAAACAGTACTTCACGGCGCCCAAGGTCTTGGCCGGCCTGTTCAAGATCGTCGAGACCTTGTTTGAAGTCAGCATTTCCCAAGACAAAGCCCCCGTGTGGAAGCCCGGCGTGGCGTTTTACCGCATCGAACGCGACGGCCAACTGGTCGGCCAGTTCTACCTGGACCAACCCGCCCGTACCGGCAAACGCGGCGGCGCCTGGATGGACGATGTGCGTGCCCGCTGGCTGCGCCCCGACAACGGCCAGTTGCAAACGCCTGTGGCCCATCTGGTCTGCAACTTTGCCGACGGCGTGGGCGGCAAGCCCGCCTTGTTGACGCACGACGACGTGACCACCTTGTTCCACGAATTCGGCCACGGCCTGCACCACATGCTCACGCAGGTCAATGAGCGCGACGTGTCTGGTATCAGCGGCGTGGAATGGGACGCGGTCGAGCTGCCGAGCCAGTTCATGGAAAACTTCTGCTGGGAATGGGACGTGCTCAAACACATGACGTCGCACGTTGACACCGGCGAGCCGCTGCCTCGCGCCCTGTTCGACAAAATGCTGGCCGCCAAGAACTTCCAAAGCGGCTTGCAAACCCTGCGCCAGGTGGAGTTTTCTCTGTTCGACATGCTGCTGCACACTCAGGCCGACAACAGCCAAGACGTCATGGCCCTGCTGGCCGAAGTACGCGCCGAAGTGGCCGTCATCCAGGCCCCACCGTACAGCCGTCCCGCACACACCTTCAGCCACATCTTCTCGGGTGGATATGCCGCCGGCTACTACAGCTACAAATGGGCCGAGGTCTTGTCGGCCGACGCTTATGCTGCTTTCGAAGAGTCAGCGAAGCAAAAGCCCGACGCCGGCACCGTGAACGTAGACACCGGCCGCCATTACCGCCGCGCCATCCTGGAATCCGGCGGCAGCCGCCCAGCGATGGAATCGTTCAAAGCCTTCAGAGGCCGCGAGCCGTCGATTGATGCGCTGCTGCGGCATCAGGGTATGGCGTAAGCCGAGTCTCTCTTTACTCCCTCGCCCCTCTGGGGAGAGGCCTGGGGTGAGGGGCAAGCTTTCAGAAACGCCGGGGCTACGCATGCCCTCACCCCAACCCTCTCCCAAAGGGAGAGGGAGCAAGAAAAGCGCAGAGCGTAAAAGCGAACAGGCAAAAGAAAGATCGGCCAGTCTCTCTTACTCCCTCGCCCCTCTGGGAAGAGGCCTGGGGTGAAGGGCAAGCTTGCAGAAACGCCGGGGCTACGGGTGCCCTCACCCCAACCCTCTCCCAGAGGGAGAGGGAGCAAGAAAAGCGCAGAGCATTCTGCGAGCTTATCGGCAAAGAGAAAGCGCACTCTCTTACCCCCTCGCCCCTTTGGGGGAAGGGTTGGGGTGAGGGGCCAGCGTGAGGAAACGGTGGTCAGCGGCCTTCGATCTGGCGCAACCAGCCTAAGCCCGCCGACGTCCCGCCCGGCTGACCGCCCAGGCGCGGCCGGTATTCGCAGCCGACCCAACCCTGCCAGACGCACTCGGCAGACACCTCGTCCAGCACGCCCATCAGGTAACCTATATTCAGCTCGCCCGAATCAGGCTCATGGCGATCCGGCACACCCGCAATTTGAATGTGGCCCACCGCGCCCGTGGGCAGGTAATGGCGCAGCTTCTTGGCTACGTCACCTTCCACAATTTGAAGGTGGTACAGGTCCATCTGCACCTGCAAGTGCGGCGAGGCGACCAGGGCCACGACTTCATGCGCGTGGTCTTGGCGGTTGATGAAGTAGTTCGGCATGTCGCGCGTGTTGATCGGCTCGATCAAGACTTTGACGCCGTGCTTGGCCGCTTGTTCGGCGGCCCACTTGAGATTTTTCACATACGTGCTTTGCGCTAACTCACGCGGCACAGCCGCGCCCGGGCGGCCGGCCATGACGTGCACGCGCGGGCAGCCCAAGGCATCGGCGTATTGCATCGCCAGCAAAAAGCCGGTTTGAAATTCAGCCTCGCGGCCGGGCATGGCTGCTGTGCCTTTTTCAGCGCCTGAGTTCCAGGCCTCGGCAATCGATGCTTTGTCCGTTCCGCCCGGCGGCGCGTTGAACAGCACTTGCTGCAAGCCGCTGGCTTTGAGGCGAGCGGCCAACTCTTCGGGTGAAAAGTCGTAGGGGAACAAATACTCCACCGCTTTGAAGCCGTCTTTGGCCGCTGCTTCAAAGCGGTCCAGAAACGGATATTCGGTGTACATCATCGACAAGTTGGCAGCGAAATTCGGCATGGTGTTGATGGCTGAAAAATGAATAGAGGGGCTTACCAGCGCGCACCAAAGTGCTGACGCAACTCGTCAATCTGCGCGTCGGTCAAAGGCTGGGGCGCCTGGAGCTGCAACTGGCGCAAGCGAGCAGTTTCTTCCAGCTCTTCCAGCACGGCCATGGCCGCAGCCGGGCAGCTGTGCCAGACGTTGGGGCCGAGGCGGGGCAACATCACAGCGCGCAAAGGACGGCCTTGCGCGCCATATTGCGCGATCAATTGAGCAACGGCTTCAGCCGCCGCCGGATCACCTGGTCGGAAGTACGGCAGCACCGGCACGCGGCCGACTTTCATCACAAAGTACGGCGTGAGCGCGGGCAGCAGTTCTTCAGCCTGCCCGGCCAGCGTCAGCGCCACGCAATGCGTGCTGTGGGTGTGAATCACACAGGCGGTGTCCGCATCAACAACGCGGGCGGCCTGGTAGATGTACCGGTGCAAGGTCAAGGTTTTGCTGGCCTTGTCGCCGCTCAATTGCTGGCCGTTCGCATCCAGCCGGGCCAGACGGGCCGGGTCTAAAAAACCCAGGCAGGCATCGGTCGGCGTGATCAAAAAACCATCGTCCAGCCGCACGCTGATGTTGCCGGCCGCGGCGTGCACGTAGCCGCGTTCAAAGAGGCTGCGGCCTACGCGGCAAATTTCTTCGCGGGCGTGAAGTTCTGCGGGGGTCATGCCAGCACTTTAAAGGCTTTGGCAAAAAAGTCGTCCGTGCCAAAGTTGCCAGATTTCAGCGTGAGGTGCAGCCCTTCAGGCGCCACGTCAGACCGCGCATGGCACCACGGCACGCCGGGGTCGATCTGCGGGCCGATCTGCATTTGGCTGATGCCCAGGGCCTGCACGCAAGCGCCCGATGTTTCACCACCGGCCACCACCAGCTGCCGCACGCCGGCTTGCACCAAGCCGCGCGCAACAGCGGCCAAGGCGTGTTCGACCATGTCGCCCGCCGCCTGCACGCCTAGCTTAGCCTGCACCGCCTGCACGGCTGCGGGGTCGGCACTGGAATACACCAGCACCGGGCCGGCCACTAACAGCGGCTGCGCCCAGGCCAGCGCCTGGGCCACCACATCAAGGCCAGCCGCCAAGCTGAGCGGGTCAATCATGAACAGCGGCAAGCCAGCGGCCTTGAAGGTTTGCACCTGCTTATTCGTCGCCAACGAGCAGCTGCCCGACACCACAGCCTTCAGCCCTTTGGCGGGTAGCAGTGCAGCCGCTTGCGGCGATGGGCTCAGTCCAAAATTAGCCGGCAAGCCAATCGCCACACCGGAACCAGCTGTCAGCAGCGGCATGCCCTTGAGCGCGGGGCCCAGGCGCAACAAGTCGTCGTTAGACAGCGCGTCCACCACGGCCATGCCAAAGCCATCGGCTTGCAGCTGCGTCATGCGTTCTCGAATGGCCGCCTCGCCCTGAGCCACCACGCGGTGGTCAATCAGGCCCACGCGGCGGCGGGTTTGCGCTTGCAGCACGCGCACCAGATTGGCGTCGCGCATGGGCGTGAGCGGGTGGTTTTGCATGCCGCTTTCATTCAAGAGCACATCGCCCACAAACAAATAGCCCTTCACCACCGTGCGGCCGTTGTCCGGAAAGGCGGGCGTGGCAATGGTGAAGCCGGTTTGCAGCGCGTCCATCAGCGCGTCGGTCACGGGGCCGATGTTGCCTTCGGCCGTGCTGTCAAAAGTGGAGCAGTACTTGAAGTAAATCTGCTGCGCGCCCTGCCCTTGCAGCCAGCGCAAAGCGGCCAGCGACTGCGCCACCGCCTCGGCGGGCGCAATGGTGCGGGACTTCAGCGCCACCACCACCGCGTCAACATCAGCACTCAAAGGCGCGCTAGGCACACCAATGGTCTGCACCACGCGCATGCCCGCACGCACCAGGTTGTTGGCCAGATCCGTGGCGCCCGTGAAGTCGTCGGCAATGCAACCGAGCTTGAGCGCTGCGCTCATGGCTTGGCCTTGGGCAAGTCAATGCCCGGGAAAATCTTGATCACGGCACTGTCGTCTTCTTTGGCAAAGCCGGCGGTGGACGCCTGCATGAACATCTGGTGCGCGGTAGACGACAGCGGCAAGGGGAACTTGCTGCTGCGCGCCATGTCCAGCACGATGCCCAAATCCTTGACAAAAATATCAACGGCCGACAGCGGCGTGTAGTCAGCCGCCAGCACATGGGCCATGCGGTTTTCAAACATCCAGCTGTTGCCCGCGCTGTGCGTGATCACCTCGTACAAAGCGGCGGCGTCCACGCCCTCGCGCAAGCCCAAAGCCATGGCCTCGGCCGCAGCGGCAATGTGCACACCCGCGAGCAACTGGTTGATAATCTTCACCTTGCTGGCCGGGCCCGCGTGGTCACCCAAGCGGTAAACCTTGCCGGCCATCGCGTCGAGCAAGGGGCCGGCTTTCTCATAAGCGGCCGGCACGCCAGAGGTCATCATGGTCATCTCGCCACTGGCGGCCTTGGCGGCACCGCCAGAAATCGGCGCATCCAGGTACAGCAAGCCCATGTCGTTCAGCCGCTTTTCCAGCGCCACCGACCAGTTGGGCTCCACCGTGGAGCACATCACAAACACACTGCCCGGCTTCAAGGCCGCCGCGCAGCCGCCTTCGCCAAACAGCACGCTCTCGGTCTGCGCGGCATTCACCACCACCGACACCACCACGTCGCAGGCGGTAGCCAGTTCAGCCGGCGAGTTGCAAGCCTGCCCACCGTCCTTGGCAAAGGCATCGGCTACTTCACGGCGTACGTCAAACACGCGCGGAGCATAACCAGCGCGCCGCAAAGATTTGGCCATGCCACTGCCCATGGCGCCGAGGCCGATCAGGCCAGCTGTGAGAGTCATGTTCTTGTCCTAAAAAATGCAGATTACCCGAGGGTGATTTTGGCGAAGTCGGCCACGCGTTTCCATTTGGCCGCATCGGTGCTCATGAAAGCGCTCATGGCAGCAGCGCCTGTAAAGCCTGTGTCGGCGCCGCGCGACTCCATGACCTTGACCACTTCGGCGTCCTTCATGACCTTTTGCAGCGCCTGCTCCAGGCTGGCCACCAGCGCGGCAGGCAGCCCCGCTGGAGCGGCCAGGCCATACCAAGCGCTGACGTCAAAGTCCGCAAAGCCCGACTCGGCCAGCGTCGGCACCCCTGGCAAGGCCTTGCTGCGCTGGCGCGTGGTCACGGCCAAGGCCTTGACGCTGCCGCCCTGAATCTGACCCATCACCGAGGGCAGGTTCTCAAACATCATGTCCACTTCGCCCGCGATCAGCCCGGTCACGGCCGCAGCGGCGCCCCGGTAAGGAATGTGGGTGATGAAGGTGCCGGTGGTGCTTTTGAGCAGTTCTGCACTGAGGTGCAAAGACGTGCCATTGCCATTGGAGGCGTAATTGAGTTTGGCGGGCTGACGGCGGGCACGGTCCACCAGGTCTTTAACCGATTGGATGCCACTCTTGGGATTGACCAGCAAGACGTTGGGCACGCGCCCCAGCAAACCGACGGCAGCAATTTGCTCGGGCTTGTAAGGCAGCGTTGGGTAGAGCGCCGGGCTGATGGTCAGCGGCGGTGACGCCATCAGCAAGGTGTAGCCGTCGGCCGGTGCGCGCGCCACTTCGGCAGCGCCCAGGTTGCCGCCCGCGCCCGGCTTGTTGTCAATCACCACCGGCTGGCCCAGCTCCTGCGCCAACTTTGGCGCCACCAGGCGAGCCATCACGTCAATCAAACCGCCCGGAGGGAAAGGCACGACCAGGCGAATGGGGCGGCTAGGCCAGGTTTGCGCCAAGGCTGCTGATGGCGCGACCAGGGTGGCACCTGCAGCCAACAAAGCCTGGCGGCGGTTGACCCCGGCCACTGGCGCGAGTACGGAGGACGAAAGGCGAGCGGGCATCAAAAACTCTCCAGATTCAATGGGGAAGAACGGAACTGAAAAAAGGCAGTCAGATCGACGCTCAAACCGCCATATTTATCGGGTCATCATACAAATATCGAGGATACCACTGCTCAGGTGAGACGCCCCGAAACCGTGGTTCAACGTCAGTGGGACGGGCGATCTGCCTTGATGACCAAGCTGCTCGCCAACTGCACGCCCTCTTGCTGCCAAAAAGCAGGCTCAGCCTGCTGCAAGCGTTTGATCGCGTTGTTCATATGCCGCGCCGCCGCCTGCCGGGCTTTGCTAGGGTTGGCGGCTTCAATCGCTTGAACAATGGCCTCATGCTCGGCACGCACTTGCCGGGCGAAGTCGGCGCGTCTGGCCTCGTTGGCGCGGGTCACCCGGGTGGCGCCGCGCAGGAATTGGCGCAGGTAGTCCAAGGTGCTGATGAGGAACGGGTTTTGGGCGGCGTCGGCCATGGCGCGGTGCAGGCTGACGTCTTCTTCGGCGCCGTCGCCGCCGGCTTGCACGGCCGCGTCCAGCGCGCTGACGGCTTGGCGGATGCGGGCCAGGTGGGCGGGGGTGGCCCGTTCGGCGGCGAGGGCCGCGACTTCGGCTTCCAGGGCACGGCGCACTTCGACCATTTGCACCACGGCTTGACGGGACAGGGCTTGGCGGTCGTCAAAGTTCAGAGGTGGCACGCCGGCTTTGCGCACAAATACGCCGCTGCCCTGCCGGGACTCGACCAGGCCCAGGGACTTGAGGCGGGACACGGCTTCGCGCACGACGGTGCGGCTGACGGCGAACTGGCTGGCCAGCACGGCCTCGGTGGGCAGCTTGTCGCCAGCGGCGACGCGGCCAGCGTGAATTTCGACCGACAAGGCTTCGGCCACCTGTTCGGACAGGCGCACGCCGGGGGCGATGGACGGGAATTGAGGGGCCATGCGATCAGAGGTTCAGGTTTTTTCAGCAGCCAAGGCGGGCTTGAAACCCAAGCTTAAAACACCAAAGTCTTGACGCCCGCCTCGGTGCCCAGCAAACACACCTGCGCTTTTTGAAAGGCGAACACACCCACCGTGACCACACCGGGCCATTGGCTGACTTGCAGCTCAAAGGCGCGGGGGTCGGCAATGGTGAGGCCCAGGACATCGACGATGTGCTGGCCGTTGTCAGTCACCAAGGGCTGGCCGTTTTTAAGGCGAACGCTGGCCGCGCCGCCCATGGCGGTGAACTGTTTGATGACGCGGTGCGTGCCCATGGGAATGACTTCGACCGGCAGGGGAAAGCGGCCCAGCGACTGCACCAGCTTGCTTTCGTCGGCAATGCAGATGAACTGGCGCGATTGGGCGGCAACGATTTTTTCGCGGGTGAGCGCGGCGCCGCCGCCTTTGATCATGTGGCCGGCGTGGTCGATCTCGTCGGCGCCGTCCACGTAGACGGCCAGCTCGTCGACCTCGGCGGCTTCAAACACTTTGATGCCCAGGGCTTGCAGCCGTTCCGTCGAGGCGACTGAGCTGGACACTGCGCCAGCAATGGTGTCTTTCACAGAAGCCAGCGCGTCGATGAATTTGTTGACGGTGGAGCCAGTCCCCACGCCGACCAGCATGCCGGGCTTTATGTATTGCAGGGCGGCTTGGCCGACCAGGG
Source organism: Polaromonas sp. (assembly GCA_040400935.1). Classification (GTDB taxonomy): domain Bacteria; phylum Pseudomonadota; class Gammaproteobacteria; order Burkholderiales; family Burkholderiaceae_C; genus Polaromonas. The sequence goes on from JBBAPH010000013.1 coordinate 8,401, forward strand.
TTTTGAGTTCGTCTTGGGTCATGGGGCGTTTCAGTAGAGAGGTGGGAAGGTTGGCGAAAGCATTTGCGACAATCGCCGCCATCTTTGCCAACCGCTTCGCGAATTATCCAATGTCCCTGTTCCCCTACGCCCTGGCCCGCCCCTTTCTGTTTGGCATGGACCCCGAAGCCGCGCACGACCTGACCATGGACGCCCTGGCGCGCACCCAGCACAGCCCCCTGAAACTGGCCTATTGCAATGGCCGGGTGAATGACCCGATCACGCTGGCAGGCCTGACTTTTCCGAACCGCGTGGGCATGGCCGCTGGCCTGGACAAGAACGCCCGCTGCATTGACGGCCTGGCGGCCATGGGATTTGGTTTTGTGGAAGTCGGCACGGTCACGCCGCTGGGCCAGCCGGGCAACCCCAAGCCGCGCATGTTCCGCCTGCCGGCGGCGAACGCGCTGATCAACCGCCTGGGCTTTAACAACGAGGGGTTAGACGCTTTTGTGCGCAACGTGCAGGCGGCCAAGTTTCGCCAGCAGGCCGCGCCCGGCCAGCCGCGTTTGCAGCTCGGCCTGAACATTGGCAAGAACGCCGCCACGCCGATAGAGCGAGCGGTAGACGACTACCTGCTGGCGCTGGACGGCGTGTACCCGCATGCCGACTACGTGACGGTGAACATTTCCAGCCCCAACACCAAGAACCTGCGCGCCCTGCAAAGCGACGAGGCGCTGGACCAGCTGCTGGGCGCGATTGCGGCCCGGCGTGAAGAGCTGGCCGCGCAACACGGCCGGCGCGTGCCGGTGTTTGTGAAGATCGCGCCTGATTTGGACGAGGCGCAGGTGGACGTGATTGCCGCCACCTTGAAGCGCCACGGCATGGACGGCGTGATTGGCACCAACACCACGCTCAACCGCGACGCCGTGAAGGGCATGCAGCATGCCGAAGAAGCGGGCGGTTTGAGCGGCGCGCCCGTGCTGCAAGCCAGCAACCGCGTGATTCGCCAGCTGCGGGCCGCGCTGGGCAAAGACTTTCCCATCATTGGCGTGGGCGGCATCCTGAGCGGGGCGGACGCGGTGTCAAAAATTGAAGCCGGGGCCGACGCGGTGCAGATCTACACCGGACTGATCTACAAAGGCCCGGCGCTGGTGAAAGAAGCAGCGCAGGCGATTGCTCAGCAGCGGGCCGGGCGCTGAGCCTTCAGTCAAGTCAGCTGCTCAGTCCGGCACAAACCGGGCTTTGAACTTGACCTCGTCCTCGGGCAGCTCGAGCGTGACGAGCTGGCCCATTTTGTTGTCGCTGAGCCGGCAGGCGGCAAACAGGCTGTACTTGCCCTTGAAGTAATAGCTCTCCAGGTCGATCAGCATGTAGGGGTACGGCACGAACACCCGGTGCAAAAAAATCGTGCGTTCCCGGTTGCGTGGCGAGGGAAAGAGCTTGTAGTCGTCGGTGGTGATGCTTTGCGCGGTGGCCATGGCGTGTTTTCTCAAGGGGCAAAAGGGGCCGTTCCAGCGGGGTAAAGGCGAAAAAGGCGCTCAGCGCTCCTGTAAGCTTAAGGCTATTTTCGCGCATCCGTGAGCCGCACTGGCCAACGGGGCGCAATCCTTTTTAGCGCCCTCCCCCTTCAAAGCCCCCATGCAAGAACGCCTGCCCACCCCCGACAAGGAAGCTATTGCTCTGCTCGCCCCGTTCGAGCGCTTGGAAGGCGCGCAGATTCGCTTGGTTAGCACGGCCGCCCAGGCTACGCAGGCCTGGGAGGATTTGAAAGGCACGGCCGAACTGGGTTTTGACACCGAGTCCAAGCCCACGTTTGCGCGCAACGAAGCCTCGGACGGGCCGCACATCGTGCAACTGTCCACGCCGAGCACGGGCTATATTTTTCAGCTGATGGACGCCGAATGCCGGCGCGTGGTCGGCCTGCTGCTGGAAGACGGCCGCATCACCAAAGCCGGCTTTGGCCTGGGTGACGACCGCAAACGCATCGTCCACAAGCTGGGCGTGGACCTGCAAGGGGTGCTGGACCTGAACCAGGTGTTTCACGAACGCGGTTACCGCAAAGACATGGGCGTCAAAGGCGCGGTGGCGGTGCTGTTCAACAAGCGCTACCTGAAGTCCAAAAAGGCGGCAACGTCGAATTGGGCCAACCCGCATTTGACCGAATCGCAGCTGAGTTATGCAGCGAATGATGCTTATGCGGCGCTGCGGGTTTATTTGGCGTTGGGGTTAGGCCAAGCTTGATTGCCTGAGCCTGCCCTGACTTTCACCCTCGCCCCTTTGGGGAGATGATTGGGGTGAGGGGTTGGCGTGAGGACATGCCGGTGCCACGCGCTGCCCTCACCCCTGCCCTCTCCCAGAGGGAGAGGGAGTCAAGCGGGGACAGGGCGACTGCTTCATAAGTTCGGACAAGGGGCCGAATAGACGCCTGACTTCCTCCCTCGCCCCTCTGGGGAGAGGGTTGGGGTGAGGGGCTCCGTGCAGGGTCGCGATGCTGCCACGCGCTGCCCTCACCCCTGCCCTCTCCCAGAGGGAGAGGGAGTAACACCGGCCACTACCCCTTCAGCATTCCCACCACCAAATCCCCAATAGCCAGCGAACTCGTTAACCCAGGCGACTCAATTCCCAGCAAATTCACCAAACCAGGCACGCCGTGATCGGCCGGGCCTTGAATCAAAAAGTCGGCTGCCGCTTCATGCGGAGCATTGATCTTCGGCCGAATGCCGGCATAGCCCGCTTGCAGGGCGCCGTCTTGCAGCGCCGGCCAGTAGCGGCGCACTTCGGCGTAAAACGCATCGCCCCGCGCCGGGTCGACCTGCAAGTCGTCGGCTGAATCAACCCACTGCACGTCGGGGCCGAATTTGGCTTGGCCGCCCAGGTCCAGCGTGAGGTGCACGCCCAGGCCCGCAGCTTCGGGCACCGGATAGATCAGGCGGTTAAACGGCGAACGTCCGGCCAGCGTGAAGTAGTTGCCCTTGGCGTAATAGGCGGTGGGCACTTGCTGGGGCGGCAAGCCGGCAAAGCGGCGGGCCAAATCGGGCGCGTGCAGGCCGGCGGCGTTGACCACCACACGGGCCTTGAGTTGGGTGCCATCGTCCATCGTCACCGTGATGCCGTCTGCCTCGCACACGGCGCTGGCCACCGGGGAATTGAAGGCGACCACGCCGCCCGCGTTTTCAAAGTCGCCTTGCAGGGCGAGCATGAAGCCGTGGCTGTCCACAATGCCGGTGCTCGGCGAATGCAGCGCCGCCAGGCAGGACAGAGCCGGCTCCATGGCCTGGGCTTCGTCGGCGCTTAGCAGCACCAAATCAGCCACGCCATTGGCGGCTGCTTGGCGCTGAATGGCTTGGAGCTTGGCGACTTGGGCCTGGCTGGTGGCCACGATGAATTTGCCGCAGCGGCGGTGGCCAATGCCACGGGCTTGGCAATACTCGTACAACTTGGCCTTGCCTTCAACGCACAGGCGCGCCTTGAGCGAGCCGGTCGGGTAGTAAATGCCGGCGTGAATGACTTCGCTGTTGCGCGAACTGGTGCCGGTGCCAATGGCGTTGGCGGCTTCGAGCACCATCAACTCGCCGCCAGCAAAGTTGGGCGACAGGGCCAGCGCCCGCGCTACGGCCAGCCCCACCACGCCGGCGCCCAGCACCAGCACATCGACTTGATCAACTGCCTGCATGCAAAGGCTCCGCTTTAAAGTTGCCGTGGGTCCGTCGCCAACAGGCGCGTGACCAGCGATTCCAAATGGCCGCGCAAGGTGTCGAACCCCGCATGCAAAGCCAGCGTGGCCTCGTCCATGTAGAGCTTGCGGTTGACTTCGACTTGCAAGCTGTGCCGCTGCTGCGCTGGCTGGCCGTAGCGGCGCACCAACTCCACGCCTTTGTAGGGGTGGTTGAGCGCGACGACGTAACCCAGGCCGCGCAAGTGCGCACAGACCAGCTCAGCCAACTCAGCGCTGCTGGTGCTGTGATCGCGGTTACCGATCACAAAGTCGGCATGGGCTTGGCCAGGAAATTCAGTGGCGTGGCTGGCGGCCACGGCGGGCATGGAATGACAGTTCAGGTGGATGCTGAAGCCGTGCGCGGCATGGGCGGCATTGATGGCTTGCGCCACAGCCGCGTGATACGGCTGCCAGCATTGCGCAATGCGGGCCTGGACTTCGGCCACGCTCAGGCTGCGGTCATAAATAGGGTGGCCGTCGTCGGTCACGCGCCAGACCAGGCCTTTGCCCAGCCGCACTTTGGAAATCTCATCAGCCGCCTGGGGCAAAGGGCCGGGCCAGACCTCTTGGCCGAACAGTGCGGTGTCAATCTCGCTCAGGCCGCGGTTGGCGTCCAGGTAGCTGCGCGGGAAGTGAGCTTCTATCCAGTGCGCGCCCAGGGCGGGCGCAAAGCTGTAAAGCTTTTCCACGTGCGTGTCTTCAGCGCGGCGCAGCACGGGCAAGTTGCAGGCATGGCGGAAATCGTCAGGGTAATGGGTGCCGCTGTGCGGTGAATCCAACACCAAAGGACCGCGGCCGGGGAGCTGGTGAACCAAGTCTGTCATGCCTTTGATTGTGCCCGGGCGCAGCTGGGCCAGGGCGTCAGGTGGCTTGTCCTACGACCGCTGTCCCCTGGGACTGACAGGAGGGCACAGCAGGGCTTTCCACAATTCATTCCGTTGATGTTCCAACAACAACCTAGTCCATTCATCACTTGAAGGAGTTATCGTGAGCAAATCATTGAAGTTTTCCAGCATCGCCTTGGCTTTGGCCGCCTTGGCCATCGGCGCCACGGCACAAGCACAGACCAGCATGAGCGGCAGCCGTAGCGGCTCTGGCATGAGCTCGTCTTATGGCAGCAGTTGGTACGCCCCAGCTGGTGGACGCTACATCGGCTTTAATGCCGGTCGCTCTGACTACTTCGGCAATTGCAGCGCAAGTGACGTTCTGTCGCTGAGCTGCGACAACACGGGCACGGCTTACAGCCTGTACACCGGGGGGATGTGGAACAACAGCGTCGGCATGGAGCTGGGCGCCACCGACTTTGGCCACATCGACCGCCTGGGTGGCCGCACCAAGGCCTACGGCTTTAACTTGAGCGCGGTGGGCCGCGTGCCCATGACCGACACCATTGGCCTGTTCGCCAAGCTCGGCGCAATGTACAGCCGCAGCGAGGTCACCGTAGGCGCGACCGCCGTTGGCGCCAACTCGGGGAAAGACAGCGGTTGGGGTCCCACCTACGGCGTGGGCGTGGATTTCAGCCTGACGCCCCAGTTGGCCGCAGTGCTGCAATGGGACCAGTCCAAGATCAAGGTCTTGGGCGATCGTGAGCGCATCAACGTGACATCGGTGGGCTTGAAGTACCGCTTCTGATTCCCTCGGATCTCTCTTTTTTGTGAGGCCGCGCAAGTGATTGCACGGCCTTTTTTTGGGTCCGGCAAGGCTGAGCACAGCCGCCACCACAGCCCTGCAAACCGCCTCAACCGTGGTGCACGGTCTCGCACCGATTTGTACACGGGGCCTTCTTGCCAGCCTCTCATTTGGTGCATCTGCATGCACGATGGGTCGGTCTAGGGCTGTATTTATTGAGATACGCCAGACTGGGCGCCATGCAATCTTAGAAAAACCTTCTACAAAACAAGACGTTAAAAAAAACACGCCGGAAAGCTGCGCTGTTGGCACGTTGCATGCAGAGACTGAAGCGTTCATTTCACTTCGGAGCTCTTCATGAATCTTGTTCCCAAGCAACTCCCGCATTGGCTGGTGGCACTTCCAGTGGCCCTGCTGCTGCACAGCGGTGTGCAGGCTGAAACCGTGGCGCGCTACGGCATTTCCATGGCCGACATTCCGCTGACAACCGGCCAGCCCGACCGCGGCGCAGGCGCTTACCAGTTCACCGGGCACACACTGTATGACCCGCTGGTGGCCTGGGAAGCCAACATCGGCACCCGCCCTGGCAAGCTGGTGCCGGGCTTGGCGAGTGCCTGGAAAGTGGACCCCAAAGACAGCAAGAAGTGGCTGTTCACCTTGCGCAAAGGCGTGAAGTTCCATGACGGCTCCGAGCTCAAGGCCGACGCCGTGGTGTGGAACCTGGACAAAGTGCTGGCCGACAAGTCGCCGCAATTTGACGCCAAGCAAAGCGCCCAAGTCCGCCCTCGCATTCCGTCGATTGCCTCGTACCGCTTGGTTGACGAGTACACGGTCGAGATCACCACCAAGGATGTGGACTCGCTGTTTCCCTACCAACTGCCTTGGTTCTTGATTTCCAGCCCGGCGCAATGGGAAAAGCTGGGCCGTGACTGGAATAAGATCGCCGCCCAGCCCTCTGGCACCGGCCCCTTCAAGCTCGACAAATTGGTGCCCCGCCAGCGCGCTGAGTTGGTCAAGAACACCGCCTACTGGGACAAGACCCGCATGGCGAAAACCGACCGCATTGTCTTGATGCCAATTCCCGACGCCATGACCCGCGCCAACGCGCTGCTCAACGGCCAGGTCGACATCATTGAAACCCCACCGCCCGATGTGCTGCCGCAGCTCAAAAGCTCGGGTTTCAAAATTGTGCAAAACGTGACGCCGCATGTCTGGCCGTACCACTTCTCCACGCAGCCCGGCTCGCCGTGGACCGACATCCGCTTGCGCAAGGCCGCCAACCTGGCCATTGACCGCGACGCCATTGTCAAGTTGCTCAACGGCCTAGCCAAGCCGGCCAAGGGCCAGTTGGACAGCACCAGCCCCTGGTTTGGCAAGCCGTCTTTCAATTTGACCTACGACGTCAAAGCGGCCAAAGCGCTGATGCTTCAGGCCGGTTACAGCCCCGCCAAGCCGCTCAAGGCCAAGGTCATCATTGCCCAGGGCGGTTCGGGGCAAATGTTGTCGCTGCCCATGAACGAGTTCATTCAGCAAAGCCTGGCCGAAGTAGGGATTGCACTGGAGTTTGAAGTCGTAGAACTTGAAAACCTCTACCTGCACTGGCGCAGCGGTGCCAAGTCCGACATGAACGCGGGCAAGGGCATCACGGCCATCAACCTGGGCTACGTCACGGCCGATCCGTTTTACGCCCTCACCCGCTTTGTGGACAGCCGCTACATCGCGCCCAACGGCGTGAACTGGGGCGGCTACAACAACCCCAAAGTTGACGGCGCGATTGACACGATCCGCAAGAACTTCGACACCAAGATCCAGGACAAATTGCTGGCCGAAATTCACCAGACCATGGTGGACGACGCGCTGATGCTGTGGGTGGTGCATGACCTGAACCCGCACGCCATTTCGCCCAAGGTGCTGGAGTTTGTGCAGGCACAACACTGGTTCCAGGACCTGACCACCATCCGCATAAAATAAATGCTGACCTACATCCTCAAGCGTCTGTTGTACGCATTACCCATCGCGCTGAGCGTCACCGTGGTGTCGTTCATGCTGGTCTACCTGGCGCCGGGCGACCCGCTCAACGCCATTGCCCCGGCGGACGCCCCGGCCGACGTGATCGAGGCCCTGAAAAGCGCCTACGGCCTGGACCGCCCGGTGCCGGTGCAATACGGCCTGTGGCTGTGGCGCGCGCTGCAAGGCGACCTGGGCACCTCGATTGCGTCGGGGCGTACGGTGGTGAGCGAGGTCTTCAGCGCCGTGGGCAACACCTTGTTGCTCGCCGGTATTGCCTCGGGCTTGGGGGTGTTGGTGGGTTGTGTGCTGGGCGCGCTGGCGGGCTACAGGCACGGCGGCGGGGTGGATCGGGTGGCCACGGCCTTGTCGGTGGTGGGGGTGAGCATTCCCCACTACTGGCTGGGTCTGGTGCTGACGATTATTTTTTCGACCTGGCTGGGCTGGTTCCCCGCCATGGGGGCCGGTCCCGGCGCCTCCACCGACTGGACGTGGGACTGGGAGCATGTGCGTTATTTGGTGCTGCCGGCGGTGACCTTATCGGTGATCCCCATGGGCATCATCACCCGCACCGTGCGGGCCCTGGTGGCCGACATGCTGGCGCAAGAGTTTGTGGTGGCGCTGCGTGCCCGCGGCCTGGGCGGCATGGCGGTGTTTCGCCATGTGGCCAAAAACACGGCGCCCACCGTGCTGGCCGTGGCCGGCTTGCAAGTGGGTTACTTGATGGGTGGCTCGATTTTGGTGGAGACGGTGTTTGCCTGGCCAGGCACCGGCTTTTTGCTCAACACCGCCATTTTTCAACGCGACATGCCCTTGCTGCAAGGCACCTTGCTGGTGCTGTGCCTATTCTTTGTCGGCTTGAATTTGTTGGTGGACATCGTGCAGCCTTTGATTGACCCACGCATGGGCCGTGGCTGAACCGGAAGGCTGAAAACAACATGACCCCTTCCCTTTCCATTTCTTCCATCCCCAGCCGCAGCTACTGGCATGTGGTGGCGCGGCAGCTGCGCCAAGAGCCGGTGGCCATGGCCAGCGCCGTGGTGTTGCTGCTGATTGTTTGCGCCGCCGTGTTCGCACCTTGGCTGGCGCCTGCCGACCCGTTCAAGGCCAGCATGCTCAAACGCTTGGTGCCCATTGGCAGCCCCGGCTACTGGCTGGGCACCGACGAGCTGGGCCGCGACATGCTGACGCGCCTGATGTATGGCGGGCGCCTGTCGCTGCTGATGGGCGTGGTGCCGGTGTTTGCCGCCTTTGTGATTGGCACCAGCCTGGGCTTGTTTGCGGGCTACGTGGGCGGGCGCACCAACATGGTCATCATGCGCGTGCTCGATGTGTTCTACGCCTTTCCCTCGGTGCTGTTGGCAGTGGCTATTTCGGGCGCCCTGGGCCCGGGCATGAGCAACAGCCTGATTGCACTGACCTTGGTGTTTGTGCCGCAAGTGGTGCGCGTGGCCGAAAGCGTGACCACCCAGGTGCGCCAGCTGGACTACATCGAGGCAGCACGCATGAGCGGCGCCAGTTCTTTTTCCATCATCCGCGTGCATGTGCTAGGCAACGTGCTGGGGCCGGTATTTGTGTACGCCACGGGCCTGCTCAGCGTGAGCATGATCCTGGCCTCGGGCTTGTCGTTCTTGGGGCTGGGCGTCAAGCCGCCTGAGCCCGAGTGGGGCCTGATGCTCAACACCTTGCGCTCGGCGATTTACAGCAACCCGCTGCTGGCGGCCTTGCCCGGCGCCTTTATTTTCATCACCTCGATTGCCTTTAACTTGCTGGCCGATGGGGTTCGCTCTGCCATGGACATTCGCCGATGACAACTTCTTTGCTGACAGCTTCCGACCGGGGGGGTCCTGCCCAGCCTTTGCTGATGGTCAGGGACTTGAAAAAGTACTTTCCCGTGCGCGGGGGGCTGTTTGAGCGTGAGCGCAAGTTTGTGCACGCGGTCGACGGCGTGAGCTTTTCGGTGGCCAAGGGCACCACCCTGGGCATCGTCGGCGAGTCCGGTTGCGGCAAGTCCACCACCGCCCGCCTGATTGCCCGCCTGATGGCGCCTGACAGCGGCAGCATGGTGTTTGACGGCGACGGCGTGGCCGAATACGGCGGCATGGCGCTCAAGGAATTTCGCCGCAACTTGCAGATGGTGTTCCAAGACTCTTTTGCCTCGCTCAATCCCCGCCTGACCATTTTGGAGACCATCGCTTATGGCCCGCAGGTGCATGGCATGGACAAGGCCACTGCGCTCAGTGAAGGGCGTGCGTTGCTGGCCCGCGTGGGCCTGGAGCCAGACCAATTCGCCTCGCGCTACCCGCACGAGTTGTCGGGCGGTCAGCGCCAGCGCGTGAACATTGCGCGGGCTCTCGCCTTTCACCCGCGCCTGGTGATCCTGGACGAGGCCGTGGCGGCGCTCGACAAGTCGGTGCAAGCGCAGGTGTTGAACTTGTTGCAAGAGCTCAAAGCCGAGCGGCAGCTGACCTATTTGTTCATCTCGCACGACCTGCATGTGGTGCACTACATCAGCGACGAGGTGATGGTGATGTACCTGGGCCAGGTGGTCGAGCGCGGCCCGGTCGAGCGCATTTACAGTGCAGCGGCTCACCCCTACACACGGGCCTTGTTGTCGGCTGTTCCGTCGATGGACCCGAGCCAGCGCACCGAGCACTCGCCGCTGGCAGGCGATCCACCCAACCCGATCAATCCGCCCAGCGGCTGCCGCTTTCGTGACCGCTGCGGCTCGGCGCAAGCCGTGTGTGCGGCCAGCACGCCACTGCTGCGCCCAGTCGGTCAGCATGCAGGGCATATCACGGCTTGCCATATGAACGACCCCTCCTCAGACTACCGGCACGGCGCCACCAGCCCATCCGCAGCTCTGGAGGCCTTCGTATGACCAGCCCCTTGGTGATCGTCAAGAACCTGAGCGTGCAGTTCACCGGCAACCGCAAGGCCCAGGCTTTGAGCCAGGTGAGTTTTGACCTGGCCCCCGGCGAGGTGCTGGGCTTGTTGGGCGAATCGGGCTCGGGCAAAAGCGTGACTTTGCGCACCTTGCTCAGGCTGCACCCCGAGCGCACCACGCATGTCAGCGGCTCGGTGCAAGTGGCCGGGCACGATGTATTGAACTTGCAAGGCAAGGCCTTGAACCACTACCGCGGGGGCGTGGCGTCGATGGTGTTTCAAGAACCTGGCCTGGCATTCGATCCGGTTTACACCATTGGCCAGCAAATGGTGGAAGCCATCCGCGCCCATGACGGGGTGGACGCGCGCACCGCCCAACAGCAAGCCCTGCAAATGCTCGAGCGCGTGCAAATCCCCCAGGCGCGCCGCCGCCTGGACGCCTACCCACACGAACTCTCGGGCGGCATGCGCCAACGCGCCATGATCGCGCTGGCGCTGGTGTGTCGCCCGCAATTGCTGCTGGCCGACGAGCCCACCACGGCGCTGGACGCGACGGTGCAGATTCAAATCTTGTTGCTCCTGCGCGAGCTGCAAAAAGAAACGGGCATGTCGGTGATTTTTGTGACCCACGACATAGGCGCCGCCGTGGAAGTGGCCGACCGCCTGGCCGTGATGTATGCCGGCCGCCTGGTGGAAATGGGCGACGTGGCCCAGGTGGTCAAGCAGCCTCAGCACCCCTACACGCGCGGTCTGCTGGCGTCCACCGTGAGTGCAGGCAACCGAGGCAAGCCCTTGCAGGCCGTGCCCGGCTCGCCGCCCGACTTGTCTAATTTGCCAGCCGGCTGCAGCTTTGCGCCGCGCTGCGCTCAAGCCGCCGCCCAGTGCCTCCATGAGGTGCCGCCTACGGTGTTGCGCGACTCGTCGGCCCTGGCTTGCTGGCAACCGGTGGCGGCATGAACGGGGCGGCGCCGAACTTGGCCGGGTCCTTGCCCCCCGTGCGCAGCCGGGGCGGCCTGGCCGAAGAGGTGGGCCGCAAACTAGCCGACGACGTTGCGCTGGGCGTGTTCGCGCCCGGTGAACACCTGGACGAAACCAGCTTGGCGGCCCGCTTCCAGGTCTCGCGAACGCCGGTGCGCGAAGCCCTCAAGCAGCTGGCCATCACCGGCCTGGTGGCCTACCGGCCGAATCGAGGGTCGGTGGTGGCCGAACTGTCGCCCCTGCAAATCGACCAGATGTTCGAGGCCATTGGCGAGCTCGAAGCCACTTGCGCCCGCCACGCCGTGGTGCGCATGACCGAGGCCGAGCGCAACCGCTTGACGGAGCTGCACAGGCTGAGCCGCTCGGCAATTCAAAGTAACGATGCCGACGCTTATGACCGCATCAACCGCGACTTGCACCTGGCCATCATCCAGGGCTGCCACAACCCGGTGTTGGTCGACATGGCCTTGGGCTTGCGCCACAAAATTGCCACTTTCAGGCGTACGCAGTTTCGCAATCTGGAACGCATGTCTGCCTCGTTTGAGGAGCACTCGGTGATCGTCGAGGCCATCTTGACGCGCGACGTGGTCACTTGCTACCGCGAAATGCGGGCCCACCTGTTGTCGGCACGCAGCGCGGCCGCTCGGGTGCCACCGCTGACGGGCAGCGCTTAGCAATTGGGGCCCGGGGCCAAGCGCTGAGCTCGGCAACGCTCAAGCGCGACGGCCAGCCCCGCAGAGCTGATCCACTTGAGCCCCAAGCTCAAGCACACCCGCGCAAGATTTGTAACCACATGTCAGTGAAACGTGAAAAACGCCGATCTTTCCTTTTGAGGCATTCAAAATGGGCCTGTTACAAATACGACGAAGTTGCCCATGCCATCCACCCATCGAGCCGACAAGATCCTGGTCCTAGACGACGATGCCCGCATCAGGGATTTGCTGCGCCGCTACTTGGCACAAGAAGGTTTTGAGGTCATCTTGGCCGAGGACAGCAAGGCCCTGAACCGCATCATGATGCGCGATGCGGTGGACCTCATCGTGCTGGACTTGATGATGCCGGGTGAGGACGGTCTGTCGATCTGCCGCCGACTGCGAGCGGCCAATGACCGCACACCCATCATCATGCTGACCGCCAAGGGTGAAGACGTAGACCGCATCGTCGGCCTGGAAGTCGGCGCCGACGACTACTTGGCCAAGCCCTTCAACCCGCGCGAATTGCTGGCCCGTATTCACGCGGTGCTGCGCCGCCGCCCGGCGGTGGAAGTACCCGGCGCACCATCGAGTGACCAAGAGGTGATCACCTTCGGGCCGTTCTCCTTTGACATGGGTCTGCGCACGCTGCACAAAAACGGCGAAGAGCTGCCCCTGACCACTGGCGAATTCGCCATGCTCAAAACCTTGGTGCGCCACCCGCGCCAACCGCTGTCGCGCGAGAAGCTGGCCCAACTGGCGCGCGGGCGCGAGTTCGAACCCTTTGATCGCAGCCTGGACGTGCAAGTCTCTCGCCTGCGCAAGCTCATTGAGGTGGACGCTGCTGTGCCGCGCTACATCCAGACGGTGTGGGGCGTGGGCTACGTCTTTGTGCCAGACGGCACCAACTGACCCAGCTCCCAGCGTGCTGTCTCGTTTGACCCGGTCTTGGCTGGCGCCCCACAGCGGGTCGGCGGCGGCTGCCCCGGGCAGCCCTTATTCGCCACCGCCGCCTAAGCCGCCACCGCCGCCAACGCCGCCACCCCGGCGCGGTGTGCGGCTGTTTTGGCGCACTTTTTTTTTCCTTGCGGTGTTGCTGCTGGGCTCGCTGGTGGCTTGGTTGCAGGTGTTTCGCTTGCTGGAGTCCGAGCCGCGCGCCATCAAGGATGCGCAGCAACTGGCTTCGCTGGTCAACCTGAGCCGCGCCAGCTTGCGGTATTCGGACGCCATCGCCCGCATATCGCTGATCAAGACGCTGGCCGATCAAGAGGGCTTGCGCATCACGCCGCGGCAGCCGACGGATCGCTTCTCGCCTTACCCGCCTGGGCGGCTGAACGAGCGCATCACCTACGAGCTGCACGACCGCTTAGGCCCGGGCACGGTGGTGGCCCAGTCTGTGAATGGCGAGCGCGGCCTGTGGGTGGGCTTTTTCATTGAGGAAGACGCTTACTGGTTGCAAACCGATGAGTCGCGCATGGGCCCGTCGCACAAAAGCACCTGGGCCCTGTGGCTGGGCACGGCCGCCCTGCTGTCGCTCTTAGGCGCGGCTTTCATGGCAGGCCTGCTCAATCGGCCTCTGAAGCAGTTGTCCTTGGCGGCGAGTCGGCTGCGCGACGGGCAATTTGACCCCAGCCTTTTAGACGAAGGCACCACCACGCGCGAGATTCGCGAGCTGAACATCGGCTTTAACCGCATGGCAGAGCAGTTGTCCAAGCTGGAGCACGACCGCACCTTGATGCTGGCCGGCATTTCGCACGACCTGCGCACGCCACTGGCCCGGCTGCGGCTGGAAACCGAGATGAGCGTGGGCGACGCCAGCGCCCGTGCCCACATGGCGGCCGACATCAGCCAGCTCGACGCGATCATTGACAAGTTTCTGGACTACGCACGCCCGCACTCGGCGCGGCTGGAGCGACTGGACCTCAACCAAGTCATCAAAGCCACCACCTTTGCCGTGGCCGAATACAGCGACTTGCGCCTGAACCTGCAAGTGCCGCCCGACGTGCAGGTGCAGGCCGACGAGGTGGAGTTGCGCCGCGCCCTGTCCAACCTGCTGGAAAACGCCCGCCGTTACGGCAAGAGCCCAGGCAGCGAACAGGCGGTGGTGGACATCACGGTGCAGGTGCAAGACCCGTGGGTCTGCATCAGCCTGAGCGATCAGGGGCCGGGCGTGCCGCCCGAGTTACTGAAAAAAATCACCAGCCCGTTTTTCAGGGTGGACTCGTCACGCGCGGGGCCCACGGGCGCAGGCCTGGGCTTGGCCATTGTGGAGGGCGCGCTGGAACGCATGGGCGGCACGCTCAGCCTGAGCAACCGGGCGGCGGGTGGTTTGTTGGCGCAGATAAGGTTGCGGCGGGGGTGAGCCCGGCCACCTCTCACGCCGAATAAAGCAAGGCCACAGCCCGGGCTTCCATCGCCAAGCCTTCGCCGACCGGGCCCATTTTTTCAGCCGTCTTGGCCTTGACGTTGACCTGCCCCACGGCCAGCCCCAAGGCCCCGGCGATGCGCTGGCACATGGCCGGGATATGGGGAGCCAGCTTGGGCGCCTGAGCCACGATAGTGCAGTCCACATTGCCAATGCGCCAACCGGACGCCAACACGCGGCGCGCCGCTTCGGTCAGCAACACAACGGAGTCAGCGCCCTTGAACTGAGGGTCGGTGTCTGGGAAATGCCGGCCAATGTCCCCCAGGCCCGCGGCCCCCAGCAGGGCGTCCGTTAGCGCATGCAGCAGCACGTCGGCGTCGGAGTGACCGAGCAAGCCGCGCTCATATGGCACATGGATTCCGCCCAAGATCAACGGCCGGCCTGCGACCAGGGCATGGGTGTCCCAGCCCTCGCCGATGCGAAATGGAGGCAGCAAATTTGAGGAGGTGGGTTCAGTCATTCTTCGAAGGCATCCAATCAGGCCGTGCGGCTGCGCAAGATCGCATCGGCCAACACGAAGTCATCGGGGTAGGTGATCTTGAAGTTCTGCGCGCTGCCCGGCACCAGGCGTGGCCTGTGGCCCTGTGCTTCCATGGCGCTGGCTTCGTCGGTGACGGTCAAACCTTGCTGATCGGCGAGCTGCAGCGCCTGCGTGAGCGCCCCTACGCGAAACATCTGGGGCGTTTGCGCCAGCCATTTGTCAGCACGTTCCAAGGTCGCCAGCACGCGGCCGTCAGCGCCAGACTTGAGCGTGTCGGCCAAGGGCAGCGCCAGCAGGCCGCCCACAGGATCATTCCGGCAGGCATCGATCAGCGACTGCAATTGCAAGGGCGTCACCAGGCAGCGGGCGGCATCGTGAACCAGCACCCAGTGATCTGCGGCAGCATGGGCTTGCAAAGCGCGCAGACCGTTGAGCACCGAGTCAGCCCGGCTGGCACCGCCGCAGCGCCACAGGTATTCACGCGGACCGCCAAACCCAGGGAGCATCTGGGTAAACACGTCATCCTGCGGGGAGACCACCACATGAATGCCCGCGATCTGCTCACCCAGCGCGCGAAAGGCGGCCAGCGTGTGGGCCAGCACGGTTTGCGGGCCCAGCATTTGGTACTGCTTGGCCAGCCCGACGTCTTGGCCGGCGGCCACAGCGCGACTGCCCTGGCCGGCGCTGGGTATCAGCACGTGCAGCCGCGCGTCCACAGGATTGGCGGCTGAGGGCGGGCTTTCGGCAGATGCTGACATGCGGGCGATCATAGATTCTAAAATCGCGGCTTCCACCCCCTTCCAGACCGGCAGGGGGTGTTTGGCTTTGTCGGCTGGTTTTTACATACCCCATAGATACCCCACGCGCTGCACTGCGCTGAACTGACCCACCATGGATTTACCCCTGCTCGCTCCCGGCAAACGCTTCACCTGGCCCCAGCCCACCGGCTCGGCCGACGCCCTGCTGCTAGCACAACTGGCGCTACGCGACAAAAAGGCCGGCAAGCTCACGGCCATCATCACGCCCGACGCCAGCACTGCCCAGCGCCTGCTGGACGAGATGGTGTTTTTTGAGCCCGCGCTGCGCTGCGCCCTGTTCCCCGACTGGGAAACCCTGCCCTACGACACGTTTTCCCCCCACCAGGATCTGATCAGCGAACGCCTGGCCACGCTCTGGCGCATCAGCCAGCGCGACGCCGAGCAAGGCGCCGATGTGGTGATCGTGCCCGCGACCACCGCGCTGTATCGGCTGGCACCGCCCAGCTTTTTGGCGGGCTACACCTTCGAGTTCAAGGTCAAGCAAAAGCTCGACGAAGCCAAGCTCAAGGCCCAGCTCACGCTGGCCGGCTACAGCCATGTGACGCAAGTGGTCAGCCCCGGCGAATACGCGGTGCGCGGCGGGTTGATTGATTTGTTCCCCATGGGCTCGCCCGTGCCGTACCGGGTGGACTTGTTTGACGACGAGGTCGATTCGATCCGCACCTTTGACCCGGACAGCCAGCGCAGCCTGTACCCGGTGCCGCAAGTTCGGCTGCTGCCGGGCCGCGAATTCCCCATGGACGACGACGCCCGTGCCCGCTTTCGCAGCCGCTGGCGCGAACTGCTGGACGGCGACCCGACCAAGAGCCGCTTGTACAAAGACATGGGCAACGGCGTGGCCACTGCCGGCATTGAGTACTACCTGCCGCTGTTCTTTGAAGAAACCGCCACGGTGTTTGACTACCTGGGCAACCGACCCAGCGACGCCACGGTGGTGCTGCACGGCGACCTGGAGCCGGCCTTTCAGCGCTTTTGGCAAGACACCAAGGACCGCTACCGCCTGGTGCAGGGCGCGCCCGACCGCCCTGCCCTGCCGCCTGAAGCGCTGTTTTTGAGCAGCGAGCAGTTTTATGCCCGCGCCAACCACTACCCGCAGCTGGCCCTGCGCGCGGGCACGCCCGACGTGGCTGACAGCGCACACTTTCAAAAACTGCCAGACATGGCCGTGGTGCGCGGCGCTGAAGAACCGCTGGGCAAGCTGAAAAAACACATCGCCCAGACCGGCCACCGCGTCTTGATCCTGGCCGAAAGCGACGGCCGACGCGAAAGCCTGCTGGACTTCTTGCGTGCCAGCGGCATTGCCCCGCCCGCCTTTGACTCGCTCGAAGACTTCCAGACCAGCCCCGAAAAGCTGGGCATTGCCACCGCTGCCGTGGCCGAGGGTTTCAGCTGGGTGGAGCAAGGCCTGGACCTGGTGACAGAGACCGAGCTGTTCGCCGCAGGCGTGACGATTCGCCGGCGTAACAAAAAACAGGAACAAGTCAGCGACGTCGAGGCGCTGATCAAGGACTTGTCTGAGCTCAACGTCGGCGACCCGGTGGTGCACAGCGCGCACGGCATTGGCCGCTACAAGGGCTTGGTCAACATGGACCTGGGCCAGGGGCCTAGCGAGTTTTTGCACCTGCAATACGCCGACGATGCGACGCTCTATGTGCCGGTCAGCCAGTTGCACCAGATCAGCCGCTACACCGGCGTCAGCGCCGATGAAGCGCCGCTGCACCGCCTTGGCAGCGGTCAGTGGGAAAAAGCCAAGCGCCGCGCCGCCGAACAGGTGCGCGACTCAGCCGCCGAGCTGCTGAACATATACGCTAGGCGCGCCGCGCGCGAGGGTCACGCTTTTCGCTATTCACCGGGCGACTACGAACAGTTCGCCAACGACTTCGGCTTTGAAGAAACCGCTGACCAGCGCGCCGCCATTCACGCCGTCATTCAAGACATGATCAGCCCGCGCCCCATGGACCGCCTGGTCTGCGGCGACGTGGGCTTTGGCAAGACCGAAGTTGCACTGCGCGCCGCCTTCATTGCGATCACCGGCGGAAAACAAGTTGCCCTCCTGGCACCGACCACGCTGCTGGCCGAGCAGCACTACCAAACATTGGTAGATCGTTTCGCCAAGTGGCCGGTCAAAGTCGCCGAGATGAGCCGCTTCCGCTCGGCCAAGGAAATCACCGCCGCCATCAAAGGCATTGGCGACGGCACCATCGACATCGTGGTCGGCACGCACAAGCTGCTCAGCCAGGACGTGAAGTTCGAACGCCTGGGCCTCCTGATCATCGACGAGGAACACCGCTTTGGCGTGCGCCATAAAGAGACCATGAAAGCCTTCAGGGCCGAGGTCGATGTGCTCACGCTGACCGCCACACCGATCCCCCGCACGCTGGGCATGGCGCTGGAAGGCCTGCGCGACTTGTCAGTGATTGCCACCGCACCGCAGCGCCGCCTCGCCATCAAGACCTTTGTGCGCAGCGAAAGCAAAGGCGTGATCCGCGAAGCCGTGCTGCGCGAACTCAAGCGCGGCGGGCAGGTTTACTTCTTGCACAACGAAGTCGAGACCATCCAGAACCGGCGTGAAATGCTCGAAGCCCTGCTGCCCGAAGCCCGCATTGCCGTAGCCCACGGCCAGATGCCCGAGCGTGAGTTGGAGCGGGTGATGAAGGACTTTGTGGCGCAGCGTTTTAACTTGCTGCTGTGCTCCACCATCATCGAGACCGGCATCGACGTACCCACGGCCAACACCATCGTCATGGCGCGCGCCGACAAGTTCGGCCTGGCTCAGCTGCACCAGCTGCGCGGCCGTGTGGGCCGCAGCCACCACCAGGCCTATGCGTATTTGATGGTGCCCGACATCGAAGGCCTGACCAAGCAAGCCAGCCAACGGCTCGACGCCATTCAGCAAATGGAAGAGTTGGGCTCAGGCTTTTACCTGGCCATGCACGACCTGGAGATTCGCGGTGCTGGCGAGGTGCTGGGCGAAAACCAGTCCGGCAACATGCTTGAAGTCGGCTTTCAGCTCTACAACGAGATGCTCAACGAGGCGGTGCGGTGCCTCAAAGCGGGCATTGAGCCGGACCTGCTCAGCCCGCTGAGTGTGGCAACCGAAATCAACCTGCACGCCCCTGCCCTGTTGCCCGACGACTACTGCGGCGACGTGCACCTGCGCCTGAGCTTTTACAAAAAACTAGCGACGGCCAAGACCACCGACCAGATCGACACCTTGCTCGAAGAAATCGTGGACCGCTTTGGCAAGCTGCCCGCCCAAGGCCAGACACTGATCGACATGCACCGCCTGCGCGTGCTGGCCAAGCCGTATGGCGTGGTCAAGGTCGACGCAGCACCCGGCGTGATCAACATCACCTTCAAGAAAGATGCGCCGGTCGAGCCCATGGCCATCATGCATTTGATCCAGAAGAACAAGCACATCAAGCTGGCCGGGAACGACAAGCTGCGCATTGAACGGGAACTGCCAGAGGCCAAAGACCGGGCGCAAATGGTGCGGGATGTGCTCAAAAGCCTGGGGCAGCCGGTGGCGGCAGTGGCTTGATGAGGTCTGGAAGGGGCAAGAACGGGGCAGGAAAGCCGTGACATAGGCCAAGGCATAGGCTAGACTGAAAACCTTGTCGAAAGGAGGCCCAGCATGTCCGCCCCTACCCCCCATGTGGCTGAAGAGTCCACCCCTTATCTGGCCGCCCGCGAGCCAGCCGCGCCCGCCGAAGCCGTCCGCCATGTGCGCCTGTTCCGCAACGGCGCGAACCAGGCAGTGCGCATTCCCAAAGAATTTGAGTTGCCCGGCAAAGAGGCTATCTTGCGCCGGGAAGGCAATCGCCTGGTGCTTGAAGCCCTCCCGACTAGACCCAAAAGAGGAACAGCGGCTGCCTTGTTGGCAGCCTTGGAAGACATGGCCCGGCTTGGCCCCATCGACGAAGAATTCCCCGACGTTGACGAAGGCTTGCTGCCTTTGGACGACATTGATTTCGGCGGGGAAGGCAATTGACCGCCAGCCGCCGTTACATGCTCGACACCAACATCATGTCCGACATGATGAGAACTCCAGATGGCAGCGCAGCACAACGCTTCAAGGCCGTGCTGGCCAACGACGAAGCCGCCGAGCTGAGCACCAGCGTGATCGTGCAGTGCGAGTTGCTGTTTGGCCTCAAGCGTCGCACGCACCCGCGCTGGCATCTGCAGTACGAACGGCTGCTGGAGTCCTTGGAAGTGCTTGCGCTCCAAGCGGATGTCGCGTGGCAATACGCCCAACTGCGAACCCAACTCGAAAGCGACGGTACCCCGCTGAGCCCCAACGACCTGCTGATCGCCGCGCATGCTTTAGCCACCGACGCGACCCTGGTCAGCGCCGACGCTGCATTTGCACGCGTGCCTGGCTTGCGCCTGGAAAACTGGCTCGACTGAAACTTCAGGGCGCATTCAGCGCAGCGCAATGCTGCCGCTGACGGTGACGCGTACCTCTTCCTTGCCAGCAGCCAACGGAATGGACGCCGATGCGTCTGCAACGGCGGGGGCGGCCATCAGCATCCGGGACTGCGGCGCCACATCGGGCCGATCCACCGAGCCGACGGTGACTTGGCGCAGCGTGTAGCCCGCAAAGCCAAAGTCAGTGGCCAAGGCTTGCGCTCGCTGACGGAACCTTTGTACAGCTTGGCTTTGAACTTGGGCTTCGAGTTGTTGGCGACCGTCTGGCGAGAGCGAAAAGCCGGTCTGGCTCACCGTCATTTGCGGCAGATTGCCCGCGAGCTTGGCCACCTGGGCAAAGTCCCGGCCTTCGATCACCAGCTCGGTCTGCCCTTGCCAGCCAATCCGCCGGCCTTCGTTGTTATGCCGGGGGTAGATGCCAAAACTGCCGGAGCGCACTTCCAGCTGCTGCGGCTGCAACTGAGGCCGCAGGCTGGCCAATGCCCGCTCAGTCACCGACTTGAGTTGCGTCTGCAAAGCCGCTGGGTCGTTGCCTTCGATCTGCGCACGCACCACCACGCTCAGCCAGTCTTGCTGGACTTCCTGGCGGGCGCTGGCGCTGAGGGTGAGGACCTGCGCGGCGTCGCTCGCTGAAGCTGGCGTGGACTGCGCGGCAGCGTTCAAGCCCAAGGCCAGCAAAATTGCGGCCAGCCCCAGATTCAAGGTTGATGCTCGTGGTGTCATAACGGTTTCCCTTGCGCTTTTTAAGTTCAAAAAATCTCAGTGAATCATAGACAAGCGCACAAGCCATTAGTTCAAAAGAGCTAACTCATCCGCCATCCGATAATCTGCCCATGACTTCAGCCACCGCCACCGAATTTGCCCCCGGCCTTGCGATTCAACACCTCACACCGCCCTTGCGCCTGAGCGATTTCAAGCTGATCGCTTTTGACATGGACTCGACGCTGATCAACATCGAATGCATCGACGAAATCGCCGACGCAGTCGGCCGCAAAACCGAGGTGGCCGCCATCACGGAAGCGGCGATGCGCGGCGAGATCACTGACTTCAAGGACAGCTTGCGCCGGCGTGTGGCCCTGCTCAAAGGCGTGAGCGTGGCCAGCATGGAGCAGGTCTACCGCCAGCGCCTGCGGCTGAACCCGGGCGCGGCCGAGCTGGTGTCGGCTTGCAAAAAAGCAGGCATGAAGGTGCTGCTGGTCAGCGGCGGCTTCACCTATTTCACCGACCGGGTGCGCGACGAATTGGGCATCGACTACACGCGCTCGAACGTGCTGGAAGTTCGGGACGGTCTGCTGACGGGCCAGCTCGTAGACCAGCCCTGGGGCGACATTTGCGACGGCGAGGAGAAAAGGAAAATGCTGCTGCAAACCTGCGAACAGCTGGGCATTGCGCCTTCGCAAGCCATCGCCATGGGCGACGGCGCCAACGACCTGCCCATGATGGGCGTGGCCGGCTTGTCGGTGGCCTATCACGCCAAGCCGGCGGTACGCGCCCAGGCGATGGTTGCCATCAACCAAGGCGGGCTGGACCGCTTGCTGGAAGTGCTCCAAGCCTGACCAGAACACGGCCCCGCCTTGCAGGGCTGCGCCGCTTTGGCTGACAGCGCGACAGCAAGACGGGGCTAAGCTGAAGGCATGGCCCTTGAACATGCTTATCCTCTGGACATCATCAACGTCCGTCCGCTGGGCTCGGCGCTGGCCGAAACGCCCAGCCACAGCCTGCTGAAAACCGACAAGTTCCAACTCATGCGCTTGGTGCTTCCGGCGGGCGAAACACTTCCTACGCACCAAGTGGTCGGTGAGGTGAGCATTCAATGCCTGGAGGGCCGGGCGACTGTTCGCACCCCGGCGCAAGACTGCCTGCTCGAAGCTGGCCAATTGGTGGTGCTGCCGCCGGGTCAACCACACGCCGTACAGGCGCACGACAACACGTCGCTGCTTGTCACTCGCTTATTGCACCAAGCACCCGAAGTGTCCGGTCCGCAGACCCAGCAGCCTTCTTTGTAATTGAGGCAAGGCCGCGCATCAGGGCCTGGGCAAGCGGGGCAAGCGGGGCAAGCGGGGCAAGCGGGGCAAGCGGCGCACGCCGCGTTCACTGCGGCGGCGCAGCCAATAAACGGCTAAACCCGCCACAGCCGCTGCCAGCACGGCTTTGCGCACCACGCCAGCACGGTTGTAGCGCCAAGCAGCCGGTCCGCCCATCTCGGCCCACACATTGGGCACGTGGCCGTGGCGCAGGTCCTCGCCCAAACCTTCGAGCATGTTCAGGCGGTCGGCGAACAGCAGCATCAGCCAATGGCGCAAATCGTTTTCGCTGTAGTCAAAGGCGCGCCGCCGCAGCCGCCCGCTCAGACCCGAAGGCGGCACACTGGAGCCAAAAACCGGTGTGATGCCCGCGCGCTCGGTGGAGTGCAGCACTTCGACTTGGGCCAGCTGCTGCACCGGCGCATCCACCGGGCCACCGGGCAGGCGCGGCGGTGTGCGCTCCTTGGGGTAAGCCGGTCTGAGGGCCGGGTCCAAATCAGCGCCCCAACCGGGGATGTGCGCATGGCGGGCCGACGAGCTGGAACTTGAGTCGGCTGAAGGCATTGAAGTCATCAAAGGCTCCTGATGGCAGAACAATTCAAACAAGCGACACACCCGCACGCGGCGGTACCAGCACGGTCTTGATGCAGTTGTCCAGCTTGCTGGAAAACACGTGGTATGCGTCGGCCACTTCTTCCAGCGGCACACGGTGCGTGATGATCTGGCGGGGCGAAATGCGGCCGGCCTGAATATGCTCGATCAACCGCGGCAGATGCCTTTTGACGCTGGCTTGGTTCATGCGCAGCGTCAGGCCCTTGTTGACGGCGTTGCCAATCGGGAAGGCATTGAAGGTTGGGCCGTACACGCCGACGATGGACACCGCCCCGCCCTTGCGAGCTGAGTTCACCGCCCAGTGCAGCACGGTGGCCGCACCGGCCTGCAGCTTGAGCTTGACCCCGGTGAGGGTCTGCGCGAAGTTGCCTGCGGCCTCGCAACCCACGGCGTCAATGCACACGTCGGCGCCCAGGCCGTCGGTCATTTTCTTGATGTGCTCGGCCATGTCCTTGACGCCCTTGAAATCCACCACTTCGCACTGCGCAAAATGCTGCACAAAAGCCAAGCGGTATTCCAGCTGATCGACCACGATCACCCGGCCGGCGCCCAGCAGCCACGCGCTCTTGGCGGCAAAAATGCCCACAGGTCCCGCGCCAAACACCACCACCGTATCGCCCTCACGAATGCCGCCCATCTCCGCCGCTTGGTACCCGGTGGGAAAAGCGTCGGTCAGCAAGACAGCGTCTTCCACATGCAGGTCCGCAGGAATGACCGTCGGCCCCACGTCGGCCATGGGCACGCGCACGTATTCGGCCTGCCCGCCGTCGTAGCCGCCCGCCGTGTGCGAGTAACCATAGATGCCACCCACGGCCGTGGCTTCTGGGTTGACGTTGTGGCAATTGCTGTACAGCTCGCGCTGGCAAAAAAAGCAGCTGCCGCAAAAAATATTGAAGGGCACCAGCACGGCGTCGCCCACCTTGAGGTTTTTCACGGCCGAGCCCACTTCTTCCACCACGCCCGTGAACTCATGGCCAAAGGTCGAGCCCACGCGGGTGTCAGGCACGAGCCCGTGGTACAGGTGCAGGTCTGAGCCGCAAATGCACGATCGCGTGACGCGCACGATGGCGTCCCCCGGATGCTCCAGCATGGGGGTGGACTTGCGCGAAACGCGAATGCGGTAAGGCCCGCGGTAGTTCATGGCCAGCATGGGTTCTCCTCCACTGGGGTTGGGCGGTTTTCACTTGGCTTGGGTACGGCTGAGGGCGGCTGGCGGGTCTTGGTGGCTTCTCGGCTTTTCGCGACAGTGCGAATCGCTCGCACGATCTCGTCAGGCTGGCAGTTCTTGTGCAAAAACGCCGCGCCCAGCGCCTTGAGTTGTGGCGCGTAAAGAGCCTCGGGGTATCCGCTCAGGATGAGTACACCAAGCTCTGGCGCTAAGGCTTGTATGGCCGCCAAGGCGTCCAGGCCGTTGCGCCCCGGCATGCACAAGTCCATCACCAGCACGTCGATGACGCAGCGCCTGGCCAAGTCCACCGCCTGGCTGCCGTTGCGGCCTTCGGCGACGATCCGGATGTCCGGTTGGCAATGCAAAAACTCGGTCAGACCGGCTCTCACGATTTGCTGGTCATCCACCACGGCGACCCGGATCATGCAGCGCCCCTTGCTGATTTCGCTGAATTCCCTGCTTTCGCTGTTTTCTCTGCTTTGTCTACCTTGTCTGCACGGCCACATGGGGCCAGCCTCATCGTCACGTTCATCGTGTCTCCATTCGTATTTTTTGTGTCCAGCCGGGAGCCGGTGCCCGGCGGTAGTTCCCCAATCAGCCAGCGAAAAAGCGGACTGTCCGCCTGCGTCCGCCTGCGCGATCGGGAGAAGAACGGTAAGACCAGGCCTGCCCGTGGCCAGTAAGCCTGCC
>JBBAPH010000013.1:33032-96203 GCA_040400935.1 Polaromonas sp.
GCCTGCCCGTGGCCAGTAAGCCTGCCGGGGGATGCCCTGTCAGCCGGTTCCCACGCTTTGGCCTGTTACGCAAAATGCGCCGCTTGAGCTGGCGATGAGCAGGGACGCGAGTTGAGAATGGCTGGTGGCCAAATTCCTTCACTCGCTCTTGGGGTGCACGCTGCTGATGGGCGCTGTTGCCATGTCCCCGCCAGTGCAGGCCGGGCAGTGGTTTGAACTCGGCGGCTTCGCCCGTGAAAGCAACGCAGACGCACCCAGCGACACCTTGCTGGAAGCAGACATCGACTCCCTGCGCGCGCAAGGCAGTCAGCGCAGCTTGGTCTTGCGTTTGTCGTTTCGCCCGGGGCGAGCCTTGAACGGGCAGACTTTCCGCTCCCTACAAGGCAGCTTGCGCCTGGCCTGTGACAGCAACGAAGCTTTCTGGAAGGAAGTGCGCTTTTTCAGCGCTGAAAAAGGACTGGGCGAGCCGGTGGCGGCCGAAGCGTATGAATCCCCATCGAACCCAGGCCTGGCGCTGGGGCAAACCAGTTGGTTGCCGTCTGGCGCCGAGGCTTTGCTGCGCAAAAGCGCTTGCGCAGAAGTCAATACGGTCGCGCCTTAGCCCGCAGCCTTTAAAACACCAGCAATTTATCGCGCGGCAACTCCACCCGCACCGCGCTGCCCACTTGCAGCTGCGCCCGCTCGGCAAAGCGCTGCGTGACCACGGCCCGCAAGCCAGCCATGCCAGGCTCGGGCCAACGCAAGACGAGCCGCACGTTGTCGCCCAGGGGCACGGCTTTTTCTAGGGTCAGCAGCAGGCACTGGCCGGCTTCGTCGGGCAAGCGGCTGTCTTTGAGCACAGCCACGTCGCCGGTGGCAATGCCCCAGCGCAGCGCTTGGCCGGCTGCCACTGAGTGTCCTTCAGCCAGCGGCAGGGCCAACTCGGCATTGCCCACAGCCACCCAGGCTTGCTCGCCCTGCACCCTCTGAACGACTGATTCGCACACATTCCCAAAGCCCACCAGCCGGGCCACTTCCTCGCTGCATGGCCGGCTCATCACTTCTTGCGGCGTGCCGCTTTGCAAGGTCTGACCGCGCCGGAGCACTACTAACTTGTCGGCCAGCAACTGGGCTTCGACCAGGGAATGCGTGACCAGCACCACCGGAATGCGCAGCTGCGAACGCAAGCCCGCCAGCTCTTCATACAAGCGTTCGCGGGTGAGTTGGTCTACCGCGGCAAAAGGCTCGTCCAGCAATAGCACCTCGGGCTGACGGACCAAAGCGCGTGCCAAGGCCACGCGCTGCTGCTGCCCGCCGGACAGCTGGTGCGGGCGCCGCTGCTCCAAACCGCTCAGCCCGACCTGGGCAAGTACCTGACTGGCTCTGGCGTAACGCTCTGGCCTGGGCAGGGCATGCAGCGGCTCGGCCACGTTGTCCAGCACACTCAAATGGGGAAACAGGGCATAGCTCTGGAACACCATGCCGACCGGCCGCTGCCAAGGCGCCAGCCACTGGCCTGCCGCGCTGTCCTGCCAGCAGGCAGACCCCACGCGCACCTGAGCATGAGCCACCCGGGCCAGGCCGGCGATGACACGCAAGATGGTGGATTTCCCCGCACCCGACGGGCCGACCAAGGCCAGCAATTCGCCCGGCGCGCATTGCAGCCGCGCTTGGAGCGGGATCGGGCCTTCTTGTTGCAGCAGCACGTCCAGCATGATCAGCCGTGCTCCGGGTGGCGAAGGGCTGAGCGCTGCGGGCGGCTCAGCCAGGCGGTTATCAGCAGGGTGATCAAAGACAGGCCGAGCAGCGCTGCAGACATCACGCCGGCACCGTGCATGTCAAAGCCTTGCACCCGGTCGTAAATCGAGACTGCGACCGTGCGCGTTTCCCCCGGGATGTTGCCACCCACCATCAGCACCACGCCAAATTCGCCCGTGGTGTGGGCGGCGGTCATGACCAAACCCGTCAATATGCCGGGCCAAGCCAGTGGCAATTCAATGCGCCACAACACGCGCCAAGGCGGCAGGCCGCAGGTGCGGGCCGCGTCAATCACCTCGGCCGGAATGGCAGCGAACGCCCGCTGCATGGGCATGACCGCAAAAGGAATATTCACCACCAGGCTGGCCAGCAGCAAACCACTGAAAGAAAACGCCAGGGTCTGCCCGGTCAACTGTTGGTACAGCGCACCCAGCGGCGAGCCCGCACCCAAGGCGCTGAGCAAGTAAAAGCCCAGCACGGTGGGCGGCAAGATCAGCGGCAATGCCAGTGACGCTTCCACCAGCGAGCGGCCGCGCGCCGGGCTGTAGGCCAGCCAGCGCGCCAGGGCAATGCTGGGCGGCAGCAGCAAGAGCGCCGTGAGCACGGCCAGGCTGGCCGAAATTCGCAGGGCGGGCCAGTCCATGTCAGCGCAAGCCGCGCAAATTGCGGACTGATGGGTGAAAGCAGGTCATCCGATGAGTCTACTCACTCGGCTGTGCGCTCAATCAGGCAGCGAGAAACCGTAGCGGCGCAGCACAGCGCGTGCTGGCGGCTGCTGCATGTAGTCGTAAAACGCCTGAGCTTCCGGGCTGGCGTGTCGCGTCAAGACCATGCGTTGGCGCAGTGGTTGGTAGAGCGATTCATTCACGGCCACATGCGTGCCCAGCCCTTGCAGCGCCGGCGACATGGCCAGCGACAGCGCCACCAAGCCGCCCTGCGCCCCGCCAGTGGCTGCAAATTGAGCGGCCTGCGACACGTTTTCACCCAACACCAAATGCGGCTGCACCGCCGCCCACAGCCCTGCGCGCTGCAAGGCTTGCTGGGCGGCAGCGCCGTAAGGTGCATGGGTGGGGTTGGCAATGGCAAATTTGCGCACGCCCCCTTGGGCCAGCATCTGCTGCAAACCGCTCAGCTCGGCGTCGACGCGCAAGGCCGAGTTCTTGGGGGCGAACAAGACCAGCTTGCCCAGCGCATACACAGCGCCACGTCCCTGTGTCAGACCCTGGTCGGCGAGCTGAAACGCAAAGGCTTCGTCGGCGCTGAAGAACAGCTCGTAAGGCGCGCCTTGCCGAATCTGCGTGAAGAACTGACCCGACGAGCCGTAGCTCACGCGCAAGATGCGGCCGGTCTCAGCCCGGTAAGCGGACAGCACCTCGTCCAGCGCGAACTTCAGGTCCGAGGCGGCGGCAATCAGCGGGGCTTGCCGGGCCGGCTGCGCCTGCGCCGAGGACAAGCCCAAGACCAAGCTGACCAGCACGATGAGTGTTTGGCAAGCGCTGCGGCGCAAAGAGTCAATCGCAAGAAGCATGTTGAAGACTGAAGGTTGAAAGGGCTGCTAAATCTTAACCAGCGTCTTGACCAGCGGCTGCCGCGGAATTCTTCAAGGCAGGCCGGCGGACTCTTGAAAGCCGAGTTGAGCACCCCAGCCACAGACGACAAGCTACAGACGACAAGCTCAAAACGCCAGGACCACCAAGACCCACCATGAACGACTCTCTGCACATTGTTTGCCCGCACTGCCACACCACCAACCGCGTGCGCCAGGACGATCTGACCAAAGCACCCGACTGCGGCCAATGCCACCAAGCCTTGTTCACCGGCCGGCCTGTGGCGCTGGACGAGCAGAGCTTTGACAAGCATGTGCAGCGCAACCAGATTCCTGTGTTGGTGGATTTTTGGGCGCCGTGGTGCGGGCCCTGCCGGCAAATGGCGCCAGCTTATGAGCAGGCCGCAGCCCAGTTGGAACCGAAAGTGCGCGTGGCCAAGCTCGACACCGAGGCCGCGCAAGCGATAGGGGCGCACTACAACATCCGCAGCATTCCCACGCTGGCGCTGTTCGTGAACGGTCGAGAAGTGGCGCGTCAGGCTGGGGCGATGGGCCTGCCGGACATTCTTCGCTGGACGCAGGCGCAACTTGCGGCCCAGGCGGGCCAGCGCTGAGCCAAGCGTCTCTTATTCTTCGTTTTGCGGCGCTGCGGCCGCAGCCAGTGCCCGCAACTTGTCTTTCTTGCTCGGGCGCTTGCCCTTGATGCCGCCATGACCGTCCACGTCCAGCGACTTGGGCAAATCGGCCTCAGTTTCCACCGGCTCAAAGCCCGGCTCTTGTGCGCGCGGCACGGCTTGGCCTTGGCGTTTTTCGATCAAGCGAAAGTGCGCCTCTGTTGAAGCGCTCACAAAGCTGACCGCCAGCCCGGTGCTGCCAGCCCGGCCCACCCGGCCAATGCGGTGCACATGGTCCACCGGCGAGCGCGGCAAGTCGTAATTGACCACCACGGGCAGCTCGCTCACATCCAGCCCGCGTGCGGCCACGTCGGTGGCCACCACCACTTGCACGCGCGAAGCGTGCAAGTCGGCCAGTACCTGCACCCGCTTGCCCTGACTCAATTCGCCATGAAAAGGCTCAGCTTCCAGGCCGGCCTTGCGCAGCTTGTCGGCCACGATCTCGGCAGAAAACTTGGTCGCCACAAACACCAGCACGCGCTGCCAGCCACGGCTCTGAATCAAGTGCCGCAAAAGCTGGGTGCGCCGGCTGGCGTCGACTTGCAGGGCTTGCTGAACAATCAGCCGCTCGCCCACTTCGGGCGCAGCAATCTCCACCCGCACCGCGTCCTGCAACAAGCGCTCGGCCAGGCGTTGCACGGCCGGGGGGAAGGTGGCGGAGAAGAACAGGTTTTGCCGCTGGCTCGGCAGCAGCTTCAATAATTGAGTGAGCTCTTCTTCAAAGCCCAGGTCCAGCAGCCGGTCGGCTTCATCCAGAACCAGCATTTGTATGTCCGACAACTTCAGGGCATTGCTGCGCAGCAAATCCAGCAGCCGGCCGGGCGTGGCCACCACCAGGTCCGCACCACCGCGCAAGCCCATCATTTGGGGGTTGATGGACACGCCGCCAAAGACCACGGCCACTTTGAGCGGCACCGGCAAATGCCGACCCAGGCTCACCGCTTGTTCGCCCACCTGCGCCGCCAGCTCACGCGTTGGCACCAGAATCAGCCCACGCAGCGTTCGGGGCCGGGTGGCCGCCTGAGCCGTCAGGCGCTGCAGCAGCGGCAGGCAAAAAGCCGCGGTCTTGCCCGAACCCGTCTGTGCCGAGGCCAACACATCCCGACCTGCCAAGGCAGGCGGCATGGCCCCAGCCTGAACCGGCGTGGCTGCGCTGTAACCGGCATCGGCTGCGGCGCGCAGCAAAGGCTCGACCAGACCGAAGGATGCAAAAGAAACGGGGGGCGTGAGGGACATGCGCAGCGCGGGGCCGGAAGGCCGCAAAAAAGAAGGGCCGCAATCACAGCCAAAGGCCCGGCTTGCAGCCGGCTAGGGGACGAAGTTTACGCCCTGCCCGCTGCAGATCCAGCAAGGCGGCAACGCAAGTCTGGCGTACTGCGCGGGCTGGCTGAGCCGAAGCGCAACGCATAATCGGGGTCCTCGCAACAAAGGCTTCCCTTGAGAAAAATTTTCCCCCTGCAAGTGCCAGGTCGTCACCCGGACCGCGTGCTCGACGCTTGCAAGCATTCCATTCGCCAATACCTCAAGCGCGAACGCCGCGTGCCCTTGCCCGAAGGCGCAGATTTTTGGGACTTCGACTGCCGCTTTGGCCTGGACAAGGACAGCGCGACCGTGGTTCACCTGTCGGCTTTGACCGGCCTGCTGGACAGTGCGGCCGCCGAGGGCGCAGCGCAGTGTTACGTCGAGATTCTGGCCAAGCCGGCTCAGCGCCAGCGCCGGCCCGAAGGGCAAATCGACAACGAGGCAGCAGCCTCAGAACTACCCACACCGCCGCAAGACTGAACGACGGGCCAAGTCGGCCCAGCCTGCATCACAGCCGGATTTCGAACTCGGCATCGCCCATGTAGCGGTTCGGCCCCAAGGCTGCCGTCAAGGCCGCCGACTCGGCCGCCTGCCACTGGGTGACGATTTCCAACTCTTCGGGCGACAAGGCCCCAGGCGACGGGCTGTCGCCATGCACTGCGGCGATTTTTTGGTAGACGGCATACACCGGCCCGACCAGGGACTCGTCGCCCAGGGCCTCGTTCAGGGCCCCACAAAAGCGCTGCTCTGCCTGACGACGTTGGCCCTCAGTCGCCTCTTCAAACGCAAACAACCTGACGCGGTAACTCATGGCTGACCTGTCGGTGCGGCGCCTTCGGGGCGCCCTTCGGCCAAGGCCATGCGGCGGCGCAGTCGGCTGGCCTGCTCCGCATCGCCCGCTTGCTCGGCCCGCAAAGCTTGAGCGCCCAGCCATGTCAACAGAGGCCGCCGCCAGCCTTGTGCCGAGGCGGTGGCCACCGCCACCTCCAAGGTGTCAAGGCTGGCCCGGCCGCTGCGCAGCAAGACGCCAGCGGCCACCAGACGGGCCAAGGGCTCTTCAACAGATAACAAGGCACCCGCGCCCTGCTCAGCCACGAGCCGCTGGGCGGGCGGCAACAAAGCCACATCGGCCGGGGACAAGCGCCCGGCCAGGTAGTCAGCATAAGCGCGCTCTGCTGGCGGCGTATCCTGGCGCAAAGCCTCAAAGCCGGGGCAAGGCTGCAGCACCAGCGCGGCCACTTCAGCGGCGCAGCGCAGCAACTCCAAGCGCGCCAACAAAGCCACTTGGCCGGTGCTGGAGACTTCCAGCCGGGCCCTGTCGAACTCAGCGGGCGCACTGCGCTGACCGCTCAGGTAAGCCTGCACAAAGCGCTCACTGGCGCTTTTGGCTTGCAACTGCCAATCAGGCACCGGTGGCTTGTTCGCGCACCCAGCCAACAGCAAAGCACTGACGAAACAGCACCGTCTCGCGATGTTGCGCAAAGTGGTCATGGCAGCTTGATCTCCGTGTCGCGGGCGAAAGGCCATTTGCGGTTGATCTCGTTGATCAGGCTGTCCACCCGGCGCAAGCTGGCGTCTACCTCGGAGCGCAGCGCGCCCAAATCTTGTGTGGCGGCCTGCACATTGGCGCCCACGGCCTGGGCTTGCACCAGCAGGCCGTCCACCCGCTGCAAGCTGCCGCGGGCCTGGCCCAGCAAGCCTTTGACTTCGGCCATGGACTCGCGCGTTTGGGGCAGCAAGCCTTCTGCGCCAAACACTTGCGTGTCGGCCTTGGCGGTCAGCGCATCAAGCCGGGCGAGCAAACTGCCAGCGCGGTCCAAGCTGGCACGCAGTTTTTTGGCTTCGGCATCGCCGCCCAGCAACACGCCCACCGCACCGCCCGGGCCATTGATGCGCGTGGTCATCTGCTGCAACTGCTCCAAGCTGGCGCCCAGAGCGCCCTGGCTGCTGGTGAGTTGGGTCACGCTCTCGAGCAACTCACGGGCGGAGGTCACCAAGCGCGGAATGTCGGCCGTGGCGTCACCTCGCAGCACCTCGCGCGTAGCGCCGTCGGGCAGTGGCGGGTCGGTCAAAATGCCGCTGTAAGCCCGGATGTTGGTGTTGCCGACCAAACCACGCACCAGAGTGAAGACGCTGGATTGGCGCAGCCAGCGCGCGTCCTTGCGCGGCACTTGGATGACGATGTGGGCCTTGCCGTCGTTGGCCAGTTCGATGCGTTGCACGCGGCCAATCGGAAAGCCTGAA
Organism: Polaromonas sp.; assembly: GCA_040400935.1. Classification (GTDB taxonomy): domain Bacteria; phylum Pseudomonadota; class Gammaproteobacteria; order Burkholderiales; family Burkholderiaceae_C; genus Polaromonas. The sequence goes on from JBBAPH010000013.1 coordinate 40,536, forward strand.
AACGTGAGGTCCATGCCGACCACCACGCCTTCGGAATCGTCGGCCACCAGTATCAAGCGCTGGGTCGACTCGAACACACCCCGCGCGTACAGCACATAAGCGGCCGAACCCAGCACCAGCAAGAGCATGAAGCCGAGCAGCAACAAAGCTTTCAGCTCCAGCCGGGCCGGAACAGGGGTGAGGATCGGATCAACAGGCGGCTGGGTCATAGAAGGGCGATGGAGTTCAATAGTAGTTGCCGACCAGTGAGAGCACTTCAATCAGCAAGATCACGGCAAAGAGTCGAGCCAGTACGGTCAAATCGACCGCGGCGGCCAAGGCTGAACGCGACGCGGGCCGGTCATGCAGGGCCGAGGCCATGGGCATCAGCCCCACGGCAAGGCTGAAGAACAAGGTCTTGAGCGCAAAAATCAGCGTGACGGCGGGCGTGAAGACTTGGCCGAACAAGCGCGTGTAGGCCGGCCATGCCGAGGCCGTGAAGCCATACACCGCCACATAGGCCAGCAGCAGCGCCACCACACAGCTCAGCGCCGCGAGCGTCACGCTGGCAAAGACACCGGCCAAGGCGCGCGGTAGCACTTCCAAACCCAGCACATCTACCCCATCGCGTTGCCAAACCTGCCATTGCTCACCACGCCGGAGTTGGCGCAAAGCCAGGCCACTGACCAGCGTGACGCGCAAAGCGACAAAGAGTGCTGCACTGAGCGGAATCAACTCCAGCACCAGCACGCGAATCACCACCTGCAGCGCGTATTGGGACAAGCCATAGCTCTGCGCCGTGACCACCACAATGCGCGTGAGCACCAGCGTGACAAGGGAAGCCAGCAGCGTGAAACCCAACAAAATCGGTGCAGTACCCAGCACCACCTGAGCGGCCAGAGCCGTGCGATGCGCTTGGCGGTAGCTGGACGCAGACAGCGCCAACACCAAAATCTGCGCACTGAAAAACAGCACCTGCCACCAACCGAGCAGCCAGCGCCAAGCTGCGCGGCCTAGGCGGCGCAACGCAGCAGCGGCGCTGAGTTCAGATGGGTTGGTCATGAAAGAAAGTCCCGCCGCCAGCGACCATCGGGGTCGCTTCTGTGGCCCGGGCGAGTGTCAAGCTTGAGCGATCACTCAACGGCCGTCAAGGTCGGCCGCAGCGGGATTTGGCTGTGCCAGATCGGCCATGTGTTCACCCAGACAAACCGGGCGCGCTGGCGCCCAGGCTGGGTTGAAATGCAAAGCATCCGGGCCTTGGGGAAACAGCAGGACCACGGTCGAGCCGAGCAAAAAGCGGCCCATTTCTTCGCCTTGGGCCAAGTTGATCTCTTGGTCTGCGTAGTTCCATTCCCGCACCGTCCCCTGGCGTGAGCGATTCACCACGCCATGCCAAGTGGTCGCCATGCTGCCCACAATGGTGGCGCCGACCAGTACCAGCGCCATGGGGCCCAGCGCCGTGTCAAAAATGCAGACCACCCGCTCATTGCGGGCAAACAGGCCCGGCACGCCGCGCGCCGTGGCCGGGTTGACCGAGAACAAATCGCCCGGCACATAAATCATGCGCTGCAAACGGCCCGCGCAAGGCATGTGAATACGGTGATAGTCGCGCGGGCTCAGGTAAATGGTGGCAAAACTACCTTGGCGAAAACGCTCAGCCAAGGCGGCGTCACCGCCCACCAAGGCGGTGGTGGAATAGTGGTGGCCCTTGGCCTGGAAGATCTGGTCGTTGGCAACCTTGCCAAATTGGCTGATGGCACCATCCACCGGACAAATCAAATCAGCAGCGGCCAGCGGCCGGGCTCCAGGCTTGAGCGCCCGGGTGAAAAAGTCATTGAAGCTGCGGTAAGCGGTGATGTCGGGCTCGGCCGCCTCGTCCATGTTCACGCCGTACTTGCCCACAAACCAGCGGATCAGCTCGGTGGTGACACGGCCCCGCTCGGCAGAGGCGACAAAGCCTGCAAAAGAGGTCAGCGCCTGCTTGGGCAGGAGGTATTGCGACAGGACGGTCAGGCGTTCAGACACACGGTCTCACGGGAAGTGGCGAATCGGCTATTTTATAGACCGCCCCGCACCCCGACTCAACCGGGCGGAAGCGGCAGGCATGGGGCCCTTCAGCCCTTCGGCCCTTCGGCCATCGAGCGTTCCGTGAGTCCATCAATCCAACCCATGCGATGCAGATGCACGTCGGGCCAAGCCTCTCATCACCCGTGGCCATCCCCCAACTTGACGCATCCCAGGGGATTCATTAAGCTCAAGGGATGCCTTTTTTGTCCCGTTTGCGTCTTCAGACCACCCGCCGCCTGTGCAGCGCGCTGTGCTGCGTCGCCCTAGGCACGGTCCATGCCGCGCCGGCCAAGACGGACGATCTGGACAATTTCCTGGCCGACAAGGGCTTGCTGACGCAACTCGAACAGGTCCGCCAAAGCGTTTCGAACCGGGCTTCTGACTTGGTGGTTAATGCCATGGGTTTCATGGGCGTACCGTACAGGCGCGGCGGCAACACGGTGGAAACCGGCTTTGATTGCAGCGGTTTCGTCAAAGCTATGTACCAGCAAACCATCGGCTTGGTGCTGCCACGTAGCGCTGCGCAGCAAGCGGCAGCGACCCAGAACATTGAAAAGTCAGAACTGGTGCCGGGCGATCTGGTGTTTTTCAACACCATGCGCCGCACCTTCAGCCATGTCGGCATTTACATTGGCGACGGCAAGTTCATCCACTCACCCAAGCCGGGCGCTGCAGTGCGCGTGGAAAACATGGCAGAAGCCTACTGGAACCGCCGCTTTGACGGCGCCAGGCGCGTCGCAACAAGTGAGTCGCCGGCGGCACCTGAAGCCGACAAAGCCAAGAGCAGCCGCTGATCCCCTCGGGCTAACTCAGCGCGCCGGGGCCGGCGTTGTGCCTTCTGGCGCAGCAGCAGCCACCGCAGCCGCTTTGCGATACAGCACATTCACATTCGGCAGCCGGTCCAGGATTTCGGTCCACTCAAAGTCAAACGGCAGGCCCAGCCAATCGCCACAAGCCTTGAGCTCGTCAATGCAGCCTTTGATGACTCGCCGTGAACGGTCGATTTCATCCACCTCTTCGGCCGTCAACTCCTCGCGCGGCGTCACGCTCAGACTGGCTTCGAGCACGACCAACTTGTCATGGCAAAAAGCCCGCTCGCGCCGAATAGTGTCGGGGCTGCGCCTGACGGTCGTACGCGCCGGCTGCATGGTGTCCAGCCGGGTGGTGATTTGCCGCAGGCTTTGCTGGGTGAAAAAGTAAAACAGCACGAAGCAAAAGAGCATCACCATGAGCAACATGATGACAATTAAAAAGCCTTCGTTCATGGGATTCCAAACAGCAGGTGAAAAAGCAATTAAGCGGTGGCTCAGAAATTAGGCCAAATGTTAACTCTATCGTTGCCACAGAGCAATGAAACATGAATGTCGCCTCAGACATGTTGGCATCACCCCAAAGGCCACGCCGCTGGCCACCACACCGAAGTGCGCACAGGGAAATCCCCAACTTAATGTCCCATCAGTAAGACCTGAATGTCCTATTGACAGAACAATACGAGTCTTCCACCATGCGGGCCATGGACGCCCACCTGCCCCTGCCCAAGTACCACCAGGTTTATCTGGTGCTGCGTGAGCAGTTGCGTGAAGGCCGCTTTGACGCCGGCTTGCCCGGTGAATTGGCCCTGATGCGGCAATTCGGCGTGGCCCGCGTCACGGTGCGCCGCGCCTTGTCGCAGCTCGCCGAAGAAGGCCTGATCCAACGCGAGCCCGGGCGCGGCACCCGTCCCTTGCCCGACAAGACCGAAGACCTGCCAAGCCAAGCGTGGAGCATGCCTTCTGGGCAACAAGCGCGTCTGTCGGGGTTGTTGGAAAACCTGGTGACCATGGGTCTGCGCACCAAGGTCAAGGTGCTGAGTGTGGAGCGCCTACGCGCCCCGACGGATGTAGCCCAGGCCCTGAAATTACCCCGAACGGCCCTGGTGCAAAAAGCCGAGCGCGTGCGCAGCACGCCGCAAGGCCCGCTGTCCCACATCACCACCTGGGTGCCTGACGCCATTTCGGCTGGCTTTGGCAGGCGGGAGTTGGCGCAAAAGCCGATCTTGGTGCTGCTTGAAGAATCAGGTGTCAAGGTCGGCCGCGCCGAACAAACCCTGACAGCCCGCCTGGCCGACATGGACATGGCGCAGCACCTGGATGTGTCGGTGGGATCGGCCTTGCTGGCCGTGCGCCGCTTGATTTATGACGAGGACGACCGTCCCGTCCAATGGCTGCATGGCTTGTACCGACCGGACCGGTACGAGTACCAGATGCAGTTATCCCGCGTTGGCAGCATTGACGCCAAGGTGTGGGTAAGCCAAGAGCTGTCCGCCAACTTTCACTGATTCTCAACAAAAAGGATGTTCACATGACCACACGTCGCCACTTCATCGGGCAGTCCGCTGCCGCGGCCTCTACGCTCGCGTTTCCTCTGGTGAGCGGGGCCCAGCCCAAGCCGGTCAAGGTCGGTGTGCTGCATCCCGTCACCGGGGCGCTGGCGTATTCGGGTCAACAGTGCCGGCTCGGTGCCTTGATGGCGATTGAAGACATCAACAAGGCCGGAGGCATCAAGTCCCTGGGCGGCGCCAAGCTCGAAGCCCTGCTGGGCGACGCACAGTCCAGCCCACAGGCCGGCACCGCAGAGATCGAGAAGATGAACGAAGCCGGGGTCAGCGCCGTGGTCGGCGCCTTCGCCTCGGCCATTTGCCTCGCCACCACACAAGCGGCAGCCAAGTACAACCTGCCCCACGTGGTGGACGTCGGCGTGGCCGACCAGATTGTCGAGCGCGGTCTGAAAAACACTTTCCGCTTTGGCCCCGGTTACAAAAAATGCGCCGAGGTGGCGGTGGCCAGCCTGCATGCACTGAACACTGCGGCTGGCAAGCCCGCCCGCACCGTGATGATCGTGCACGAAGAGTCTTTGTTCGGCACCGGCACGGCCAACTTGCTGGCCAAGGAACTCCCGGGCTACGGTTATGAAGTCAAGGAAATCATCAAGCATGCCAACCCCACGCGTGACTTCAACAACATCGCGCTGCGCATCAAGCAGGTCAACCCGGACATCCTGATCCCCGCGAACTACTACAACGAATACGCATTGCTGGTGCGCACCTTGCAGCAGCAAAAAATCACGCCCAAGGCGATTTACTCGGTGCTGGGCGGTGCGGCGTCTAGCTACAAATTCGTCAAAGAATTCCCCGATGCGGCCAACGGCATCATCGACTGCAACCATTGGTTCAATCCGCGCGACAAGCGCTCGGCCGAGTTGAAAAAACGCGTCGAGGCGCAAGGCCAATTCTTCAGCTACGAAGTCTTCATGACCTACACGGCCATGTCGCTGCTGGCTGACGCCATTGAGCGGGCCAAGTCGAGCGACCGCGCGGCCATCATTGACGCCCTGGCGTCTAGCAAGTTCGCCAACCACATCATGCCGTACGGCCCGACCCAGTTCGTCAATGGCCAGAACATGGGCGCCCAGCCTTTGATGACGCAGGTCTACAAAGGTGACATCAAGGTCATCGTGCCGCGCGACTACCGCGAAGTCGAGCCGGTCTTTCCTTTGAAGGCTTGACCGCCACGCGCTGAAAGACCCCGATGCTTGACCTGAACATCCTGCTGCCTTCGGTGCTGAACGGCCTGACCACGGGTGCCGTTTATGCGCTGATCGCGCTGGGCCTGACGCTGATTTACGGCGTGCTGCACATCATCAATTTCGCGCACGGCGCGGCTTTGATGGTGGCGCTGTACGGCGTCTACATGCTCAAGGAAAAGCTCGGCATCGACCCCTACATGGCCCTGCCGATCATGGTGCCCGCCATGTTCGTGCTGGGCTATGCGCTGCAGCGCGGCGTCATCAACCGGGCCAGCCACGGCAAGGACGAAAACATCTTGCTGGTCACGCTGGGCGTGTCCATCGTGCTAGAAAACCTGGCCTTGCTGTTCTTCAAGTCAGACACCCGCACCATCGACACCGCCTACACCTTGCGCACCATCGAGATCGGCCCGGCTTTCATTGCCTTGCCCAAGCTGGTGGCTTTTGGCGGGGCTTTGGCGGTGTCGGCCGTGCTGCTGCTGATCGTGCAAAAAACCGACCTGGGTCGCGCTATTCGTGCCGTGTCCAAAGAAAAGCAAGGCGCTCGCCTGATGGGCATCGATGTAGACCACGTTTACGCCATGTGTTTTGGCCTGGGTTTGGCCAGCCTGGGCGCTGCGGCCTGCTTTTTAATGCCGGCCTATTACGTCAACCCGCTGGTAGGCAATGGCTTTGTGCTGGTGGCTTTCACCATCGTGGTGCTGGGCGGCATGGGCAGTTTTGCAGGCGCCTTGCTGGGCGGCTTGCTGATTGGCGTGGTCGAGTCGCTGGGCGGCCTGCTGCTGGGCGAATCGCTGGGTCAGGTGGGTATTTTTGTGATTTTCATCGCCGTGCTGTTGCTGCGGCCGCAAGGTTTTTTTGGAGCGAAGGCATGAAAGACTTTCGCAACATCGCCCTGTTTGTGCTGCTGGTGGGCGCGGTGCCGTTTTTCACACAGTCTGGCGTCTGGCTTAACTTTGTGATGACTGCGCTCTATACTTGCCTGCTGTCGCAAGCCTGGAATGTGCTGGGCGGTTATGGCGGTCAGTTTTCTTTTGGCCACGCGCTGTTTTTTGGCACCGGCGCTTACGTGCAAGCCATTGCCCAAATGCAGTGGGGCCTGAACCCCTGGCTGGCCTTGGCCGTGGCCATGGCGTTCGCCGCGGGCGTGGGCGCAGCGGTCGGCGCGGCCTCGTTTCGTTATGGCCTGAAGGGCTCTTACTTCGCGCTGGTCACGCTGGCTTTTGCCGAGGTGTTTCGCATACTGGCCACCTCGGTGCCTTTCACCGGTGCCGGTGTGGGCCTGATGCTGCCGCTCAAAGAATCAGCAACCAATATGCAGTTTGGCAGCCGGGCCGGCTTTATCTGGCTGATGCTAGGTCTGGTCACCTTGGCGCTGTGCCTGACGGCCTGGCTCAAGAACTCCCGCTTTGGCGCCTACTTACAAGCCGTGCGTGACAACGAAGACGCAGCCCGTGCGATTGGGGTCAACCCCTTCAGCGTCAAATTGATCGCCACCATCTTGTCGGGCGGCCTGATGGGCGCGGGCGGCGCTTTTTATGTGCAGGTTTTCCAATACATCGACCCCGCCATTGCCTTTGGCTCGCACACCTCAGTGGAAGCCCTGGTGGGCGCGATTGTGGGCGGCCTGGGCACTTTGTGGGGGCCGCTGCTGGGCGCCATCAGCCTGCACATATTGGCTGACCTCACGCGCAATTTGTTTGGGCAGTTGCCAGGCATCAACATGGTGATTTACGGCTCAGTGCTGATCATCATCGTGATGTTCCTGCCGCGCGGCATTGCCGGTCTGGGCGCCATCACGCCCCTGCAGTGGCTGCGCGGCACTCGCCCGGCAGCCAAGAAGGACGCACCATGAGCACCATGCTGCAGCTCGACGGCGTGGGCAAGTCTTTTGGCGGCCTGAAGGCGGTGCAAAACGTCAGCCTGTCCGTGACCGAGGGCCGGCTGAGCGCCCTGATCGGCCCCAACGGCGCTGGGAAAACCACCTTGTTTGCGCTGATGTCGGGGTTCATCACGCCCGACACCGGCCGCGTGGCTTTTGCAGGGCAAGACATCACGGGCCAAAGCCCGCATGTCAACGCGCGCATGGGGCTGACGCGCACCTTCCAGATCGTGCAACCTTTTGCCGCGCAGACCGTGCGCGAAAACATTGCCGTGGGCGCCCACCTGCATGAGGCCAGCCGCGCCCAGGCGCTGGCGCAAGCCGATTTGGTAGCCCAGCAAGTGGGCTTGACGACCCAATTGGACAAGCTCGCCAGCGACTTGACGGTGGCCGGCCGCAAGCGGCTGGAGCTGGCACGCGCCTTGGCCACCCGGCCGCGCTTGCTGCTGCTCGACGAGGTGCTGGCCGGCCTCAACCCCCAGGAGATTGCCGACATGATTCCAGTGGTACGCGGCATTGCCCACAGCGGCGTGACGGTGCTGATGATCGAGCACGTGATGCAAGCCGTGATGAGCTTGGCCGAAGAAGTCTGGGTGCTGGCGCAAGGCCAGCTGATTGCGCACGGCACACCGGCCGAAGTCACCCGCAACCAGGCCGTCGTGGAAGCCTATCTGGGCCACGGCACGGCCGAGCGCCTGCAAAAAAATACAGCTCAGCCAGCTGCCCAAGCAAAGGCCACGTCATGACCGCCTTGTTGGACATCAAGGGGCTGAAGTCCGGCTACGGTGTGGTCGAGGTGTTGCGCGGCGTGGACCTGCAAGTCATGCCCGGCCAAACCGTGGCGCTCCTGGGCAGCAATGGCGCAGGAAAAACCACGCTGAACCTGACGCTCAGTGGCTTGGTGGCCACCCGTGCCGGTACAGTGCAGTTTGACGGGCAAGACATCACCGGACTGCATTGTCAAAAAGTCGTGACCAAGGGGCTGATCCATGTGCCCGAGGGCCGCAAGGTGTTCCCCAACTTGAGCGTGCACGAAAACCTGGAGCTGGGCGCTTTCACGCGCGGGCGTGAGCGGCGCGATGCCAACCTCGAAAAAGTCTATACAACCTTCCCCCGCTTGAAAGAGCGCGTGACGCAACTCGCCGGCACGCTGAGCGGCGGTGAGCAGCAAATGCTGGCCATCGGCCGGGGCCTGATGGCCGAACCCCGTCTGCTGATTCTGGACGAGCCGTCGCTGGGCTTGTCGCCGCTGCTGGTCGAAGAAATGTTCGGCCTGATCTCGCAGTTGCGCAGCACCGGCTTGGCCGTGCTGTTGGTCGAGCAAAACGTTGGCCAATCGCTGGACATTGCCGACCATGCCTATGTGATGGAAAACGGCCACATCCGCTTTACGGGCAGCCCTGCCGAGCTGCTGGCCAGCGACACCCTGCGCCAAGCCTACCTGGGTATGTGAGGGCGCTGACGCAGCGCAGCACCGCCGCCACACCCACCCCTTTTGAGCTTTTTTGAACCCTTGACGTTCGCCCCGTTTTCAATGACACAGCCCTCCCCTGCTCCTCAAACCCTCGCGCAAAAATTGATTGCGCGCGCTGCCGGCCGACCCCACGTGGCCGTGGGCGAGCTCGTGACCTGCGACGTGGACTTGGCCATGTTTCATGACTCGTCCGGACCGCGCCGGCTCAAGCCCATGCTCGACGAGTTGGGAGCGCAAATTTGGGACACGCAAAAAGTCGTCTTGGTGCTGGACCACTATGTGCCGGCGCAAGAGCCCGACGCGCAAAAAATCATCCAGATAACCCGCGACACGGCCAAAGCCTGGAAGCTGCCGCACGTCATTGACAGCCAGGGCATTTGCCATGTGGTGCTGCCCGAGCGCGGCCATTTGAGCCCCGGCATGTTTTGCGTGGGTGGCGATTCGCACTCCCCTACGGGAGGTGCATTTGGCTGCTACATGTTCGGCATTGGCGCCACCGAGATGCTGGGCGTGTGCGTGACCGGCCAGATCTGGGTGCAGGTGCCGCGCACCTTGCGCATGGACTGGCATGGGCGCTTGCAAGCCGGGGTCTCGGCCAAGGACATGATGCTGCACATGATTGGGCGCTTCGGCATGAACGGCGGCCAGTACCAGGCCATTGAATTCGCCGGCGAGGCGGTGCACGCGCTGTCCATGGCAGAGCGCATGACGCTGTCCAACATGAGCGCCGAAATGGGCGCGCAAGTCGGCCTGATCGCTGCCGACCAGACCACCGTGGACCATCTGCAAGCCATCGGCGTGTCGGCCGACCGGCTGGCGGGCGCGCTGCAATGGCACACCGACGCGGGCGCCGATTTTGAGCAGCACGGCTTTGAGGCCAGCCGACTCAGCCCCCAAGTAGCCGCCCCGCACAGCCCGGCCAACACCGCCGGCGTGGCCGAGTTTGCCGATGTGCGCCCCGGCATTGCCTACATCGGCGCCTGCACCGGCGCCAAGCTCGAAGATTTGCGCGCCGCGGCCTCGGTGCTCAAGGGCCGCCGGGTGGCCCAGGGTATGCAACTCATGATCGCGCCCGCCAGCGCGCGCGAGCAAGCCCAAGCCACGCAAGAAGGCGTGATGCAAATCTTGCTGGACGCCGGCGCGACGGTGCTGCCCAACAGCTGCGGCGCTTGCGCCGGCTATGGCGGCACTTTCCCCGATGGGGCCACCGTCATCTCCAGCACGGCACGCAACTTCAAGGGCCGCATGGGTCCGGCCAGCGTCAACGTGTACCTGGCTTCGCCCTACACCGTCGCCGCCTCCGCCCTGCGGGGGTGCATCACCGACCCACGCGAGGTGTTGGCATGAGTCAACGCAGTTGGGCGGGCGCCCGCGTCTGGCGCCTGGGGGCCAACATCGACACCGACGCCCTGGCCCCGGGCGCCTTCATGAAATACAGCCTGGACGTGATCGGCCAGCATTGCTTAGAAGCCGTTCGCCCTGACTTTGCGGGGGGCGTGCGTACGGGCGATGTACTGGTAGCGGGCGCGGATTTCGGCATTGGCTCCTCACGCGAACAAGCCGCGGGCGTGCTGCGCCAACTGGGTGTGGCGGCCGTGATCGCCCCGTCTTTCAGCGGGCTGTATTTCCGCAATGCTTTCAACCTGGGCTTGCTACTGCTGACTTGCGCTGAAGCCGAAACCGTTGAAGAAGGCGAACGCGTAGCCCTGCAATTTGACGGCGACACGCCGCTGCTGCTGCGTGCCAACGGCCAGCGGCTGACCTGCGACCCCATCCCCGGATTTTTGATGGACATGGTCGATGCGGGAGGCCTCTTGCCCCTGCTCAAGCAAAGAAAACAACCCAAGCAAGGATGAACCCGATGACCTCTGAGTCAACCCCTATGGGGGCGATGGACCCCGTCACCCTGGCCGTGCTGCGCGGCCGGCTCGAACAAATTGCCGACGAGATGGACGCCACGCTCTACCGCAGCGCGTTTAACCCCATCATTGCCGAAGCGCACGACGCTTGCCACGGCCTGTATGACGCTACGACAGGCGACACCCTGGTACAAGGCAAGTCCGGTCTGCCCGTGTTTGTGGGCGCCATGGCCTTTGCCGTGCGCGCCGCCATGAGGGTGGCCGGCGAGCGCGGCGGCATGCAGCCCGGGGACGTGTGGCTCTTCAACGACCCGTATGAAGGCGGCACCCATGCGAACGACTTCAAACTGGTGCGACCCTGCTTTCGGGGTGGCCAGCTGTACTGCTTTTTAGCCTCGGCCGCTCACTGGCACGACGTGGGCGGCGCGGTGCCCGGCAACTACAACCCGGCGGCCACCGAATGCTGGCAAGAGGCGGTGCAGATTCCGCCGGTGCGCATTTTGCGCGGCGGCGTGCTCGACGAGGACGTGTTGGCGATTTTGCGCGCCAACACCCGCTTGCCCGACAGCCTGTGGGGCGACCTGAACGGCCAGCTGGCCGCGCTCGAATTGGGCGCACGCCGCCTGGACGGCCTGCTCGACGAATACGGCGACACCAAAGTGGCACAAGCCCTGGTGGAACTGCGCAGCCGGGCGGTGCGCCTGATGCGCTCACACATTGCCAGCCTGCCGGACGGGCGCTACAGCTTTGACGACGTACTCGACAACGACGGCGTCAAAGACGAGCTGCTCAGCATTGCGCTGGACATGACCGTGGCGGGCGACCGCCTGACCCTGGACTTTTCCCGCACCTCGCCGCAGTGTGCCGGCCCGGTCAATATTTCGCGCGCCACCGCAGTGGCAGCGTGCTATGTGGCGCTCAAGCACGTGTTCCCCGACGTGCCCGCCAACGCTGGCGTGCTCGACGCCGTGGATTTCGTGATTCCCGACGGCCTGGTCATCAGCGCGGCGCGGCCGCGCCCCGTGGGCGGCTACACCGAAACGATTTTGCGCATGATCGACGTGATCTTCAGCGCCACGGCTTTGGCCGACCCGCAGCGCGCCGTCGCCCACGCCTACGGCACCATCAACGCCTTGTCGATTGCCGGGCACCGCAGCGACGACAAGCGCAAGGGCCAGCGCTGGGTGATGTTCAGCTTTTTCGGCGGTGGCCACGGCGGCCATTCGGCGGGCGACGGTTTGTCGCACGGCAACGCGCCCATTTCGACGGCCACCATTCCACCGCTGGAAATTCTGGAAGCGGCCTACCCCGTGCGCTTCACGCAGTGGGCCTTGCGCCCGGGCTCGGGTGGCGACGGCCAGTATCGGGGCGGCCTGGGTGCCATTTACGAAATTGAACTGCTCGAAGACAGCGCCGAAGCCTTCATTTTCGGCGAGCGTGGCAAGTCCGCACCCAAAGGCATTCATGGCGGCCAGCCCGCCTTGCCCAATGTGTTTGAGTACTGCCAAAACGGCGAATGGAAAACCCCGCCCATGGTCTCCAAGATGCTAGGTATCCAGCTGAAAAAAGGGGACCGCATTCGCCTGCAAACACCGGGCGGCGGCGGCTGGGGATCACCTGCTGACAGGTCAACGCAAGATCGTCTGCGCGACAGCGCGCTGGGCTACACCAAGGAAGCAGCATGAGCGGCACAAGCAAAGACAACTCACCGCATTGGGTGGTCGGCGTGGACGTCGGCGGCACTTTCACCGACCTCTTTGTGCTGGACGAGAAAACCGGCCAGGCCCGCATCGTCAAAGTCCCCTCGACCCGAGGTGAAGAAGCGCGCGGCTTCATGAACGGCATTGCCCAAGTCACCGGCGAGGCGGACGGCCAGGGCGCCCAAGCGATTGCCACCATCGTGCACGGCACCACCGTGGGCACCAACGCCTTGCTAGAACGCAAGATCGGCCGCACCGGCATCATCACCACCCGCGGCTTTCGCGACGTGCTGGAAATGCGGCGCCGGGACCGCCCGCAAACCTGGGGCCTGCGCGGCAGCTACACCCCAGTAGTGCCGCGCGCCTGGCGCCTAGAAGTTGATGAACGCGTGCTGGCCGATGGGCAGCTGCACACCCCGGTGAACCTGGACCAGGTGCGCGAACAAGCCCGCGCCTTGCTCGCCAAAGGTTGCGAGGCGGTCTGCGTTTTCTTTGTACACGCCTACGCCAACCAGGCCAATGAACAGGCGGCAGTGGCTGCTGTGCGCGAAATCTGGCCGAACAGCTACGTCACCGCAGCCAGTGAAGTGCTGCCTGAGATTCGCGAGTTCGAGCGCTGCTCCACCGCCACCTTGAACGCCGCCTTGCAACCCGTGGTCGGCAGCTATTTGCAGCGGCTCGAAGGTGATCTGCGTGCCCAAGGCTTTGGCGGGGAACTGCTGATCGTGCAGAGCAACGGCGGCGTGATGTCGCGCCAGACCGCCTGCGATGTGCCGGTGCGCACGGCCTTGTCCGGCCCCGCTGCGGGCGTGATGGCTTGCGCCGAAATTGCCCGCGCCTCGGGTTTTGAGAACGTCATCACTGGCGACATTGGCGGCACGTCCTTTGACGTGTCCTTGGTGGCGGGCGGCGAGGCGGCGCTGGCGGCGCAGACCTCTATCGACTTTGGTTTGGTGGTGCGCTCGCCCATGATCCAGATCGAAACGATAGGCGCAGGCGGCGGCTCCATCGCGTCGGTCGATGCCGGCGGCATGCTGCAAGTCGGGCCGGAGTCGGCCGGCAGCATTCCCGGCCCGGCCTGCTACGGCCGGGGCAACACCCGCCCGACCGTGACCGATGCCAATGTCTTGCTGGGACGCATTGCCGCCGACCGGCCTTTGGGCGGCGGCTTGTTGCAAGCGCTCAATGCGGGCCTTTCCGAGTCGGCGATTGCGCAGCATGTGGCCCAGCCGCTGGGCTTGAGCACGCTGGCCGCGGCCGAGGCGATTTTGACCGTGGCCAACGCCCGTATGGCCGGTGCCATTCGCGTGGTGTCGATCGAGCGCGGGCACGACCCGCGCCAGTTCGCCTACATGCCCTTTGGTGGGGGTGGCGGCCTGCATGTCTGCGCCATGATGCGCGAGGTCGGCGTGACCACGGGCATCGTGCCGCGCTACCCGGGCGTCACCTCGGCGTTGGGCTGCGTCATGGCCGACATGCGGCACGACGCGGTGCAAACGCTCAACGTGGCCCTGGCCGATGTGAGCTGGCCCGGCTTGCTGGCACGCCTGGACGAGTTGGCCCAGGCTTGCCAAGTGCGGCTGGATTCGGCCGGCGTGAACTTCGTGCGCATTGACGAGGTGGTCAGCTTTGACATGCTCTACATGGGCCAGACCCACACTTTGCAAGTGCCTATTCAGCGCGAGCAGCTCAATGCCCCCGGCTTGTTGGCCGCTTTCGAGGCGGCCTACCGGCACGCCTTTGGTCGCGTGTTGCAAGGCCCGGTAATCCGCGTGATGAACCTGCGCTACGCCCGCATTGGCCGCCGGCCTAAATTCGACTTGGCGGTGCTGGCGCCGCAAGGCGAAGGCAGCAATACACCCCTGGGTGAACAACCCGTCTACCACCAAGGCCAGTGGTGGACAGCGCAGCGCTACGAACGCCTGCGCTTGCCCGTAGGCACGGTGGTGCAAGGCCCGGCGATTTTGGAGCAACCCGACACCACCGTCTGGTTAGAGCCCGGCTTTGCCGGCCGGGTGGATGCCTTGGGTAACTTGTTGGTGGGGCGAACAGCATGAACTTGAAAAAAGCCAAACTGGGCATGGTCATCGTCGACCTGCAAAACGATTTTTTGGCAGCCGATGGCGCTTACGCCCGTGGCAATACCCTCAGCACCGAGGCCGTGCTGCTGCCCGAGCGCATGGCGCCGGTGGCGCGCGCGATCAAGGCGCAGGGGGGCTTGGTCACGGCCAGCTTGTTCACGCTGTGGCCCGACGCCCACGGCGAGCCCATGATTTCCGAACACCTCAAAGAGCGCCGCCCCTTTTTGCGCAAGGGTGACTTTGCGCCGGGCAGCCGGGGCCAGGCCAACGTGGACTTGCTGGCGCCGCTGGTCGATGTATCGGTCTTCAAAGTCGCGTACTCGGCGTTCTTCAATACGCAGCTGGACTGGGTGCTCAAAAAGTCGGGCATCGATACGCTGGTGGTCTGCGGCATCGTCACCAACGGCGGGGTGGCCAGCACGGTGCGTGATGCCCATGTGCGCGACTACCACGTCATCGTCTTGTCTGACGGCTGCGCCGCATTCAGCCCAGCCGCCCATCAAGCCGCCTTGGCCGACATGGCGTCGGTGGCCGAGGTGATGGACAGCGCCGCTTTCTTGCAACAACTGGGCTGAGTCATGACTGCCGCCCTGCCCCAAGTTCGCCCGGCCGCTGCACTCCGAGCCACCGACCACGCGCCGGTGGTGATTGTCGGCGCCGGCGCCTGCGGCCTGACCGCCGCCCTGGCCCTGCACCGACTCGGTGTGGACTGCGTGGTGCTGGAGCGTGATGCCTTTGCCAGCGGCTCGACCGCCTTGTCTTCAGGCTTTGTGCCAGCGCCGTGCACGCTGGCCCAGCAAGCCCAAGGCATTGCCGACAGCGTGGCGCTGTTCGCCCAGGACATCCAGGCCAAGGCCGACGGCCAAGCCGCCCCGCATTTGGTGCAGGCCTATGCCAGCCAGATTGGCCCGGCCATGGACGCTTTGGCCCAGCACCATGGCTTGCCCTGGCAAGTGCTGGACAATTTTTTGTACCCCGGTCACAGCGCCCACCGCATGCACGCCGTGCCTGAAAAAACCGGCGCCGGCTTGATGAGCCGTCTGCAAGCCGCTGCCGACGCCGCCGGCGTGCCGGTGCTGACCCAGGCCCAAGTCATCGAGCTGTGGGCCGATGAGCAGCAGCGCATCCAGGGCGTGGGCTTTGTGCGGCCTAACGGCCAGATCGAGCGTCTGCGCTGCGACATGGTGCTGCTGGCCTGCAACGGCTTTGGTGGTGCGGCTGACATGGTGAAGTCGCTGTTGCCAGAAATGGCCGAGGCCACCTATGCCGGACACGCTGGCAACGACGGCAGCGCGATTGCCTGGGGACGGCAATTGGGCGCCCGCCTGGCCGACCTGGGCGCTTATCAGGGCCACGGCTCTTGGGCCATACCGCAAGGCGCCTTGATCTCCTGGGCGCTGATGATGCAAGGCGGTGTGCAGATCAACGCCCTGGGTCAGCGCTTTCACGACGAAACCCAGGGCTACTCGGAAGCCGCGGTGCATGTGCTGGCGCAGCCCGGTGGTGTGGCCTGGAATGTCTTTGACGACGAGCTGCTCGCGTTTGCGCAAGACTTTCCCGATTTCGTCGCGGCGCAAAGCTCGGGCGCGGTGCAACACGCGCCCGACGTGGCCGCCTTGGCCCAACTGATCGGCTGCGACGCTGCCGCCTTGCAAAGCACCTTGGACAGCGTTCGCCCCGGCGCCGACGCGGCCACGGACCGACGCTTCGAGCGCCGCCTGCAGGCCCCTTTTCATGCCATCAAGGTCACCGGCGCCTTGTTCCATACCCAGGGCGGCTTGGACATAGACGCCCAAGCCCGCGTGCTGCGTGAAGACGGCTCGCCCTTGCCCAACTTGCTCGCCGTTGGTGGCGCTGCGCGCGGCGTCTCGGGCCAGGAAGTCTGGGGCTACCTGTCCGGCAACGGCTTGCTCAGCGCCATTGCCGGTGGGCACATCGCCGCGCAAACCGCCCACCATTTATTGAAAGAATCCTCATGAGCCAGCCCCATGACTTGGCCCTGCGCCTGCAGCAACCCAACGCCCTGCTCGCCCCTGGCGTTTACGACGCGCTGACGGCCCTGGTGGCGCAGCAGGCGGGCTTCGAGGCGCTGTACCTGTCCGGTGCATCGATTGCCTACACGCGGCTCGGCCGCTCCGACATTGGCCTGACCACCGTCACCGAAGTGGCCCAGACCCTGGCGCACATCACCGACCGGGTGAGTATTCCGGTCATCGTGGACGCCGACACCGGCTTTGGCAACGCCCTGAACACGCAGCGCACCGTGCGCGACTTCGAGCGCGCCGGGGCCGCGATGATCCAGATCGAAGACCAAACCTTCCCCAAACGCTGCGGCCACCTTGATGGCAAGGGCGTGGTGCCTGTGGCCGAGATGCAAGGCAAGCTGCGCGCCGCGCTGGACGCCAGGCGTGACAGCAAGACCTTGATCCTGGCCCGTACCGATGCGGTGGCCGTCGAAGGCCTGGACGCGGCGCTGGAGCGGGCCGAGCGCTACCTCGAATGCGGGGTGGACGCCTTGTTCATTGAAGCCCTGCGTTCGGGCGAACAGATGGACCGCGCTTGCCAGCAATTTGCCCACCGCATACCGCTCTTGGCCAACATGGTTGAAGGCGGCAAGACGCCGGTGCAAAGCGCCAGCGAGCTGGGTGAGCGCGGCTTCAAGATCGTGATTTTTCCCGGCGGCACCGCACGTGCCGTGCTGCACACCTTGCAAGGCTATTACGCCAGCTTGCACACGCACCAGACCACACGGCCTTGGCAGGACCAGATGCTCGACTTCGATGGTTTGAATGCGGTCATTCAAACGCCGGAACTGCTGGCGCTGGGCCAGCGCTACGAATCAACGCAGCCGTCCTGAGCGACTGAGCAAACAGGCAACAAAAAGCCCGAAGGCCTTGCGGCGTTCGGGCTTTTCTCCTGGGCCAAGCCCGAGGAAAACTGTGCTTTATTTACGCGCTGGCGGTAAATCCGTGCAGCTGCCGTGCGCCACTTCAGCGGCCATGCCGATGCTTTCGCCCAGCGTCGGGTGAGCATGGATGGTCTTGCCGATGTCGATGGCATCCGCGCCCATCTCAATGGCCAGGGCGATCTCGCCGATCATGTCACCGGCGTGCGTGCCGACCATGCCGCCACCCAAAATCTTGCCATGGCCATGGGCTTCCGGGCTGTCGTCAAACAGCAGCTTGGTGACGCCTTCGTCGCGGCCGTTGGCAATCGCGCGGCCAGAGGCTGACCAAGGGAACAAGCCTTTTTTGACCTCGATGCCTTGGGCCTTAGCCTGGTCTTCCGTGAGGCCGACCCATGCCACTTCAGGGTCGGTGTACGCCACGCTCGGAATGACCCGGGCGTTAAATGCCGCGCTGGCCAGCTCTTTATTGCCCAGTAACTCGCCAGCAATCACTTCAGCGGCCACATGGGCTTCGTGCACGGCTTTGTGCGCCAGCATGGGCTGGCCGACGATGTCGCCGATCGCAAAGATATGCGGCACGTTGGTGCGCATCTGGATATCCACCGGCACAAAGCCGCGGTCGGTCACGTTGACGCCGGCTTTGTCGGCCGCAATCTTCTTGCCGTTGGGCGTGCGGCCCACGGCTTGCAGCACCAAGTCATAGGTTTGCGGCGCGGGAGCGCCCTCGCCTTCAAAGGTGACTTCAATGCCGGCGGGCGTGGCTTTGGCGCCCACGGTCTTGGTCTTGAGCATGATGTTGTCAAAACGCGGCGCGTTCATCTTTTGCCAGATCTTGACCAGGTCGCGGTCGGCGCCCTGCATCAAGCCGTCCATCATTTCGACCACGTCCAGGCGTGCGCCCAGCGTGCTGTAGACCGTGCCCATTTCCAGGCCGATGATGCCGCCGCCCAGGATCAGCATGCGCTTAGGAACTTCTTTCAGCTCCAGGGCGCCGGTGGAGTCCACCACGCGTGGGTCTTCGGGCATGAAGGGCAGGCGCACGGCTTGCGAGCCGGCGGCAATGATGGCCTTTTTGAACGAGATGACTTTCTTGCTGCCGGTTTGTTCTTGCGCGGTGCCACTGGTTTCGCTGACTTCCAAATGGTTGGCGCCGACGAACTGGCCCAGGCCGCGCACAGTGGTGACCTTGCGCATCTTGGCCATGGCGGCCAGGCCACCGGTCAGCTTGTTGACGACTTTTTCTTTGTGGGTGCGCAGCTTGTTGATGTTCACCACCGGCTCGGCAAAGCTCACGCCCAGGCTCTCAAAGTGCTTGACCTCGTCCATGACGGCGGCCACATGCAACAGTGCCTTGGAGGGGATGCAGCCCACGTTCAGGCAGACGCCGCCCAGCGACGCGTAACGCTCAACCAGGATCACTTTCAGGCCCAGGTCGGCAGCGCGGAAGGCGGCGGAGTATCCGCCAGGGCCGGCGCCCAGAACCAACAAGTCGCAGTCCAGGTCGGCGGTACCAGCAAAGCTGGAGGCCACCGGCGCGGCTGTCACGCTGGCAGCAGCCGGCGTATTGCTCCCTCCCCCACTGGGGGAGGGCTGGGGTGGGGGCGCGGCCTGCGCAGTGGCAGAGGACGCACCAGAAGCCGCGGCGGCTTCCAGCATCAACACCACCGAGCCTTCCTTGACCTTGTCGCCCAGCTTGACGCGAATCTCTTTGACCACGCCTGCATGGCTGGCCGGGATTTCCATCGAGGCTTTGTCGCTTTCCACCGTGATCAGGCTCTGCTCGGCTTTGATGGTGTCGCCGGGCTTGACCAGCAGTTCAATGACGGTGACTTCGGCGAAATCGCCAATATCGGGAACCTTGACCTCAACCAGTTGGGCTTGACTCATTTTGTTGATGCTTTCAATTTCAGGGAATACAGCTCCACCGGCCCGGCGGAGTTTTTGTCGAATTCGCAACCGGCTTGCACACCAGCCATAGCCACTTCACGCGCGGTCTTGGCTTTGTCCCAGGCGGCGTGCATGGCGCCCAGCGCAAAGCTGCGGCCCGAGCCAATGCCCCAGAACTCTTTGAACTCAAAGATCTCGCGGTAGCTGTACAGCCCGTAAATACCGGTGGCGTTGGCGATCACCACGCTGAACTGGCTGGACTCATAGGGGTCGTTGTCGTCTTCCTTGGTTTGCAGGAAGAAGGTGTCCTTCAAGATCGGGTGCAGCAAGGTGAAGGTTTCAAACACCTCGTCCTTGCTGCCCAGCTTGAGCTGCTCGGGTGGCAAGCCGGCAATGGCCCGGCGCAGCACAGGGAAGTGCGCGACCGAGCCGGCCATGCCGATGTAGCTGCCGCCAGCAGGCGCGTTGACGCGAAAGATCTTGCTGTTGGCCTCGAAGCGGTTGCTCAAGCGCGTGTCGCCGAACGTGACCAGGGTGTCGGCGGCAATCGCCACCTGCCCGGCTTTTTTCACAATCACCAGTGTCGTCATACGCGTGCTCCGCTCATCAGTTCGGGGTTAACTCGGCCCGGCGACAGACCAAGAGAACCCGTCCCGCCGGTCATAGCAGCACGCGTCGGAAGTCACCCAGGATTTGACCGAGGTAGGCATTGAACCGCGCAGCCGCTGCGCCGTCAATCACGCGGTGGTCCCAGGTCAAGCTCAGCGGCAACATCAGGCGAGGCACAAATTGCTTCCCGTCCCACACCGGTTCAATGGTGGATTTGCACACACCTAGGATGGCCACTTCTGGCGCATTGATGATGGGGGTGAAGTACTTGCCGCCAATCCCGCCCAGGCTGGAGATGGTGAAGGTGGCACCGGTCATCTCGGCCGGGCCGAGCTTGCCGTCGCGCGCTTTCTTGGCCAACTCGCCCATTTCCTGGCTGATCTGCAGCACGCCTTTTTTGTCGGCATCGCGGATCACCGGAACCACTAAGCCGTTGGGTGTGTCGGCTGCAAAGCCGATGTGCCAGTAGTTTTTGTAAACGATGGCGTCACCGTCCAGCGAGCTGTTGAACTCGGGGTATTTTTTCAGGGCAGCAATGCAAGCCTTGATCAGGAAGGCCAGCATAGTGACTTTGATCCCGGACTTCTCGTTTTCCTTGTTGGTCGAGACGCGGAAGGCTTCGAGGTCGGTGATGTCGGCGTCGTCATGGTTGGTGACGGCCGGAATCATGATGGCATTGCGCAACAGGTTGGCACCGCTGATCTTCTTGATGCGACCCATCTCCTTGCGCTCGGTCGGGCCGAACTTGGCAAAGTCCACCTTCGGCCAAGGAATCAGGCCCAGTGCCGCGCCGTCGCCACCGCCGCCGGCAGGGGCTTTGGCTGCTTGGGCTTGGGTGCGCACATCGCCTGCCATGACGGATTTGGTGAAGCCCTGCACGTCGTCTTGCGTGATGCGGCCTTTGGGGCCGCTGCCTTTGACTTCAGCCAGCGGCACGCCGAGTTCGCGGGCGAATTTGCGCACAGAGGGTGAAGCGTGGGGCAGACTGCCTGTGGCTGCGCCAGGCACATGCGCGGGCTGCACTGCGGGAGCGCTGGCGCTTGCCACGGCTGGCGCGGCTGCCGCAGCGGCAGCGGGGGCAGCAGCGGGGGCTGGCGCAGGGCTTGCGGCCGGCGCGCTAGCTACGGCTGTGCTGCCTTCGAGCATCGCCACCAAGTCGCCGATGTTGACCTTGTCGCCAACCTTGACCTTGAGCTCTTTGAGCACGCCAGCCGTGGACGATGGAATTTCCATCGAGGCTTTGTCGGACTCGACCGTGATCAAGGACTGCTCGACCTTGATCGCGTCACCCGGCTTGACCAGCACTTCAATGACGGTGACGTCCTTGAAGTCGCCAATGTCGGGCACCCGCACTTCGACCGGGCCGCTGGTTTGACTCCCTCCCCCGCTGGGGGAGGGTTGGGGTGGGGGCGCGGCCTGCGCCGGGGCAGAGGCCGCTGCTGGGGCAGGTGGTGAGGCTGTGGGAGCGGCCGCCGCACCAGCTGCCTCCAGCACCAACACCACCGAGCCCTGCTTGACCTTGTCGCCCAAATTGACCTTGAGCGCTTTGACCACGCCCGCGTGGCTGGACGGAATTTCCATCGAGGCCTTGTCGGACTCGACCGTGATCAGCGATTGCTCGGCCTTGACCGTGTCGCCGGGTTTAACCAGCAGCTCGATCACCGTGACTTCGTCGAAGTCGCCAATGTCCGGTACTTGGATGTCTACCAATGCCATGTTCTGTGTCTCCAGTTAATCTTTGACCCGCACGCGCTCAGGCGTACAGCGGGTTGATCTTGTCGGCATTGATACCGTACTTCTTGATCGCTTCCAGCACCTTGGCGGCGGGCACCGTGCCCTCTTCGCTCAGCGCCTTCAAGGCTGCGACCACGATGTAGTGACGGTTGATCTCGAAATGCTCGCGCAGCTTGCTGCGGAAATCACTGCGGCCAAAACCGTCGGTGCCCAACACCTTGTAGGCGCGGCCTGCTGGAATGAAGGGGCGGATCTGCTCGGCATAGGCCTTCATGTAGTCGGTCGAGGCCACCACCGGGCCGGCATACGGCGTGAGTTGCTGGGCCACGAAAGACACTTGCTGCTTGTCGGTCGGGTGCAGCAAATTCCAGCGCTCGGCGGCTTGGCCGTCGCGGGCCAGCTCGTTGAAGCTTGGGCAGCTCCACACATTGGCCGTCACGCCCCAGTCAGCGGCCAGCAACTCTTGCGCGGCAATCGACTCGCGCAAGATGGTGCCCGAGCCGAGCAGTTGCACGCTGGGCGCGCCCTTCTTGGCGGCAGCGCCTTCCTTGCACAGGTACATGCCCTTGATGATCTGCTCTTCGGTACCAGCTTTCAGGCCGGGCATGGCGTAGTTCTCGTTGAGCAGCGTGATGTAGAAATACACGTTGTCCTGCTTTTCCACCATGCGTTTGAGGCCGTGGTGCAAGATCACGCCGACTTCATGCGCAAAGGTCGGGTCGTAGCTGATGCAGTTGGGAATGGTGCCGGCCAGGATGTGGCTGTGGCCGTCTTCGTGCTGCAAGCCTTCGCCGTTGAGCGTGGTGCGGCCAGACGTGCCGCCGAGCAAGAAACCTCGCGCCTGCATGTCGCCCGCTGCCCAGGCCAGGTCGCCAATGCGCTGGAAGCCGAACATCGAGTAGTACACATAAAACGGCACCATGATGCGGTTGTTCGTGCTGTAGGAGGTGGCCGCTGCGATCCAGCTGCTCATGCCGCCGGCTTCGTTGATGCCTTCTTGCAGGATCTGGCCCTTGGTGTCTTCCTTGTAGTACATGACCTGGTCTTTGTCGACCGGGGTGTACTGCTGACCATCAGGGTTGTAGATGCCGATCTGGCGGAACAGACCTTCCATGCCGAAGGTGCGGGCTTCGTCCACCAGGATGGGCACCACGCGCGGGCCCAGGGCCTGGTCGCGCAGCAGCTGCGTCAAAAAGCGCACATAGGCTTGCGTGGTCGAAATTTCGCGGCCTTCGGCAGTCGGCTCGATCACCGACTTGAAAGTCTCCAGCGCCGGCACCGTGAACTGCTCGTCGGCTTTGACGCGGCGGTGCGGCAAGTAACCGCCCAGGGCCTTGCGGCGCTCGTGCAGGTACTGCATTTCAGGCGTGTCGTCAGCCGGCTTGTAAAACGGAATGTCGGCGAGCTGGCTGTCGGGAATTGGGATGTTGAAGCGGTCGCGGAAGGCCTTGATGTCCTCGTCGGCCAGCTTTTTGGTCTGGTGCACATTGTTCTTGCCCTCGCCGATCTTGCCCATGCCAAAACCCTTGACGGTCTTGATCAGCAGCACGGTGGGCTGGCCCTTGTGGTTCACGGCCGAGTGGAAGGCGGCATAGACTTTTTGTGAATCGTGGCCACCGCGGCGCAGGTTCCAGATGTCGTCATCGCTCAGCTTGGCGACCATCTCCAGCGTGCGCGGGTCCTTGCCAAAGAAATGCTTGCGCACAAAAGCACCGTCGTTGGCTTTCATAGCCTGGTAGTCGCCGTCCAGCGTGTCCATCATGACCTTGCGCAGCGCGCCTTCCTTGTCGCGGGCCAGCAGCGGGTCCCAGTTGCTGCCCCAGATCAGCTTGATGACGTTCCAGCCGGCACCGCGAAACTCGCCTTCGAGCTCCTGGATGATCTTGCCGTTGCCCCGCACCGGGCCGTCCAGGCGCTGCAAATTGCAGTTGATGACGAAGACCAAGTTGTCCAGCTTTTCGCGTGCCGCCAAACCGATGGCGCCCATCGATTCGACTTCGTCCATCTCGCCGTCGCCGCAAAACACCCAGACCTTGCGGTTCTCGGTGTTGGCAATGCCGCGGGCGTGCAGGTACTTCAAGAAGCGGGCTTGGTAAATCGCCATCAAGGGGCCCAGGCCCATGGACACCGTGGGGAACTGCCAGAACTCGGGCATCAGCTTCGGGTGCGGGTAGCTGGACAAGCCCTTGCCATCGACTTCCTGGCGGAAGTTGAGCAGCTGCTCCTCCGTCAAACGGCCTTCTAAGTAAGCACGGGCATAGACGCCGGGCGACACATGGCCCTGGATGTACAGGCAGTCGCCACCGTGGTTTTCACTTTCAGCGTGCCAGAAGTGGTTGAAGCCCGCGCCGAACAAGCTGGCCAGCGACGCGAAGGAGCCGATGTGGCCACCCAAGTCGCCGCCGTCAGCGGGGTGAAGGCGGTTGGCCTTAACGACCATGGCCATGGCGTTCCAGCGCATGTAGGCGCGCAGGCGCTCTTCAATTTCCAGGTTGCCGGGCGAACGCTCTTCCTGGTCGGGCTCGATGGTGTTGACGTAACCGGTGTTGGCCGAGAACGGCATGTCGATGCTTTGCTGGCGCGCATGCTCCAGCAGTTGCTCGAGCAGGAAGTGCGCGCGCTCAGGACCTTCGCTTTCAATGACGGCGGACAGCGCGTCCATCCATTCGCGGGTTTCCTGGCGGTCCTTGTCAAGACCGGCATCGTTGGAGGCGGCGCGTAGGTTCTCCGTGCCGGCTTGCTGGGGGTTGGCAGCCATGGGTTTGTCTCCTGCTTATAAAAATCGGTGATGAACCAGGCCCCGGGGTGGCGGGCCTGAATTCCAAACGTTGCAAATTGCGTTGTAAACGCAATTTGTGCTCGAGGCCGAAGTTTCCCATATTTTTCTGATTTTTCAAATAGTGCCAATTCATTTTGCATTATGAAATTTCTAGATTAACGGATAGGGTGTTGCGTCTTGATGCTTTTGCCTTTTCTGTGGACTGGACGAAATAGACCCACAGATCCCCCGCCAGGCGCTTGCCCACACACCTGGGCGAGCAGGGGCGCTCCTATAAACTCCACGCTCCATGTCCGCCCCCCTCACTTCCCCCGAGCCCAACGCCCCGACCAAGCCCTTTCCACGCCTGCGTCTGGCCGCCGTGGCGTCGTGGAACCGCTGGTGGCGCAAGCAATCCCCGGCACGGCAAGACCGCTTCGTCACGCTGGGCCCCTTGCTGGCGGTGGTGCTCTTCTTGGCGGCCGTGATCGCTGCTTTCGGTTACCTGCGCATTGAGGAGATCGACCGTGAGCACGAAGCCGTGCGGCGCGATGTGGAATACGCCCAGCAACGGCTGCGACTGCGCCTGCTGGAGCGCCAAGAGCAACTCATGCGCCTGGGCCGCGACATTTCCAACAAGGAAGTCGACAACGAAGAATTCGTCTCGCAGGCTGAGTCACTGATCAACCAATACCCGGAACTGCTGGCCGTGAGCTGGCTGGACGCCAAGCGCCGAATTCGCATCGCCCATGTCTCACCCAGTGCGGGGGCCGCGCAACTGCGGCTTCCTGGTGAAACCATCAAACCCGGCGAAACCGATAACACCTTCGGGCTGGCCCGCGATTTGCGCCAACCCATTTATTCACGCCCGCTGCCGGTGGGCAACGAGGCCAACCCCTCGGTGCCTACTTTGCAGTTGCAAGTGCCGCTGGACGAACTCGGCAAATTTGACGGCGTGATCTTGGGCGAATACTCGCTGGACGGCTTGCTGCGGTTCGGTATTCCTACCGAGATCAGCGCCAAGTACGCCGTGGCCTTGCTGGACGACAAAGGCGAGATTCTGGCTGGCGGTCTGCCACCACCACGCACGGCCGCCGCCCGGTTGCTGCCCTGGACCGACGAAGCGCCGGAATACGAAATCCCGGTCTCCCCCGTGGGCAACGGCCTCTTGATCCGCGCGCAGGGCTACCGCGCTTCACTCGGGGTGGTGGGCAGTGGCTTCTTCTGGCTGGTCAGTGCCTTGAGCGCTCTGACGGTGTGGATGCTGCTGGGCACCTGGCGCCATACGCGCCGGCGCGTGCAGGCCCAAGAGGCCTTGATCACCGAAACCAACTTCCGGCGCGCCATGGAAAACTCCATGCTCACCGGCATGCGCGCCTTGGACTTGCAAGGCCGCATCACCTATGTGAACCCCGCCTTTTGCCAGATGACCGGCTGGAGCGAAGCCGAACTCATGGGCCAAACCGCGCCCTTCCCCTATTGGCCCGAGCAAGACACCGAATGGCTGATGGCTCGGCTGGACGACGAGCTGATGGGCCGCAGCACGCCCGGCGGCTTTGAAGTGCGGGTTAAGCGCAAAAACGGCGAAATTTTTGATGCCCGCATGTACGTCTCGCCCCTGATCGACCCGCGCGGCCAACAAGCGGGCTGGATGACCTCGATGACCGACATCACCGAGCCCAAACGGATCCGAGAAGAGTTGTCCAACTCTTATGAGCGCTTCACGACCGTGCTGGAAGGTCTGGACGCCGCCGTGTCGGTTGCGCCCCTGGGCAGCGCCGAGCTGCTGTTTGCCAACAAGCTGTACCGCTCTTGGTTCGGGGCCGAGGTCTCGGGGCATATCAACCTGATCGCGCAAGCCGGTGCGCCCCTGGTCACACCGAATGACGACTTGCTGGACCCGGTGGACTCCATGGCCGGTTTTCCCACGGACAGCCTGACCACGGCCCAGACGGAAAACGCAGAGATCTTTGAACCTACTTTGGGCAAATGGTTGGAAGTGCGCTCGCGTTACCTCACCTGGGTGGACGGCCGCCTGGCGCAAATGATGATCGCCACCGACATCACGCC
Source organism: Polaromonas sp. (assembly GCA_040400935.1). Classification (GTDB taxonomy): domain Bacteria; phylum Pseudomonadota; class Gammaproteobacteria; order Burkholderiales; family Burkholderiaceae_C; genus Polaromonas. The sequence continues at coordinate 67,108 of JBBAPH010000013.1, forward strand.
GCGCCGCCAAGCTGAAGAGCAAGCTGCGTTGCAAGCCGAACGCGCGCAGTCCGCCAGCCGCCTGATCACCATGGGCGAGATGGCGTCCAGCGTGGCGCACGAGTTGAACCAACCGTTGACCGCTATCAACAATTACTGCAACGGCATGGTCTCGCGCATTCAGCGCAACAACATCAGCACCGAAGACCTGTTGGGTGCGCTGGAAAAAACAGCCCGCCAGGCCCAGCGCGCCGGGCAGATCATTCACCGCATACGCTCCTTTGTGAAACGCAGCGAGCCCAACCGCACGCTGTCTGACGTGATCACCCTGGTCAGCAACGCCATGGAGCTGGCCGACATTGAGCTGCGCCGCCATAACGTGCGGCTGACGCACCACATCGCCGTCAGCCTGCCGCCCATCATGGTCGATCCGATCCTGATCGAGCAGGTCTTGATCAACCTGCTGAAGAACGCGGCTGAATCCATAGAGCAAGCCCAGCGCCCCAGCGCACGTCGCCGGGTGGAACTGCGGGTGGTGCAAAAACAGCTGGAAGCACAAAGTGTGGTGGAGTTTTCGGTGATGGATTCCGGGCGTGGTTTGTCGCCCGAAGTCAGCGAGCGATTGTTCGAAGCTTTTTATTCCACCAAGGCCGAGGGCATGGGCATTGGCCTGAAGCTATGCCGCAGCATCGTCGAGTCCCACCAGGGGCGGCTGGAAGCCGAGAACCTCTACAATGGCGACGAGGTCCTGGGCTGCCGATTCGCCTTTTGGCTACCGGCAATACCCTTGCTTTCCCCCCTGCCGAACGCACCCGCCCAGGCAGGCATTCAGGACGTCAGTGCGCCCTGAATGCAGCAGTGATACCGATCACCGATCAAAAAGGTTTGCATGAGCTTGATTCCGAAAAAAGGCACGGTCTATGTGGTGGACGACGACGAAGGCGTGCGCGACTCGTTGCAATGGCTGCTCGAAGGCAAGGACTACCGCGTGCGCTGCTACGACTCGGCTGAAACTTTCCTGAGCCGCTACGACCCTCGCGAAGTGGCCTGCCTGATCGTTGACATCCGCATGGGCGGCATGACTGGCCTGGAGCTGCAAGACCGCCTGGTCGAGCGCAAGTCGCCTTTGCCTATCGTCTTCATCACCGGCCACGGCGACGTGCCCATGGCCGTGAACACGATGAAAAAAGGCGCGATGGATTTCATCCAGAAACCTTTTCAGGAAGACGCTCTGGTCAGCCTGGTCGAGCGCATGCTCGAACAAGCCAAGGATTCTTTCAGCGAACACCAGCATTCGGCCAGCCGCGACGCACTGCTCGCCAAGCTGACATCGCGTGAGGCACAGGTGTTGGAACGCATCGTCGCCGGCCGCCTGAACAAGCAAATCGCCGACGACCTGGGCATCAGCATCAAGACGGTGGAGGCGCATCGCGCCAACATCATGGAAAAGCTGAACGCCAACACCGTGGCCGATCTGCTCAAGATTGCTCTAGGCTCGAACCCAACCAAAGCCTGACCCAGCCGCCACCGCCCAGGTGGCCCCATTCAACTCGCCCGAGGCCTGGCCCTCGGGCGTTTTTCATTCTCAAGACCATGACTGCACAACTCATCGACGGCAACGCCCTTTCTGCCCAACTCCGCGCCGACGTGGCGCGCCGTGCTGCTGCCCTGCGCGCCCAAGGCGTCACGCCGGGTCTGGCCGTGGTCTTGGTGGGCGAGAACCCGGCCAGCCAGGTTTATGTGCGCAACAAGGTCAAGGCTTGCCAGGACAACGGCTTGCATTCGGTGCTGGAGCAATACCCGGCGACGCTCAGCGAAGCCGACTTGCTGGCCCGTGTGGACGCGTTGAACCAGGACCCCGCCATTCACGGCATCTTGGTCCAGTTGCCGCTGCCAGCGCACATCGACGCGCAAAAAGTGATTGAGGCGATTTCGCCAGCCAAGGACGTGGACGGTTTTCACGTGGCCAGCGCCGGCGCGCTGATGGTCGGCCAGCCCGGCTTTTGGCCCTGCACGCCTTATGGCTGCATGAAGATGCTCGAATCGATCGGCTATGACTTGCGCGGCAAGCACGCCGTGGTGATCGGGCGCAGCAATATCGTGGGCAAGCCCATGGCCTTGATGCTGCTGCAGCAAAACGCCACCGTCACTGTCTGCCACAGCGCCACCGCCGACCTGAAAGCCATGACGCTGCAAGCCGACGTGGTGGTGGCTGCGGTGGGCAAGCGCAACGTGCTCACAGCCGACATGGTCAAGCCCGACGCGGTGGTGATTGATGTGGGCATGAACCGCAATGACGAAGGCAAGCTCTGCGGCGACGTGGATTTTGCAGGCGTCAAGGAAGTGGCTGGCTACATCACCCCAGTGCCGGGCGGTGTTGGCCCCATGACCATCACGATGCTGCTGGTCAATACATTGGAAGCGGCTGAGCGTTCAGTCTGATAGCCTGAGAGGCCCACTGCTCACGGAGCACCGCACCGCAGAGCGCGGCAGCGACGGGGGCCTCATGTCGCTTCGCTCCGAAATCGGCTCCCGCCGCTGCCCCGCTCTGCGGTGCTCAGATGCCGATAGACGATGGGTCGGACACTAAGACCGGGAAAGCCGCCAAAAGGCTAGGCTGGCGCACAGCCAGTGCAGAAGGTACATACCGCTGCCAAGGCCATGCCAAAGCCGCAAAGAGCCACCTGTTGCTCGGGCGCTGACGATTTGCGGCGCCACAGCAAACTCCACCAAGACAGCCAGTAACAAGCCGGCCACCAGCAGCCCGGTGACCGCTTGGGCAGGCCGCTGCAAACTGTCGTCGTCTTTTTTATTGAGCAGCGCCAGGGCCAGCAAGGCGCAGACGATAGACAGCCAAGTCTGGGCCGTGAAAAGCCGCGCCGCCATGGCCCCCGCCTGAGCCGGCGTGTCCAGGTTCTTGAACAGCAAGGGGACGAAAAGAAAGCCCAAGCTGGAGAGACTCCCCCACCACAGGCCGGTCAACAGCCTGGCAAAGCGCAGCCTCATGACTTGTGGCGTCCCTTGATCAGACGTAGCTGACGTTGACGATTTCGTAGCGCTTGATGCCGCCGGGCGCTTGCACCTCAGCGGTGTCGCCCTCTTCCTTGCCGATCAAGGCGCGGGCAATCGGCGAGCTGATGTTGACCAAGCCCTGCTTGAGGTCGGCCTCGTCTTCACCGACGATCTGGTAGGTCACGCGGTCACCGCTGTCCTCGTCTTCCAGACCCACGGTCGAGCCGAACACCACTTTGCCCCCCGCTTCCACGGCGGTCGGGTCGATGATTTGCGCGGCTGACAGCTTGCCCTCGATCTCCTGGATCCGGCCTTCAATGAAGCCCTGACGGTCTTTGGCGGCGTCGTACTCGGCGTTTTCGCTCAGGTCACCCTGAGCCCGCGCCTCGGCAATCGCGTTGATGACCCAGGGCCGGTCCACGGTTTTGAGTCGGTGAAGCTCAGCCTTGAGTTTTTCTGCGCCGCGCTTGGTAATCGGTAAGGTCGTCATTTGATGCCTCCAAAAAGCAAACCGCCGATCGTTGCCGGTCGGCGGTTGCTGTCAACAATGTTGCGGCCAATTATGCCCGCAGAAAAAACCAGGCCGCCAGCGGCCCCGAGCCGCCTCAGGCCAGCTGGGCGTGCAGTTCCTGCACGGAGTACACGTCCAGATGGTCCAGGTGCTTCATGCCCTCAACGGCGGCTTCCGCGCCCGCAATCGTCGTGAAGGTGGTCACCCGGGCCAACAGCGCCGAAGTGCGGATTTGCCGTGAGTCGGCAATCGCGTTGCGACGCTCTTCCACGGTGTTGATGACCAGCACAATTTCATTGTTCTTGATCATGTCCACCACGTGTGGCCGGCCTTCGGTGACCTTGTTGACCACGCCGCAAGCAATGCCCGCTGCGTTGATCGCCGCGGCTGTGCCTTTGGTCGCCACCAGCTCAAAGCCCTGGGCCACCAGTCCCCGGGCGACCTCAATAGCGCGCGGCTTGTCGTTGTTCTTGACGGTCAGGAAAGCCCGGCCCGAACGCGGCAGCTTGGTGCCCGCGCCGAGTTGCGACTTCACAAAGGCTTCGCCAAAGGTCTTGCCTACGCCCATGACTTCACCAGTGGACTTCATCTCGGGGCCAAGGATGGTGTCCACGCCCGGGAACTTGACGAAGGGGAACACGGCCTCTTTAACGCTGAAGTACGGCGGCGTGACTTCCTTGCTGATGCCTTGCGACGCCAAGGTCTGCCCAGCCATGCAACGCGCCGCCACTTTGGCCAACTGGATGCCGGTGGCCTTGCTCACGAAAGGCACGGTGCGTGAAGCACGTGGGTTCACTTCGAGCACATAGATGATATCTTTGCCATCGATGTTCTGGATGGCGAACTGAACGTTCATCAAACCAACCACGTTCAAGGCCGCAGCCATGGCCGCTGTCTGGCGCTTGATCTCGGTGACCGTGGCCGCACTCAGCGAGTACGGCGGCAGCGAGCAAGCCGAATCGCCACTGTGCACGCCGGCTTGTTCGATGTGCTCCATCACGCCGCCAATGAAGGTGGCGCCCGACCCATCACGGATGCAGTCCACATCGCACTCGATCGCGTCGTTCAAGAAGCGGTCGAGCAAGACCGGTGAGTCGTGGCTGACCTTGACCGCTTCGCGCATGTAGCGCTCGAGGTCGCGCTGTTCGTGCACGATCTCCATGGCGCGGCCGCCCAGCACGTAGCTGGGGCGAACCACCAAGGGGTAGCCCAGGGCAGCGGCTTTTTCCAGCGCTTCGGGCTCGGTGCGGGCCGTGGCGTTGGGGGGTTGGCGCAATTTCAGTTCATGCAGCAGCTTTTGGAAACGCTCGCGGTCTTCAGCCGCATCGATCATGTCAGGCGAGGTGCCGATGATGGGCACGCCATTGCGCTCCAGGTCCAGCGCCAGCTTCAAAGGCGTCTGGCCGCCGTACTGCACGATCACGCCGAATGGTTTTTCTTTGTCGACGATTTCGAGCACGTCTTCCAGCGTCAGCGGCTCGAAGTACAGGCGATCCGAGGTGTCGTAGTCGGTGGACACGGTTTCGGGGTTGCAATTGACCATGATGGTCTCGTACCCGTCTTCGCGCATGGCCAGCGCGGCGTGCACGCAGCAATAGTCAAACTCAATGCCCTGGCCAATGCGGTTGGGGCCACCGCCGAGCACCATGATTTTTTTCTTGTCCGTGGGCGCAGCTTCGCACTCACTGCCTTCGGACTCATAAGTCGAATACAGGTAAGCGGTGTTGGTTTCAAACTCAGCCGCGCAGGTGTCCACCCGCTTGTAGACCGGGCGCACGCCCAGGGCCTTGCGCTTGTCGCGAATGGCGGTGTCGGTGGTTTTGAGCTGGCGCGCCAGACGGCGGTCAGAAAAACCTTTTTGCTTGAGCGCGCGCATGGTGGCTGCGTCAATCTGCTCCAGCGACATGGTCTCAAGCTCCAGCTCGACCTTGACGATCTGCTCGATCTGCACCAAAAACCAGGGGTCGATCTTGGTCAGCGCAAACACCTCGTCCACGCTCATGCCCATGGCAAAAGCATCTCCAACGTACCAAATGCGGTCAGGGCCGGGCGCACCCAGCTCTTTTTCCAGCACTTCGCGGTCTTGCGTTTTTTCATTCATGCCGTCCACGCCGACTTCCAGGCCGCGCAGGGCTTTCTGGAACGACTCCTGGAAGGTGCGGCCCATGGCCATGACTTCGCCGACCGACTTCATTTGCGTCGTCAAACGCGAGTCAGCCGTCGGGAATTTTTCAAACGCAAAACGAGGAATCTTGGTGACCACGTAGTCGATGCTGGGCTCAAAGCTGGCAGGCGTGGCGCCGCCGGTGATCTCGTTGCGCAACTCGTCGAGCGTGTAGCCCACAGCCAGCTTGGCCGCGACCTTGGCAATCGGGAAACCCGTGGCCTTGGATGCAAGTGCAGACGAACGCGAGACACGCGGGTTCATCTCAATGACGACCATACGGCCATCTTTGGGATTGATGGAGAACTGCACGTTCGAGCCGCCGGTGTCCACACCGATCTCGCGGAGAACCGCCAGCGAGGCGTTGCGCAGGATCTGGTATTCCTTGTCGGTCAGCGTTTGGGCTGGCGCCACGGTGATCGAGTCGCCGGTGTGCACGCCCATCGGGTCCAGGTTCTCGATCGAGCAGACGATGATGCAGTTGTCGGCCTTGTCGCGCACGACTTCCATCTCGTACTCTTTCCAGCCGAGCAGGGATTCCTCAATCAAGAGCTCGTTGGTGGGCGAGGCTTCCAGGCCGCGCTTGCAGATGACTTCGAATTCTTCCGCGTTGTAGGCAATGCCGCCGCCCGTGCCGCCCAAGGTGAAGCTGGGGCGAATGACGGTCGGGAAACCCAGCGTCTTTTGCACGGTCCAGGCTTCTTCCATGCTGTGCGCAATGCCGGAACGGGCCGAGCCCAGGCCGATCTTGGTCATGGCATCTTTGAACTTCAGGCGGTCCTCGGCCTTGTCGATTGCTTCAGGGGTGGCGCCAATCAGCTCGACCTTGTACTTGTCCAGCACGCCGTGGTGCCACAGGTCCAGTGCGCAGTTCAGCGCGGTCTGGCCGCCCATGGTCGGCAAGATCGCATCAGGCCGTTCCTTGGCGATGATTTTTTCGACAGTCTGCCAGGTGATCGGCTCGATGTAAGTCACATCGGCCGTGGCCGGGTCGGTCATGATCGTGGCTGGGTTGCTGTTGATCAAGATGACTTTGTAGCCCTCTTCACGCAGCGCCTTGCAGGCTTGCACGCCGGAGTAGTCGAACTCGCAAGCCTGGCCAATGATGATGGGGCCGGCCCCGATGATGAGAACCGATTTGATGTCTGTGCGCTTGGGCATTATTTTTTCTCCTGGGCCGTGGCCATCAATGCCGTGAAGCGGTCAAACAGGTAAGCAATGTCGTGCGGGCCGGGCGAAGCTTCAGGGTGACCCTGGAAGCAAAACGCTGGCTTGTCGGTGCGGGCCAGGCCCTGCAGCGTGCCGTCGAACAGGCTGATGTGCGTGGGGCGCAGATTGGCCGGCAGCGACTTCTCATCGACTGCAAAACCGTGGTTCTGGCTGGTGATGCTCACGCGCTGGTTGTCCAGGTCCTTGACCGGATGGTTCGCGCCGTGGTGGCCAAACTTCATCTTGAAGGTCTTGGCACCACTGGCCAGCGCCATGATCTGGTGGCCCAGGCAAATGCCGAAAGTCGGGATGCCGGTCTCGATCAGCTCGCGAGCCGCCTCAATGGCGTAGTCGCAAGGCTGTGGGTCACCGGGGCCGTTGGCCAAGAAGATACCGTCCGGCTTGAGCTTGAGTACCTCGGCTGCAGGCGTTTGCGCCGGCACGACCGTGATGCGCGCGCCGCGCTCTGCAATCATGCGCAAGATGTTTTTCTTCACGCCGAAGTCGTAGGCGACCACGTGAAAGCGCGGGGCCGCTTGGGTACCGTAGCCGGGCGTGCCGTCTTCACGGGCGAGTTTCCATTCGGTCTCAGTCCAGCTGTAGTTTTCCTTGATGGACACCACGCGGGCCAGATCCAGCCCATTCATGCTGGGCGCGCCCTTGGCGGCAGCGATGGCCTTGTCGATGGCGGCTTGGCTGACGGCTTCGCCTTGGGCCAGCGCCAGGATGCAACCGTTTTGTGCGCCCTTGCTGCGCAAGTGACGGGTCAGCTGGCGGGTGTCGATGTTGGCAATGGCAACCGTGTTTTCGCGCACTAGGTACTCGGACAGCGAGACGGTCTGGCGAAAATTCGAGGCAATCAGAGGCAGGTCTTTGATGATCAGACCGGCGGCATGGACTTTATGGGCTTCGATGTCCTCGGCGTTGACACCGTAGTTGCCGATGTGCGGGTACGTCAGGGTGACGATCTGCTGGCAATAGCTGGGGTCGGTGAGGATTTCCTGGTAGCCAGACATGGCGGTGTTGAACACCACCTCGCCGACCGTGGCGCCGGGGGCACCAATCGAATTGCCGATAAAGACTGTGCCGTCTGCGAGCGCCAGAATGGCGGAAGGGTGATTTCCCTGTAGAGACAAAAGCACTGGGTACTCCGAGTTGGTTACGGTTCGCCCAAGCGTGCACAAGAAGGCCTTGATGTCTTGCGACAGGCGTTTTCAGGTGGCTTTTGAGAAGAGGGGTGGCTTTTTCTGCGCTCGGGCGAAGCTGTTTTTGAAAAGCCTCTGATTATAGCCGAGCGAATGCGCCGGCAGGCCTTGTTACACCGGCGAAACCGCGCTGGCGTGAAGGCAAATCGCCGCCGCCGCCGCCACGTTCAGCGACTCTTCCCCGCCCGGCTGGCCAATGCGCACGGCCAAGGCGGCTTTGTCCATCAAACCCTGACTGACGCCCTGCCCTTCATGCCCCATGACCCAGGCGCAGGGCCGAGGCAAGCGCTGCTGGTGCAAGTAGGTACCGGCGTGCGAGCTGGTCACTACCAACGGCACTTGCAGCGCGTCCAGGTCCTGCAATGCCAGCCCTTCCATCAAATGCAGGCCGAAATGGGCGCCCATGCCAGCGCGCAAGACCTTGGGTGACCACAAGGCGGCCGTGCCCTTCAAAGCCAGCACCTGCTCAAAGCCCAGGGCGGCGGCGCTGCGCAAGATCGAACCGACGTTGCCAGCGTCCTGCACGCGGTCAAGAACGACCGTAGCCGCTTGCGCTCGTAGCGAGGCGGGCGCAGGCAGCGCCATCAAGAAACCCATGGGCGCCGGCGACTCCAGGCCGCTGAATTCGGCCCACAGTGCATCAGCCACCACCACCGTCCGGCTGGCAGCGCGCGTCCATTCCGCTGGCGCTTGCGGCCAGTAGGATTCGGAAAACACTGCCGTATCGGGGGTCAGGCCACGCGTCAGCAAAGCGCGGCACAAATGGTCACCCTCCAGCCAGACCAGGCCTTCCTTGCGGTAAGCCGTGCTGTCCTGCGCCAACTTGCGCAGGGTCTTGATAAAGGGGTTGGCGCGTGAGGCGATCAGGGTAGCCGCCGTGCTCATCGCAAGACCTCCGCCACGGGCGAGAACGAGCGTCGGTGCTGGGGGCAAGCGCCATGCAAACGCAGCGCGGCCAGGTGTTCGGGCGTGCCATAACCCTTGTGGGCAGCAAAACCGTACTGCGGGTATTCCAGGTGAAACTGCTCGCACCAGCGGTCACGCCAGACCTTGGCCAGGATGGACGCGGCAGAGATAGACGCAATCAGACCGTCGCCCCCCACCACCGCCTCGGCCAGGATGGTGATGTTGGGAATGCGGTTGCCATCGACCATCACCTTGACGGGCTTGAGCCGCAAGCCTTCTACCGCCCGCTTCATGGCCAGCATCGACGCTTGCAGGATATTGAGTTCGTCAATCTCTTCAACCGAAGCCTGGGCAATCGAGCAGCACAAGGCCTTGGCGCGAATTTCGTCATAAAGCTTTTCGCGGCGCAAAGCGGTCAGCACCTTGGAGTCGGCCAGGCCTTTGATCGGGTGCAAATCATCCAGGATCACGGCAGCCGCCACGACCGGCCCCATCAGCGGGCCACGGCCGGCCTCGTCCACACCGGCCACCAGGCCCGGCGTGTCCCACACCAGGGGGGCTTGTTCAGCCCTCAAGAACTTTTTGGATCGCATCGCTGGCCAGTTGGGCGGTGTCTTGCTGCAATTGCTGGTGCAGCTTGGTGAAGCGTTCTTCCAACGCTTGGATTTTTTCAGGGGCGTGCTGCAAGGCCTCCAGCCAGCCGAAGACGCTGGCCGCCAGGGCTTGCGGCGTGGCGGCGTTTTGCAGCAGTTCGGGCACGACAAATTCTTGACACAAGATGTTGGGCAAGCCCACCCAAGGTTGCAGCTTTTTGCGACCCTTGAGCCACCAGGACAAAGGGTGCATAGCGTAAGCAATCACCATGGGCCGCTTGAACAAAGCCGCTTCCAGCGTGGCGGTGCCGCTGGCAATCAGCGTCAGGTCGCAAGCGGCCAAGGCGGTGTGGGATTGCCCGTCGGTGATGAGCAGACGCTCTAGCAGACCGGCGGCTTGGGCCAGGCGCTCAATCTCTGGACGGAGCGCGGGAATGGCGGGCACCACCACACGCAGCTGCGGCTGGGCAGCCAGTACCAGTTGAAGAGCGGCAAAAAAACGCGGGGCAATGTAGGCGATCTCCGAGGCCCGGCTACCGGGCAAGACGGCCAACACTAGGTCGTCCACCGACAAGCCCAGCGCAGCGCGCGCCGCAGCGCGGTCCGGCACCATTGGAATCATGGGCGCCAGCGGATGACCGACAAAGGTGGCGGCCACGCCGTGCTCGGCCAGCAGGGCCGGTTCAAACGGAAACAGGCACAGCACATGGTCCACGCTGCGCTTGATTTTTTGAATGCGATGCGGCCGGGACGCCCAAAAGGACGGGCAGACAAAGTGCACGGTTTTCACGCCGGCGGTACGCAGCGAAGCTTCCAGGTCCAAATTGAAGTCTGGCGCGTCTACGCCAATGAAGACGTCAGGGCGCTGGGCCAACAGGCGCGTCTGGAGTTGCTTGCGGATGCCCACAATTTCACGGTAGTGGCGCAGCACATCGACCAGCCCGAGCACGGCTAACCTGGCGCTGGGCCACCAAGCCTCAAAGCCACTGCTCTTCATGCGCGGGCCGCCGATGCCGACGGCCGTCAAGCCGGGCCAACGGGTTTTCAGACCGTCCAGTAGCAAGGCGGCGATCAGGTCACCTGAGGTTTCACCGGCGACCATGGCCAGCCGCGGCGCCAAGGAGGCTGGGCCGCCGTGCCTGAACGGAGTGCCCAGATCGCTAGCCATGCTTGATCAGCGCACGATGCCGCGCTGCGGCGAGGTGGCGGCCAAAAAGTCCTGCATCATCGCCACGTCGCCCACGGCTTCAGGGTGGGTTTGCCGCAAGGCCTCGATGCGCGAGCGAGACTCGTCCAGCGTGAGGTGTTCGCGGTACAGATGCTTGTGCATGGCTTTGACGGCTGCCAGGCGCTCCGGTGAAAAGCCGCGCCGACGCAGGCCTTCAAAGTTCATGGACCGCGCCGCCGCAGGCTGACCCTGGCACATCACAAAAGGCGGCAAGTCAGCGAACAGCAGGGAGCACATGGCCGTCATGCTGTGCGCGCCCAGGCGCACGAACTGGTGCACCACGGTAAAGCCGCCCAAGATCACCCAGTCCCCCACCACCACATGGCCGGCCAATTGCGAGTTGTTGGCAAAGATCGTGTGGTTGCCCACGGTCACGTCATGCGCCAAATGCACATAGGCCATGACCCAGTTGTCGTTGCCCAGGCGGGTCACGCCCAGGTCGCCGGGCGTGCCAATGTTGAAAGTGCAGAACTCACGGATGGTGTTGCGGTCGCCAATCACCAGCTCGCAGGGCTCGCCGGCGTATTTCTTGTCTTGCGGAATCGCGCCCAGGGAATTGAACTGGAAGATCCGGTTGTCACGGCCAATCGTCGTGTGGCCTTCAATGACACAGTGGGCGCCAATGGTGGTGCCCGCGCCGATCTTCACGTGCGGGCCAATGACGGTGTAAGGCCCGACCTCAACCGAGCCGTCTAGTTCGGCGGACGAATCCACCAGGGCTGTGGCGTGAATGCGCGACATGAAACGATCAGACAATGGTGCGCATGGCGCAAGTCAGCACAGCCTCGCACGCCACCTGCCCATCCACTCGGGCCACACCCGTGAACTTGAAAATACCGGCCTTCATGCGGTCCAGCGACACGTCCATCACCAGCTGGTCACCCGGCTCCACCGGTCGCTTGAAGCGCGCGCCTTCGATGCCCGCAAAATAATAGAGCGTGTTCTCGTTCGATGTGGTGTCCAGCGTGTCAAACGCGAGCAAGGCAGCGGCTTGGGCCATGGCCTCGAGCATCAGCACGCCCGGCATGACCGGACGATGCGGGAAATGACCGGTGAAAAAAGGCTCGTTGATGGACACATTTTTCAGCGCCTTGATGCGCACGCCCTTTTCCAACTCCAGCACCCGGTCGACCAACAAGATCGGGTAACGGTGCGGCAGTTGCTTGAGAATTTGGTGAATATCCATCATGGTGCTTACTCGTTTTTATATGGCGACAAGTCGGTGGAAGATACCGATTGCTGCTGTTGTTCAAGGTGCTTGAGGCGCTGGCGCAGGCTATTGAGTTGCTTGAGCGAGGCCGCGTTTTTTTCCCAGGCGGTATTGTCGTCGATGGGGAAGAAGCCCGAATACAGGCCCGGCTTGGTGATGGAGCGCGTGACCACCGACGCTGCCGAAATATGCACATGGTCGGCCAGGCTCAAATGCCCGAGCACCACCGCGCCGCCACCGATCGTGCAGTGCGCGCCGATGACCGCGCTGCCAGCCACGCCCACGCAACCGGCCAGAGCGCTGTGCCGACCAATATGAACGTTGTGGCCGATCTGGATCAGGTTGTCCAACTTGACGCCGTCCTCAATCACGGTGTCTTGCAGGGCACCCCGGTCAATGCAGGTGTTGGCACCGATTTCGACGTCGTGGCCGATACGTACTGCGCCGAGTTGCTCTATCTTTTCCCAACGGCCATCGGCCGGCGCAAAGCCAAAGCCGTCAGAGCCAATGACTACGCCTGCGTGAAGAATGCAGCGTTCACCCAGCCGGCAGTCGTCGCCCACCGTGACGCGCGGCGCCAGTCGGCTGTTGGCGCCTACCACCGCCCCGCGCCCGATCACCACGTGCGCCCCGAGCATGCAGCCGGAGCCGATGACAGCACCCGGGCCCACAGAAACGAACGGGCCGACAGCAACGCCCTCCCCCAGCTTGGCGCTGGCGTCAATGAAGGCGCTGGGGTGAATGCCTGTGGCGTCAGCTGGCGCATGGCGCTGGCGCCAGACCTGGGTGACGCGGGCAAAGTAACGGTAAGGGTCGGCCGTGATGATGCAAGCGCCGCGCAACACGGCGGCCGCCTCTAAAGCCGGCGACGCAATGACGCAAGCCGCCTGCGAGGCGGCCAATTTGTTCAGGTATTTGGGATGGCTGACGAAGGCCAGTTCGGTCGGACCGGCCGATTCGACCGGGGCCAAGCGTTCAATGCGTGTGCCGGGGTCGCCGACTAGCCGGGCTTCGAATTCACCAGCCAGCGCCTCGACCAAGCTGCCCAGGCTCAGCGACACGGCCAGCCCCTGCCAGCAGTATCAGCGGCCGCCAGCGGCCGCATTCAGCGACTTGATCACCTTGTCGGTAATGTCGTGCTTGGGGTTGACGTAGACGGCTTCTTGCACGATCAGGTCGTACTTTTCAGCTTCAGCCATGGCGCGAACCACTTTGTTGGCGCGCTCGATCACCAGCTGCAACTCTTCGTTTTTGCGTGTGGTCAGGTCTTCCTGGAACTCACGGCGCTTGCGCTGGAATTCACGGTCTTGGTCGACCAGCTGCTTTTGGCGGGCATTGCGCTGGCTCTCTGCCAGGGTCGGTGCTTCGCGCTCCAGGCGATCAGAAGCGGCCTTGATCTGGTTACCCAGGTCGGCCAAGTCTTTTTCGCGCTTGGTGAACTCTTGCTCCAACTTGGCTTGTGCGGTCTTGGCCGAGTTGGCCTCGCGCACGATGCGGTCCAAGTTGACGATGCCCACTTTGAACTCTTGTGCGCTGGCCGAGAAAGCACTGGCCGCCAGCACGACGCAAAGGGCGATATGACGAGAAATAGAAGTCATTAGAAAGCAGTACCGATCTGAAATTGGATACGCTGTATTCTATCTTCAGGCGACTTCTTGACCGGTATGCCGAACGCCAGACGCAACGGCCCGACCGGCGAGATCCAGCTGATACCAAAACCCACCGAAGCGCGCAGATCTTTCAGGCTGTAGGGCTGGTCTTCAGCAAAGACATTACCCGCGTCGGCAAAAGCAAACATGCGCAAGGTACGGTCATTGCCCGCACCTGGGAAGGGCGTGATCAACTCAGCGTTCAAGGTCAGCTTTTTAGGGCCACCTTTGGTCGCGCCCACGATGTTAGGTGCTACAGGGTCATAACGCGGCCCGAGAGAGCCTTGCTGGAAGCCCCGCACCGAACCCAAGCCACCCGAGTAATAGTTCTTGAAGACCGGATAGGGCGCCCCCAAGCCCTTGCCCCAACCGATTTCGCCGTTCAGGCCAATGGTGTACTGCTTGTTCAGCGGGATGTATTGCTGCACCTGGTAGCTGCTGCGCAGGTACTTGACGTCACCGGCTACACCCCAGTCGCCGTTCAGGCGCTGGAACAGGCCGGACGTCGGGACCAGCGCGCTGTCGCGGCGATCACGCGACCACCCAACACTCACCGGAACAGACGTCGCGTTGTTTCCTTTGACGTCTTGCACAAACTGCAATAGGCCGGGGTTGGTGCCGGGCGTCACGCTCCACTGCTCCAGACCCGCGCCGAAATAAACCGTGTCGTTTTCAGTGAAAGGAATACCAAAGCGCAAGCTACCACCTTGGGTTCTCAGGGAGTAGTCGGTTAACTGCCCCACCAGCGGCCGGTTGGTTCGGCTGAACACGTCAATCGCGCGGGACACGCCATCCGCCGTGAAGTACGGGTCTACCGTTGTCAAGACCAGTTGCCGGTTGGACTTGCTGGTGTTGAAGTCCAGGCCCAGGTAGTGGCCCGAACCGAAAACGTTTTCCTGGCGAATACCGGCCATCAATGCCAATTTGTCGCCACTAGAGTAGCCAGCGCCAATGGATAAATTACCCGTCGGCTTTTCAGCCACTGTCACCGTCAAGTCGACCTGATCGGGCGTACCGGCAACTTCCTGAGTGTCGACGTTGACCTCGGTGAAAAAGCCCAAGCGGTCCACGCGCTGGCGGGACAAGAGAATCTTGTCACCGTCGTACCAGGACGATTCCAACTGGCGCATTTCTCGGCGAACCACCTCGTCGCGCGTCCGGGTGTTGCCTGCCACGTTGATGCGGCGGACATAGGCCCGGCGCGCCGGTTCGGCCTGGATCACGAAAGCCACGCGGTTGAGGTTACGGTCGATCTGGGGCACCACCTCTACGCGAGAAAACGCAAAGCCAAAGCTGCCGAAGTATTCGTTAAAAGCTTTGGTGGTCTCGGCCACCTGGTCGGCGTTGTACGGATTACCAGGCTTGATGGTGATCAGCGACTTGAACTCGTTTTCCTTGCCCAGGTAGTTACCTTCCAAGCTGACGCCAGAGACGATGAAACGCTCGCCCTCGGTGATATTCAGCGTGATGGAGATTTCCTGCTTGTCCGGGGAAATTGCCACCTGGGTCGAATCCACGCGGAAGTCCAGGTAGCCGCGCGTGAGGTAATACGAGCGCAGCGTTTCAATGTCGGCATTGAGCTTGGCGCGCGAATAGCGGTTGGACTTGGTGTACCAACTCAGCCAGCCACCGGTGTCCAGATCGAACAATTTGCGCAAGCTGGACTCGCTAAAAGCCCGAGCGCCCACCACACGCAAATCCTTGATCTTGGCCACGTCGCCTTCGGTCACGCTGAACGTCAGGTTCACGCGGTTGCGCTCGACCGGCGTGACCGTGGTCACGACTTGCGCGCCGTACAAGCTGCGGTTGATGTACTGACGTTTGAGCTCTTGCTCGGCCCTGTCAGCCAGGGATTTGTCAAAAGGCTGGCCTTCGTACAGGCCGGATTCGCGTAATGCTTTTTTCAGCGCGGCTTGGTCGAATTCCTTGGCGCCGACGAAGTCGACGTTGGCCACCGTGGGGCGTTCCTCGACGATCACCACCAGCACGTCGCCACTGACCTCCAGCCGAACGTCTTTGAACAAGCCCAATGAAAAAAGGCTGCGAATAGCACTGGAGCCTTTGTTGTCGTTATAAGTTTCGCCTACGCGAAACGGCAAAGACGCAAAAATAGTGCCGGGCTCGACCCGCTGCAGCCCTTCGACCCGGATGTCGCGAACCGTGAAGGGATCGACCGCCCAGGCCAGTGAGGCCGACAGCAGACCCGCCACCACAGCAGCAGTCGCCCGGAGTTTGAAACGAAGAATTGGTTGATGCATGAGAAATCAGGTGGAAACCAGGCCGGGCGACAAGCAGAAGATTCAGCCCAAGAGGCGGGTCACATCGTTGAACAAGGCGATGGACATCATGGTGAGCAGCACCGCAATGCCGCCCCGCTGCAATCGGTCCATCCAGACATCAGAGACGGGTCGGCCAGTGGCCGCTTCCCAAAGATAATACATCAGGTGTCCGCCATCGAGCATGGGCAAAGGCAGCAAATTCAGCACGCCCAAACTGACGCTGATCAGAGCTAAAAACAGCAAATAAGAGGTCAGGCCCAGCGCGGCGGATTTGCCCGCGTAGTCGGCAATGGTCAAAGGGCCGCTCAGGTTCTTGAGCGAGGCTTCGCCCACCAGCATCTTGCCCATCATGGCCACCGTCAGGGCAGATATATCCCAGGTCTTGACGGCTCCGCGAACCAAGCCGTCCCAAGCGCCGTCGCGGCGTAGTACCTGCGCCGGAGCCGCGCCCACAAAAGCGCCGATGCGCCCGACTTCGATGACGGGCTGTCCGCGCGGACTCTCTTGGGCGAGTTGCGGCTTGACCGTCAGTGCCAGCGATTGCCCCTCGCGCTGGACCTGCCAGAGCTCAGGCTCGCCCCGGCTGGAACGGATCAAGTCTCTCAGCTGCTGCCCATCGACCACGGCGCGGTCGCCCACGCGCAGCACCAGGTCCCCTTCGCGAAGGCCCGCTTCTTGGGCTGCACCCTCGGGCATCACACGCCCCAGCACAGGCCGCGTCAAAGGACCAAGCAAGCCGATCTTGCGGAACATCTGTGCATCGGGTTCGGGGCTACTCAGTTCGGACAGAGCCAGCGTCACTTCGCGCGGCCGTGCTGCCCCGTCGCTGGCCTGCACCCGCAGGCGCAGGTTCTGGCCCTTGAGGGCCGCCTGAGTCAGCTGCCAGCGCAAGTCGTCGAAAGACTGCAAGGGCTCCATCTCGCCGTCGCCTTCAGCCGCCTCGGTGACCAATTCGCCGCCTTGCAGCCCGGCACGCTCGGCCAACGACCCCGCCAGCGGACGCGCCAGCACGGCCTGCGGTTCTTGGTAACCGATCCAGTTGACGGCCGAATACAGCAGAACGGCCAGCAACAAATTGGCCACCGGACCGGCCACCACGACCAGGGCGCGCGAGCGCAGTGGCTGGCGGTTGAAAGCCAGATGGCGCTCGGCAGCATCCACGGGCGCTTCGCGCTCGTCGAGCATTTGCACATAGCCACCCAGGGGAAGCATGCCAATACAAAACTCGGTGGGCTTGCCGGGGCGGTGCCAGGTCAGCAGGGGTTTGCCAAAGCCGATAGAAAACTTCAGCACCTTGACGCCGCACGCCAGCGCCATGCGGTAGTGGCCATACTCGTGGATGGTGATCAGCAAGCCCAAGGCCAGGACGAAGGCAAGCAGGGTCAGCATGCTCAAGCGGCCAGTCGGCCGGCCAACTCAGACGCCTTGGCGCGGGATTCGCCATCGATGGCCAGCAAATCGTCCACGCCAGCGACCACGCCCAAGCTGAGCGCGTCCAGCGTGGCCCGATTAACCTGGTGGATTTGGTCAAAGCGGATCTGCCCCGCCAGGAAGGCGGCCACTGCAATTTCGTTGGCGGCATTGAGCACCGCCGGGCTGCCAATGGGGCCAGCCAGCACTTCCCAGGCCAGTTGCAAGCCGGGGAAGCGCCGCTCGTCCGGTGCGTCAAAGGTCATGGTCGGCAAGGCGCGGAAGTCCAATGCTTGCGCGCCTGACACCACCCTGTCCGGCCAGGACAGGCCGTAGGCAATCGGCACCCGCATGTCGGGCGTGCCCAGCTGCGCCACCACCGAGGTATCGCGGTACTGCACCAGCGAATGGATGATGCTTTGCGGATGGATCACGACTTCAATTTGCGCTGGCGCCAAACCAAACAAATAGTGGGCCTCGATCACCTCCAGCGCCTTGTTCATCATGGTCGCCGAATCCACCGATATCTTGCGGCCCATTACCCAGTTGGGATGGGCGCAGGCTTCGTCAGGGGTGACCGCGCTCAGCGTGTCAATATCGCGCGAGCGAAACGGCCCGCCCGACGCTGTGAGGATGATTTTTTCCACCCGAGCCGCCCAGGTGCTGGGGTCTTCGGGCAGCGACTGGAAAATCGCCGAGTGCTCGCTGTCGATCGGCAGCAATTGCGCCCCGCCGCTCCAAACAGCCTCCAAAAACACGTTGCCGCCGACCACCAGCGCCTCTTTGTTGGCCAGGAGCAAGCGCTTGCCACTGCGGGCTGCGGCCATGCAGGGTGCCAAGCCGGCAGCGCCCACAATCGCCGCCATCACAGTGTCGACCCGTTCGTCCGAAGAAATCAACGACAGTGCATCGGCCGAGTCGAGCACCCGGGTTTTCAGTGAAAGGCCCGCCAGCTTGTCCGCCAGTTGGGCCGCATGCGGCGCACTGGCCATGACGGCATAAGTCGGCTCAAAGCGCTGGCATTGGGCCAGCATCACGTCCACCTGCTTAGCGGCACTCAAGGCGAAGACCTCAAAGCGGTCCGGGTGGCGCGCCATCACGTCGAGCGTGTTGACACCAATCGAGCCGGTGGAACCCAGAACCGTGACGCGCTGCTTTTGCATAAAGCCTCAAGCTGAAAAATGAGCCAACATCATCGCCAGCGGCACAACCGGCAGCAAGGCGTCCACCCGGTCCAGCACACCGCCGTGTCCGGGCAGCAGGCCGCTGGAATCCTTGGCGCCCGCACTGCGTTTGATCAGCGACTCCACCAGATCACCCACCACACTCATGGCCGATAAAAACACCAAGGCGGCCAGCATCACGGCCACGCCGTGTCGCTGCGCTAGGAGGCTGTAAAGACTGCCTTGGCCGGGGGCGACGCCTTGAGCGCTTTCCACGGCCATCCAAATCCAGCCGAGCACCAGGACGCCCAGCATGCCGCCCAGCGCACCTTCCCAGCTTTTGCCGGGACTGATGGCCGGGGCCAATTTGCGGTGGATAAAACGTGTGCCGAAACCCTTGCCGGCAAAGTAGGCGCCAATGTCAGCCACCCACACCAGCACCAGGACCGACAGCAGAAAATTGATGCCCATCACGCGGGCTTGCGCCACCGCCAGCCAGGCCAGCCACAAGGCCACAACGCCCAGCAGCCAGCGCAAGCCGCGGCTCAAGCGCGGCCAGCCGGCCACACCCACGCGCAGCAAATAAGCACCGCCCAGCACCCAGGCGCCACCGACCACGCTCCAGAGCACCGGCAAACGCTGCCCAAGCCATCCGGCCTGCCACGACAGCAAGCAAGCGGCGGTGCAGGCCAGGGCCATGGCCACTGACATCCCTTGAGACGCACCGTTGAGGCGGCCCCATTCCCAGGCGCCGGCTGCAATGAGCACGAGCGCCACCAGGGCAAAGGGCCAGGGGGTGGGATAAAAAAGCGCTGGCAGCAAGATCGCCAGCAGGACCACGGCCGTAATGATGCGTTGTTTGAGCATCGCAGCGGCCCGGTCTGGCTCAGACGGCCATGATGTCTTGCTCTTTGCCAGCGACTAATTTGTCGACTTCGGCAATGTAGCGATCGGTGAACTTCTGAATGTCGTCCTGCGCGCGGCGCTCGTCGTCCTCGGACGCGAGCTTGTCTTTGACCAGTTTTTTCACGCCGTCATTGGCGTCGCGACGCAAGTTGCGAATCGCCACCTTGGCATGCTCGCCCTCGCCCTTGACCACCTTGGTGAGTTCCTTGCGGCGCTCTTCGGTCATGGCGGGCATCGGCACACGGATCAGGTCGCCTTGGGCAGCGGGGTTCAGGCCCAGGTCGGAGTCGCGAATGGCTTTCTCGATCTTCTGGCCCATACCTTTTTCCCAAGGCGCGACGCTGATGGTGCGGGCGTCCAGCAAGGACACGTTGGCCACCTGGCTGATCGGCACCATGGAGCCGTAGTAGTCCACCATCACGGTGTCCAACAGGCCAGGGTTGGCCCGGCCCGTACGGATTTTGGTCAGGCCATGCTTGAAGGACTCCAGCGATTGCTGCATCTTCTGCTCTGCGTTTTGCTTGGTGTCGGCAATGCTCATGAATGAGGCTCCGGATAAAACAATAAAGAGGAGGTGTGAAGAATTGGCTCAGTGCTCAGACGTGCACCAGCGTGCCTTCGTCTTCACCCATCACCACGCGGCGCAGCGCGCCGTTCTTGAAGATGCTGAAAACCTTGAGCGGCAGTTTCTGGTCACGGCACAAGGCAAAGGCCGTGGCGTCCATGACTTCCAGGTTGCGTCCCATCGCTTCGTCGAAGGTGATGGTGGCGTAGCGCGTGGCGTGAGGGTCCTTCTTGGGATCGGCGCTGTAGACGCCATCGACCTTGGTGGCTTTGAGCACGATTTCCGCGCCGATCTCCGCGCCGCGCAAAGCAGCCGCCGTGTCAGTCGTGAAAAACGGATTGCCCGTGCCCGCCGCAAAAATAACGACCTTGCCCTCTTCGAGGTACTGCAAGGCCTTGGGGCGAACATAGGGCTCGACAATGCGCTCAATACCAATGGCGGACATCACGCGCGGCGTCAGCCCGGCTTTGTCCATGGTGTCACCCAGGGCCAGCGCGTTCATGACGGTGGCCAACATGCCCATGTAGTCGGCAGTGGCCCGGTCCATACCGACCGAGCCGCCCGCCACACCGCGAAAAATATTGCCGCCGCCGATGACCACCGCCACCTGCACGCCCAGCCGGGTGATCTCGGCGATCTCCTCGACCATGCGAACAATGGTGGCGCGGTTGATGCCAAAGGCATCATCACCCATGAGGGCCTCACCAGACAGTTTGAGCAATATTCGCTTGTAAGCTGGCATGGAGTCCTCCAAAGTTGCTGATGAAGTTTAGCGGCGAGAAGTCCAGTAAGAAGCTCAAGCGGCCTTAGCGGCAGCCACCTGGGCAGCCACCTCGGCAGCAAAATCGTCCACCTTCTTCTCAATGCCCTCGCCCACCACGTACATGGTGAACGCTTTGACGGTCGTAGCCTTTTCCTTGAGCATTTGCTCAACCGTCTGCTTGTCGTTCTTGACGAAAGTCTGGTTGAACAAGCTGACTTCTTTGAGGTACTTTTGCACACCGCCGTCGATGCGCTTGGCGACGATTTCCGGCGACTGAGGTGCCTTGCCTTCGGCCTGGGCCTTGGCGGCGTCTTCAGCGGCCTTGGCGGCAGCCACCGAACGCTCTTTGGCAACCAGTTCGGCTGGCACGTCAGCGCTGGACAGCGCGACAGGCTTCATGGCGGCCACGTGCATGGCGACGTCTTTGGCAGCGACTTCGTCGCCTTCAAATTCAACCACCACACCAATGCGGGTGCCGTGCAAATAGGAGGCCAGCTTGCTGCCTTCAAAACGCTTGAAGCGGCGCACGCTCATGTTCTCGCCGATCTTGCCGATCAGGCCTTTGCGCACGTCTTCCACGGTCGGGCCAAAGCCGTCCAGCGAAAAAGGCATGGCGCCCACGGCAGCCACGTCGGCCGGGTTGTGCTGGACGATGCCTTCGGCCACAGCCTTGACCAGGGCCAAGAAGCTGTCGTTCTTGGTCACGAAGTCGGTTTCGCAGTTGATCTCGACCAAGGCGCCAATGCCGCCGGCCATGTGCGTGGCGACCACGCCTTCGGCGGTGATACGGGAAGCGGCTTTGCCCGCCTTGTTACCGAGCTTGACGCGCAGCAACTCTTCGGCTTTGTCCATGTTGCCTTCGGCTTCGGTCAAAGCCTTTTTGCATTCCATCATGGGGGCGTCGGTCTTGGCGCGCAGTTCGGCGACCATGCTTGCGGTAATTGCCATTTTCAAATCTCCTGGGTAGCTTGCTTAAATTGGGGGCTTTTGCTGGCCCTGAGTGACCAGGGCTCCAGCGAATTTGCTTGTGAAAAAGGGGCTACGCGAGCCCCTTTTCCGCGTGGCGCTAGGCCGCAGCTATCAGGCTGCAGACACTTCCACGAATTCGTCTTCGCTCTTGGCAGCCACGGCCTTGACCATGTCGGCACCAGCGCTGGCACGGCCTTCGAGGATCGCGTCAGCAATACCGCGGGCGTACAAAGTCACGGCCTTGGACGAGTCGTCGTTGCCAGGGATCACGTAGTCGATGCCGATAGGCGAGTGGTTGGAGTCCACCACACCGATCAGGGGGATGCCCAGCTTTTGCGCTTCAGCCACAGCGATTTTGTGGAAACCGACGTCGATCACGAAGATCGCATCTGGCAGCGCAGCCATGTCCTGGATGCCGCCGATGTCTTTTTCCAGCTTCTCGATCTCACGCTTGAAGGTGAGTTGCTCTTTCTTGCTGATGGTGTCCAGACCGGCTTCTTGCTGGGCCTTCATTTCTTTCAGACGCTTGATCGATGTCTTGACCGTCTTGAAGTTGGTCAACATGCCGCCCAACCAACGCTGGTCGACATAAGGCACGCCAGCGCGCTGGGCTTCAGCGGCGACGATTTCGCGTGCTTGGCGCTTGGTGCCGACCATCAAGATCGTGCCGCGGTTGGCAGCCAACTGGCGTGCAAACTTGGCCGCATCCTGGAACATCGGCAGCGACTTTTCCAGGTTGATGATGTGAATACGGTTGCGATGGCCGAAGATGTACGGGGCCATCTTGGGGTTCCAGAAGCGGGTTTGGTGACCAAAGTGGACGCCGGCTTCCAGCATTTCGCGCATGGTGGTGGACATGAATAACTCCAAAGGTTGTGTCTAAAATCAGCGCTTATCGCCCGGACTTATTTCCGAAAGCGACACCTTGAGTGGCTGATTTGCGATTAGTTTCATGCTGCGCCGCCCACATAGGTGGCGCTATTCACAAAACCCGTCGAGTATAGCACCTTGGGATAGGCCGCCATAACCCACCGGCCGTGTGAAATGCACCCAAATCGCGGCCTCCGGCCTGTTCGCTTCACCTCAATTGACCCGGAGTCCCATGCCGCAAGACCTTCACGACCAGCGCCATGCCCTTGGCAGTGGCCAAACCAGCTTGAAGGAGTTGCTGGGTGTTCCCCTGGCCGCCAGCCAAAGTCCGGCCAATCGCCACACTTATGTGCACAGTCCTGTAGCGGCCCTGGAAGAAGCCATGGCTCACGCGGCTGCAGGTCGACCGTCTGCCGTCTCACCACTGGCCGGTTTACCGGTCTCGGTCAAGGACTTGTTCGACGTCGCTGGCCAAGCCACCTGGGCTGGCTCCAAAGTGCTGGCTGGCGCGGCCCCCGCCATGGTGGACAGCCCAGCCGTGGCGCGCCTGCGCGCCGCCGGTGGCCTGATCGCTGGCCGCACGAACATGGTCGAATTCGCATTCTCGGGCGTCGGCACCAACCCGCACTACGGCACGCCGGTCAATCCGGCCGATACGCAAACACCGCGCGTTCCCGGCGGATCGTCCTCGGGCGCGGCCGTCAGTGTGGCCACCGGTGCGGCGGTGGTCGGCCTGGGCTCGGACACGGGCGGCTCTATCCGTATTCCGGCGGCGCTGTGTGGTCTGGTTGGCTTTAAAAGCACGGCGCGGCTGGTGCCCACTACCGGCGCCCTGCCCCTGTCCACCACCTTGGATACCGTCGCCGCCCTCACCCGCTCGGTGCGCGACGCCGTGACCGTGCATGAAATCTTGGCCAATCGCCGCGTCACGCTGGCCGGAAAACCTTTGTCGGCCTGCCGTTTGGCGGTTGCACGTGGCGACATGCTGGGCAACATGGACAGCACGGTGGCCAGCGCCTTCGAGCACAGCCTCAAAGTGCTGCGCGACGCTGGCGCGCACATTGAAGACGTGCAATTGAACGAGGTCGCTGAAGTCAACCAGTTCAATGCCACCGGCGGATTTTCTGCGGCCGAGAGTTACGCATGGCATGAAAAGCTGATCAAGGCCCGACAAGCCGACTACGACCCGCGCGTTGCCACCCGCATCTTGCGCGGCGCGACGATGAGCGCGGCCGACTACGTACGCCTGGTAGCCGAGCGAAACCAATGGATAGCGCGCATGGCGCAAGCTCTGGCGCCGTTCGACGCCGTGCTGTCCCCGACGGTGCCGATCGTGGCGCCAAGCATTGACAGCGTCCAAGACGACGACGCCGAGTTCTTCCGCGTCAACGGACTGCTGCTGCGCAACACGGCCATCGTCAACTTGCTAGACGGCTGCGCCATCTCCGTGCCCTGCCAGACCCAAGGTCAGTTGCCCGTTGGCCTGATGCTCTGGCACGGTGCGCTGCACGACGATGCCGTGCTGGATTTGGCGCTGCAGGTGGAACAAGCCTTGCGCTTGCAGAAGCTGGGATAAAGGCGCGCGGCCGAGCTCCGAGCGCGGGCCGGTCAGACCACAATGCCCGCATGATCCTCGTCACCACCGCCAGCCGCCACGCGCTTTACAGCGTGGCAGCTACTCGTCTGTTGGAGCAGCGCACCCAAGCCGGTTTGCCAACGCACACCTTGATGCAGCGTGCGGGGCTGGCCACCGCCCGACTCGTGCTGGCCTTGGCGCCGCACGCACAACACATCTGGTTGGCTTGCGGTCCCGGCAACAACGGCGGTGATGGTTTTGAAGCGGCCCTGCAATTGCGCCGGCTGGGCAAGCGTGTCAGCGTGAGCTGGACCGGCGCAGCTGAACCTGAAGCCCGGCTGCCCCAGGACGCCGCCCAGTCGCTGGCCCGCTTGCGACAAGCGGGCATTGAGCCCAGCTTGGAGGTGCCGCCAAACTTTGACTTCTGCATTGACGCCCTGCTCGGGCTGGGCGGCGACTTGAAGGCCGACCGACCGGGCAGCGCGCTCATCCGCCGATGGCTGGACCACATGCAGGCCAGCGGCCAAAGCGTCTTGTGCATCGACTTGCCCACCGGCCTGAACGCCGACACGGGGCATTTCTCGGAACCGCCTCGGCAGGCTGGCGCGAATCGGCACACCCTGAGTTTGCTGACCCTCAAGCCGGGGCTGTTCACAGCAGCCGGCCGCGATCAGGCGGGTGGGGTCTGGTTCGATGACTTAGGCGTAACGCCTCCCGCTGAGCTGGTGCCAAGCGCCTGGACCAACACGGACGACGCGGCAAACAAAGGCCGAAGCAGCGCCCCACATGCCAGCCACAAAGGCAGCTTTGGTGACGTAGCGGTTGTTGGCGGTTTGCAGGCCAAATCCTCGGGCACGCACATGATGGGCGCCGCCCTGCTCGCTGCCCGAGCGGCCCTGCATGGCGGTGCGGGCCGGGTGTTTGTGAGCTTGCTGGGCGATGCCGATGTGAAGCTGGACCCGATGCAGCCCGAGTTGATGTTTCGCCAGCCCGAGGCCCTGGACTTCCGGGCCATGACGGTGGTCTGCGGTTGCGGCGCCGGGGCCGCAGTGCAAGAAGTCTTGCCCCGCTTGCTGTCCACCGCCGCACGCGCCGTGCTGGACGCCGACGCGCTCAATGCCATTGCCCTGGACAGCAGCTTGCAAACCCTGCTGCACGCCCGCCAACGCCGGGGGCAGCCTACGGTCCTGGCGCCCCACCCGCTCGAAGCGGCGCGCCTGATGGGCTGCAGCGCGCGGGACGTGCAAACCAACCGCTTAGAAATCGCGCAAACATTGGCGGACAGATTTGCCTGCGTGGTCGTGCTCAAGGGTTCGGGCAGCATCATCGCCAGCCCCCATCAAACACCGCTGGTCAACCTGACTGGCAACGCGCTGTTAGCCACGGCCGGCACCGGCGATGTGCTGGCTGGGATGGTCGGGGCGCACCTCGCGACGGGGCAGGATGCCTGGGCAGCGGCACGGCACGCGGTGTTCAGGCATGGCGCCCGGGCCGACCAGTGGGCCATCAACCGCCCCGGTGTGAACTTGACGGCCTCGCAGCTGGCGCAAGGCTTTGACTGAAGCGTGCAGCCGCTTCAGCCCAGCAACATCAAGCCGGCTTGCAAGAGCAGCAACAAGACCATGGGCGACAGGTCCACGCCGCCAATCACCGGCACGATCTTGCGCAGCGGCTGCACCCCAGGCTCCACCAGCCTGCCCAGCAAGTAGCAAGTGGGGGAGCCGGGCTGCACCCATGACAGGACCACCCAAGCCAGCACCAGCAAGCTGGCGGTTTGCAGGGCCACCCGTGCGAGAAGTTTGAGCGCCAACACGCCCATGCTGGCGTCGAAGGCCAACCCCATCAAGCCGCCCCATAGCACCGCATAGAGCACAGCCAGTAGCAGAGCCGACAGGTAACTCGCCCAGTCCAGCCGAGCGCGCAACAGGGCTTGCGGCAACCAGCGTCGAAGCGGCTTGACCAGCCAGTTCGTCAGGGCCATCACGAACACGCCGGGTTGGACCTGCATGTTCACGCGCAAGCCATTCATGTAGCCGCGCACCAGGGCCGCGCCTATCAGCAGCACAAAAAGGGTTTCGAGCACAAAGCCCAAGAGGCGCATCAGCATGCTCAGCGCCTGGGCTTCTTGCCTTGCTTGCGGCTCAGGCTGGCGACGGACTTTTTAACGGCTGCCTTTAATGCCTGAATGGGCGAGCGACTGACGGGCGCGTCCGAAGCCGGCGCACTATGTCGACCTTCTCTGGCCTCGCCCTTGCCCGAGCGTTTACCAGCGCGCTTGTCGCCCGCTTTGCGGCTGCTGCTTTCAGCGCCTGTGTCGCCCTTGTCTTTCATGGCTCGGCTCAGCAGCTCTTCGCCTTCGCGGATCAGCCGGAAGTCGATTTTTCGCCCGTCCAAATCCACCCGGCTGACCTGCACCCGCACCCGCGTGCCAATGGCATAACGCATGCCGGTGCGTTCCCCGCGCAGCTCTTGGCGCGCTTCGTCAAAGCGGAAGTACTCGCCGCCCAGCTCGGTGATGTGGACCATGCCTTCGACATACATCGCGTCGAGCGTGACAAAAATGCCAAAGCCCATCGCGGCCGTGACCACCCCGCCAAACTCCTCGCCCAGGTGCTCGCGCATGTACTTGCACTTGAGCCAGGCTTCCACGTCGCGGCTGGCCTCGTCGGCACGGCGTTCGTTGGCGCTGCAATGCAGGCCAGCGGCCATCCAGGCGAGCTGGTCCACCGTGGGCTTCTTGGGTTTTGCCTCCGGCTCCTTGACGCGCAAGGCCAGCCGCTTGGACAGCTTGGCTTCGGCCTCACCCGGGGTGGGCAGGGTGGGCAACTGGTATTTGCTTTGCGTCAGGATGGCTTTGATGACGCGGTGCACCAGCAAGTCCGGGTAACGGCGGATCGGGCTGGTGAAGTGCGTGTAAGCCTCATAAGCCAGGCCAAAGTGGCCGCTGTTCATGGGCGTATAGATCGCCTGCTGCATGGAACGCAGCAGCATGGAATGGATCTGCTGCGCGTCCGGGCGATCCTTGGTCGCATTGGCAATTTGCTGGAACTCGCCAGGCGCCGGGTCGTCGCTGATGGTCAACCCCAGGCCGATGGCCTTGAGGTAGTTGCGCAGCATGTCTTTCTTCTCGGGCGTCGGGCCTTCGTGCACGCGAAAGAGGCCCACGTGTTTGCTTTGGGCGATGTAGTCGGCCGAGCAGACGTTGGCCGCCAGCATGGCTTCTTCAATCAAGCGGTGCGCGACATTGCGCGTACGCGGCACGATTTTTTCAATGCGTCCGGCTTCGTCGCAAACGATCTGGGTTTCGGTGGTTTCAAAATCCACCGCACCGCGCACACCGCGCTCTTTGAGCAAGGCTTGGTACACGTCAGCCAGGTCCAGCAAATGCGGCACCAGTGCCTTGCGCTGTGCAGCTTCCGGCCCGCGCGTATTGGCCAATATAGCGGCCACTTCGGTATAGGTGAAGCGCGCATGGCTGAACATCACAGCCGGGTAAAACTGGTAGGCGTGGACTTCGCCCTTGGCGTTAACCAGCATGTCGCAAACCATGCACAGGCGCTCAACGTTCGGGTTGAGCGAGCACAAGCCGTTGGACAGCTTTTCGGGCAGCATGGGAATCACGCGGCGAGGGAAATACACGCTGGTAGCGCGGTCGTAAGCGTCCACGTCAATGGCGCTGCCGGTCTCCACGTAGTGGCTCACATCGGCAATGGCGACCAACAGGCGCCAGCCCTTGCCGCGCCCGACCTTGGCCGGCTCGCAATACACCGCGTCGTCAAAGTCCCTGGCGTCTTCGCCGTCGATCGTGACCAGCGGCACATCGGTCAGGTCAATGCGGCCGAGCTTGTCTTGCGGCCGCACGCCATCGGGCAAGGCCCGCGCCAGCGCCAAGGCCTGGTCGCTGAACTCATGCGGCACACCGTACTTGCGCACGGCGATTTCAATCTCCATGCCCGGGTCGTCAATCTCACCCAGCACTTCCTTGACCCGCCCCACCGGTTGGCCGAACAGCGCGGGCGGCTCGGTAAGCTCCACCACCACCACCTGGCCCGACTTGGCGGTGCCCGTGGCGCCCTTGGGAATCAGCACGTCTTGGCCGTAGCGCTTGTCTTCAGGGGCCACCAGCCAGACACCGCTTTCCTGCAGCAGACGGCCAATGATGGGGTTGGGCGAGCGCTCCAGAATTTCGGTGACGCGGCCTTCGGGCCGACTCTTGCGGTCGTAGCGCACGATACGGGCTTTGACGCGGTCCTTGTGCAATACGGCGCGCATCTCGTTGGGCGGCAAGTAAATGTCCGGCTCGCCGTCGTCGCGCTGCACAAAACCATGGCCATCGCGGTGGCCGGCCACAGTACCCTCGAATTCAGCCAGAAGACCTGAAGCGGGGCTCGCGTGTTGGTGAGTTGTTTTAATAAGGAATCTCTTTCGTGAGATGTTCAAGTTGAAAAGACGCGCGAGGTGGCGTCAAAGGTTGGCGGTAAACACGCTGCACACCTTGGCAATATAAGCGGACTCGGTGACAGCGCAACGGCCCGCCTGGCGATGAAAAAATTCGACAGCTCGCCGAAAAAACCGCTCGGTCAATGTTACACTGCTTGATGTGCCCAGGTGGCGGAATTGGTAGACGCGCACGGTTCAGGTCCGTGTATCGCAAGATGTGGAGATTCGAGTTCTCTCCTGGGCACCAATAACAGCCAAAGTAGAAAAGCCGTTGAGTGATCAACGGCTTTTTTACTTTCCGGACGGCTTTTTTGCAGGTGTGTGCGTCGACCAAGCGGCCCTACTCCACGCATCAGGCAGTCAAAAAACGACAGCCTCACAAACCAAAAAGATAAAGCCGCGCCCACCGGGCAGGCTTGGGCCGATTTCGGAGCGAAGCGACATGAGGCCCGGGCCTGCCCGGTGGGCGCGGCTTTCGGACGTAGCGCC
>JBBAPH010000014.1:0-88939 GCA_040400935.1 Polaromonas sp.
GACCCCGACCCCGACCCCGACCCCGACCCCGACCCCGACCCCGACCCCGACCCCGCTCCCGATCCCGACCCCTCCCCAACCCCAGGGAGAATTAGAGAGAGCCCCAGACCTCTTGCGCCGTCTCCACCACAAGCCGCAGCTTGTCGCGCTGCGCTTGCACCGCAATGTTGTTGCCGTGGACCGTGCTGGAAAAGCCGCACTGCGGTGACAAGGCCAGCTGCTCCAGCGGCGCGTAACGAGCAGCGTCGTCGATGCGACGCTTGAGGTCGTCCTTGCTTTCCATCTCGCCGACCTTGGTCGTCACCAAACCCAGCACCACGATCTTGCCCTTGGGCAGGTAGCGAAGTGGCTTGAAGTCACCACTGCGGCTATCGTCGTACTCCAGGAAATACGCATCCAAGTCCATTTCCTTGAGCAGCGCCTCAGCCACCGGCTCGTAATTGCCCGCAGCGGCGTGCGTGCTGCGGAAATTGCCGCGGCACAGGTGCATGGAAAGCAGCATGCCGGCGGGCTTTTGGGCCACCACCTTGTTGACGAACTGGGCATAACGGTGCGGCAACTCATTGGGGTCGTCACCGCGTTGGCGGGCGGCTTCACGCATTTTTTCGTCGCACAAATAGGCCAGGTTGGTGTCGTCCATCTGCACATAGTTGCAACCGGCAGCGGCCAGGCTTCGCAACTCATCACCATAGGCCTTGGCCACATCGTCATAAAAAGCTGGGTCGAGCTCCGGATAAGCCTCGCGGCTGATGCCAGCGCGGCCACCGCGAAAGTGCAGCATGGTCGGCGAAGGAATGGTCACCTTGGCCGTGCTGCCGGCGCTGATTTGGCTCTTCAAATATTGAAAGTCAGCCAGTTGTATGTCTTTCACGTGCTGCACCTTGCCGACCACGCGAATAGCCGAGGGCGCCAACTCGCGCGTGCCGTCGGCCTTGACCACCGCCACTGGGCTTTCGGTGCTCACGCCGCCGAGCTGCTCCAGAAAGTCGGTGTGAAAGTAAGTACGGCGGAACTCGCCGTCGGTGATGCTTTTCAGGCCCACGTCTTCCTGGAACTTCACGATCTCCGTGATCGCACGGTCTTCCACAGCCCGCAGCTGTTCGGGCGTGATCTGGCCCTTGGCTTTTTGCTCACGCGCTTCCAGCAAATAGGCGGGGCGCAAAAAACTGCCGACGTGGTCGTAGCGGGCGGGAAGGCGAGCGGTCATCGTGTCTCCAAGGCGGTTGAAAAATGAAAGGCAAGGGCGAAGCGCCGATGTTATCCCCGCTTTAGAGCTCTTCACTGAATACAAGGAGATCCGTACAAACCCTTAAAAAGCACTTTCAACCCCCTGATCTGCTTGATTTTTAAGCGGCGATGTATACAATCCGTATCCATGAAATCCGCCACACCCGCCTTTCCGTTGAACGCCTGGTACGCCGCCGCCTATGACGTCGAGGTGGTCAACAAGCTCTTGCCCCGAACGATTTGCAACCAAAAAGTCGTGATGTTCCGCAAGACCGACGGGCAAGTTGCGATTTTGGAAGACGCTTGCTGGCACAGGCTGCTGCCGCTGTCGATGGGCTCGCTGCAAGGCGACGAAGTCACTTGCGGTTATCACGGCCTGATTTACAACGCGCAGGGCCGCTGCACCCACATGCCCAGCCAGGAGACCATCAACCCCTCGGCCTGCGTGCGCTCGTACCCGGTGGTGGAAAAGCACCGCTTTGTCTGGATCTGGCCCGGCGACCCGGCCAAGGCCGACCCGGCGCTGGTGCCCGACATGCATTGGAACGACGACCCCGAATGGGCTGGCGATGGCAAGCTGATCACCGTGAAATGCGACTACCGCTTGGTGGTGGACAACCTGATGGACCTCACGCACGAAACCTTTGTGCACGGCTCCAGCATTGGCCAGCGCGCCGTGGCCGAAGCGCCCTTCGTGGCCACGCACGGCGACCGCACCGCGACCGTGACGCGCTGGATGGAAAACATCGACGCGCCCCCGTTTTGGGTCGGGCAAATCGAGCAAGCTAGAGGCTACCGCGGCAAGGTCGACCGCTGGCAGATCATCAAGTTCGAGGCGCCTTGCACGGTGAACATCGACGTGGGCGTGGCCGAAGCCGGCTCCGGCGCGCCGCCCAAAGACGGCCATCCCGGCGACCGCAGCAAAGGCGTGAACGGCCAGGTGCTCAACACGGTGACGCCCGAGACCGACGGCACCTGCCACTATTTTTGGGCTTTCGCCCGCAACTACCTGCTGGGCGAGCAGCGCCTGACGCACCAGCTGCGCGAAGGCGTGGCCGGCATCTTCCGGGAGGACGAGCTGATCCTGGAAGCGCAGCAAGTAGCGATTGACGAACACCCCGACCACCGCTTTTACAACCTCAACATCGACGCCGGCTCGATGTGGGCGCGCAAGCTGATCGACAAGATGGTGGCGCAAGAACAACCCCCTTCGCCGGTCATTCCGATCCGGCGGGCCGCATGAGCCCGGCCACCAACACGAGGGCAGCGAGCGCCCCGCAAGACAGCGCCCAGGTGCGGGCCCAGCTGCAGCTGCGCGAAATGATCTTGGCGGGTGAGCTGGCCGGCGGCACCCGCATTGCTGAGCTGGCGATTGTGGAAAAGCTTGGCGTCTCGCGCACGCCGATTCGCGCCGCGCTGATGCGCCTGGAACAAGAAGGCTTGTTAGATGCCCTGCCCAACGGCGGCTACGCGGTGCGCACGTTTTCCGAGCGCGATATTTCAGAAGCCATTGAGCTGCGCGGCACGATTGAAGGCCTGTCGGCCCGGCTGGCCGCCGAGCGCAAAGCGCCAGCCGTGGTGCTGGGCGAGGCCCGGGAATGCCTGGACCAGATCGACGCCGTGCTGCGCCAAAGTGCGCTGGACGATGATTCTTTTTCCGCCTACGTGCGGCTGAACGAGCGCTTTCATGCCCTGCTCAGCGAAATGGCCGGCAGCGCCGTGATTGCCAAGGAGCTGGAGCGCGTGGCCAGCCTGCCATTTGCCTCGGCCTCGGGCTTTGTGGTGGTGCAGACCAGCTCACCCGGCGCACGCGACATGCTGGTCGTGGCGCAAGACCAGCACCGCCAGGTGCTGGACGCGATCACTGCCGGTGAGGGCGCGCGGGCCGAAGCCATCATGCGTGAGCATTCGCGCTTGGCGCAGCGCAACCTGCGCGCCGCCGTGGCCAGCCACAGCATGGACCAATTGCCCGGCGTGCGGCTGATCCGCAAGCGGGACTGATTTTTGAAAACTCCGACATGAAAAGCAACCCGAACTGGCTGGACGCCGTGGTCGAGTCCACCCAAGACCTGACCCCCACTGTGCGCGAGTTTTGCGTGCGCCCTCTTAACGGCGTGGCCTTATACGAGCCGGGCAGCCACCTGCAGGTACAGCTGCTGGTCAAGGGCCGGCCGCAAACCCGCTCTTATTCCCTGGTCGGCGCGCCAGACGGGCAAACGCTGCGGTTTGCCGTCAAGCGGCTGGACCAAGGCCAGGGCGGGTCTCTGGCCATGTGGCGCTTGGCCGCGGGCGACCGGCTGCAAGTGCGCGAGCCGCAAAACCATTTCCCGCTGGACTTCAACGCGCCGGCTTATTTGCTGCTGGCTGGCGGCATTGGCATCACGCCGCTGGTGCTGATGGCCCAGGCCTTGGCGGCGCGCAGCGCCAGCACCGGCCAATCGGTGCGCATGGTGTACGGCGTGCGCAGCGCCGACGAGCTGGCTTTTTTGCCGCAGCTGAAAGCCGCGCTGGGCGAGCGCCTGCACACGGCCGTGGCCGCGCCGATTGACTTGGCCGCCGAAATCGCCGCCTTGCCTGCGGGCGGGCAGCTCTACCTGTGCGGCCCGGTGCCACTGCTCGACGCGGCACGCCGCGCCTGGGCCGACGCCGGTCGCCCCGCCGCCGATTTGCGCTATGAGACCTTCGGCAGCAGCGGCCGCTTGGCGCCGCAGACCTTTCGCGTGCAGGTGCCGCGCCACGGCCTGGACATCATGGTGCCCAGTGATTGCAGCTTGCTGGACGCGCTCGAAATGGCCGGGGTGGACGCGGTGTATGACTGCCGGCGCGGCGAATGCGGCCTGTGCGCGCTGGACGTGCTGGCGCTGGACGGCGAGATTGACCACCGCGACGTGTTCTTGAGCGAGCACGAGAAAGGCGAGAACGCGCGGATGTGCGTTTGCGTCTCGCGCGTGGTCGGCTCGGTCACGCTGGACTCGGCTTTCCGGCCAGACCGCTGACACCACGGATAAAACCCTCCCCTGAAAGCCCCGCAAAATCGGATACAAACTGGGGCGAACTCGGACGGTAACGGCCTAGAGGCCTAACGATTCACAATTAGCTTTTTTGAAAACTCAGGAGACAACATGCAAAGACGCAATTTCAACGCGGTCACCCTCGCCGCTCTGGCCACCTTGGCTGCCGTGCCGGCCATGGCCCAAGACAACACCTTCAAGATCGGCCTGATCTTGCCGATGACCGGCCAGCAGGCCACCACCGGCCGCCAGATCGAAGCCGCTGCCCGCCTGTACATGGCGCAAAACGGCGACACCGTCGCCGGCAAGAAAATCCAGCTGATCGTCAAAGACGACACCTCGCTGCCCGACGCCACCCGCCGCCTGGCGCAAGAGTTGGTGGTCAACGACAAGGTCAACGTGCTGGCCGGCTTTGGCATCACGCCGTCGGCCCTGGCCACCGCACCGATCGCCACGCAGTCCAAGACCCCGCAAGTGGTGATGGCCGCGGCAACGTCGAGCATCACGCAAGCTTCGCCCTACATCGTGCGCACCAGCTTCACGCTGCCGCAAGCCTCGGTCGCGCTGGCTGACTGGGCACCCAAGAACGGCCTGAAAAAGATCGTGACCCTGGTATCTGACTACGGCCCAGGCCTGGACGCAGAAAAGTTTTTCAAAGACCGCCTGACGTTTAACGGCGGCACGGTGGTGGAGTCGTTGCGCGTGCCCATGCGCAACCCGGACTTCGCGCCTTTCCTGCAAAAAGTGCGCGACATCAAGCCTGACGCCCTGTTTGTGTTTGTGCCGTCCGGCGCGGGCGCAGCGGTGATGAAGCAGTTCCTGGAGCGCGGCATGGACAAAGCCGGCATCAAGCTGATCGGCACCGGCGACGTGACCGACGACGACCAGCTCAACGACATGGGCGACGGCGCCCTGGGCGTGGTCACTTCGCACCACTACTCGGCGGCCCACCCTTCGGCCATGAACAAGAAGTTTGTCGAAGCCTTTGAAAAAGCTAACAAAGGCCTGCGCCCGAACTTCATGGCCGTGGGCGGCTATGACGGCATGCGCGTGATTTACGAAGCACTGCGCGCCACCAAAGGCCAGGGCGGCGGCGACGCCTTGCTCGAAGCCATGAAAGGCCAGATCTTTGAAAGCCCACGCGGCAAGATGTTCATTGACGCGCAAACCCGCGACGTGGTGCAAGACATCTACCTGCGCAAGGTCGAAAAGAAAAACGGCCAGCTGTACAACGTGGAATTTGACGTGATCAAAGACGTCAAAGACCCCGGCAAGACCAAGTAAGTCGAGTAAGCCCTGCGGCTGCGGGCGTTGAGCCCGTGAGTCAGCCCAGCAAGCGCCCTGAGTTTTTCCCAGGGCGCTTGCCGTTTTTTCAAAGCCTGTTTTTTGTGCCACCGATGTTTCATCTGCCCACCACGACCCCATGCTGACCATTCTTTTTGACGGCGTTGCCTACGGCATGCTGCTTTTCATCCTGGCTGTCGGCCTGGCCGTGACCATGGGGCTGATGAACTTCATCAACCTCGCGCACGGGGCTTTTGCGATGGTCGGCGGCTACATCACGGTGCTCCTGATGCAGCGCCTGGGCGTGCCTTTCTTGGTGTGCCTGCCGCTGGCGTTTATCGGCTCGGCCTTGTTGGGCGCCGTGCTCGAACGCACGCTGTACAGGCCGCTGTATCACAAGCCGCATCTGGACCAGGTGCTGTTTTCCATTGGCCTGGTCTTCATGGCCGTGGCGGCGGTGGACTATTTCATTGGCTCGACGCAGCAGATCATGCAGCTGCCCGAATGGCTCAAAGGCCGCACTGAGCTGGGCTCGGGCGCGTGGACGCTGGGCATGGGCCACTACCGGCTGTTCATCATTGCGGTTTGCGCGGCTCTCACTATCGGCTTGCAATACGTCCTGGCTAAGACCCGCTTTGGCAGCCGCCTGCGCGCCTCGGTGGACGACCAGCGCGTGGCCGCTGGCCTGGGCATCAATGTGAACGTGGTGTTTCTCTCTACCTTCGCCGTGGGCTCGGGCCTGGCCGGCTTGGGCGGTGCCTTGGGCGCAGAAGTGCTGGGCCTCGACCCGAGCTTCCCGCTCAAATTCATGGTGTATTTCCTGATCGTGGTGGCCGTGGGCGGCACCACGTCGATCACCGGGCCGCTGTTGGCCGCGCTGCTGCTGGGAATTGCCGATGTGGCCGGCAAATACTACATACCCAAGATGGGCGCTTTCGTGGTGTACAGCCTGATGATTGCGATTTTGATCTGGCGGCCGCAGGGCCTGTTTGTGCGGCGCGGAGGCAAATGATGACGAATCCCCAACAACTGCTGCTGGGTGCCAGCCGCTACAAATGGTGGGAGCTGGCGGCCTGGGCACTGGCCTTTGCCTCGCCGGTGCTGTCGCCCAGCCATGCGCTGATCATCAATGAGATTGCCATCGTCGGCCTGTTTGCGGTGTCGCTGGATTTGATCCTGGGCTACACCGGCATCGTCTCGCTGGGCCATGCAGCCTTTTTCGGTTTGGGCGGCTATGCCGCCGCGCTGTTTGCCAAGCACGTCATGCCCGACCCGCTGGTGGGTTTGGCCGTTGGCATTGGCGCAGGGGCGTTATTGGGTTTGCTGGCCTCGCCCACCATCTTGCGCGGCAGTGACCTGACGCGGCTGATGGTCACGCTGGGCCTGGGCCTGATCTTGATGGAGCTGGCCAACAAGCTGGACTGGCTGACGGGCGGTGCCGACGGCCTGCAAGGCGTGGTGACCGGGCCGGTGCTGGGCCGCTTTGAGTTTGACCTGGGCGGGCAGACCGCGGCGTATTACTCGCTCACCGTGTTGCTGCTGCTGTTTTTGCTGATGCGCCGGGTGGTGAACTCGCCCTTTGGTGCCACGCTCATGGCCATTCGTGACAACCGCCTGCGCGCCATGGCCATCGGTGTTCCGGTCACGGCGCGGCTGGTGGCGGTGTACACGCTGTCGGCGGCCGCGGCGGGCGCGGCGGGTGCGCTGATGACGCAGACCACTGGCTTTGCCTCCCTGGACTTGTTTGAATTTCACCGCTCGGCCGACGTGATGCTGATCCTGGTGATTGGCGGTACGGGCTGGCTCTATGGCGGCGTGGCCGGTGCGGTGGTGTTCAAGCTGATGCAAGACGCCCTGTCGGCCATCACGCCGCAGTACTGGACTTTCTGGATTGGGCTCTTTTTGGTGGTGCTGGTGCTGGTGGGGCGTGACCGTTTGATCCGGCCGTGGATCTGGTTCACGCGCAAGCAAGGAGTGCAGTCATGAGCACGACCCCCTTGAACGCAGAAGCACCCGTGGTGCTGTCAGCCCAGAACTTGGTGATGCGCTTTGGCGGCATCACCGCCACCAACAACGTCACGCTGAGCCTGAAAAAGGGCGCGCGCCATGCGCTGATCGGCCCGAACGGCGCTGGCAAAACCACGCTGATCAATCTGCTGACCGGCGTGCTGCAACCGACCGAAGGGCGCATCGTGCTGGACGGTCAGGACATCACGCAGTTGGCGCCGCATGAACGCGTCAAGCGCGGCATGGTGCGAACCTTCCAGATCAACCAGCTGTTTGACAGCCTCACGCCGCTGCAAACGCTGGCGCTGACGGTCTCGCAACACCTGGGGCTGGGCACGCGCTGGTGGCAGCCGCTGGGCCGCAGCGCTGAAGTCAGCGCACGCTGCGAAGCCTTGCTGGCGCAGTTTCACCTGACCGAGGTGATGGACCAACCCACCCGCGTATTGGCCTACGGCAAACGCCGACTGCTGGAAATTGCGATTGCCCTGGCCTGCGAGCCCAGCGTGCTGCTGCTCGACGAGCCAGTGGCCGGCGTGCCAGCGGGTGAACGTGAAGAGTTGCTGCAAACCGTGGCGGCCTTGCCTGCCGACGTTTCTATTTTGCTGATTGAACACGACATGGACCTGGTTTTCAGTTTCGCCAACTACATGACCGTGCTGGTCAACGGCACCTTGTTGACCGAAGGCAGCCCGGAGCAGATCGCCAACGACCCGCAGGTCAAGGCGGTGTACCTGGGCCACGGCGAGGAGGCCAGCCATGGCTGAGTTGCTGCGCATTGAAAATCTGAGCGCCGGTTACGGCGAGGCGGTGGTCATTCAAGACGTGTCGCTGCGCCTGGACCAAGGCGAAACCCTGGCGCTGCTGGGCCGCAACGGCACCGGCAAAACCACCTTGATCAACACCTTGGCCGGCGCCACGCGCCAACACGGTGGCAGCATGATGCTGGGCGCGGGCAGCAGCGCCGTGGCCTTGCACAAGCTCGCGCCGTTTGAGCGCGCTGCCGCCGGCATTGGCTGGGTACCGCAAGAGCGCAACATCTTCAAGTCGCTCACCGTGCACGAAAACCTGACCGCCGTGGCCCGCCTTGGCAAATGGACGCCGGACGGCGTGTACGAGATGTTTCCGCGCCTGGCCGAACGCAAGACCAACTTGGGCACGCAGCTCTCAGGCGGCGAGCAGCAGATGCTGGCCGTAGGGCGCGCGCTGGTACTCAACCCCAAATTGCTGCTGTTGGACGAACCACTAGAGGGCCTGGCGCCCATCATCGTCGAGGAATTGCTCAAGGCGATTCGCCGCATCACCCGCGAAGAGGGCTTGAGCGCCATCATCGTGGAGCAGCACCCGCAAGCCATCTTGGCGATTTCAGACCGCGCGCTGGTCTTGGACCGCGGCATGGTCAGCCACAGCGGCAGCGCCGCCGAGCTGCGCGCGCAGCCCGAACTGGTGGACAGCTTGTTGGGCGTGGCGCGCTGATCCCGGACCCTGCGGGGGCTCCTGCCTTTGTCAAAAAGTCAAAAGCGAAGCACCCGCTAGAGCTTCGCCGGGGGCAATGGCGACCCCTACAATCCCAACCTTTACAGCACCCTGACGGTACGCAGGCCGCCATCCCCGAGGAGACTTCATGGACGCCAAACAACAAGAAAAACGTGACGAATTGCGCCGCGCTGCCCTGGACTACCACCTGCACCCTACCCCCGGCAAGGTGGCGATTGCCGCGACCAAGCAATTGATCAACCAGCGCGACTTGGCACTGGCCTACACGCCCGGCGTGGCCGCCCCGTGCGAAGAAATCGTCAAAGACCCGAACAACGCCTTCAAGTACACCGCACGCGGCAACTTGGTGGCCGTCATCACCAACGGCACGGCCGTGCTGGGCCTGGGCAACATTGGCCCGCTGGCGTCCAAGCCAGTGATGGAAGGCAAGGCCGTCCTGTTCAAGAAGTTCGCAGGCGTGGACGTTTTTGACATTGAGATCAACGAGTCCGACCCGGCCAAGCTGGTGGACATCATCGCCTCGCTCGAACCCACGTTTGGCGCGATCAACCTCGAAGACATCAAGGCGCCGGACTGCTTTTACGTGGAGCGCGAACTGCGCAAGCGCATGAAGATCCCGGTTTTTCACGACGACCAGCACGGCACGGCGATCACCGTGGGTGCCGCCGTCCTGAACGCGCTGAAGGTAGCGGGTAAGGAACCCGGCCAAGTCAAATTGGTCACCTCCGGCGCCGGTGCGGCGGCCCTGGCTTGCCTGAACCTGCTGCTCAAGCTGGGTATCGCCCGAGAAAACATCTTTGTGACGGACTTGGCCGGCGTGGTCTATGAAGGCCGAACCGAGCTGATGGACGAAGACAAGATCCAATTCGCGCAAAAAACCAATGCGCGCACCTTGTCTGAAGTGATTGAGGGCGCCGATGTTTTCCTCGGCCTGTCCGCCGGCGGCGTGCTGAAAAAGGACATGGTCGCCAAGATGGCGGCGCGGCCGGTGATTTTTGCGCTGGCCAACCCCAACCCTGAAATACTGCCAGAAGACGTCAAAAGCGTGCGTGATGACGCCATCATGGCGACAGGCCGCACCGATTATCCGAACCAGGTCAACAACGTCCTGTGCTTTCCGTACATCTTCCGCGGCGCGCTGGACGCAGGGGCATCGACCATCACGATTGAGATGGAAATTGCGGCGGTCCACGCCATTGCCGAATTGGCCCAAGCCGAGCAGAGCGAAGTGGTGGCGGCCGCTTACGTCGGTCAAAAGCTGGCATTTGGCCCGGAATACCTGATTCCCAAGCCGTTTGACCCGCGTTTGATGATGAAGATCGCGCCGGCCGTAGCCAAAGCCGCCGCCGACAGCGGCGTGGCCTTGCGCCCCATTGAAGACATGGACGCTTACCGCGAGCGCCTGCAAAGCTTTGTGTACGCGTCCGGTACGGTGATGAAGCCGATTTTTGCCGCCGCCAAGGGCGCTGCCCGCAAACGCGTGGCCTATGCCGAAGGTGAAGAAGAGCGCGTGCTGCGCGCCTGCCAGATCGTGGTGGACGAAGGCTTGGCCCGCCCCACGCTGATCGGTCGCCCCGCCGTGATTGCCCAGCGCATTGAAAAGTTCGGTCTGCGCCTGCGCGAAGAGCTGGATTACGACATCGTCAACGTGGAGCAAGACCACCGCTACCGCGATTTTTGGCAAACCTACCACCGCATGATGGAACGCAAAGGCGTCACGGCGCAAATGGCCAAGATCGAAATGCGCCGGCGTTTGACGCTGATTGGCGGCATGTTGCTGCACAAAGGCGACGTGGACGGCCTGATTTGCGGCACCTGGGGCACGACCTCGATCCATCTGGATTACTTGAACCAGGTCATCGGCAAACGTGGCGGCGTCAATACCTATGCCTGCATGAACGCGCTGATGCTGCCGGATCGCCAAGTGTTCTTGGTCGACACGCACGTCAACTACGACCCGACCGCAGAACAACTGGCCGAAATCACGACGCTGGCCGCCGAAGAAATGATGCGTTTTGGACTCAAACCCAAAGCCGCCCTGCTGTCGCACTCCAACTTTGGCACCTCGGACCTGCCAAGCGCGCGCAAGATGCGAGACACCCTGGCGATCCTGCGGGAAACCGCCCCCTGGCTGGAAGTGGACGGTGAAATGCATGGCGACGCCGCGCTGGACGCGACGGCCCGTGCGAAGGTCATGCCCCACAGCACCCTGGGCGGCGAAGCCAATTTGCTGGTTTTCCCAAACATTGATGCCGCCAACATTGCTTACAACCTGCTCAAGACAGCGGCTGGCGGCAACATTGCAATTGGCCCCGTGCTGCTGGGTGCGGCCAAACCGGTGCACATCCTGACAGCCAGCACAACAGTTCGCCGAATTGTGAACATGACCGCGCTGACCGTGGCAGACGCCAACGCGGCACGTTGACCTGCTTGAGCAGCATGGCTTGCTGAGTTAGCAAGCACCAACTCAAAAAGGGTTTATGGCGACCGCAAGAGCCTGCCTTGACAGCAGGCCCTTGCATTTTTCGTGCACATGAGTCACACTAGTCCACTTGAAAGTTAAGGGTTAACCCCGTATTGCACGGGATTGATCGGAGAATGTGGGTCGTGTGTTCTGGTGAAAAGGACATTTCATGATGCAAAAGTGGGATGGCCTGGCGCGAATGACTTGGCAGCGCTTGCTTTACGTTTTGGCAAGCTTGTTCTTGGCCTCGCTGGTCGCCCTCGGTTCCGGAGCGGTCAACGCCAAGGAAAGCCCGGCGCCCACCGACAAAACCGTTTTGACCGTGCCGGCTGCTCAGCTGCCGCCCCAAGGTCAAAACGTGTTGACCCTTATTTACCAAGGTGGGCCGTTCAAGCATGACAAGGACGGCACGGTGTTTGGCAATCGTGAGCGCATTCTGCCGCTCAAGCCAAGTGGGTATTACCGCGAATACACCGTCAGGACACCGGGTGTGGCGAGTCGAGGCGCAAAGCGCATCGTGTGTGGCGGACAAGTTCCGGCGCAACCCGATGCCTGCTTTTACACCGAAGACCACTACGCCAGCTTTCGCCAGATTGTTCGTTGACGAGTAGGTCGTTGACGCGAGTTTTTTGTTTTGACTTTAGAAAGAGACGCGAAGATGGAAACACCACTTCGTACTGTTAGACCTAATATTGTTCAGTCTATTCGCGCGTTTCGCGTGTCGGACTTGCAAGAGGCAGCCACCGAGCTGGGCCATCACTTCCTGTATGCCAACCTGAGCAGCGCTCAGAGCAAGCAGGATGTGCTGGACATGATCGCGGCGCAGTACACCTTCCCAGCGCACTTCGGCAAGAACTTTGATGCGCTGTACGACTGCATGACGGACTTGGTTCACAAGTCCGGCACGCAGCCCGGCTTCATCGTGGTGCTGGAGCAGATTCCAGCCAATGCGAAATTCGACAAGGAAGCACGCGAGCAACTGCTCGACATCTTCCGAGACGCAGCCGATTACTGGGCGGATCGCAAGATACCGTTCAGATGTTTCTATTCTTTTCTGTAGCCCGCTCCCCAGACATTGGCCAAGGGGATCGGGCGAATGAGGCCCTGCAAGCAGTTGAAGAAGGCGGCGAAGTGATGCCGACCGACAAGCTCGTGGACGTGTCGCCCCTGGCGTTGCGCATGAGCAGTCCTTTCAACGCGGGGTACTGGCTGGCAGCAGCTTGATACCTGGTGCGGCCTGAACAGGCCGTGCTTGCTACTAAAAAAGCCCATCTTCGGATGGGCTTTTTGCTTTGCGGGGCGATTGCTTCACGACGCCCTAGACGCCCTCGACAGCCCCAGTCTCAGCCCTCGGCGATCAGTTCTTGCACCAGCGCCACGTACTCGTGTACCGGCACTTCTTCGGCGCGGCGCTGAACATCGAACTGCCCCCCAAACGCGTGTTCCTCCAGAAACCGCCCCAAGGTGTGGCGCAGCAGTTTGCGGCGCTGGCTGAAAGCCACCTGCACCACCTCGCTCAAACGCGCGACGTCCAGCGCCGCAGGTTCGGCGTGCGGCACCATGCGCACCACGGCGCTGTCCACGCGGGGCGGCGGATCAAAGCTGGTGGGCGGCACAAACAGCACGTTGTCCATGGCGTAGCGCCATTGCAGCATCACGCTCAGGCGGCCGTAGTCGCTGGTGGCGGGTCGGGCCACCATGCGGTCGATCACTTCCTTTTGCAGCATGAAGTGCTGGTCTTGAATCACGTCCACCACGTCCAGCAAATGAAAGAGGATGGGCGTGGAGATGTTGTAGGGCAGGTTGCCGACCACCCGCAGCTTGGTGCCTGGCTCGTCCGCCGGGCTGGCCGTGCCCTGCGCGCCGCCTTCGCCCAATTGGCGAAAGTCCACACGCAACACGTCGGACTCGACCACGCGCAACTGCGGATGCAAGCGCAACTGCTTGGCCAAATCCCGGTCCAGCTCGATGACTGTCAACTGGCCTAAGCGCTCGACCAAAGGCTGGGTCAAGGCCGCCAAGCCAGGTCCAATCTCGACCATGAACTGGCCGGCACGGGGGTCTATCGCATCGACGATGGCACCAATGATGCCGCGGTCCGTCAGGAAATGCTGGCCAAAACGCTTGCGCGCGACATGTTTCATAAAGCCTTTTTTGACGAGCCGCAGCGCGGGAAAGAACACCTCCTACCGGAGCAGCGCAGTACGCGAAGCGACAAGCGTGGGGGCATCATGGATTACTGTGGTGACTCGCGGAACTCGACATAAGCTCTGCCGCGCACATCCTGCAACCAAGTTTGCAAGGCTTCTTCTACTTTCTTGTCGCGCACCTGTGCTTTAGCGGCATCACGACGCTCGCGCTCGGACATGTCCATTTGCCTGCGCTCGAGCACTTGGATCAGGTGGACGCCAAAGCGCGAGATCAAGGGATCGGCTATCTGACCCGGTGCGAGCCGGTTCATGGTCTGCTCGAACTCGGGCACGAACATGCCCGGCGAGGCCCAGCCCAAATCTCCGCCTTGCTTGGCCGAACCATCGTCGCTGAACTCACGCGCAAGCGCGGCAAAGTCAGCTTGACCCGCTTCCACGCGCCGCTTGAATTGCGCCAGCTGCTGGCGGGCCGCGTTCTCGGTCAAACGAGGACCGGTACGCAGCAAGACGTGGCGGGCGCGGGTCTGGGTGACCAGCGCCGGAGTATCGCCCTGCTTTTTCTCCAACACCTTGAGCACGTGAAACCCCGCACCACTGCGCAAGGGGCCGACAAGAGCGCCAACTGGCTGAGTTTGGGTCGCATCCACAAACAAAGGCGGGTAACGGTCGGCAGGGCGAAGACCGAGGTCGCCACCAGCTTCTTTTTCCGGGCTGTCCGACAAGGTGCGTGCCAGGGACGCAAAGTCGGACCCAGCGCGCAAGCGCTCCACAATGCTTTGGGCTGTCAACTGCAGCTTGCCCACCTGCTCGGGCGATGCGTTTTCGGGCACAGCCACCAGGATATGCCCCAAGCGCAAGCTCACCGGGCCAGTACCAACAGCGGCTTTTTGCTCGGCCAGGAACTGGTCGATCTCCTGCTCGCTGACCTTGACGCGGCTGTCCACCTCGCGGTCGCGCAAGCGGTTCAGCGTCAGCTCATCACGAAGGTCTTCGCGAAACCGGCTCAAGGTCATGCCATCAGCGCTCAGGCGGCGCTGCAGTTCCTCCACGCTCAGCTGATTTTGCCGGGCCACGTCGGCCATCGCCTGGTCCACCGCCGCATCGTCGGATCGCACGCCGGCCTGACGGGCCAACTGCAACTGCGCCCGCTCCAGGATGAGCCGCTCCAGCACCTCACGAATCAATTGCTCGCGCGCAAGGGTGTTGCCCTGACGGGCCGCCTGGGACTCCAGACGCTGCAGGCGCACGAGCACGTCCTGGTTGGTGATCGGCTCGGAATTGACCACTGCCACGATGAAGTCAGCCTGGCGCAGTTGGGCCGGCGCGGAAGATGTCCCCGCGCTAGGCTGGGCAAGCGCCGGGCCGCCGTAGCCAACCAGCAGCAAGGCCAGCACCGACAAGGCCGACCAGATGGCCAAGGGGTGGGAAGGTTGGGGCATGTAGGTAGGCTCAGTCATAGTTGGAAAAACGGCTTGGTGCGCTGACCTGGTCGCGCAGATTCTGGTAACGGGGCACATTGGAGCGCAAGATAGCCAAGGGATTGTTGCCAATGCGCGAGAAGCCCACCAGTTCGAGTTGGAACATGATTTGGGTGTTGGCGGTGGCCGCGCCAGTTTGCGAGCGCCGCAGCACCACCCGACCGATCCAGCAGCAACCGTCGTACTCCAGGCCCATCACCGTGTCGACCATTTTGCGGTCTTGCAGACTGTAGTTGAGCCGGCCCACGCTGTACCAGCGCCCCCCGCCCTGGCCTCGGCCAGGACCCAGGTCCTGCCCGCGGTCACCCCAGAGGTCGTTGATCGGCCATTGCCAGCCCATGTCCAGTTGCTGGCTGAGTTCGCGCTGGCGCCTGTAGCCGGCGCTGATGACGCGGTAGCTGCTGGGGTTGTAGCGGGCGCTGAGGGTGGTGCGCTCCGATTCGCCGAGCTTGGGGTTGTATTGCGTGGTGGCGTCCAGCGCCCACTGCGGGTTCCATTTGATCGTGG
The DNA here is from genome assembly GCA_040400935.1 of Polaromonas sp. Classification (GTDB taxonomy): domain Bacteria; phylum Pseudomonadota; class Gammaproteobacteria; order Burkholderiales; family Burkholderiaceae_C; genus Polaromonas. Next base: position 15,623 of record JBBAPH010000014.1, read on the forward strand.
CGCCCAGCAGCAGGTCGCTCAGGCGTTCGGAAACCGTCGTGGATTCACCCTTGAGCGCCACCTTCTGGTCGTCAAAGCGCACACGCTGCGCCACCCCAAATCGCGCGGTCTCGGCGCCTGTGTCCGGGTCCATTAGGCGGGAGGTGACGCCCAGCGTGAGCAGGTTGGCGTCGGCAATGCGGTCGTTGCCCACGAAAGCGTTCTCGTTGTAGATCGTCGCGAAGTTAAAACTGTTCTCTGCGCTGTCGTAATTGGGCAGCCAGCCTTGCGCGCGGTACGGCGTGCGCACATAAAAAGCCCGAGGCTCCAGCGTCTGCGTGAAGGCATTGCCAAAGAAACTGGCAGAGCGTTCGAACTGCAGGCCGCTGTCCAGGCTGAAGGTCGGCACAAAACGTGTGGCCGATGTGCGTCCCGCCACCGACTCGTCAAACTGATAGGCCGTGCCATGCAGCTGCAGCTTGGGCGTGATGTAGCCGGCAGCGCCGACCCAGGGCCGGCTGACCTGAAAGCGGCTGACGAAACGATCCGCGTTGGCTTGGCCCGTCAGGCTGCGCTGCGCGTGAAAGCTGGTGAAGTCGCCATCCAGCGACCAGTCCAGGCCACCAAAAGCACCGACCCGTGTGTTGTTGCGGGCATAACGCGCCGTGAGTTGCGGCAATCGGTCATAAGGCGGCACCAGCACCGGCGCCGTAGGCGAACTCAGGTCCTGCAGGGTCTGCCACTTGACGGTGCGAAAAGCCGTCGATAAATCGCCGCTGCTCCAGGCGAGGTTCACATCGCTGGGCAGCAGGCGCTGCGTCAGCGTGCGGTTGACGCGCGGAAAGTCGCGCCAGTAATCATCGTCACTGACGCGGTTGAAATTGATGTTGTAGCCCAGCTGCTGGGCCGGCGCCAAACGGTAATTGCCCGTGTGCTGCAGCGAATACGACCAGCGGTCACGCTGGCGCAGTTGGTCAGCAGGCAAATAATCACCGCGCACGGTGCCCCGGTAGCTCGGCTCCAGGTAGCGGAACTCGCCAGCGAGATCGACGCCGCGCTTGGTCATGTAGGTCGGCGTGAAAGTCGCGTCGCGGTTGGGCGCAATGTCCAAGTAGTAAGGTGCCGTCACGCTGACGCCGCCCAAGGTGTCCACCGCAAACGTGGGCGGCAAGACGCCCGACTTGCGCTTGTCACTCAGCGGAAAACTCACGGTGCCCGGCCAAGCCAGGATGGTCACATCTTTGAACTGCAACGACGGCTTGGTCGCTTGCCCGACCTCTTGCTCAAAGTCAAAGTAAAAGCGCTCGCCGCGCAGCACCCAGGCCGGCTGCCAGCTCGCTTCATTGGCCCGCTCGCAAGTGGTGTAACTCGCCTGGTGCGCGACCATGCGCTTGTTGTCAATAAAGTCGATGCGCGACGCCCGGCCATTGCCGCCGCCTAAAAACGTAAACACCGGCTCGGTGAAGAAGCCTTCAAAAGTGTCCAGCTGCAGCTGCAACTCAGGGCCGGTGAACACGCTGCCCGCGTTGTTGATGCGAACTTGCCCAGTGGTGCGCACTTGCTGGGTCGGTTGGCGGTAAACCAAACGGTCGGCCCGCAACACAGTGCCACCATGGCGCAGCTCAGCCTGGCCTTCGATCACCGTTTCCTGGTCAGACCCAGAGACGCTTTGGCCGAACACATACGTCGGCACCTCGCTGCCCGACCCTTTGGGCAACTGCTCCGCCAGCCGTGGCGAAGCCTTGAGGGGACTCGCAGCGCTCGGCATGATCTGCGCCTTGGCGTCTTGCGCGTCAGCCCGCCCAGCGGCAAGCACGCACAGCACAGCGCAGCCAATCAGGCTGTGCGCGGCAAGGGCGGCGGGGGGACGAATAAAACGCGAAGGGGATGCGAAGCGCATCGTTAATGTGAGATAAACCCGTTTGTAAAAGCTCGCCCGATTATCCATGACCCTCCCTGCTGACCTGCCCGCATCGACTGCCACTTCCACTGCTGCTCCCCTGGTTTGGAGCGACCCCGCCAGGGGCGCACTGTTAAACCAATGGCTGGGCAGCGTCGCCCCCTCTTTCGGACTCGATGCCAGCACCTTGCGCTTGGCCTCGGCCGATGCCAGCTTTCGGCGTTACTTTCGGATCAACACACAGGATGGGCAGAGCCGCGTCATCATGGACGCACCGCCCGCGCTGGAAAACAGCCAGCCCTTCGTGGCCGTCGCCCAGCTGATGCACCAGGCCGGCGTGCGCGCACCCGACGTACTGAGCTGGCACGAGGCAGACGGCTTCATGCTGCTCAGCGACCTGGGCACGCAGACCATGATGGAGGTGATCAAGAAGCAGCCCGCACTGGACGTCACGCCGCAAAAAACGGAGGTGGTGCACCGCCTCTACATGAACGCCGTGGACCAACTGATCCGCTGGCAATTGGCGTCCCGCCCGGGCGTGTTACCCGCGTATGACGACGCGCTGCTGTCCCGTGAGCTGCAACTCTTTCCCGATTGGTACTTGGCCAAACACCGGGGCGTGACCGTCGATGCCGCACTGGAGGCGAAGCTGCAAGAGGTTTTTGCGCAGATCAAAGACAGCAATCTCAACGCGTTGGGCGGCGCCAAGGTGTTTGTCCACCGCGATTTCATGCCGCGAAATTTAATGACCCCCACACTCGGCACTGGCGCTCCCCTCGACCCCGAGGCACCCTTGGGCGTGCTCGACTTTCAAGACGCGGTGTACGGCCCCATCACCTATGACATTGCCAGCCTGATGCGTGATGCTTTCTTGAGCTGGGATGAAGAGTTTGTGCTGGACATCACGGTGCGCTATTGGCAAAAGGCGCGCACGGCCGGCTTGCCGGTGGGCGACGACTTTGGCGAGTTTTACCGCGCCGTCGAATGGATGGGCTTGCAGCGCCACCTCAAGATCCTCGGCATTTTTGCGCGCCTGACTTTGCGCGACGGCAAGGCCCATTACTTGGCCGATACCCCGCGCTTTATCCATTACGTGCGCACCACCGCCGACCGCTACCGTCAACTCGGCCCCTTCCTGAAATTGCTGGACGAGATCGAAGGCACCACGCCGCAGGTGGGCTTTGCCTACGGGCGCATGTGAGCCCGTAAAGATGCCCCGCTTTTACTGCCCCGCACCCCTGCAAACCGGCGCCCTGCTCAGCCTGCCGCCCGGTGCGGCCCGGCATGTGCAAGTGCTGCGCCTGCAACCGGGTGACGAAGTCACGCTCTTCAACGGCGAAGGCGGCGAGTTCACCGCCACCGTCACCCGCATGGGCCGCAGCGATGTCGATGCGGAAGTCGGCGCGCACCACAACGTGGAGCGCGAATCGGCCTGCGCCGTGCATTTGCTCGCTGGCATCACGGCCAACGAACGCATGGACTGGCTGGTAGAAAAAGCCACCGAACTGGGCGTCGCCAGCATCACACCGCTGGTGGCCGAACGCAGCGTGCTCAAGCTCAAGGGCGAGCGCGCCGACAAAAAACTGGCGCACTGGCAAGGCGTGGCTGTGGCCGCTGCCGAGCAGTGCGGTCGCAACCGCGTGCCCGTCATTCACCCCGCAGTCAGCTTGGCGCAGTGGCTGGGCCTGCCACCGCTGGAAGCTGAACGTTGGGTGCTGTCTCTTGCCCCTGGCACGCAAGCCTGGTCCGCACTGAACACCAAAATACCCGCCTTGGTCGTGCTCAGCGGCCCTGAAGGTGGCTTGGCCCCAGGCGAAGAGGCCGCAGCGCTGGCGGGCGGCTTTAAGCCGATCACGCTGGGCCCGCGCGTGCTGCGCGCTGAAACTGCGCCACTGGCCGTGCTGTCGGCGCTGATGCTCTGACGTCGAGCGACAAGCCTGCCTCAGTCAACACCTCGGACGGTTGAAAACTTCAGCCATCTGCCTGTCTTACGCTAATTGAAGCTTGCCAGTGACCTGCTGACTACACTGGCCAGATGAACACCAACCTGCTTTTACTGGCGCTCTGCCAGGGCCTGTTTCTCACCAACAACGTCACCTTCATCGCCATCAACGGTCTGGTTGGCCTGAGCTTGGCGCCGCTGGGCTGGATGGCGACGCTGCCCGTCATGGGCTACGTGGTGGGTGGCGCGCTGTCCACGGGTCTGGTGGCGCGCAGCCAAAAGCGCTGGGGTCGCAAGGTGTCGTTCCAACTCGGCTTGGCGGTCGGCCTGGGCTCGGCCCTGCTGTGTGCGTGGGCCGCTTACACCAGCCACTTCTGGGTGTTGGTCGCAGCCACGCTGATCGCCGGCTACTACAACGCCAACGCGCAGCTCTACCGCTTTGCCGCCGCTGAACTGGCGCAGCCAGGCTACAAGGAAAAAGCCGTGTCGCTGGTCATGGCCGGCGGGCTGATCGGCGCGATTGCCGGCCCCAACCTCGCCGCCGGCACACGCAACCTCACCACCGTGCCTTTTGCTGGCGCCTACTTCGCCCTGGCCGGCGTGGCCCTGCTGGCCATGGCGCTGGTAGCGGTCATCAAGTTCCCCCCGCTGCCGGCTAAAGGCCCCGTGTCAGGCGGCAGGCCGATGAGCGAGATCATGCGGCAACCGGTTTTCATCGTCGCCGCCGCTGCCGGCGCGCTGGGCTACGGCGTCATGAACCTGCTGATGGCCGCCACACCGTTGGCCATGCAGATCTGCGGCCTGCCGTTTTCAGACACGGCCATCGTGCTGCAGTGGCATGTGATCGGCATGTTCGCCCCGGGCTTTTTCACTGGCCACCTGATCAAACGCTTCGGCACCCTGCCCATCATGGCCGTGGGCCTGACCCTGAACATCCTGTGCGTGCTGATCGCCACCGCCGGCGTGCAACTGCACAACTTTGTGGGGGCGTTACTGCTGCTGGGCGTAGGCTGGAACTTCCTCTTCACCGGCGCCACCACCCTGGCGCTGACGGCTTACCGCCCCGAAGAAAAAGACAAAGCCCAGGGCGCACTGAACTTCTGCGTCTTTGCGGTGATGGCGGTGTCGTCACTGGCGTCGGGCGTTCTGGTCACCACGCAGGGGTGGACGATGCTGAACTTGGGGTCTTTGCTGCCGTTGGCTTTGACCGGGGCTGCGCTGGTTTGGCTGACGGTCAAGCAGCGGGTGTCGGCGGCGGCCTGAGCTGGCTAACCGAACCAGCTCACCAGTTCAAATCCCTTACGCATTGATCCACCGACTCTGCCGTGCCATCCTTGATGGACTCGCGCAGGCCGGGGACTGACAGCAAATACAGGGTCTCCTGAATCGCCTTCCAGTCCTGCGCCGATACCAGCACCGCAGCATTCCGCTTGCCGGTGCTGACGATAGGCTGATGCGACTCGGCCGCCAGATCCATCAAGCCGTAGAGGTTGGCGCGGGCGTCAGTGGCAGAAAGGGTTTGCATGCTGAACCGTACGTTTTTAATTACGCTACGTCAAGTTGGCAGCTGCAGAAGCACTTCGCCAAGGCGAGGGCCAACTATCACTTGCCTTGTAAGCATGTGTAAGGTTTAGCGAACCGGATCATTTGACGTCAAGAAGCCTTCAACCAGGTCGGCGACGAGCCGCAGGGCCTCACCCCCGAATATCAGGCTCAACCAGCGCCGCCAATTGCAGCAACGATTCCTGCCACCCGAGGTAGCACATCTCCAGCGGGATGACCTCTGGAATGCCGGCCTGTGTGATGCTGACCTCCGTGCCGCAGATAACCGGTTTGAGCGACACAGTCACTTCAATCACCCCCGGCAGATTCGGGTCTTCGAACCTGTCGGTATACCGAATCAACGCGTTCTCCACCAGCTCCACATATTCCCCGCCGAACGAGTGCGCGTTGCCTGTCGAGAAGTTCTTGAACGACATGCGGAACGTGCCGCCCACCCGGGCCTCGAAGTGATGCACCTGGCAGGTGAAACCGTAGGGCGGTAGCCATTTGCTCATGGCATCTGGCTCCAAGAAGGCACGGTAGACCTTGGCAGGTGCGGTGCGAAGGACACGGTTAAGGCGAACGACGCGGTCAGTCATGGCGGGAACCTCGCTAGCGGTTGAGGAGTGGTCTTGCTCAGCCCGGCATTTGCCCGATCACATGCGCCACCGCTGCCGTGAGCTTTTTGGCGTAGGGCACATGCAGGAACTCGTTGGGGCCGTGGGCGTTGCTCTTGGGGCCGAGCACGCCGCAGACCATCATTTGCGCTTTGGGAAAGCCTTGGCTGAGCATGTTCATGAGGGGGATGGTGCCGCCTTGACCGATGGTGCCGCAGGGGGCGCCGAAGAAGGCTTGGGAGGCGCTGTTCAGGGCTTCTTCAAACCAGGGCGTGGAGGTGGGGGCGTTCCAGCCGGTGGCCCCGCCGCCACCTTCAAAGGTGACTTTGGCTTGGTAGGGGGCGTTGTCTTCGAGCAGGGCTTTGAGTTCTTGCACGGCTTGACCAGCGTCCACCAGAGGCGGCAGGCGCAGAGAGAGCTTGAAGGCGGTGTAGGGCCGCAGCACGTTGCCGGCGTCTTTCAAAGCGGGTAGGCCTTCGGCGCCGGTGACGCTGAGCGTTGGCCGCCAAGTGCGGTTGAGCAGGGCTTCGACCGGGTCGGTGGTGGTGGGCAGGGTGAAGGTGGTGGAGCCGCCGCAGTCGTAGTGCGCCCACGGAAAGCGCTTGTACAGCTCGTCGCCCAGAATTTGCGCGGTGGCGTGGGCCTGGGCCAGGCGGTCGGCTGGGACTTCGCAATGAAAGCTCGCGGGCAAGAGACGCCCGGTGGCGCTGTCTTCCAGGCGGTCCAGCACTTGCCGCATGATGCGAAAGCTCGACGGCACCAGGCCGCTGGCGTCACCGGAGTGAATGCCTTCGGTCAGCACCTCGACCTTGAGCGTGCCCGAGGCCATGCCGCGCAAGCTGGTGGTGAGCCAGAGCTGGTCGTAGTTGCCGGCGCCGGAGTCGAGGCAGATGACCAAGCCGACATCGCCCAAGCGCGAACGCATCGCGTCGACGTAGGGCAGCAGGTCGTAAGAGCCGCTTTCTTCGCAGGTCTCAATCAGGCCGACGATGCGCGGGTGCGGCACGCTCTGGCTTTTGAGCGCTTGCACGGCGGCAATGCTGGCGTAGATGGCGTAGCCGTCGTCGGCGCCGCCGCGGCCGTAGAGCTTGCCATCTTCGTAGTGCGGGGTCCAGGGGCCGAGGTCGGAACGCCAGCCGCTGAATTCGGGTTGCTTGTCGAGGTGGCCGTACATGAGCACGGTGGCTTGCTCGACGTTGGAGCCGGCGGGCACGGGCCGGGTGGACGCCACTTCAAAAAAGATCACGGGCGTGCGGCCGGGCAGGCGCACGACTTCGAGCACGAGGCCGGGGACTTTTTGCGCTTCGACCCAGGCGGCGGCGTTGCGCGTGACGGTGTCGATGAAGCCGTGCTCGGCCCACGCGCTGTCAAAGCCGGGGGACTTGGCGGGAATGGCGATGTAGTCGCTGAGTTGGCGCACCAGGTCGTTGTCCCATTGGGCGCTGACTTGGTCGAGCGCCAAGGCGGCATGGAGGGCGGTGGGGGAGAGTCGAGCGTTCATGCCGGGTCCTTGGTCTGAAGAAATGTCTGTGGCTATTTTGCGGGCTTTTCTGCGCGTTCGGTTTTCTCAGTCTTAGGCTGCAAGGCCACGCTCAGGCCCGCCGAAGTCACTTGCAACGCCGCCGGCTCCAGCCCCAGGCTGCCCACCCAACCCAAGTCTTGTTCGGTGAATTGGTGCAGCACATAGCCTTCCAGCCAACGCTCGGCCAGGCGCGGCACGTAGCGGCCGAGCAACTCTTGGTAAGGCGCGGGCATGCCGCCCAGGCTGAAGCGGCTGACCCGCACATCGGCCAGGCGGATGGACTGGTCGCTGCTGTCAAAGCGCAGGCCGTATTCCAAAGCCACGCTGCCGTCGTAACGGGTGCCGCGCAGCCGCTCGGCCAAGTTCAACGCCAGCTCGGTGCCCAGGCGATTGCTGGCAGGCAACAAGCTCAGGCGCGGCGACGACAGGCGAACGTCAAGCAGGTCGGCCACGCGCTGCTCAACCGGAAAGCGCCGCGCCAGTGCTTGCTGCAGCTGCGCCTCAGGCAAGGTGAAGCGCCGCTGCGTGACACTGGTCACCAGCGGGTTGGCGCAGGCCAGCAAGGCTATTGCGCACAGCAGCAGGGCCACGCTTGAGCGAAAAAAGCGAATGGTTGGGGTCATGCGAGAGGGCTGAATGCGCACAATGAAATTCACGCTGGGATTGTGCGCTGCCCCGCCGCTGGAGCGGTGCAACAGATGCAAGAGCCTGCTGACTTGTCACCTTCCGCCATGTATACGCCAACACCGAATGCTGGTCCTGCCGTGCGCATTGGCATTGGCGGTTGGACCTATGCGCCTTGGCGAAATCACTTTTACCCGGCCGGCTTGCCGCAGCGCGAAGAGTTGGCGTACGCCAGCCGCCAGCTCAGCGCCATTGAAGTCAACGGCACTTTTTACAGCACCTTCACGCCCAGCACGTTCGCCAAGTGGCGCGATGAAACGCCGGATGATTTTGTGTTTTCGCTCAAAGCGCCGCGCTACGCCACGCACCGCAAGGTGTTGGCCAGCGCGGGTGAGTCGGTGCAGCGTTTTTTACGAAGTGGCTTGACTGAACTGGGGGCCAAGCTCGGGCCGATTGTTTGGCAGTTCCTGCCCGGTCATGCGTTTGAGAGCGCAGACTTCGGCGCCTTTTTAGCGCTGCTGCCTTCGGAGCTGAGCGGCTTGCGTTTGCGCCATGCGCTGGACGTGCGCCACCCCAGTTTTGATGGCCCGGGCTACCTGGCGCTGGCGCATGCGCATGGCTGCGTGACGGTGGCGACGGACTCGGACAAATACCCGTGCATTCAAGACCCTCAAGGCACTTTTGCCTACCTGCGCTTGATGCGCTGTGACAGCGATTTGCCGCATGGCTATACCGACGCTGCGCTGGACGCCTGGGCCGCAGGTGCACGGGCCTGGACGCAGGGACCACGCCCGCGCGACGTGTTCATCTACTTCATCAACGGCGCCAAGGAGCAGGCACCAGCGGCGGCTTTGGCCTTACTCCAGCGCGAGGGGATGAGGCGGCATTGACCCGCTAAACCGGCCCCGGCACGCTCTGGCACTCGCTGAAAACGCGAGCCGTGCAGCGCCGACAGATCTCCGGGTCGAGTTTGCGAAAGATCGTCGCAATCGCCGTGTGCTTGTCGGGGAACTGGTGCTCCGGGCCGAGCACGCTGGTAAAGCCCGTGGTTTCCCACAGGCGAATCACCTCGGGGCGGGGGCGGTGAAAGTACAGGTCGCCGCCCGCGGCGCGGCGGGCCACCAATTCGGCTTCCCACAGCTCGGCGCCAGCGAGATCGATGAAGTTCATGCTCTTGCCCATGACCAGCAAATGCTTGGGTGCGTTGGGCGTTTGGCGCAGCGCGTGCAAGGTGTCACTCACGTATTGCGTGGCGCCGAAATAGACCTCGCCTTCCATGCGCAGCAGTTTGAGCTGTGGGCATTCGGGCAAGTGGGGTAGCGCGCCTGGCCCGTTGTCGTCGATCACCACAAATTGGCGGTCCGGGCGGGTGCTGTCAAAGCCCATGGTGCGCATCGCCGGCTTGGAGGTGCGGTACAAAAAGGACATGAGCGAGAGCAAGGTGCCCAGCAAGATCGCCATTTCCAAGCGAATAGCAAGCATGGCCACCAGCGTGGCAAAAGCCACGCCAAACTCCACGCGGCTCAACTGAAACAAACGCCGCCAACGCGGCAAATCCAGCAAAGACAAGGCCACCATCAGCAGCAGCGCCGACAGCGCAGCCATGGGAATCTGGGCCAACAGCGGCCCGCTCACCCCCACCAACACCAGCAGCAGCAAGGCAGAAAAGACTGCCGCCAGCGGCGTGCGCGCACCAGCTTCTAAATTGGGCATGGAGCGGTTCAGCGAGCCGCACGACACATAAGAAGAGAAAAAGCTGCCGACGATGTTCGACAAGCCCTGGCCACGGAACTCGCGGTTCACGTCCAGCCGCTGGCCGGATTTGCTGGCCACGGCTTTGGCAATCGAAATGGACTGGCCGAGCGCCACGATGGTCAGCGCAAACGACAAGCTGAGCAGCTCGGGCAACACACGCCAATTGACTTCAGGCCAGTCAAAACGCGGCCAGGGCGTGGCGATCAAACCGACCGTGCGCACCCCGAGCGGCGCACCGGCTTGCCAAGACCAAGCCATGGCGGCCAAGGTGGCAGCAGCCAGCCCGATCAGCATGGAAGGCCAGGCCCCGCGCCAGCGCTTGACGGCGGTGGCGACTAACGCGGTGATGGCGGCCAGGGCGACTGCCGCTGGCTGCACTTCACCCACGTGTTGCCACAAAAGCTGGGCCACCCCGGCGGCGCCGCTGGGCCTGTCAGCATGCAAGCCCAACATCTCAGGCAAGGCGTAAAGGCCAATCAGCAAAGCCGCGCCCGCGGTAAAGCCAAACAGTGCAGCGGGCGAAATGAAGTTAGCCAGGGTGCCCAGGCGCAGCGCACCGATGAGCCACTGCATCAAGCCGACCAGCAAGGTGACCATCAAGGCCAGCTGCACATAGGCAGGAGAAAACGGCAGGGCCAACGGCGCGAGCATGGCAAACAGCGCCAGCGAATTGGCATTGGTCGGGCCTGACATCACGTGCCAGCTGGACCCAGCGAGCGCGGCCACGATGCACGGAACAATGGCCGTGTACAGGCCGTATTCGGGCGGCAAACCGGCCAGGGTGGCAAAGGCAATCCCCTGCGGCAGCACCAACACAGCGCCCAGCAGGCCCGCCAAAGCGTCGGCGCGCAGCGTGCCAGCATTGACCAGACGCGGCCACGTACCCAGCAAGCGCTCGGCCCAGGTCATTGATGCGGTCGTTGCTTCGGGTTCACTCATGGGGTCAGGGCAAGGTCACAAAAAAGTCACTCGCAGAGCATAGCGCGCGGGTGGTTTGTTTTCGGCGTGCCTTATGCGGTTCAGTCCCCTGTTCGGGCTGAGTTTGGCGAAGCACCTTCAAGCCCAACCCAGCCAACGCACAACCAGCCCCGCGAAAGCCGCAGCAGCAATCAGGCGCATCACGCTCCACTGCCAGCGCCACAAGGCCCAAGCCGCAGCCACCGCGAGCGCGAGGGCCACGGCGTCAGGGTGCAGCCCATCACGGCTGGCATGCGGGTAAGCAATGGCGGCCCAAAAAAACAAGGTCAGGTTAGCGATCACGCCCACCACCGCGGCGGTAACGGCCGCCAGCGGCGCCGTCAAACCCAGCTTGCCGCGCGTGGACTCGACCCACGGCCCGCCGGCCAGGATGAACACGAACGACGGCAAGAAGGTGAACCAAGTCGCCACCGTGGCCGCCAGGGCCGCGCCCAAAAACAGCGCGTCCGGTCCCATGACCTGCTTGATCCAGCCGCCGACAAAACCGACGAAAGTCACGACCATGATCAACGGCCCCGGCGTGGTTTCGCCCAGGGCCAGGCCATCCATCATTTGCGCGGTGTTCAGCCATTGGTAATGCTCCACGGCCGCCTGGTTCACATACGGCAGCACCGCGTAAGCGCCGCCGAAGGTCATCAATGCTGCCTTGGTGAAGAACCAACCCATTTGCGTGAGCGTGTGCTGCCAACCGTACACCGCCAGCAGCACGCCCATCGGCAGCAGCCACAAGACGGCGCCGACCGAGAGGACCCGCGCCAGGCGCGAGCGCTTGAACAGCGCATGCTCAGGCGTGGGCGTGTGGTCATCAATCACGGCGGGGCGCTCAGCCGATGTATTGGCCGCCGCATGGCCACCGCCACCCTTGAGCGCCGTCGGTGCCCAGCGGGACAGGGCGGCTCCCAGCAGCAAGGCGGTGAGCACCACCGCCGGGAATGGCACCTGCCACACCGCCACGGCGAGCAAACTGGCCAGCGCCATGAGCCAGGGCACCGGCAAACGCAGCGGGTGGCCCAGCGACTTGCTGGCAATGCGATGCAAAGCATGCAGCACGATAGCCGCCACAGCCGGCTTGATGCCGTAAAAAATAGCCGACACCACGGGGCTTTCGCCATAGGCCATGTAGATCCAGCTCAGGCCAATCAAAAGCAGCAGCGAAGGCAGTACAAACAAGATGCCCGCTGCCAGACCACCCCGTGTGCGGTGCATCAACCAGCCCAGGTAAGTGGCCAGCTGCTGCGCCTCGGGGCCGGGCAGCACCATGCAAAAGTTCAGCGCATGCAAGAAGCGCTGGTTAGACACCCAGCCGCGCCGCTCCACCAACTCGCGGTGCATGATGGCAATTTGCCCGGCGGGCCCGCCAAAGCTGATGAAGCCCAGTTGCAACCAAAAGCGCAAGGCTTCGGTGAAGGGAATGGCGGGCGCACTCTGCGGGCCCTGCGAGGTGGGTGCTGCCGTGGGGGGCGATTCAGGTTCGGTGTTCATCGCGCTTTGTCCGGTTGGGAGGGTGAGGCCGCTTCAGCCCCGACGCAGCTGCACGGCCGGGTTCAAGCCCGACGTACTTTGAAGACGGCGCGGCTGGCCAAAGCGTTCGGCCAAAAGCGCACTTCGCGGCCGTCTTGCAAGCCAAATTGGTCCAGCACCTGCAACTGATTTTTGAGCGCCAACGCCTCAAAGTCTTGCAAGGTGCCGACGCGGATGTTCGGGGTGTCGTACCACTGGTAAGGCAACACCTTGGTCACCGGCATGCGGCCGCGCAGCACGGCCAGCCGGTTCGGCCAGTGACCGAAATTCGGGAAGGCGATGATGCCGATGCGGCCCACGCGGGCGGTTTCGCGCAGCATCACTTCAGCGTTGCGCAGGTGCTGCAAGGTGTCGATCTGCAAGACCACGTCGAACGAGTCGTCGGCAAACACCGAAAGACCCGCCTCCAGGTTGAGCTGCAGCACATTGACACCGCGCGCGACGCAGGCCTGAACGTTCTCGTCGTTCAACTCCACGCCGTAGCCCGAGCAGCCGCGTTCGCGGATCAGGTGGTCCAGCAACTCGCCGGTGCCGCAACCCAGGTCCAGCACGCGCGAGCCGCGCGGCACCAAGCGGGCGATCGACAGCACGTCGGGCGACACAGCAGCGGACAGGTTCGCGCTCATGCGGCCACCTTCTCAAAGTAAGAACGCACCACGCCCAGGTAGCGCGCGTCTTCCAACAAAAACGCATCATGCCCATGCGGCGCGTCAATCTCGGCGTAACTCACGTCACGCTGGTTGTCGAGCAAGGCCTTGACGATTTCACGGCTGCGCGCGGGCGAAAAACGCCAGTCGGTGGTGAAGCTGACCAACAAAAACTTGGCCCGAGTCTTAGCCAAGGCCTTGGACAAATCGTCGCCCGTAGCCCGCGCCGGGTCAAAGTAGTCCAGCGCCCGCGTGATCAACAAATACGTGTTCGCATCAAAGTATTCGCTGAACTTGTCACCTTGGTAGCGCAAATAGCTTTCGATCTGGAACTCCACATCTTGGGTGGAGTACCGATAAGGCGCAACGGCGCTTGGAGCTGAAACAGATGCGCCTTCTTCACCAGCCGGGGCCGCGGAACCGGCTTCGCCGGGCCGCAGGCGCAGCGCCCCCTCGGGGGGCAGCGCAGTACGCGAAGCGACAAGCGTGGGGGCCAACACTCTGCCGAATTTCTCGTTCATCACGTCATCGCTCAAATACGTGATGTGCCCAATCATGCGGGCAATGCGCAGGCCGCGCTTGGGCAGCACGCCATGGCGGTAAAAGTGGCCGCCGTGAAAGTCGGGGTCGGTGACGATGGCGCGGCGCGCCACTTCATTGAAAGCAATGTTCTCTGCCGTGAGGTTGGGCGCGCTGGCCACCACCACGGCGTGGCGTACGCGGTCGGGGTATTGCAGGGCCCAGCTCAGCGCCTGCATGCCGCCCAGGCTGCCGCCCATCACGGCGGCGAGCGTCTGAATGCCCAGCGCGTCGAGCAAGCGGGCTTGGGCGTTGACCCAGTCTTCCACCGTGACCACGGGGAAATCTGCCCCATACACCTGCCCGTTGGCGGGGTCAGTTTGCTTAGGGCCAGTGGAGCCGAAGCACGAACCGAGGTTGTTCACGCCAATCACGAAAAAGCGGTTGGTGTCCACCGGCTTACCGGGGCCAATCATGGTGTCCCACCAGCCTTCGGATTTGGGCATGACCTGGCCTGCGCTGTCCAAGTAAACGCCGGCCACATGGTGCGAGGCGTTGAGCGCATGGCAGATCAGCACCGCATTAGAGCGGTCGGCGTTAAGCGTGCCGTAGGTCTCGTAACTCAGGTCGTAAGCGCCGAGCACGGCGCCGCTTTGCAGCGGCAAAGCCTGCTCGAAATGCATGGACAGCGGTGTCGCGACGAGAGTCAAGAAAGTCACCTGCAAAAAAACAAAAACCCGGCATCGCCAAAGGCGCATCCGGGTGTCTGGATCGTCTTTAGCGGAACTTTTAAAGCGCCCGCAAGCTGAGCAAATCGGCGCTGCCAGACAGTATAGCCAAGCAGATCCGCCGGGCAGGCTCGGCAGGCGGACAAGCCAAACGGCCGTGTTAGCCTCGGATGAACTTGTTTCATCATGTTAAATAAACCGAGGCCGCGCAGCGCCATGACCCACGCCGAACACCTCGCCGCCCATCCAGGCGACCGCAAGACTGGCTTTAAAACGACGAGCACTCACCTGCGCCAGACGCTCATCGCGCTGGCCGCTGGCTTAGTCGGCGTTGGCACCAGCCACGCAGGGGACGGCGCGGGTTTGCTGCAACCCCTGGAACTCAAGGCCTCGGTCGAGCGCTGGCGCTTGCCCGCCGGAGAAACCATGGGCATGAGCGCTTTGGGCGTGAGCAAGAAGATCACCGAGCAATGGAGCCTGGGCGTGGAGTCGCGTGCGGCCATCAGCGGCGAACGGGGCGGCTTCATCACCCTGGGGGTTTCGAGCGACTATGTGCAACCGGTGGCCAACAAGCTGGCGCTGGAAGCGGGCTTGTCGCTGGGCGCGGGCGGCGGGCGCGGCGGGGCGTATCTGAGTGGTGGCGGGCTGATAACGCACGCCCACGCGGGCCTGCGCTATGACCTGGGCCGCCTGGGCTGGCTCAGCGGCGGTGTGTCCTCCGTCCGCTTTCCCAATGGCGGTGTCATTCGCAGCACGCAACCCTACCTGGGCTACAGCCTGCCTTTTGATGCCTTGATGGTGCCGGGAGCAGCCATTGGCGAGCCCGCCCGCACACGTTGGAGCGACATCGCCGGCTACACGCCGCGACAGCACCAGGTGTTTTGGGTGGCGCGCCAGCAGCATTCGCCAGGCGCAACCGGTCGCGTGGGCGGCGGGGCGGCCGGGCGCACCGGCCTGATCGGCGCAGAGTGGCGAACCTTGCTGGACGATGGCTGGTTCGTCAAGCTGGAAAGCGAAGGCGCGGCCAGCGGCCAAAGTGCGGGCTATATGCAGATCTTGGCCGGCGGCGGTCGGGTGTTTCCGCTCACGCCGCAAAGCCGGCTGGTGGCTTCGCTGTCCCTGGGCGGCGGCGGTGGTGGCGGGGTGGACACCGGCGGCGGTTTGTTGGTCGACGGCGCGCTGGGCTGGCAATACCAACTCAGCCGACAGTGGTTGGCCGAGTTGTCCGCCTCGCGCTTGAGCAGCCCGTCCTCAAGCTTTCGCGCCAGCTCGCTGGACTTGCGCCTGGGTTATCAATTTGGCGCGGCGCGCACGTCAGGCAGCATCGCCCCTGCGAGCGACGGCAGCTTGCAAAGTCATTCCCTGCGGCTACGCACCGGCCTGCAAAACTACCGCGGCGCCAGCCCCAACTGGCGCACGCAGCCTCAGCAAGGCGTGAGCAACCTGGCCTTGCAACTGGACTACATGGTCTCTCCGCACTGGTACCTGAGCGGCCAGGGCGTGGCAGCGCAAGACGGCGGAGCCGGGGCTTATATGGCGGGCTTGCTGGGTGCGGGAGCCCGCGCCCCGCTAAGCCAGCGCGTCTTTGCCGAGGCCGAGCTGCTGGCCGGCGCGGCCGGCGGTGGCGGCCTGAACACCGGCTCGGGCCTGGCCACCCAGGCCAACCTGAACCTGGGCGTGCAACTCAGCCCCGCCTTGGCGCTGGTCGCCAGCTTGGGGCGCATGCAGGCCGCCAACGGCGAGTTCCGCGCCAAAGTCGCCGGCCTGTCGCTGGCCTACAGCCTGAACGCCTTCACACCGCAACCGGCCGGGCGCTAACGGTCCTGCTACGACTTGGGGCAGGCCGCACCCTTATGGGCACAGCTCTTGCTTTTCTTTGGTGCGTTTTTGAAAATCCGCGCGGCCGCGCACCAAGACGCAGCATTTAAAAAGGAAATATCGAATGGAAGCACTAAAACAGGGCTCGGATGCGCTGTTCATTTTGTTGGGCGGCATCATGGTGCTGGCCATGCACGCTGGTTTTGCGTTTTTGGAGCTGGGCACGGTTCGCAAGAAAAACCAGGTCAATGCGCTGGTGAAGATCTTGGTGGACTTCTCGGTGTCCACCGTGGTTTATTTTCTGGTGGGCTACAGCGTGGCCTACGGCACGCACTTTTTTGTGGGCGCAGAGCAGCTGGCCGCCAAGAACGGCTATGAGCTGGTGAAGTTCTTCTTCTTGCTGACGTTCGCGGCCGCTATTCCGGCCATTATTTCGGGCGGCATTGCAGAGCGGGCGCGCTTTTACCCGCAATTGTTGGCCACGGCGGTGATCGTTGGCTTGGTCTATCCCTTCTTTGAGGGCATCGTGTGGAATCAGCACTTTGGCGTGCAGGCCTGGATCAAGGCTGCCACGGGCGAGGAGTTCCATGACTTTGCCGGCTCGGTGGTGGTGCATGCCCTAGGCGGCTGGTTGGCTTTGCCAGCGGTGGTCTTGCTGGGCGCGCGCCGCAACCGTTACCGTAAGGATGGCGTGGTTTCGGCGCATCCGCCGTCAAATATTCCTTTCCTCGCCCTGGGCGCCTGGATTTTGACCGTGGGCTGGTTCGGCTTTAACGTGATGAGCGCGCAGACCATCGACAAGATTTCCGGCCTGGTGGCCGTGAACTCCTTGATGGCCATGGTCGGCGGCACGCTGGCGGCAGTGGCCATGGGCAAGAACGACCCCGGCTTTGTACACAACGGCCCGCTCGCCGGCCTGGTGGCCGTGTGCGCTGGCTCGGACCTGATGCACCCGCTGGGCGCGCTGGTGGTGGGTGCGATGGCCGGCGCGATTTTTGTGCTGATGTTCACCCTGACGCAGAACAAATGGAAGATCGACGACGTGCTGGGCGTGTGGCCGCTGCACGGTTTGTGTGGCGCCTGGGGCGGCGTGGCAGCCGGTATTTTTGGCAGTAAAGCGCTGGGTGGTCTGGGCGGGGTGAGTATCTCGGCTCAATTGATCGGTACCGCCACGGGCGTGGTTTGGGCCTTGGTGGCGGGTTTTGTCGTCTATGGCTTGATCAAACTCTTCTTTGGTTTACGGCTGAGCCAGGAAGAAGAGTTTGAAGGCGCCGACCTCAGCATTCACCGCATTGGTGCCACGCCTGACCGCGACGTGAACTGGTGATTTGATGGGCTTCGCGCCCCACCTGCCGAGTCAACCCTGAGTATCTCCAAACTAATAACTCTTCCATAAAGGGTGATGACATACCGGGGTTATCACTAGTTACCAGAGTTGCTTGTTTTTAGGCTTGCGAGCGGATAATCTAGACGCGTGGTTGACTTGCGTCGCCATGCGGCTTAGGTGATTGGTCAGTTTCGCGCGCTACAGCGGTACGTTCAAAGATTTGTTGTGCTTTCGGGACCCCATCGCTTTTTTATTGTGTTTTAGAGGAGTCCCTTCATGGGCAACAAACTTTACGTCGGCAATTTGCCGTATTCAGTGCGTGACGAAGATCTGCAACAGTCTTTTGGCCAGTTTGGCGCTGTCACCAGCGCCAAGGTCATGATGGAACGCGACACCGGTCGCTCCAAAGGCTTTGGCTTTGTCGAAATGGGCAGCGATGCCGAAGCCCAAGCGGCTATCTCCGGCATGAACGGCCAGTCCCTGGGCGGCCGCAGCGTCGTCGTCAATGAAGCCCGTCCCATGGAAGCCCGTCCTCCGCGCAGCGGCGGCTTCGGCGGTGGTGGTGGTGGCGGCGGTTACGGCGGTGGAGGTGGCGGTGGCCGCGCCGGCGGTGGCGGCGGCTACGGTGGTGGCGGTGGTGGCGGCAACGACGGCGGCTTTCGCAGTCCCTACGGTGGTGGCGGCGGCGGTGGTCGCTCCGGTGGCGGCGGATATGGCGGTGGCGGCGGTGGCCGTTCCGGCGGCGGCGGTTACTAAGCCCTGCACTTGACGTTGGTAAAAACCAGCGCTTGAAAAGTTCTCAGCAAAAAGGCTCCAAGGCTCAGTACTTGGAGCCTTTTTCTTTGTCAGCTGGCGCAGGAAGAATGGAGCGTCAGGCCTCGCCGCGCTGCTTGCGCGGCTGGTGCGCAAACACCCGGTCGAAAAGCGCGTTGGGCAACAGCCGCAGCAGCCTGGCGACCCAGCCCATGGGCCGCGGAATCACGTGGTAACTCCCGCCCGCGGCAATGGCCTGAAAGGCACTCTCGGCAAAGGCCTGTACCGGCATGAGGAAGGGCATGGGAAAGCGGTTCTTCTTCGTGAGCGGCGTGTCGATATACCCCGGGCAGATGGTGACCACGCCCACGCCACTGGCGCGCAAGTCGCCGCGCAGGCTTTCGCTGTAGGCAATCGCAGCGGCTTTGCTGGCGCAGTAGGCGCCGTGGCCAGGCAGGCCGCGTATGCCAGCCACGCTGGCCACCGTCACCAAGGTGCCCCTGCCTTGCGCCGTCATGGGCGCCACAAAAGGTTGAAACGTAGCGGCCAAGCCGAGCACATTGGTCAGCAAGGTGGCGCGCATGACCTCCAGGTCAGCGGCAATGGCCGTGTCCATGCCGCGGCTGATGCCGGCGTTGGCAATCACCACCTCGGGCAGGCCCTGGCGCACGAGGCAGTCGCGGCCCGCAGCCGTGATGGACGCGGTGTCACTCACGTCGGCCGCATAAACCGCCCAACGCTCATGGGGCCAACCT
The DNA here is from genome assembly GCA_040400935.1 of Polaromonas sp. GTDB lineage: Bacteria > Pseudomonadota > Gammaproteobacteria > Burkholderiales > Burkholderiaceae_C > Polaromonas. The sequence continues at coordinate 34,550 of JBBAPH010000014.1, forward strand.
TGTAGCTCGGCCCACTGCGTCAAGAGCTCGCCACGACGGGCCACCAAGGCGAGCCGATACCCCGCCTGGTAGTAACGCAGCGCCAGCGCTTGGCCGATGCCGCTGGACGCGCCAGTGATGAACACCAAGGGCGCGGACACGGCGATGGAAGTGCTCATGAAAGGACTCAGGGTTGGGCGCGCTGCGGCGCACCGCTGGGCACCAGACGGCCCTTGACGCGGCCTTGCAAGTCCAGCACGCGGTCGAGGTTGCTGTAGTTCAGCTTGTCGGCACTGAACTCGTCGGCGCCGCGCAGCAAGGTCACGGGCAGGTGCGACTGAATACGCTCGTCCCGCGCAAAGATGTGCAAGAACTCACCGCGAAATTCCATGCGCGGCAGGGGCTGGCCTTTCGGCCGATCCACGGCTTCGCGCACCACCAGCGCCTCGCCAATCAGCTGCACTTCAGAGCCGTCATCACGCGCCAGCGCCCGCTTGGCTGTGGCCACCGTGACGCGGCCTTCCGGGCTGATGGAGCGCAACCGGGCCTGGTCGACCTCGACCGTGGCGTTGTCAGCGTAATGGCGAAGCTCGACCCCAAACAGCTCGCTTTGCAAGCGGCCCGCCGCGTCAAAGGTCTTGATGGTGGCGCGCTGCATGCTGTAGTCCACCTCGTGCATGGCAGGGCGCGCCGCCGTGGCGCCCGGCAGCTCGGGCGTATTGCGCACCAGCCAATAGGTGGTCACGGCCAGGACCGCCATCAGCACCAGCGGCAGGTAAATCGACAGGCTTTCCCAAAACCCGGCTAGCCAGGCCCCGGCCGCGCGCAGTAGTTGCCAGGCGCGGGCAGCGGGGGGCAGCTGCGCGGCCTGGTTCATCGGGTGTATTCGGCCAACAAGGCCGCGTACTGGCCGCTGGCCACCAGCAGCAAGTCGCACCACTCGCGCGCCGCACCGTGGCCGCCGCTGGCTTGCGTGATGTACTGGGCCGCGGCCTTGACCTCAATGTGCGCATTGGCCGGGGCGCAGCTGAGCGCCGCGCGGCGCATGACCGGCAGGTCGGGCCAGTCGTCGCCCATGGCAGCGGCGTGGCGCCAGTCCAGGCCCAGCGCTTCCAAGGTTTTTTCAGCGGCGGGTTGTTTGTCTTCCGTCCCGAAATGGGCGTGCGTGATGCCGAGTGCTTCCAGCCGGGCGCGCAGCACCACGCTGTCGCGACCGGTGATCACCACTGGCGTGATGCCGGCTTTTTGCAAGAGTTTCAGGCCGTGACCATCGAGCGTGTTGAAGCGCTTGAGGGTTTCACCGGCGGCGTACAAGCGGCCGGGCGAGCCATCGGCACGGCCTTCGGCGTATTCACTGAAGTAGAGGCCGCCGTCGGTCAGCACGCCGTCCACGTCAAAAAACGCGACCTTGATGTCTTGCGCGGGCAGCAGCAGCTCGGGCGCGAAAGCGAGTGCAGGCAAATGGGGTGTGTCGCTGCGGTCACTGCGGTCACTGCGGGAGGAGGCGTTGCTGCTCATCAGATCACCTTGGCGCGCATCAGGTCGTTGGTGTTGATCGCGCCGCACAGCAGGCCCGCCGCGTCCACCACCAGCACGCTGGTGATGCGGTGTTGTTCCATCATGGCGGCAGCGTCGGCGGCCAGGGCATCGGCAGACAAGGTGCGTGGGCCAGCGTGCATCACGTCCAGCGCGCGCAGCGGCCGCAGGTCCGTGCCTTTTTCGACCAGGCGGCGCAAGTCGCCGTCGGTGAAGATGCCGAGCACGCGGCCTTCGGCGTCGACCACGGCCGAGGCGCCCAGGCCTTTGCTGCTCATCTCGCGCATCAGCTCGGTCAAGCTGGCCTCGCCTGTCACGCTGGGCACGGCCGCGCCGCGGCGCATGACGTCGCTCACATGCGTGAGCAGTTTGCGGCCCAGCGAGCCGCCGGGGTGCGAGCGGGCAAAGTCTTCTTCTTTGAAGCCGCGCGCGTCCAGCAGGGCCACGGCCAGCGCGTCACCCATCGCCAACTGGGCGGTGGTGCTGGCGGTCGGCGCCAAGTTCAAGGGACAGGCTTCCTGGTCTACGCTGCTGTCCAGCACCAGGTCGGCATGGCGCGCCAAGGAGGAGTGCACGCCGCCGGTCAAGGCGATCAGAAACACTTGTTGGCGCCGCAAGGTGGGCAAGATGGCGTTGAGCTCTTCGCTCTCGCCGCTGTTGGAAATGCCCAGCACCACGTCGGCGGCGGTGATCATGCCCAGATCGCCGTGGCTGGCTTCGGCCGGGTGCACAAACATGGCCGGTGTGCCGGTCGACGCCAGCGTGGCCGCGATCTTGCGGCCGATGTGCCCGCTCTTGCCCATGCCCATCACGACCACGCGGCCGCGGCAGTTCAGGATGGTCTGCACGGCTCGCGCGAATTCCAGCCCGACGCGGTCTGCCAAAGCCAGCACGGCGGCGGCTTCAATCTGAAAAGTTTTCCGGGCCAGCGACAAAGACTGCGCGGGGTCAATGCGTGAGGCACGCTCGGAGGCAAGGGTCATCCGGCCATTCTATCGAGGCAAAACAAGGCGGCCAGGCCGGCCGCACCGCCATCGGCGCGCCATGACCATCGGCTACCATGGCCCGATGACCGGGCTGGAACTCACTCTTTTTTACCTGCTGGCCGCCGTGATCGGCGTGGTGGTCTGCCGCTCGCTCAAGTTGCCGCCCATGCTGGGCTACCTGGCCGTGGGCGTGGTGATCGGACCCAACGCCTTGGCCCTGGCACAAGACGCTGAAGGCGTGCGCCACCTGGGCGAGTTTGGCGTGGTGTTTTTGATGTTCGTCATCGGCCTGGAATTCAACCTCGGCAAGCTGCGTTCCATGCGCCGCCATGTGTTTGGCCTGGGCCTCTTGCAGGTCGTGCTGACCATGCTGCTGGCGATTGGCGGCTCGCTGCTGTTGGCTTGGTTGCTACCGCAGCACTGGCCCATGTCTTGGCAAAGCGCGGTGGCTTTGTCCGGTGCAGTAGCCATGAGCAGCACGGCCTTGGTGGTGAAGATGCTCTCGGACCAGCTGGAGCTGGACACCGAACACGGCAAGCGCATCATGGGTGTGCTGCTGTTCCAAGACTTGGCCGTGGTGCCGCTCTTGGTGCTGATTCCGGCTCTGGGTTCAAGGCCCGAGCAACTTTTTACCGCCTTGGGCATTGCGTTCTTCAAGGCCGCCGTGCTGGTGGGCTTGCTGCTGATGGGCGGTCAACGCGTGATGCGCTGGTGGCTGACGCTGGTGGCGCGTCGCAAGAGCGAAGAGCTGTTCGTGCTCAACCTGCTGCTGGTCACGCTGGCGCTGGCCTGGCTGACCGAGCTGGCTGGGCTGAGCCTGGCGCTGGGCGCCTTCATGGCCGGCATGCTGATCTCGGAAACCGAATACAAGCACCAGGTGGAAACCGACATACGCCCGTTTCACGATGTGCTGCTGGGTCTGTTTTTCATCAGCATCGGCATGATGCTGGACTGGCGCCAGATCGTGGACAACTGGGCGCTGGTGCTGGGCTTGCTGCTGCTGCCGGTGTTGGCCAAGCTGGTCATCGTGACGGTGCTGGCGCGGGTGCTGGGCGCGGCCGAAGGCGTGTCCTTGCGAACCGGCCTTTATTTGGCCCAAGCTGGCGAGTTCGGCTTTGTGCTGCTGGCGCTGGCGCAGGACCAGCGGCTGATTCCCGCCAGCTTGCTCAACCCGGTGTTGGCGGCCATGGTGCTGTCGATGATGGCCACGCCCTTCATCATTCTGAACGCCAACCGTATCGTCATGAAGTGGGTCAGCAGTGAGTGGCTGCAGCAATCCTTGCAAATGACCAGCATTGCGCGCAAAGCCATCAACACCAACCAGCACGTCATCATTTGCGGCTACGGGCGCTGCGGCCAGAACCTGGGCAGCATGCTGGACGCCGAGCACATTCCCTACATCGCGCTGGACCTGGACCCGGACCGCGTGCGCCAAGCCGCAGCCGCTGGTAACTCCGTGGTCTTTGGCGACGCGGTGCGCGCCCCGGCCTTGATATCGGCCGGCCTGGGCCGGGCCAGCGCCGTGGTGGTGACCTACCTCAACACCGCCAGCGCGCTCAAGGTGCTGGCCAACATCCGTGAGCTCGCGCCCAACGTGCCGGTGATCGTGCGCACGGTCGATGACCACGACCTGGAAACTTTGCAAGCAGCAGGCGCCACCGAAGTCGTGCCCGAAGCCATTGAAGGCAGCTTGATGCTGGCCAGCCACGCCCTGGCGCTGGTCGGTGTGCCCATGCGCCGCGTGATCCGTGTGGTGCAAGAGCAGCGCGATGCGCGCTACAACCTGCTGCGCGGCTACTTTCATGGCGCCGACGATGACACCGTGCACGAGCTGGAGCAAGAACGACTGGCCACGGTCACGTTGCCCGAGGCCATCAAGGCGGTGGGGCAGCCGCTAGGCGCGCTGGCCTTGCATGCGGTCGGGGTAAAGGTCGCCAGCCTGCGCCGCTTGAGCGGCAACAGCCTGCAGCCGGACAACGACACCGTGCTGCAAGCTGGCGACACGCTGGTGCTCTCCGGCAAGCCCGAAGCCTTGGCCCTGGCCGAAGAAAAGCTGCTGCGCGAACGCGGCCGGCCCGGCGCGCGCGGAGCGACCGCATGAAACGCCGCGCTGCACTCCTGACGCTTTCTGCCGCTGCATGGCACGGCTGGATAAATGCCGCCGATGCGCCTGCGGTCAGCGATGCGGCCTTGGTCTCGCTGCTCAAAACCGGTGGCTGCGCCTTCATGATCCGCCATGCGCAGACCGAGCCCGGCATTGGCGATCCGGCGAACTTCACCATCGGACAATGCAGCACGCAGCGCAACCTGAGCAGCGCGGGCCACATGCAAAGCAAACGCTTGGGCGAGTGGTTCACAGCGCACGGCCTGCAGCCCCGGCAGGTGCTGAGCAGCCATTGGTGCCGCTGCCAAGACACGGCCCGCCTGGCCTTTGGGCGCTACACCGACTTGCCCGCGCTGAACTCCAGCTTCAACGTGGCCGAGCGCCAGCCTGCGCAAACCGCGCAGCTCAAACAACGGCTGCGCACCATTCCCGCCGGGCACTTCGAGGTGTGGGTCACGCACCAAGTGAACATGACTGACCTGGCGCAAAGCTGGCCGCAGATGGGCGAAGCGTTTGTGCTGGACGGCCAAGCGCGTTTGCTGGGCCGCCGGGCTTTTTAATTTCAGCGGCCGTTCGTGGTGTGCCAACTCATTGGCAAAACAAGCCGGGCCTTTGCAGCCCGTCGCGAAGCGGCGCTCGCTATTTCCCGATGCAAAACTTGGAAAAAATCTCACCCAGCAAATCGTCAGGCGTGAACTCGCCCGTGATTTGACTCAGCGCCATTTGGGCTTGTCGCAAGTCTTCTGCGAGCAGGTCCAAGGCGGGCTGCGCTTGCTGTAACTGCGAAGTAGCTTGCCCCAACGCGCTGTCGACCTGGCGCAGTGCCTGCACATGGCGTTCGCGGGCCATGAACACACCTTCGGGTGCGGACTGCCAGCCTACGCTTTGCAGCAGTGAGGCGCGAAGCGCATCCAGGCCAGCGCCGGTTTTGGCAGAGATGGTGATGCCTTGCCGCGCTTGTGCCAGCACCGCCGGTGTGGCGGCGTCTTGCTTGTTCCACACGTCGATCACGGGCGTGGCTTCGGGCAACTGCTGACGTAGCACGGCGGAGATTTGCGCGTCAGCCGCCACATAAGCATCCGCTTCATCAGCCGCTTCTTTGGCCACTGCCGCGCCAGGCTGGCGGCTCAGGTCGTGCAAGAAAAGCACGGCGTCGGCGCTTTGTATTTCGGCCCAGGCACGGGCAATGCCAATCTTCTCCACCTCGTCTACGCCGGACGTAAGGTCGTCGCGCAGACCGGCGGTGTCGACCACGTGCAGGGGTACGCCGTCGATCTGGATGAGCTGCGACACCTTGTCGCGTGTGGTGCCGGCAATCGGCGTGACGATGGCCAACTCGGCCCCGGCCAGCGCGTTGAGCAGCGAGCTTTTGCCAGCATTGGGCTGGCCCGCAATCACGACCTTGATGCCTTCGCGCAAGATCGCGCCCTGGCTGGCGCGCTGCATGATGCCCGCCAGCGTGGCTTGCAGGCGCTGCAACTGGCCACGGGCGTCGGCCTGCTCCAGGAAGTCGATGTCTTCTTCAGGAAAGTCCAGCGTGGCTTCGACCAGCATGCGCAAGTGCGTGAGCTGCGCTAGCAGCGCGTTGACTTCGCTTGAGAACTCACCGGACAAAGAACGCACGGCCGAGCGGGCAGCGGTTTCGGTGCTGGCGTCGATCAGGTCGGCAATCGCCTCGGCCTGGGCCAGGTCCAGCTTGTCGTTCAGGAAAGCGCGTTGGGTGAACTCCCCCGGCTCGGCCACGCGCAAGCCTGCCAGGCGCGGTAAGCCAGTGCCGGGCTCGGTCTCTGCGGCAGCTTGGAGGCAACGCGCGAGCAAGAGTTGCAGCACCACCGGCCCGCCGTGGGCCTGCAGCTCCAGCACGTCTTCGCCTGTGAAGGAGTTGGGCGTGGGAAAGAACAGCGCCAAGCCTTGGTCAATAGCCGCGCCTTGCGCGTCAAGGAAGGGCAGATAGGTGGCCAGCCTAGGCTGCAGGCTGCGACCGCACAGCGCTTGCACCAGCGGCGCCAGGGCGCGGCCCGACACACGCACGATGCCCACGGCGCCACGGCCGGGGGCAGTGGCGATGGCAGCGATGGGGTCTTGATGGCGAGTGAACATGGTGCTACCTCGGGCCTCCCATTCCAGGGAATACGGTGGACTTATCTGGTGCGCGTTGAAGCTAGTCGCACCGTGAGTTTTCTAAGGCCGCTTGCCCTCACCCCTGCCCTCTCCCAGAGGGAGAAGGAGGAAGTCCAATCTCTCCCGGGGAAGAGGGAGCAAGTCCAGTCTTAATTGAACTTCGGCAGATTGAACTGCGGCGGCACGCCCATGCGGGTGTTGATCATCCACTGCTGCGCGATCGACAGCACGTTGTTGGTGATCCAGTACAGCACCAGGCCGGCCGGGAAGAAGAAGAACATCACACTGAAAATCAGCGGCATGAACCACATCATCTTGGCTTGCATCGGGTCAGGCGGTGCGGGGTTCAGGGCGGTTTGCAGCAAGGTGGTCAGCGTCATGATGACCGGCAAGATAAAGAAGGGGTCCGGTGCTGAGAGGTCGCGGATCCACAGCATCCAGGGTGCGTTGCGCATTTCCACGCTCGACAACAGCACCCAGTACAGCGCAATGAAGACCGGGATCTGAATCATGATGGGGAAGCAGCCGCCCATTGGGTTGACCTTCTCGTCCTTGTAGATCTTCATCATGGCCATCTGCATTTCTTGCGGCTTGTCTTTCAAGCGCTCGCGCATTTCCATGATCTTGGGGTTGATGGCCTTCATCTTGGCCATGCTGGCGTAGGCCTTGGCGTTGAGCCAGTAAAAAGCGATTTTCAGCAGCAGCACCAGGGCCACGATGGCCCAGCCCCAGTTGTGGATGAAGCTGTGCAGCTTGTCGAGCAACCAGTACAAAGGCTTGGCCAGGATGGTCAGCCAGCCGTAGTCTTTGACCAATTCCAGGCCGGGGGCCATGGCCTCCAAGACCTTTTCTTCCTGGGGGCCGACGAAGAACTTGGTGTCGATGGCGGCGCTGGCGCCCAGAGCCAGGCTGGCCATCGGCGTGATCATGCCCACGGCGTACAGGTTGTTGTCGACCTTGCGCAAGAACAAATCGCGCTGCAAACCGTCAGCCAGGATCCAGGCCGACGCAAAGTAGTGCTGCACCATGGCCACGTAGCCGTTGGTGGCCTGTTTTTCCGCTTCAACCTTGTTTTTCTCGATGTCCGTGAACTCGACCTTCTGATACTTTTTGGCGTCGGTGTAAATCGCCGGGCCGGTGAAGGTGGAATAAAAAGAAGACTCGCCGGCAGGCTTGTTGCCGTCGCGCACCAGCTGCAAATACAGCTGCGGCGCCACGGCTGCAGTGCCGGTGTTGACCACTTCGTGGCGCACTGCGATGTCGTACGCACCGCGCTTGAGCGTATATGTTTTGACCAGCTTAACGCCGCCCACATCGGGCGACTCGAACTTGACTTCGAGCTGGTTCTGACCGTCCTTGAGCGCTCGCTCACCGGGCACAGCGCGCATCACCGTCTTGTGCGTAGGCAAGCTGCTACCGGCAGGGCCAATCAAGCCAGACTGGGCCACGTACACGCGGTCTTTGCTGTCGTCGAGCAGCACAAAGCCCGCCGCATGGTCTTGGTCGGCAAAGCGCGAAAAAACGGACCGCACCAAGCTGCCGCCTTCGCTGTCGAAGCTCAGGTTCAACACGTCGGTGCTGACTTCCAAGCGCTCACGTACCGCCGGTGCAGCGCCGGGCACGGCCGAAGCCACCGCCACGCCAGGCACGGCAGACACGCCGGCTCCTGCGGGGGCCAGGGCCACCGGGGCTGGCACGCTGGACGCAGCGGGCGCTTTTGCGGCGGCCGCCGCGTTCGGGCTGGTCGGGAAAAACGTGGGTTTTTGGCCATTGAAGATTTGCCACTGGTCCCACAACAGGACCATGGAAAAACCAAAAATCACCCACAAAACGGTGCGACGGATGTCGTTCATGACGGCTTCTTTGAAGAGGAGGAAGAACCCACGGGTGTGAGCAGGGAAGAAAAAAGACGGGGCCGGGCTGGCACCGGGTCATGGCCACCTTGGCACCAAGGCTGGCAACGCACCAGGCGATGCAGCGTGAGGTAGGTGCCCACCACCGCCCCGTGCTGCTGCAGAGCCTGCAAGGAGTACGCGGAACAAGTGGGCTCAAAACGGCAGGCCGAACCCAAGCTGGGGCTGAGCAACAAACGGTAGCCCTTGACCAGCGTGATCAGGCACCACTGCGGCGCTTGGACGCTGCGGCGAAAAAATAAGGGCAAGCCGGTCGGCATCATGCGTGACGCTCACCAATTTCGAACAGGTTTTGCAACTCAGCCCGCACGGCTTGTTTGAGCAGATCCGACGAGGCGCTGCAAAATTCTTGCTTGGAAAAGTCCCGACGCAAACGCACAACAAATGCCGACTGCGTGTCTTGCGGGGAAAAATCAGCGCTCACCGCGTAAATCTGCCGCTTGATGGTGTTTCTGGTCACGGCGCGCTTGGCCCAGCGTTTGGGCACCATGGCGCCCAGCCAAGGACCGGGCTGAGGAAACAAGGGACGAGCGAGTGAAGCTGGTGCTGTCGCTTCGGCCGCAGCCAAGGCTGGGCCGCGCAGGGAAAGCGAGTCCGCCGAGCGCATGGCCAATGATTGACGGTGCAAGGAGAAGTGCGGACTTTTGGCGACGGTCTGGCCTGCCAGTACCGCATGGAACTGAGCGCGGGTTAAAAGGCGCTGAAAGTGGCGCTGCAAAGCAATGCCGCTGGCCTGGTCCGCGACCCTGAACTTTAGACAGCCAGGCGCTTACGGCCTTTGGCGCGGCGTGCGGCGATCACAGCACGGCCGCCGCGGGTTTTCATGCGAGCCAGAAAACCGTGGGTGCGGGCGCGCTTGACTTTGGAAGGCTGATAGGTGCGTTTCATGATGGGTCCTGAAGGGCAAATTCCCGGGCTGATTCTGGTGATCTTGGTGGCCGCACAGCGCAGCCAAGGCCTCAAGTCGGTGGTGCTGGCCGGTAAAACTGCTCAACACCTCAAAGCCAAAACGCTTCAAAGCTCTCTTGTGCAGCCGTTAAAAGGCCAGCCCCTATGAATCGGGGAAACCCACGATTATGACCAATTTATGGATGACTGGCAAGGACTTGCGAGCTGATGCTCCCGTGAATGCTGCGATTCATGTTTCTTGGGATCGCACCTACCGCTGATCCGTGCCGACAAAACCTTGGCCCGAAACCGCGCAAACGGCCCGCAGCGCGCCTGCCAAGGCTGGGGAAAACCCGTCGTTTACGGCGGTCAAGGCCGGGAAAACCAGCAGCGTCACTGGCGTTTACAGCTTGTGGATAACTGGCTCTGGCGGGTACAATGATGAGTGCTGAAAATTAACAATATCCACAAGCGCCGGGCTTGCCAGATCGTGACCACGATCCCCCCCTCGGGCTTGAGATTTCCCCCAAAGTGATTCATGCGTGAGGCCCTAGGTCTGAACTCAGGCCGTGATCTGTGGCAAGACTGCGTCGACCAACTGGCGCAGGAACTGCCCGAACAACAGTTCAACACCTGGATCCGGCCGCTGGTGGCCGACGTGGCGGCCGACCTGTCCAAGGTCACCATTCAGGTAGGGAACCGTTTCAAGCTCGACTGGGTGCGCGCTCAGTATGGCTCGCGAATTGCCGCCTTGCTGGAGCGGGTGGCAGGCCACGGCGTGACGCTTGAGTTAGCGCTTGCTCCGCGTGAAGCCCCCGCCAAACCGTCAGCGCTCAGCCAAAGTTTCAGGGCCATGGGTGAGCCCGAGCCCGCTGGCTTGGGCCAAATAGAAGACCCGGCCAACGCCCCGTTCAAGAACCGGCTCAACACCGCGTTGACCTTTGACACCTTGATCGAAGGCACGGCCAACCGCATGGGCCGGGCCGCCGCCATGCATGTGGCCAGCAGCCTGGGGCAGTTGTACAACCCGCTGTTCATCTACGGCGGCGTCGGTTTAGGTAAGACGCACCTGGTGCACGCCATCGGCAATAAATTGCTGGCCGACAACCCGGCCGCCAAAGTTCTCTACATCCACGCCGAGCAGTTCGTCTCGGATGTGGTTAAGGCCTACCAGCGCAAGACATTTGACGAGTTCAAAGAGCGCTACCACTCGCTCGACTTGCTGCTGATTGACGACGTTCAGTTCTTTGCCAACAAGGACCGCACGCAAGAAGAGTTCTTCAACGCTTTTGAAGCGCTGCTCACCAAAAAGTCACACATCGTGATGACCAGCGATACCTACCCCAAGGGGCTAGCGGACATTCACGAGCGCCTGGTGTCGCGTTTTGACTCGGGCCTGACGGTGGCGATTGAGCCGCCCGAGTTGGAAATGCGGGTGGCGATTTTGATCCGCAAAGCTGAAGCCGAAGGCGCAGTCATGCCCGAAGAGGTCGCTTTCTTTGTGGCCAAGAACGTGCGCTCCAACGTGCGTGAGCTCGAAGGCGCGCTGCGCAAGATCCTGGCGTATTCGCGCTTCAACATGAAGGACATCTCGATCCAGCTGGCTCGCGAAGCCCTGCGGGACCTGCTGTCGATCCAGAACCGCCAGATCTCGGTAGAGAACATCCAAAAGACCGTGGCCGACTACTACAAGATCAAAGTTGCCGACATGTACTCCAAGAAGCGGCCCGCCAGCATTGCCCGGCCACGCCAGATCGCCATGTACCTGGCCAAGGAACTCACGCAAAAGAGCTTGCCCGAGATCGGCGAGCTGTTTGGCGGGCGCGACCACACCACCGTGCTGCACGCCGTGCGCAAGATGGCCGCCGAGCGCCAGCAAATGACCGAACTCAACCAGCAGCTGCACGTGCTGGAACAAACCCTCAAAGGCTGATGTGACAAAGAAGGCACTGCACCCCACCCCAAAACACGCCCGAAAAGGCTGGGGACAGTTTTGGGACAAGTCAGCACTTATCCACAGGCTGGTGCCTCCAGCCAAAGTTGTTCAGCTTGGCGACGAGCAGCAAGAGGGTTCACCTCACATGGTTTTAAAGTCGCCAAGTGCTTGATTAAAAAAGGGAAAATGAAGCTATCCACAGAAAAGCGCGATCCTTACTACTACTACTATTTTTAAATAAAGACATTAAGAAGATAAGAAAGAGCAACCATGATCGTCCTCAAAGCCTCCCAGGAAAAAGTTTTGTCCGCGCTGCAATCGGTGGCCGGCATCGTTGAACGTCGCCACACCTTGCCTATCCTGGCCAATGTCTTGATCCGAAAAACAGGTCCCCAGGTGCAACTCACCACCAGCGACCTGGAGATCCAGATCCGCACATCGGCCGAGTTGGACGGTGACGCTGGCAACTTCACGGCCACCGTGGGTGCGCGCAAGCTGATCGACATCTTGAAGTCCATGCCAGGCGACCAGACGGTGTCGCTGGAGTCCAGCCAGAACAAATTGATCCTCAAGGGTGGTAAGAGCCGCTTCACGCTGCAAACGCTGCCGGCTGAAGACTTTCCCTTGGTGCAAGAAGCCGCCAACTTTGGCCCCAGCTTCTCGGTGCCTCAAAAGACGCTCAAAGAGTTGCTGAACCAGGTGTCGTTTGCCATGGCGGTGCACGACATTCGCTACTACCTCAACGGCATCTTGTTCGTGGCCGAAGGCAAGCAGCTGAGCCTGGTGGCCACCGACGGTCACCGCCTGGCGTTTTCGTCGGCCACGCTGGACGTGGAAGTGCCGCGCCAAGAAGTCATCTTGCCGCGCAAGACCGTGCTGGAAATGCAGCGTTTGTTGTCCGACAAAGAAGGCGCGATTGACATGCAGTTCGCCGGCAACCAGGCAAAGTTCAGTTTTGAGGGCATGGAGTTCGTCACCAAGTTGGTCGAAGGCAAGTTCCCCGACTACAACCGCGTGATTCCCAAGAACCACAAGAACATCATCACCCTGGGCCGCGCGCCCTTGCTGGCCAGCTTGCAGCGTACCGCTATCTTGACCAGCGAGAAGTTCAAGGGTGTGCGTTTGAACATCGAGCCGGGCACGCTGCGCGTGGCTTCGAGCAATGCCGAGCAGGAAGAAGCCGTGGACGAACTCGACATCGACTACGGCGGTGACGCGATCGAGATTGGTTTCAACGTGACCTACCTGATCGACGCGCTGACCAACATGGACCAAGACATGGTCAAGATCGAGCTGGCCGACTCCAACAGCTCGGCGCTGCTCACCATTCCCGATGACGCGGCCTTCAAGTACGTCGTCATGCCGATGCGTATTTAAAGAAATGGTTGATGGCCCGGCGGTGCTTGGCACCCCGGCCTGCGTGTTCATCGAACCGACCCGCCGCTCGTGCGGGTTTGGTGCTTCAAGAGATCAGTGAAAGTTTTTATGACCGAAGACCAAAAGCCCAACGACGCCGCTGCCAATCCGGACGAGGCCGTTCATTCGGGCGCTGGTGAAGAAGGCAGCTCCAACTACCAGCCGGTGATCGACACCAACCAGGCAGGGGCCTCTGAAGGCTATGGCGAAGGCGCGATCCAGATTCTTGAAGGCCTGGAGGCCGTGCGCAAGCGCCCCGGCATGTACATCGGCGACACGTCCGACGGCACCGGCTTGCACCACTTGGTCTTTGAGGTGGTGGACAACTCGATTGACGAAGCCTTGGCCGGCCACTGCGACGACATCGTGGTCACCATCCACACCGACAACTCGGTTAGCGTGACCGACAACGGCCGCGGCATCCCGACCGGCGTGAAGATGGACGACAAGCACGAGCCCAAGCGTTCGGCCGCTGAAATCGCGCTGACCGAGCTGCATGCTGGCGGCAAGTTCAATCAGAACAGCTACAAGGTTTCGGGCGGCTTGCATGGCGTGGGCGTGAGCTGCGTGAACGCGCTGTCCAAAATGCTGCGCCTGACGATTCGTCGCGACGGCAAAGTGCACACCATGGAGTTTTCCAAGGGCTTTGTACAAAACCGCATCACCGATACGGTGAACGGCGTTGAGATTTCGCCCATGAAGATCACCGGCGACACCGACAAGCGCGGCACCGAAGTGCATTTCTTGCCAGACACTGAGATCTTCAAAGAGAACAACGACTTTCATTACGAAATCTTGAGCAAGCGCCTGCGCGAGCTGAGCTTTTTGAATAACGGCGTGAAGATCCGCCTCAAAGACGAACGCACCGGCAAGGAGGACGACTTCGCGGGCGCTGGCGGTGTCAAAGGTTTCGTTAACTTTGCCAACAAGGGCAAGACGGTGTTGCACCCCAACATCTTTCACGCCATGGGTGACCGCCAGAGTGACCAGGGCACCAACATTGGCGTGGAAGTAGCGATGCAGTGGAACAGCGGCTACAGCGAACAAGTGCTGTGCTTCACCAACAACATTCCCCAGCGCGACGGCGGTACCCACCTGACCGGCCTGCGCGCCGCCATGACCCGCATCATCAACAAATACATTGACGACAGCGAGCTCGCCAAAAAAGCCAAGGTAGAAGTCACCGGCGACGACATGCGCGAAGGCCTGTGCTGCGTGTTGTCGGTCAAAGTGCCCGAACCCAAGTTCTCCAGCCAGACCAAAGACAAGCTGGTCTCCAGCGAAGTGCGCGGCCCTGTGGAAGACATCGTCAGCAAGCTGCTGTTTGACTATCTGCAAGAGCGCCCGAACGACGCCAAGATCATCGTGGGCAAGATCATCGAAGCTGCTCGCGCTCGTGAAGCTGCCCGCAAGGCTAGGGACATGACGCGCCGTAAAGGCGTGCTCGACGGCATGGGCCTGCCCGGCAAACTGGCCGACTGCCAGGAAAAAGACCCGGCGATGTGCGAAATCTACATCGTCGAGGGCGACTCCGCTGGTGGCTCTGCCAAGCAAGGCCGCGATCGAAAATTTCAAGCCATCTTGCCCTTACGCGGCAAGATTTTGAACGTTGAAAAAGCCCGCTACGAAAAGCTGCTGACCAGCAACGAAATCTTGACGCTGATCACCGCGCTGGGCACGGGCATTGGCAAGGCAGGCGGCACCACCGGCAACGACGACTTCAACGTCGCCAAGCTGCGTTACCACCGCATCATCATCATGACCGACGCCGACGTGGATGGCGCGCACATCCGCACCCTGCTGTTGACGTTCTTCTATCGCCAGATGCCTGAGCTGGTCGAGCGCGGCCACATCTACATTGCCCAGCCGCCGCTGTACAAGGTCAAGGCTGGCAAGGAAGAGCTGTACCTCAAAGACGCGTCGGCGCTCGACGGCTTCTTGCTGCGCATTGCGCTCAAAGAAGCCAGTATCTTCACTGGCGGCCCCAATGGCACGACCCTCAGCGGCGACACCTTGGCCGAATTGGCGCGCAAGCACCAGCTGGCGGAGGCGGTCATCGCGCGATTAGGCGGCTTCATGGATGCCGAGGCCTTGCGGTCGCTGGCGGACGGCGTAGCGCTTGATCTGGATACCGTGGCCAGCGCCGAAGCGTCAGCCGCTGCCCTTCAAGCTCGCTTGCCCGACGCTGAAGTGGCGGGTGAGTTTGACGTGCGCACCGACAAACCGATCCTGCGCATCAGCCGCCGCCACCACGGCAACGTGAAAAGCAGCGTCATCACGCAAGACTTTGTGCACGGTGCCGACTACGCCGCTTTGGCTGAAGCCGCACAAACCTTCAAGTCCCTGCTCAGCGAAGGCGCCCGCGTCATGCGCGGTGATGGCGACAAGCAAAAAGAAGAAAAAGTGGGCGACTTCCGCCAAGCCATGCGTTGGCTGATCGTCCAGGCTGAAAACGCCACCGCCCGCCAGCGCTACAAAGGCTTGGGCGAGATGAACCCGGCCCAGTTGTGGGAAACGACGATGGACCCGACCGTGCGCCGCCTGCTGCGCGTGCAGATTGACGATGCGATTGAGGCCGATCACGTTTTCACAATGCTGATGGGCGACGAGGTCGAGCCGCGACGCGAATTCATTGAGACCAATGCACTCCGGGCGGGAAATATCGACGTTTGAGTTGGATGAAAGAAAGGCGGTAGCCCTTTTTAGCCGCCGCTTTTCTTACGAAAGAGGGTCCAGTTTGGCCGGGTGGTTGGCGGGCTGGTGCCAGCGGTAGGCAGGGTCCATGAAATCACGCTCAGGCCGATGGCCTGGCCACTTCAGGTCTAGCAAGCGCATCACGCTGTGACCTAACCAATCCGCCCGGATGGGCGTTTTTCGCGATTCTTCGCTCAGTGGCTTGGTCACTGATCCCCACATGATCAGGGGAATCCGATAGCCGTCTGCCGATGTGGCGCTGTGACCCACCCGGTTGCCGTTCCCCCCGACTTCCTGGCCATGATCTGAGAAGTAAATCCAGGCCGTGTTTTTACCGCCCCAGCGTTTCGCCAGATCGAGGCTGCTGCTGACGATCGTGTCGTGAAAATGCAGGGCTGAGTCGTATTTGTTGCGCAGTTTCCGGGTCCAGAACGAGCGGCCTTCATTTTTCAGGGATTCGTCAATCTTGTCCTTGGCGTCCTCAAAAACGGGTAAATCCTCTGGGTACCGGCTGCTGTAGTGCGGATGAGCGCCGAGCAAGTGCACCACGATGAATTGACGCTCAGCGCCGCTGCGTAGGGCCTCTTCCAAGGCCGGCAGAACCTGGTGATCCAGAGATGCGGTGGATCGCCCCGGAACGTTGTTGAGCATGTGAACGCGGTCGGCCAGTTTGGCGTGCTCGTGGTGGATGGCCCGGTCGTCCTGGTTGCTGATCCAAGTCGTTTGGTAGCCCGCAGCGCTGGCCAGCGACAGCAAGTGGTTGCGTTGGTCGTCGTCTGGCTTGGCGAAATAAAAAAGGTTTTGCAGGGCTGGCACGGTGGAAGCATCCGCTGACCAAGCGTGACTGAAAACCTTGAAGGTGTCGGGCTCGAGTCGCAGGCGCGCCTCCAGCCGAGGAGTGGTCTGCCGGGGATAGCTGTAGAGCGACGGGTGATGGCGGTTGATACTGTCACTGATGACCAGCACCACCGTGTCTGGGCTGGAGGATGTCAACACCGGTGCGCTGTCTTGCGCTCGTTGCTTGAGAACGGCGCGTTGGGTTTCCAGATCAGCCCAATCTTGGTTCATTTCCTCTAGGCCTGACAGCAAGTTCGGCCAAAAGACCAAGGGGTGAAAACCGCGCCAGGGCTTGAGTGCCACAGCCAAGACAAAGACCAATGAGAAAACAAGCAGGGCTGCGCTCAGCTTTTTGTTGGTGTGCGACTTGCCCTCGCTGGCGAACCACCAAGACCACAAGAACAAGCCGTGCAGTGCAAGTGAGGCGAGGAAAGCCAGTTTCCATCCCATGAAGCGGGACCAGTGGCTGTCAAAAAACTCACCAGGTTCAGCCGGCGTGGTGTTGGCTAACGCCGTCATCACCATGGTGCTGTCCGGTGCCGCACTGAAAGCCTGAAGAAGAAAGCCCCGCACGACGCCGTCGATTAAAAACATGAGGGCGATCAGCAGTGAGGCGGCCAATTGCACTCGGCGTATAGACGCTTTATTTGGATGCGCCCACCAGAGCAGCAACATGATGGGTAATGCCAACACGGCTACACGCATCAAAGCCGTCCCTTCGTAGGCCAGCGAGAGGACCGGCAACACGGAAAGGAACGCCCCGACCGCCAGCTGTTGCCGGGATAGGAAAGAAAGCGCGGTGACCGGGTTTTTCATGGGGCAATGCGTGAGGCCGACTGGTTTGAAAGGCGAACAGCTCGTAACACTGCTCGCATTTTGGTCAAACGCAATAGGCCCAGACTGCCCTGGGTCTTAGCTGGCGATGGGGCTTGCCCATCGCCAGCAGAAGCGATGCCGCCTTACTCCGCCGTGATGTTGTTGTCCTTGATCGCCTTGCCGTAGCGCGCCAACTGATCACGAATCAACGTCGTGACTTGTTCAGGCCGCGTGCCGTTGGCTTTGAGGCCTAGCCCGGCAAAGCGGGCTTTGATGTCCGGGTCGGCCAGGGCTTTGACGACTTCGCTTTGCAAGCGGTCGACGATGGGCTTGGGTGTGCCTTTGGGGGTTGCCAGCGAGAACCAGGTGCTGAATTCAAAGCCCGGGATGCCTTGCTCTTTCATGGTCGGTACGTCGGCGTACTCGGCGTTGCGGGTGTCGGACAGGCTGCCGATCATGCGCAGCTTGCCGGCCTTGAGCAGGGCTGAGACGGTGGCAATACCTTGGAACGCCACGTCGATCTGGCCGCCCGCCACGTCGAGTGCGGCTTGGCTGGCGCCGCGGTAGGGGACGTGTTTCATGTCGATACCGGTGTGCGAAGTGAACAGCGCCCCGCTCAGGTGTTGCGGGCTGCCGCTGCCGCCCGATGAATAGGTGAACTTGCCGGGTGCGGCTTTGGCAGCGGCCACCAGGTCATTGGCGTTCTTGAAGGGCGAGTTGGTGGCCACGGCAATGCAGAACTCGATGGTGGCGACTTGCGAGACGTGCGCAAAGTCAGTGACCGGGTTGAACGGCGTGTTGCGGTTCAGGTGCGGGACCATGGTCAGCAGACTGTCGTTGAAACCGCCGATGGTGTAGCCGTCAGGATCGGACTTGGCGACTTTGTCGGCGCCGATCAGGCCGGCGGCGCCGGTGAGGTTTTCAATGATGATGGACTGGCCCATGTTGACCGACATTTTTTGGGCGAGCAGGCGCGCTGCCACGTCGACCGCGCTGCCTGCGGCCAGCGGCACGATCATGCGGATGGGTTTGTTGGGGTAGTTGCTCTGCGCCTGCGCGGGCATGGCCAGGGCCAAGCTGGCGGCAGCGGCCAGGGTCAGGGCCAGGCGGCGGTTGAAGTGTTGGCGGTGGTTCATGGGTCAGGTCTCCTTGGTTTTAGAAAAATAGGCGAACGTATTGCAAGCTGAATTGGTTATAGATGCTTGGCTGCGTTCGCCATGACGGTTCAGGCGTTTAGCCTTTCAAAGTTCGAGGCCGAGCACGCGAATGGCGTTATTGCCCAGGATGGCGAGGCGGTCTTCATCGCTGAGTTCGGGCGTGGCCATGACATGGCCGACCGGGTCTTCCACCCAGGGAATCGGGTGGTCGGTGCCGATCATGATTTGGTTGGCGCCAACTTCGGCCGCGAGGTGGCGCAGGGCTTCACCCGTGAATACCAGCGAGTCAAAGTAGATCTGGCGGATGTACTGCGTGGGCTTTTTCTTGAGCGTGATTTCGGGGTTGAAGTTTTGCGGCGAGACGTGGTGGGCGTAGTCCATGCGCGGCGCGTAAGAGCCCAGAAAACCGCCGCCGTGGGCGCCCAGCACTTTGAGTTCGGGGAATTTGTCGAAGATGCCTTCGAAGATGAGTTTTTGCAGGGCAATCGTGGTGTCCAGCGGGTTGCCAATCACGTTGGACAACCAGCCGTTGCCTTTGAAGCGGGCTTGCAACTCGGGCGTGCTTTGCGGGTGCACAAAGAGCATGACGCCCAACTCTTCGGCCTTGGCCAGCACCGGGTGGAACTGGGGGTGCGCAAAGTCAACACCGGCCACGTTGCCGCCAATCGCCGCGCCTTTGAGGCCCTGCTTTTTGACGGCTTCTTCCAGCATGCTCACCGCGAGGTCGGGGAACTGTAGGGGCAGTGAAGCGAATGCAGCGAGGCGCTTGGGCTGGCGCGCTGACAACTCGGCCAGGCCGTTGTTGTGGATGCGGCAAATGGCTTCGGCCGTTTCGCGGTCTTTTTTGTACCAGAAGGGGTTGATGCTGAGCACCTGCATGTCGATGCCCATGCGGTCCATGGCCTCTAAGCGGCTGGCGAGTTGCTGGTCGATTTGCAAGAAGTGTTCGGGCACGCCTTTGACCGGGGGCAGCACGCCCTTGGCGTCCTCGCCCATGAGGTCGATGGCGGCCTGGAAGTAGCAATGCGCGTGCACGTCGACGGTGCGGGCGCGCTTACCTTTGAGCACGACAGGCGCGCGCGTGGGTGAGGCACCGCCCACGCCGTCGCCCGGGACGATGGGCATGCCGGAGCAGCCGCAAAACCAGAAGCAGCCGGGGCCGTGGGAACTGATGGAAGGAAAAAGGCGGTTGTGCAGCATGGGGTGTTGTTGGTTTGAAAAGAGGTAGAAGAGGAAATCAAGAGGCCTTGGCGGCTAAAGCGGCAGCGGCTTTTTCAATGGCGCTCAGCATGCGGTTGTGCGCGCCGCAGCGGCACAGGTGTTTGTCCAGCGCCTGCACGATGTCTTGCCGGCTGGGTGTGGGGTTGGCGGCCAACAGCGCGGCGGCCGAGGTCAGGATGCCAGAGATGCAGTAGCCGCATTGCGCGGCACGCTCTTCGATGAAAGCAGTTTGAAGGGCATGCGGAATGTCGGGTGTGCCCAGGCCTTCGAGCGTCGTGACCTGGTGGCCTTCAACAGACCACACTGGCAGGTTGCAGGCGGTTTGCGGCCGGCCGTCGACCAGCACCATGCAGGCCCCGCATTCGCCCTGGCCGCAGCCGAACTTGGGGCCGTTCAGGCTGAGTTCGTCCCGCAGCACAGACAGCAGCGTGGCTTGTGTGTCGCCCGTAAAAGTCACGGGGCGTTGGTTGACATGAAACATCGGGGTGGTCATGTGGTGCTCCGTTCGGGGTTCAAGACGCGTCTGCCGCATGCACGGCGCGCAGAAGGTTGTCTGGGCTGAGCGGCAGCTCACGCACGCGCACACCGAGTGCGTTGAACACGGCGTTGCCGAGTGCTGCCACCAGGGGGCCGTGCGCCGCTTCGCCTGCGCCCAGTGGCGCGTGCTCGGGTCGGTCGATCACGTGCACGCGCACATCGGGCACTTCGCTGAAACGCAGCACCGGGTAGTTGACCCAGTCATCGCTGGTGATGCGTTCAGCATCAAACGTGACTTGCTCCTTGAGCGCCCAACTGGTGGCCTGGATAGCGCCGCCTTCAATTTGGTTGATGACGCCGTCCAGGTCGATGACCATGCCGACGTCGACCGCGACGTCGATGTTGAGCACGCGCACTTGCTCGGTGACCTGCACGCGCGCAATCACCGCGCACCAGGCGCCTGAGTTTTTGTAGCGCGCCCAGGCCAGGCCTTGGCCGATGCCCTCTGCCTCATCTTGACCCCACCATTGAGAGGCCGACGTGACTTTTTCCAGCACTGCCAGCGCGCGCGGGTCTTGCAGATGCCTTTGGCGAAAGGCCAACGGTTCTTGGCCGAGCTTCAAGGCCAGCTCGTCCATGAAGGACTCAATGGCGAACACGTTGGCAAACGCACCCAGTGCCCGCATGGCCGAGGTGCGCAGCGGCATGACGGTCAGGCGGTGGTTGAGCACTTGCAGGTGGGGCACGTCGTAGGCGGGCACGGCGTTGCGGTCGGCACCGCCGCCAGCGGCCAGCGGCGGATTGACCGGCAGCGGCATCTCGGTGGCGACTTCTCGCTCGGTGGCGGCCAACAGCGCGGGCAAGGGCGCGCGGCCAGGGCGGGTGCTGTAGCCGTTGGCCCAGAGCAGGTGTTGCCAGTGGCTGATCTGGCCTTGCGCATCGACCCTTGCTTGCAGCGCCACGCGGTGAGCTGAAGCCAGCGGGCTGTGCGTCAATTCGTCGGCGCGCGACCACAGCACGCGCACCGGCCGGCCGGGGCAGCGCAGGGCCATGAGCACGGCGTCAAAAGCCACGTCGTCCGCACCGTTGTGGCCGTAGCAACCGGCGCTTTCCACATGGCGGACCACGATGGCGGATTTGGCGACCGGCGTGGCTTCGTTCGCCAAGGCCTTGGCCAGGTCGTCACGCAGGTTGTGAACGCCTTGGCTGTGCGTCCACACTTCCAGCTGCTGGCCGTCCCAGTGGGCGATGGCGCACGACGTGCCGATGGACGCGTGGGCCAAATAAGGCTTGAGGTAGACCGCGCTGTGGTGCAGGCCGTCGGCGGGCCATTGCTCACTCTGGGTCTCGCCACGTTCCACGGCCACCGTGGTTTGATGCGGCGCTGAAACCAGAAACTCGGCCAGCGCGTGCTGATCGGGCAAGGGCGTGCCGGGCAGCCACTGCAGTTGCGCGGCGAGCTTGGCGGCGGCTGCGTCGGCTTGCCGCTCGACGGGGGCAACCACGGCGATGAAGCGGCCGTCTTGCCAGCAGCGCACATCGCTGCCCAGCGCGGCGGCTGCCCCAGCCGGCCAGCTTTTCAGCGTGGCGCTCATGACAGGCGGGCGCAGCACGCGGCCGTGCCACATGCCGGGCAAACGCATGTCGTGGATGAAGCGGGCTTGGCCAAATACTTTGTCGGCCAGGTCTAGCCGGGGCGCACTGGCTTGGCCAAACAAGCGCCGCTTGTCGGGGGCCTTGGGTTGCGCCGTGAGTGGGCATTCAATGTCCAGGTCCACGCCTTGCAGCAGGCTGGCGTAGGTGCCCAGCTCGGCGCCTTGTGCAGAGCGGAACGCGCCGTCTTGGACGCGAATGGAATCCATGGGCTGGCCCGATACCTCGGCGGCGCGGCGCATGGCCATGGCCCGCACTTCGGCACAGGCTTGACGCAAGGCGCCGCCGCTGTCTTGCACGGAGAGGCTGCCAGAGGTCACGCCTTCGTCAGGCCCGTGGGCGGTGTTGGCGCTGTGGATGTGAACGGCCGCCAACGGAACGTCGAGTTCCTCAGCCACCACCAGTTGCAGCGCTGTCAAGATGCCCTGCCCCAGCTCGACCTTGCCGATGAAGACGTTGATGCGGCCCGGCGCGCTGAGGTCCAGCCATTGCGCGAGGCGGCGGTTGGTGTGCAGGCTGCCGGGGAGTTGCCGGCTGCCGTCTTGCCGGTCGATGACAAAGCCTCGGGGCTGCGGGGAAGGCGCTTCAGGCATGGGCAACTCGTGGGTGGACAGCGCGGGCCAATGTTGAACGGTGGCCCGAAGCGTGAAGAGATAGCAAAGAGGCATCGACCCCTGAACTTGCGCGTATGCGGCGCGAGCGTGGGCAGATCACCTGCGACTGCGGCAGATTCTAGGAACTCAGCGACGCGCAGTCCAATAGCAATTGCACGGCCTGCAATAGCAATGTTGAATGGCAGAGCCTCGGGTAAACCAGCAGAAATTCCCGTTGATGGGCTGGGGTTTTGCCGGTGCGGGTTGACGACGAGTGCGTGCGGCTTTGTCCGACAGCCGCCCTAACTGCCACTCTCAAGAATCCCCGCCTCAGTAACGGATGGAGTTCTTGATGGCTAAAAAGCAGCAGAAATCGTCGGGTGGCGGCAAGGCGTCTAACGACAGCAACAAGATGGGGTCGCAAAGCCCGACGCAAAAAAACGAGGGCAAGCGAACACCTGAGAGCCGGCAAGACCGGCAGGCTCAGGCGGGCAGTGACAACCAGACCCAGTCGCGCAAAGGCGGGGCTGGTTCAGGCAAGGGCCGCTGAGGCCCTGCCCGCGCCCGGTTTATTTGCCGTCTGGCAACTCGATCTTGACTTCGAGCACATCGAGGTCGTCCTGGCGTTCCAGGTTGACCTTGATGTCGTTCGGGTTGATGTTGATGTACTTGGAGATGACGGCGATCAGGTCGCGCTGCAAGGCGGGCAGGTAGTCGGGCTGATGCCCGCGACCGGCGCCGCGCTCGTGCGCAAGGATGATCTGTAGCCGCTCTTTGGCGACGCTGGCGGTCTTCTTTTTCTCGCCGAGCAGGAAGGAGAGGAATGAAGCCATGTGCTTTATTTCCCGCCGAAGAGACGCTTGAACAGGCTGGGCTTGTCGGCTTCAATGAAGCGCAGCGGCTTGTCTTCGCCCAAGAAGCGGTCAATCACGTCCTTGTAGGCCTCGGACACGTCGGTGCCCTGCATGTGCACGGCGGGCGTGCCTTGGTTTGACGCTTGCAACACGGACTCGGATTCAGGAATCACGCCGATCAGCTTGATGCGCAAGATGTCCTGGATGTCTTCCAGCGACAGCATCTGCCCTTGGTCCACACGGTTGGGGTTGTAGCGCGTGATCAAAAGGTGTTCCTTGATCGGCTCGCTGCCTTCGATGCCGCGCTTGGTCTTGCTGGACAGCATGCCCAGGATGCGGTCCGAGTCGCGCACGGACGAGACTTCGGGGTTGGTGACCACCAGCGCTTCGTCGGCGAAGTGCATGGCCATCAGCGCGCCAGTTTCAATGCCGGCGGGGGAGTCGCAGACGATGTATTCAAAGTCCATGGCAGCCAGGTCGGTCAGCACCTTTTCAACGCCTTCTTTGCTCAGTGCTTCTTTGTCGCGGGTTTGCGAGGCAGCCAGCACAAAGAGGTTGTCGCACTGCTTGTCTTTGATGAGGGCTTGGTGCAGGTTGGCTTCGCCCTGGATGACGTTGATCAGGTCGTACACCACGCGGCGCTCGCAACCCATGATCAGGTCCAGGTTGCGCAGGCCCACGTCGAAGTCAATGACCGCGGTTTTGTGCCCGCGCAGGGCCAGGCCGGTGGCAAAGCTGGCGCTGGTGGTGGTCTTGCCCACGCCGCCCTTGCCTGAGGTGACCACAATGATTTTTGCCATGAGGGAAGTCCTTTTTTAATTGAAATCGCGGTAATTAAATGAAGCGGCGCCGGGGCTCATGCCAGGGGTTCCATCACCAGCTTGTCGCCGTCGGGCCCGGCCAGGAGGCTCACCTGGGCAGGCTTGCCGCGCACGTTAGCGGGCAGTGGGTTTTCGCTGGTGCGGTAAACGCCAGCAATGGAAATGAGTTCGGCTTCCAGGCTGAGCGCAAAGATGCGCGCATCGCTGTTGCCGCGCGCGCCGGCCATGGCTTTGCCGCGCAGCGGGGCGTACACATGGATGTGGCCATCGGCAATGACCTCGGCACCGGCATTGACCATGGCCATGACGACCAAGTCGCGGCCGCGTGCGTAAATTTGCTGGCCTGAGCGCAGCGGCTTGGTGATGACCAGGGCGCTCAAGGGCGGCGCCACATCTGCCACGGGTGCGGGCGCCGGGGCAGCATGGGCTTGGGCAGCTTGTGGCTCTGGGGCTGGCGTGGGTGGGCTGTTGGCGACCACGCGCGCGTCGGGCGCAGGCAAGAGGCCCACCGCCAAGGCGGCCGCCATTTGCGCGGGGCTGCCGCCGCGAACGGCAATCGGCACCACTTGGTATTGGCGCAGCAAGCTGACCAAGGCCGCAAAGTCGATGTCTTGTGGCTCGCTACCGGCACGGCGGGCGGCGGCGTTCAGGCTGGTGAGGTCCACCACCAAAGGGTCTTGCTCAAAGAAGTCGGGAATGTCGCCAAAGCGCTGGGCGAAGTCACGGGTCCAGGCGGCCAGGTCGCCCGACTTGAGTAGCAAAGCCACCAAGGGCAGGTTGGCGCTTTTGATCTCGAAAGACAGCGTGCTGGCGGGTCGCGAGGACGGAGAAGAGGAGGAGGCCGAGGATGCAGCAGTCATGAAAGGATGTGCGTGGCTGGCCGGTTGGCTGAAGAGGGCAAGGGACTTTGGCTGCTGGCGCCGCCAGTGAGGTCGGTCGCAAGACTGCGCGGAATTTTAACAGTTGGGTTCTGCCAAAGCACAGCCGGCTGATGCTGATTTCAAGCCCTGGCGGGCACTTGCCGCGCCAGCGGGCTATAAGCTTTGCCTTGCCCGCTTGAGTAATTGCTTCGGGCGCTTCACGTTTGATGGGATAGCCAAGAGCGGCATGACGTTTTTAAGATTGATGGCTTTGTCGGCTGCGCTGCATGGCTATGTGGCTTGGCGTTTGTTGCCGGCGCTGGGTCCCTGGCCTTCGTGGTCGGGTGCTGGGCTGCTGCTGCTTGTTTCCGCCTTGGCCATCCCCTTGGGGTTGATGGCCCGGCGCGTGGCCCGCCCGCCCCTGGCCGATGGCTTGACGTGGGTCGGCATGACGCTCATGGGCGCTTTTTCCTCGCTGTGGGTGCTGACCTTGTTGCGGGATGTGCTGTGGGGTACTTGGTGGCTGCTGTCTGCCAGCGGACTGGCTTTGCCGCCTGCGAATCAGTGGGTTCAGCGCAGCGGCCAAGCCGTGCTGCTGGCAGCCTTGGCGATGACGCTGTGGGGTTTTGTCAATGCCCGCCGCACACCGCCCGTGCGGCGGGTGCAGGTGCCCGTGGTCGGGCTGCCGCCAGCCTTGCATGGCTTTACCGTGGTGCAGATCACCGACTTGCATGTGGGGCCAACCATTCAGCGCCGCTATGTGCAGCGTCTGGTGCGGCGGGTCAACGCGCTGGGCCCGACATGGTGGCCGTCACGGGTGACATGGTGGACGGCCGCGTGGCCGAGCTGGCAGTGCATGTGGCGCCGCTGGCGCAGCTGCAGTCGCGCCATGGCACTTTTTTTGTGACCGGTAACCACGAGTACTACGCAGGTGCTGCGCCCTGGGTGGCGCATTTCCAAAGCCTGGGTTGGCGGGTGTTGATGAACGAGCATGTGCTGCTTGAGCACCATCAGTGCGGCCTGCAAGCCACGCTGGTGGTGGCCGGCGTGACCGATTGGAGTGCGCAACTCTTTGACCCGGCGCAGCGCAGTGACCCGCACGCCGCGATGCGTGGCGCGTCCGAATCAGCCGGCGCTCGCCTGCTGCTGGCGCACCAGCCGCGCAGCGCCACGGCGGCGGCCGAGGCGGGCTTTGACGTGCAGCTCTCGGGCCACACGCATGGCGGGCAGTTCTGGCCCTGGAACCACTTTGTGCGCTTTCAGCAGCCCTTTGTGGCGGGCTTGCACCGGGTGGGTGGGCTGTGGGTTTATGTCAGCCGAGGGGTGGGTTACTGGGGGCCGCCACAGCGCTTTGGCGCGCCGTCGGAAATTGCTTGCTTGACCTTGGTGCCGGCTTGAGTTCAAGGTGGGTCGGCGGCGGGCTGTGCGCTCCCTTCAGTTTCAGGTCGCGGGCTGCGAGCTTCGGCATAAAAGTACGCCCCTGTGGCCAGCACCAGCGGGATCAGGTAGTACAGCAGGCGGTAGCCTAGCAGGCCAGCCAGCAACTCATGCGCCGGCACGCGGTGGCCCAGCAGCCCGATGAACACCGCTTCGAGTACCCCCAGGTTGCCTGGCACATGGGTGATCAAACCCGCCACGGCCGCCAGCAGCAGCGTGCTGGTGACCGTGCTGTAGCTCAGCGAGGTCGGCATCAAGATGAAAATCACAGCGCTCATCAGCAGCCAGTTGCCCACACCCAGCAGCGCTTGCAAAGCAGCGACCCGGCCTGAAGGCAGCGTCAGCGCTTGGCCGCGCACGCACCATTGCCGGCGCTTGGCCCGGGCGCACAAGCCGACGTAAGCCGTGCCAGCGACCAGTAGTACCCAGCCCACCACGTGCAGGCCCTCGGTGCTGACTTGCCAATTGGGCGGCAGGTTGACGGGGTACAGCGCAAAGGCCAGCCCGGCCAGAAAAAAATAGCCCAGCCAATTGGTGAGCATGGCCAGGCCCACTATCCGCGTGATCGCCGCGTAGTCCACGCCCAGCCGCGAATACAAGCGAAAACGCAGTGCCAGCCCACCCACCAAAGAGCCGAGGTTGAGGTTAAAGATATAGCTCAAGAGGCCTATGCCCATGACTTGCCCGGTGGCTACGCGGTGCCCGGTGTAGCGCCGGCCCAGCAGGTCAAACAGGCTGTAGAGCAGCAAGCCAAGTGCAGCCACCGCGCCAGCCTGCGCCAGCAAGGCGGGCGGGTAGCTGAGCAGCGTGTGCAGCACCTGCGCCCAATCAATCTGCCGAGCTTGCTGAACGATCAGCCCGACCACCACCACGAAGAACAGGCCGCCAGCTACGCGCTTGGCCCAGGCCCAGCGGCTCGTGCCATTCGCGGGCGCGGCGGGTGCGGCTGCTGGGGCGGACTCCTGGCTCATGGGGTGGTCTGCGGCTTGCTGTCGGTGGGGGCCAGCGCTGTCTGGGGGGGGTGTTCGGCCGTGGTGTGCACCAGCTTTTCAGCCGGCGTGAGCAGGGGCTGGTGCGCGGGCAACCAGCCGGCCCAGCCCGGGTAATGGCGCACCAGGTGAAACACAAAAAAGCTGCGAACCACGCGCCACCAAGTGGACTCGGCGAGGTCGCTGGCATTGACTTGGCGGCAGCTGTGTTGAATCAGATGGTCCAGCCGCTCGGTGAGCACTCGGTTGAAGGCGGCGTTGCGCACGATGACGTTGGCTTCTAAGTTCAGCGACAGACTCAGTGGGTCCAGATTGCTCGAACCCACGGTCGCCCACTGCTGGTCGCTGGTGGCCACCTTGCCGTGCAGCGGCCGGTCTTTGTATTCGTGAATGCGCACGCCACCCGTCAAGAGGTGGTGGTACAGCAGGCTGGCGGCCGTTTGCACGATGGGCATGTCGGGCTCACCCTGCAAGATCAAATCGACTTGCACGCCGCGCCGAGCGGCCCGCCGCAACTCGCGCAGCAAGCGGTAGCCGGGGAAGAAGTAGGCGTTGGCAATCACCACGCGGTGGCGCGCGGCGCGAATGGCAATGCGGTAGTGCCGCTCAATGTCGTGCGTGTGGCGCTGGTTGTCGCGGGTGACGAACAGCGCGCTCATGGCGCCTGCAAGCGGTAGTGTGAGCTGGTGCGGGGCGTCGTGGCCATCGACCAGGCTGCGCTGCTGAAGGGCCGGTGGCGTGGTGCGGTCTTGCCGCCAGCCGCCCCACCAGCGCGTAAAGCGGCTAACAGGTGCTGTCTCGTTTTGCCGCTCGCCCGCTTCAACGGCCCGCCGCGCAAAACGGTGGATATGCCCCACCAGCGGGCCTTGGATGGCCACCGCATAGTCTTGCTTGGCCCCTGGGCCGTAGTCCATCAGGTGGTCGGCCGAGTAGTTGATGCCGCCGACAAAGGCCAACTCGCCGTCTACCACCACGATCTTGCGGTGCATGCGCCTGAAGATGTTGGTACGCCAACCCCAGAGCCGGGGTGCGGGGTCGAACACGTGCAGGCGTACGCCCGCCTGGCTCAGGCTGGCGATGAAGGCCGGTGAAAACTCGGGCGAGCCAAAGCCGTCGACCGTGATGTTGATGCGGGCGCCGCGGCTGGCGGCTTGAAGCAAGGCCGCATGCAAAGCCAGGCCGACCTTGTCTTCAAACCAGATGAAGGTTTCCAGCAGCACCTCGTGCTGGGCGTTGGCAATCGCGTCAAAGACCCGGGGGAAAAACGCTTCGCCGTTTTCAAGAAGCTCAATCTCATTGCCGGGAATCCATCGGGCTGGCATGGGGGCTGCTCATGTGGCCGGTGCGGGTGTCAGTGCTGGCGTCAAAGTTCGATCTGCGCGGCCAGCGGCGCGTGATCGGACAAATGCGACCACGGCTTGCGCGGTAGCACCACGGGCGCATGAGCCACAGCGTTACGCACATAGATGCGGTCGAGCTTGAGCAGCGGCATGCGCGCAGGAAAGGTGCTGGCGGCCCGGCCATGCGCTTTGACAAAGACTTCGTGCAGGCCCGCGCCTTCTTCCAGCTGGTCGTGTGCGCGGCGGCGCCAATCGTTGAAGTCCCCTGCCACCACCACCGGCGCCGTGGGCGGCACATCGTGCTTGACCATCTCGCACAGCATGTTCATCTGCTGGCGCCGGTGTGCTTCCAAGAGGCCCAGGTGCACGCAAATCGCGTGAACGTTGGGCCGCCCGTCCGGCATTCTCAACACACAGTGCAACAGGCCGCGGCGCTCGGGCCCGCTGATGGAGATGTCGCGGTTCTCAAAATGGATGATGGGAAACTTGGACAGCACGGCGTTGCCATGGTGGCCGTCGGTGTAGACCGCGTTGCGGCCGTAGGCGTACTGCGGCCAGATGCTGTCGGCCAAAAATTCGTAGTGAGGCGTGTCCGGGTAGTTGTCAAAGCGCTCGCCGTGCGTGTTGTGGGTGCCCGCCACTTCCTGCAAAAACACCACGTCTGCACCCACCAGGCGCACGGCGTCGCGCAGCTCATGCAAGATGAATTTGCGATTGAAGAAGGTGAAACCCTTGTGGATGTTCACGGTCATGACCTTGATGGAAAACGGGGTGGTGCCGCGCTTGTCGGCGGTAAGGGCTGCGTGTCGCTGGGCGAGCATGTGATGTTGTGTTGGGGCCGCGTGAGGAAACGGCAGAATAAACCGTGGTTGTACCCCGGAAGCCGCGCCAGAGCCTGTAGGACGAGCGCCCTGACCTGAGCCGTGGCTGTTACGCTTGAGGCTTTGGCTGACTGGGGACAGTTGGGGGTGCGTTACCCCATGTTCAAGTTCTTCAAATTGTTCAAGGCAAGGGATCGAGCATGACGTATCTGGTGGCCGGGTTGCTGATTTTTCTAGGCATTCATTCGAGCCGGGTGTTCGCCGACGATTGGCGCGCGCGCTGGCGCACTCGTGTTGGCCCTTTGCCTTGGAAAGCGTTTTACAGCCTGCTGTCGTTGCTGGGTTTTGCGCTGGTGGTCTGGGGTTATGGCCAGGCCCGGCAAGCGGGCGTGGTCTTGTGGACGCCGCCGGTGGCCACGCGCCATGTGGCCGGTCTGCTGATGCTGGTGGCCTTTGTGTTCTTGGTCGCGGCTTATGTGCAGGGGAATTCTTTCAAGGCCCGTTTGCACCACCCGATGGTGCTGGCCACCAAGACCTGGGCGCTGGCGCATTTGCTGGCCAATGGCAGCTTGGCGGACGTGGTCTTGTTTGGCAGTTTTCTGGTGTGGTCGGTGGTGCTCTTTGCCAGCTCGCGCCGGCGTGACCGCCGTGAAGGCACGCGTTACCGGCCCGGTCGCTTGATGCCCACCTTGATCACGCTGGTGATTGGTGCTGGCGCTTGGGCGGGCTTTGCGTTTTACTTGCATGCGCGTTGGATAGGTGTGAGCCCGTTCGCCTGAGCCTGCGGCAGTCCAGGGTCGCCCTAGGATCGCCGCGTTAAACAAAACCTACTGAAGCGTTCGAGTCGGGTGGGGGTCGGCGGGGGATTTCTGGGTACCCCCAGCATGAGCCTGCCGGCCCCTGCCCGGCTCGAAGGCTAAGCGCGCAGACCTTGGGGAGTCTTTGAGGTTGCTTCTGCTTCTCTCGGTCACACCGATGAGTCTCAGCGGCGGTCGCTTCATGCCGGGGTACCGGAAATCAGCGCCCGCCGCTGAGACTCATCGGTGTGGTTCTGGCAGGTTAGGGTTGCTGGATTCGGGGACAGAGGCCTTGCCTGTCGGCCCGCCCCTCCCATTTCCCCTTCTGCTTTTTCTTCGATCAGCTACGACCTGGTCCCGTCATGCCGCCTTCGTGACTGTGTCCGCGACCATGCTCGTGGCCTTGGTCACCGCCGCGTCCGCGTTGCCCCCAAGCCTGCATCATGCGTGAGGTTTCGGTGTCGAACACCTTTTGCTGTTCTGGGGTGAGCGCTGCGTAAAACGCTTTGGTAGCGTCGGCGCGCTTGTCCATTTGGGTGTTCATCTCGGCCATGTGCTGGGTGCGCAGGGCGCGCATGCGATCGATGCGTTCGGGCGTGGGCAGCTTGGCGATGTCGGCCATTTGTGCCTGGTGTGCGGCGCGGTCAGCATGGGGGCCAGTGCCGGGCTGCATGCTGGCGGTGAAGTTGGTCCACGCGCCCTCTTGCGCTGGCGTGAGCTTGAGCTTGGCCTTCAGTGCTTCTTGCTGGCGCTTGTGCCAGGCTTGCATTTGCTCGGGGTCGCCTCGGCCCATGCGGTTGCCGCCCATGTGGCCACTCCCACCTTGAGGTGCGGCTTGGCTGGGTGCGTTGGGCGTGGGCGCAGGGCTTGATTGCGCTTGGGCCGTGAGAGCTGCTGTACCCAGCAATGCGGTGAGCAGGCAGGCCGACAAGGTGCGGCGGGTGAACGAGTTTGTGCTGAATCGAGTCATGACAATTTCCTTTGCTTTGAAGTGATGGCCCCTGACTTGTTGAACCACTTGAGCAGGGGATGAAGCGAAGTTTGGTCGCCTTGTGTGTAGCGCCTGTGCTGGTTTGGGTGAGGCTTTGTAAAGTTGCTCAAAGCTGGGTTGGCCCGACCAGCGCTTATCCGTCAATGGCAAGACCGCCCCGCCAGCTCATCCAAGATGGGGCAGTCCGGCCGGCTGTCGCCGTGGCAGCCGTCGATCAACTGACTGAGCGTGGCTTGCATGTCTTGCAAGGCCGCAATGCGCTGCGCCAGCTCACCCAGGTGTCGCTCGGCAATTCGTTTGACGCTGGCGCTGGCCCGGCGGCGGTTGTTCCACAGGCTGACCAGCTCGGTGATCTCGGCCATGGAAAAACCCAGGTCACGGCTGCGCTTGATGAAGCGCAGCACGTGAACGTCGGCCTCGCTGTACTGGCGGTAACCGCTGTCGGTGCGGCGCACTTGACCGAGCAAGCCCAGCGACTCGTAATGCCGCACCATCTTGGTCGACACCCCCGACTGTGCGGCCGCTTCACCGATGTTGATGGGCAGGGCCGCGCTCGCCCTGTTGCGGACTTCAAGCTCAAGCGGCAACGCTGTAGCCCTCTTCCGCAATGGCTTTGGCCAGTGCGTCGCGCGGCTGAGTGCTTTGCACGTCCACGCGGTTGGCGCTGCGGTCGATCTTGACCTCGGCGGCGGGGTCTGCCTGGCGGATGGCCTGGGTCACGGCTTTTTCGCAGTGGCCGCATGTCATGCCTGTCACGGTGAAGGTTTGCAGCATGGGTGAACTCCTGAGTTGTTGCTGGAGGAAAGCATAGTCTGAACCTTGCCATGGTAGCAAGGTCAAGCGTTCTTCCCTCGTTTTTTAAGGTGCTGGCGCTTGACCTTGACCCCGTGGCAAGGTTTAAGCTGCATGA
Source organism: Polaromonas sp. (assembly GCA_040400935.1). Classification (GTDB taxonomy): domain Bacteria; phylum Pseudomonadota; class Gammaproteobacteria; order Burkholderiales; family Burkholderiaceae_C; genus Polaromonas. Next base: position 66,697 of record JBBAPH010000014.1, read on the forward strand.
ATGAATACGCTCACAGCCTTCCCTGAAGTCCCCAGTTCGTCGGTAGATTCGACGGGTGTTGCGCCGCCGTTGCCTGTGCAGACCGTTGATTTGGGCGTCGAAGGCATGACCTGCGCCTCCTGTGTGTCACGCGTCGAGAAAGCCTTGAAGAAAGTGTCCGGCGTGCAAGACGCCACGGTGAACTTGGCCACCGAGTCGGCCCGCGTGGTGTTCGCGCCAGGTGAGCAAGCCGACGCGCCGCTGCGCCGCGCCATTCGCGAAGCCGGTTACGGCGTGCGCGAGCATGAGCTGTTGGCCGACGCGCAAAACGAGTCGGCCTGGGCCGGCTTTGGCCCGGTGGCACTGGCCATTGCCTTGTCGCTGCCGCTGGTGGTGCCCATGCTGGCTGACTTGTTGGGTGCGCATTGGATGCTGCCACCCTGGGTGCAATTTGTATTGGCCACGCCGGTGCAGTTCTGGCTTGGCGCGCATTTTTACAAAGCGGGCTGGCATGCGCTCAAGGCGCGCACGGGCAACATGGATTTGCTGGTGGCCATCGGCACCACGGCGGGCTGGGGCTTGTCGGTTTGGCTGTGGTTAACGACCCCGGCGGATGTGATGCCGCACCTGTACTTTGAAGCGTCGGCCGTGGTCATCACCTTGGTGATGCTCGGCAAGTGGCTGGAAGTGCGCGCCAAGCGGCAGACCACGGCGGCCATTCGCGCGCTGCATGCGCTGCGCCCGCCGGTGGCGCATGTGATCTTGCGCTCGGGCGAGAGCGCCGATGTGCCGGTGGCTGAGGTGTTGGTCGGGGACCAGGTGCTGGTGCTGCCTGGTGAACGCTTTCCGGTGGACGGCGTGCTGGAAGAGGGCCGCACGCAGGTCGACGAGTCCATGCTGACGGGCGAGCCTCTGCCGGTGAGCAAGGAGGTAGGCGCGGTTGTGACCGGTGGCAGCATCAACGGTGACGGCCGGGTGCGCATGCAGGTCACCGCCGTGGGCGCCCAGACGGTGCTCTCGCGAATCATCGGTTTGGTGGAAGACGCGCAGGCCGCCAAGGCGCCGATCCAGCGCTTGGTGGACCAGGTGTCGGCCGTGTTTGTGCTGGTGGTGCTGGTGATTGCGCTGGCGACGGTGCTGGGCTGGTTGGCGATGGGCCAGCCGCTGGAAGTGGCGCTGATCCGCGCCGTGGCCGTGCTGGTGATTGCCTGCCCCTGCGCGCTGGGCTTGGCGACACCAGCGGCCATCATGGTTGGCACCGGCGTGGCGGCGCGGCATGGCATCTTGATCAAGGACGCGCAGGCGCTGGAGTTGGCGCACCGCGCCAAGGTGGTGGCGTTTGACAAGACCGGCACGCTGACGGTGGGCCAACCGCGACTCACCGCTTTTGTTGTTGCACCTGGCCAAGATCGCCTGGCTTTGTTGGCGGCCGCGGCGAGTTTGCAGAGCGGCAGTGAACACCCATTGGCGCGCGCTGTGGTGGCCGCCGCACGCGAGCAAGGCGTGGCCGTTGCGCAGCCCGAGGCTTTGCGCGCGGTGGCCGGTCGCGGCACCGAGGGCGAGGTGGGCGGCACGCATTACCTGATTGCCAGCTTGCGGTGGCTCGGTGAATTGGAGGTGCCGCTGGGTAATTTGCAGGCCGAGGCTGATCAGTTGCTGAGCCAGGGCGCGACCTTGTCGGCTTTGTTGGTGCATGAGGCGACGGGCTTGCGCTTGTGTGCGCTGATGGCGTTTGCCGACGAGCCCAAGGCTGGTGCGCGTGAAGCGTTGGCGGCCCTGCGCGCACGCGGCTTGCAGCTGGTGATGATCTCTGGCGACAACCGTGCTGCCGCCTTGGCGATGGGCTTGCGCTTGGGTTTGCAAGAGGGCGAAGTGCGCGCGGATGTGCTGCCGGGCGACAAGTCAGCGCAAGTGAGTTTGCTCAAACAACAAGTAGGTCACGCGGGTGCCGTGGTGATGGTGGGCGACGGCGTGAACGACGCCCCAGCCTTGGCCGCGGCCGATGTGGGCATGGCCATGGGCACCGGCACTGACGTGGCCATGCATGCAGCGGGCATCACGCTGATGCGCGGGGACGTGGGCCTGGTAGCCGCCGCGCTGGACATATCGCACCGCACGGTGATGAAGATTCGCCAGAACTTGTTCTGGGCTTTTTTCTACAACGTGGCCGGTATTCCGCTGGCGGCGCTGGGCTATCTCAACCCGGTCGTGGCTGGCGCGGCGATGGCCTTGTCGAGTGTGAGCGTGATGGCCAATGCCTTGCTCTTGAAGCGCTGGAAGGCCAAGGTTTGAAGCGATAGAGGTGTGCCAGGGTTCTGTGCTTCTTCCCGGTTTTACCCCCTCGCCCCTGGGAGAGGGTGAGGGCTCTTCGCGCAAGTCGCTGGTCTTTGCGTCGCGCCGAACGGCGCGCTTTGCACCCAGCCGGGCCGGCGTCAGCGCCCCTCATGCTGGGAGTACCCAGAAATCGGGTCGCCAACGCCAGCCCGGCTGGGTGCTTTTGAGGCGGTGTTGCGGTGGGAAGTCGGTGCCTTGAACGGAAGCTGGTCGTTCGAGTGTCTTGCTCCCTCTGAATTTGCTCCCTCTCCCCCTGGGAGAGGGCAGGGGTGAGTGCGCGGTCATTGCGCGAGGTGATGCAATCTGGCGCAAAGCCCATCCGATAAGAAGCTTCACATCGACCGAGCGCTTCGTTCAGAGGCCCTCACCCTAGCCCTCTCCCAGGGGGAGAGGGGACCAGAGAAGAGGGACTGAGCGCGGGGACTGGGGACTCCCTCCGGATCGGAAGCCCTCAACCCAAGGTCGGATAGTCCGTATAGCCTTTGGCACTACCGCCGTAGAAGGTGCTCTTGTCCGGCTCGTTCAGCGGCGCGTTCTCGCGCAAGCGGCGCACCAGGTCCGGGTTGGCAATGAACGGTCGACCGAATGCGACCAGGTCGGCGCCAGCGGCCACCGAGGCATCAGCCAAGGCGCGGTCGTAGCCGTTGTTGACCATCCAGGCGCCGCGCCCACCCGCCATGCGGTAAGCGCGCTTGAGGGCGGCGTAGTCAAACGGACGGTCGGGCAACTCGCGCGGGCCACCGGTGGAGCCTTCGATGATGTGCACGAAAGCCAGGTTCAGCGGTGCCAGTTCGCGCACCACGTACTCAAACAGGGCTTGCGCATCGGCGTCGACCACGTCGTTGGCAGGCGTGACGGGCGATAGGCGAATGCCGGTGCGGCCGCCACCAATGGCGTCGGTCACGCTGCGCGCCACTTCGAGCGTGAGGCGGGCGCGGTTGGCGATGCTGCCGCCGTAGTCGTCGCTGCGCTGGTTGCTGCCGGTCTTCATGAACTGGTCCAGCAGGTAGCCGTTGGCGGCGTGGATCTCGACGCCATCAAAGCCTGCGGTGTGCACCGCGTTGCGGGCGGCGGCTTGGTAGTCGTGGACGATGCCGGGCAGCTCTTCAGCGTCCAATGCGCGCGGCATGGACGTGTCTACAAACACGGGCTGACCGTTTTCGAGCAGCACGGTCTTGGTCTTGGCGGCGATGGCCGACGGCGCCACGGGCGCGCCGTTGCCCGGCTGCAAGCTGGTGTGTGAGACGCGGCCCACATGCCAGAGCTGCACCACGATCTTGCCGCCACCCTGGTGCACGGCTTGGGTGATGGGTTTCCAGGCTTCGACTTGCTCGGTGGCGTACAGGCCCGGCACGTCGGCATAGCCTTGGCCTTGGTGGCTGATGGCGGTGGCCTCGGTGACGATCAGGCCGGCGCTGGCGCGCTGGCTGTAGTACTGCGCCATGAGGGGCGTGGGCACGGCTTGCGGCGCCCGGTTGCGCGTGAGTGGGGCCATGACGATGCGGTTGGCCAGGGCGAGGTCACCCGCCTGGACGGGGTCGAACAAGCTGCTCATGCCATCAGGCCTTCGGCGCGCATGGCGGCTTGCACGGCGGGGCGGGCTTGCATGCGGGTGCGGAAAGCCCCCAGGTTGGCCAAGCCGCTGATGTCGACGCCGACCATTCGGCCCCAGCCGGTGACGGTGAACAAGTAGGCGTCGGCCACGGTGAACTGCTCACCCATGAGGTAGCTCTTGCCAGCCAGCTGGCCGTCGATCCAGCCCAGGCGCGACAGCAGTCGGGTCTTGGCGATTTCTTTGTACTCAGCCGGTGTGGCCGGGTTGAACAGCGGGCTGAAGCCTTTGTGCAGCTCGGTGCTGATGAAGTTGAGCAAGGACTGCAATTGGTAGCGCGGCAGCGTGCCGTTGGCGGGAGCGAGGTTCTTGCCGGGCGCTTGGTCGGCGATGTACTGCACGATGGCCGGGCCTTCGCTCAGCTGGGTACCGTCGTCCAGCACCAGCAGGGGCACATAGCCCAGCGGGTTGATGCTGTAGTAGTCGGTGCCGTCGGCCAGCTTGTGGGTTTTGGTGTTGGCCAGGATGGGCGTGAAAGGCATGCCGGCTTCGTGCAGCACGATGTGCGGGGACAGGGAGCAGGCGCCGGGGGAGTAGTAGAGCTTCATGTTCGTTTTTTTCTTAAAGAATGTTGTTGGATTGATTTTTGCGAAAAGCAGAGATAACAAGAAGATGACAAGAAGGCGACAAGAAGACGGCCGATGGTGCGGCCGGCAACCCTGCATCCTAGCGGTTTAGCGCAGCGCGCGTGTTGCTCGGCTGCAAGCACATCAATGCTGTCCTACAGACCCAAGGGCGCGTCACTGGTTAGGTTCCCGAGGGTGGCCACGTACTATTTTCCCCATGACACGGCGGGCCAGACACCAGACACACACGGTGTCGCGCAAAGCTTAGCCGGGTCGGGCGGTTCACTCTCGGGCCGGCCCGCACTCAAGGAGATTTTTGACATGACGATGTTCGCTGGCGCGTTAGCGCCTGAGCGGCCCGGGCTGGGCTGTGCCTTTTGTTTTTCTTTCAACGCGTTGGTTGCTGAGGTGGCTCGCCATTTTTCCCGAGGAGGCCGCGCATGACCTTACAAGCCCCTTGGAATGTTTCTGAGTTGTCTTATGGCCGCGCTACCACGTGGCCCGGTGCCCAGCCGGTCAGCCGCTCAACGCGGCGTGGCTTGATGAGCGTGCGCGCTGGCTTGGCTGAGCTGGTGTTGCTCAACCGTTTGCGCGCGCAAACCCGCGGGCAAGATGCGGTGCAAACGTTGGAGCGTGCCGCGCAGATTTTGGAAGTGACGTCGCGCCACTGGTTTGGCGAGGCGAATGAGGGCAGTGCTGACACGCCTACCCCTTGAGATGGCGCTTGTTCAGGTCGCGTAACCCGGGCTTTCGCGGTCTAGCTTGCGCAGCAGTGACGGCCACACAAAGGCCCCGCCCAGGCCGCCGGTTTGCACGCGCATGGCTTCAGACACGCCGTGCACGATGCGCGGGTCCACGTCGATGAGGGCACCGCCGGCTTGCGCGTCGATCTGGATGCGGCAGGTGTTTTCAAAAACATACATGCTCAAGAAAGCGTCGGCAATCGATTTGCCGACCACGAGCAAGCCGTGGTTGCGCAGCACCAGATAGTTGGCTTGGCCCAGGTCGGCCTGCAGGCGCGGCTTTTCGTCGTCGCGAAAGGCCACGCCTTCGTACGCGTGGTACGCCAGCGAGGCCAGCACAAAGGTGGACTGTTGGCTGATCGGCAATATGCCGCCCTGTTGCGCGCTCACCGCCACGCCCGCGCGGGTGTGGGTGTGCAACACGCAGGCAGCGTCGGCTCTAGCCTTGTGCACGGCGCTGTGGATCACAAAGCCTGCCGGGTTGACCGGGAAGGGTGAGTCGATGACCTTGTGGCATTGCTCGTCTACCTTGACCAAGCTGGACGCCGTGATCTCGTCGAACATCAGCCCGTAGGGGTTGATCAGGAAGTGGTGGGCATCACCCGCGACCGAAGCCGGCAGCTTGGCGCTGATGTGGGTGAAGACCAGGTCGCTCCAGCCGTACAGCGCGACCAGGCGGTAGCAGGCGGCGAGTTCGCAGCGCAGCTGCCATTCTTCGGCGCTGACAACGTTCTGGAGTGAGGGGATGTGCATGGTGGGCCTTTCGCGTGGAGGAGGACCGACCGATGCGGCAATGTGTTGCGCGGGGCCGGGTTGGGCTCACCTTATACCCAGGCCCTCGCAGCTTGCCTAGAAAGGGCTGTCGCGCAGGCGGCGTTAGCCCTCGTTCTTCTCAGCAGTGGATCAGTCGATCGTGATGCCGACCTTCTTGATGATGGCGCTCCACTTCTGGCTTTCGCTGTCGATGAAGCTTTTGAACGATGCTGCGCTGCCGCCACCCACGATCAGGCCTTGCTTGGAAAAGCTCTCGCGCACGGCGGGGTCTTGCAGGGCAGCGTTCACATCGGCGTTGATGCGGTCCACGATGGCGGCGGGCGTGCCGGTGGCGGTGAACAGGCCGTTCCAGGCCAGCGCTTCAAAACCGGGGAAGCCGGCCTCGGCCACGGTGGGCAGGCTTTTCATTTCGTCCATGCGTTTGGCGCTGGTGACGGCCAAGAGGCGGATGCGGCCGCCGTCGATCAGCGGCAGCAGGGCGGGGGCAACGGCAAAGAGGCCTTGGGTTTCGCCGCTGGCCACAGATAGGGCCGCTGGCGGGGAGCCGGCGAAGGGCACATGCACGGCTTGGAAGCCGGCAGCGCTCTTGAAGAGTTCCATGGTCAGGTGGGAGGAGCTGCCGTTGCCGACCGAGGCGTAGCTCACGCCGTTGCCTTGGGCTTTGGCCCAGGTGACGTAGTCTTTGAGGTTTTTGGCCGGGTGGTTGGCGGGCACGGCCAGCACGTTGGGCTGGGACGTGGTGAGCACGATGGGCAGCAGGTCTTTGGCTGGGTCGTAGGGCATGCGTTTGTACATGTACGGGCCGAAGGCGACCGGGCCGTTGAAGCCGATGGCCAGGGTGTAGCCGTCGGGGGTGGCCTTGGCGGCCGCGTCCATGCCGATCATGCCGCCAGCGCCAGCTTTGTTTTCGACGACCAGTGGTTGTTTCCAGCGGTCTTTGAGTTTCTCGCCCAGGGTGCGGACGATGATGTCGAGGGAGCTACCGGCCGGTGCGGGGACGACGACGCGCACGGGCTTGGTGGGCCATTCTTGGGCGATGGCGGTGGTGCTGAGGGCGGCGGTGAGTAGGGCCGTGGGGAGGAGTTTCATGGGGCGGGGCTTTCGGAGATGAATGAAATCTCCTTCAATGGTAAACCGGCGGTGGGGGACGCTGCGGGGCGTAGCCACTCCAGCCTTGCGCCGGCTGTGGGCCTGGGCCTCATGTCGCTTCGCTCCGAAATCGGCCCAAACCCACAGCCGGCGCATGACGGGGGTTACTGCACAAGACGATCTCTGGAAATCATTGCTGTGGCTTTTTACCGGCCACGCTCAATGAAGAGGTCCCCCCGTCTTTCGCCGTTCGCCCTGAGGTTCTGTCGGAGGGCCGGTGTGACAAGTCTAATTGGGGTCAGAGTCCAATTAATTGCCCCGCCCTCAGTCAAAGTCCCGGTCGAGCTGATGCGTTAAGCCACCGCCCGACCGGCACGCTTCACATCCGCTCAAAAATCGCGGCAATGCCTTGACCGCCGCCAATGCACATGGTCACCAGCGCGTAGCGGCCTTGGATGCGTTGCAGCTCGTGCAATGCCTTGACGGTGATCAGCGCGCCTGTCGCGCCAATCGGGTGACCGAGCGAAATGCCCGAGCCGTTGGGGTTGACCTTGGCCGGGTCCAAGCCGAGGTCGCGGGTGACGGCGCAGGCTTGGGCGGCAAACGCCTCGTTGGCTTCGATCACGTCCAGGTCTTGGACGGTGAGGCCGGCTTTTTTCAGGGCCAGCTGCGTGGCTGGCACCGGGCCGATGCCCATGTATTTGGGGTCCACACCAGCGTGGGCATAGGCCACCAGGCGCGCCATTGGCGCGAGACCTCGGGCTTTGGCGGTGCCGGCTTCCATCAGCACCACGGCGGCAGCGGCGTCGTTGATGCCGGAGGCGTTGCCTGCGGTGACCGTGCCGTTTTCCTTGACGAAGACGGGCTTGAGCTTGCTCATGTCTTCGAGCTTGCAGTCAGGGCGGAAGTGTTCGTCGGTGGCGTAAGCGACTTCGCCTTTGCGGCTTTTGAGCATGACCGGCACGATTTGCTCTTTGAAGCGGCCAGCTTCTGTGGCTGCCTGGGCGCGGTTGTGGCTGGTCAGGGCCAACTGGTCTTGGTCTTCGCGGGTGATGCCCCATTTGGCGGCGATGTTCTCGGCTGTGACGCCCATGTGGATGGTGTGGAAGGGGTCGTGCAGGGCGCCGACCATCATGTCGATCATCTTGGTGTCGCCCATGCGGGCACCAAAACGCGTGGCCAGGCTGGCGTAGGGGGCGCGGCTCATGTTCTCGGCACCGCCGCCAATGGCTATGTCGGTGTCGCCCAGCAAGATGGACTGGCTGGCGTTGATGATGGCTTGCAGGCCCGAACCGCACAGGCGGTTGACGTTGAAGGCCGGCGTGCCTTCAGAGCAACCGCCATTGATGGCGGCGACGCGGGACAAATACATGTCTTTGGGTTCGGTGTTGACCACATGGCCGAAGACGACGTGGCCGACGTCTTTGCCTTCAACTTTGGCGCGCGCCAGCGACTCGCGCACGACCAGCGCGGCGAGCTCGGTGGGCGGCGTGTCTTTCAGGCTGCCGCCAAAGGTTCCGATGGCGGTGCGTACTCCGCTGACGACGACGACTTCACGACTCATGTTGTCTCCTAATTGGGGTGTCTAAAGGGATGTCTGAAAAGGCCAGTGTGGCGGCCTTGGTCTACGCGGGGCTGACACAGCTAAAATGTACAAATTACCTTATTTTGTACAAATACACATGCAGACCATTGCCCTGAGTGAGTTCCGCGCCAATGCCTCGGCTTTGATCGATTTGGTGGCACACGGCGAGACCGTCCGTATTTTGCGGCACGGCAAACCCGTGGCAGAGCTGGTGCCCGTGAAAGCGCCGCAAACCGACCGCGTGCCGAGCTGGAAGCGGCCCATTGACCCGTTGCATATTGTTCGCCCGGACGGCAAGAGCGGGGCGCAGCTGATGGTGCAAGAGCGCGAGGCCGGCTGGTGATGCGCGTGCTGATGGACAGCTCGGCGTTGTACAAGCGTTATAACGCCGAGGCTGGTCGCGCCCAGGTGCTGGCCGTGGGCGAGCGGGCCAGTGAGCTGGTGGTGGCCGCGCATTGCAAGAGCGAGATTGCCTCGGCCCTGAACCGCCAGCGGCATGAAGGCTTGGTGAGCAGCGGCGACTACGACCGCATCATGGCCGTGGTGCAGGGCGATTTTGTGGACTTCACTTGCGTGGGGTTGGATGCGCGGGTCGAGTCGCTGGCCTTGGCCGCCATGGAAAAGACCGGCTTGCGCGCAGTGGATGCGCTGCACATTGGCGCGGCCCAGGCGGCGCGGGTGGACTTGTTTGTCACCGCCGACCCGCGTCAGGCCGAGGCCGCCCAGGCCGTGGGCCTGAAGACTGAATTGATTGAACTGAACTGAAGAGCAACACCATGTTTTACCCCCAAGAATTTGACGTGATCGTGGTCGGTGGCGGCCATGCTGGCACCGAGGCCGCGCTGGCCGCGGCCCGCATGGGCTGCAAGACTTTGCTGCTCAGCCACAACATTGAAACCCTCGGCCAGATGAGCTGCAACCCGTCGATTGGCGGGATTGGCAAGGGCCATCTGGTCAAGGAAGTGGACGCGCTGGGCGGCGCCATGGCGCTGGCCACGGACGAGGGCGGCATTCAATTCCGCATTCTCAACTCCAGCAAGGGTCCGGCCGTGCGCGCCACCCGCGCTCAGGCCGACCGCATTTTGTACAAGGCCGCCATTCGCCGCATGCTGGAGAACCAGCCCAACTTGTGGCTGTTCCAGCAAGCGGTGGACGACTTGCTGGTCGAGGGCGAGCGGGTGGTCGGCGCGGTGACGCAAGTGGGCATCAAGTTCCGCAGCCGCACCGTGGTGCTGACGGCCGGCACCTTCCTGGATGGCAAGATCCATGTGGGACTGAACAACTACGCCGCTGGCCGTGCGGGCGACCCGCCAGCAGTCAGCCTGAGCGCACGGCTGAAAGAGTTGAAGTTGCCCCAAGGCCGGCTCAAGACTGGCACGCCGCCGCGCATTGACGGGCGCAGCATCGATTTTTCCAAATGCATTGAGCAGCCCGGCGACGGCATGCCGGGCGGCGAGGGCAGCAGCGTGCCGGTGTTCAGCTTCCTGGGCGCGGGCATTGCGCACCCGCAACAGGTGCCGTGCTGGATCACGCACACCAACGAGCGCACGCACGACATCATCCGCTCCGGCTTTGACCGCAGCCCCATGTTCACCGGCAAGATCGACGGCGTCGGGCCGCGCTATTGCCCAAGCGTGGAAGACAAGATCAACCGCTTTGCGGGCAAGGACAGCCACCAGATTTTTCTGGAGCCCGAAGGCCTGACCACCCACGAGATCTACCCCAACGGCATCTCGACCAGCCTGCCTTTTGACATTCAGTACGAGCTGGTGCGCTCCATGGTCGGCATGGAAAACGCCCACATCTTGCGGCCGGGCTACGCCATCGAGTACGACTACTTTGACCCGCGCTCGCTCAAAAGCAGCTTTGAAACCCGGGCCATTGGCGGGCTGTTCTTTGCGGGTCAGATCAACGGCACCACTGGGTACGAAGAAGCCGCTGCCCAAGGCTTGTTCGCCGGCATGAACGCGGCCTTGCAATGCCAGGGCAAGGAGTCCTGGCTGCCGGGCCGTGACCAAGCCTACCTCGGTGTGCTGGTCGACGACCTGATCACCAAGGGCGTGACCGAGCCTTACCGCATGTTCACTAGCCGGGCCGAGTTCCGCCTCATGCTGCGCGAAGACAACGCCGACATGCGGCTGACCGAAAAAGGCCGAGAGCTGGGCCTGGTGGATGACGCCCGGTGGGATGCCTTCAACCGCAAGCGCGACGCTGTTTCACGTGAAACACAGCGGTTGCGCTCGCTCTGGATCAACCCCAACAACGTTCCCGTGGCTGAGGCCGAGCGGGTGCTGGGAAAAGCGATTGAGCGCGAATACAACCTGCTGGATTTGCTCAAGCGGCCGGATGTGAGCTACGCCGGTCTGATGTCGCTGGATGGTGGCCGCTTTGCCAGTGCTGAGTTGCCCGCCCTGGGGGGCGATGCGGCCGGCGCCAACCCGGCTGTTTCACGTGAAACAGACATGCCTGCCGACATGCTGAGTGCGGTGATCGAGCAAATCGAGATCGTGGCCAAGTACGCTGGCTATATCGACCTGCAAAAGACCGAAGTCGAGCGCGCTGCTCACTATGAAAACCTCAAGCTCCCGGCGGAACTGGACTACATGCAGGTCACGGCCTTGAGCTTTGAGGCTCGCCAAAAGCTGGCCAAGCACCGGCCTGAAACGCTGGGTCTGGCCTCTCGCATCTCCGGCATCACGCCGGCCACGATTTCGCTGCTGCTGGTGCACCTGAAGAAAAACCTGTGGAAGGGCGCCACGCTCCCCGCCGTTGGGGCGGCGGACAAGGCGGTGGACAAGGCGGCGGCATGAGCGTGACGGCACAAGAGGGGCTGCACGCAGGCTTGGACAGCCTGGGCCTGACACTCTCCCCCCGCCAGATCACCCAGCTGTTGGACTACCAAGCGCTGATCAGCAAGTGGAACAAGGTCTACAACCTCACGGCCGTGCGCGACCCGGCCGAGATGTTGACCCACCACCTGTTGGATAGTCTGGCTGCGTTGGCGCCGCTTCAAAAGCATTTGCAGTCGGTTGGCAAGGAAGAGGGCGCCACCTTGCTGGATGTGGGCTCGGGCGCGGGCTTGCCCGGCGTGGTGTTTGCCATCGGCTGCCCAGGCTTGACGGTCAGTTGTGTGGACACGGTGGGCAAGAAGGCCGCCTTCATCAAGCAAGCCGCGCTGGCCTTGGGGCTGCCCAACCTCACCGGTGTTCATGCGCGGGTCGAAACCTTGCCCGGCCCATTTGATGTGATCAGCGCTCGGGCCTTTGCCTCACTGCCGGACTTCACGGCATGGTCTGGTCAGGCCCTGGCGCCCGGCGGCGCTTGGCTCGGCATGAAGGGCAAGCACCCGGCGGACGAAATAGCTGCTTTACCGGCCGACGTGCAGGTGTTTCACGTGGAACAGTTGAGCGTGCCGGGGCTGGACGCTGAGCGCTGCATCGTCTGGATGCGCCGCCCTTGACCATCTGAGCCGGCTGAAAAAGAGCGCGGGCCGAGCGGAGAAACTGCCGGCTGAGCCGCTGGCGTAAACTCATCCCTTCAATCCCAAGGACTTTTCATGCTGGGCTCATTCGCGGGCATTGCCGACTACGGCGCTTTCATGGCCGCCATCGTGGTGTTCTTGGCCATCCCCGGCCCCGGCAATCTGGCTTTGGTGACTTCCACCAGCAAGGGTGGCGTCAAGGGCGGTTTAGCTGCGACGTTCGGTGTGATCGCCGGTGACCAGGTGCTGCTTTGGGCGGCGGTGGCCGGCGTCTCGGCGCTGATGACCAGCTACCCTGCCGCCTTTCATGCCGTGCAGTGGGCGGGCGCCGCGTACCTGGCCTGGCTGGGTTTGAAGATGCTGCGGGCGCAGCCGGGTGACGCGCCCATCTTGAACATCCTGCCGCGCCACTACTTTCGCCAAGCCTTCTTCATCACGCTGCTCAACCCCAAGGCGATTGTGTTTTACATGGCCTTTTTCCCGCTGTTCGTGGACCCCGCCCGCCACCAGGGAATGCTGACCTTTGGCGTGATGGCTGCGACCATTGCCGCGCTGACTTTTTTGTACGGCCTGGGCGCCACTTTGATCACTTACTTCCTGGCCGAGCGCATTCGCCGTCAGCCGTCGATCAGCAGCTGGCTCAACAAAATCGCCGGTGTCTTCCTGATCGGCTTTGGCGTCAAGCTCGCCCTGTCGCGTTGAGTTCCCGTTGAGTTTCCCTTGAACGCCTCTTAGCTGCCTATTTTTTAAGCAACCACCATGGCCCAAATATTCTGTATCGCCAACCAAAAAGGCGGCGTCGGCAAGACCACCACCACGGTGAACTTGGCCGCAGGTCTCGCCAAGGTCGGGCAGCGGGTCTTGATGGTTGACCTGGACCCGCAGGGCAACGCCACCATGGGCTCGGGCGTGGACAAGCGCGAGCTCGAGCTTTCGGTGTACGACGTGCTGCTCGAATCCGCGTCGATTGAAGAAGCCCGCGTCACCAGCCAAAAACTCATTGACGGCGGTTGCGGCTACGACGTGGTCGGCGCCAACCGGGAGTTGGCGGGCGCCGAGGTCGAACTGGTCGAGTTGGAGCGCCGCGAAAAGCGCCTCAAGCAGGCCCTGGAAGAGGTGCAAGGCCAGTACGACTTCATCCTGATCGACTGCCCGCCCTCGCTGTCCATGCTCACGCTCAACGGCCTGTGCTGCGCGCACGGCGTGATTGTGCCCATGCAGTGCGAGTACTTTGCGCTCGAAGGCCTGACCGATTTGGTCAACACCATCAAGCAGGTTCATGCGAATTTGAACAAAGAGCTGGCCATCATTGGTTTGTTGCGTGTCATGTTCGACCCGCGCATCACTTTGCAGCAGCAGGTCAGCGAACAGCTCAAGCAACACTTTGGCGAAAAGGTGTTCAACACCGTCATTCCCCGCAATGTGCGCTTGGCCGAAGCGCCCAGCTATGGCGTGCCGGGCGTGGTGTTCGACCCCTCGTCCAAGGGCGCCCAAGCCTTCATTGCCTTTGCTGACGAAATGGTCGAGCGCATGGGCAAGCTGCGCCCTGTCGCCGCCGCATGACCCACACCCCCGTGTTGACGCTGCCCGGCTGGCAGGGCAGTGGCCCGGGCCACTGGCAAAGCCGCTGGGAAGCGCTGCACGGCTGCGAGCGCGTGCAGCAGCACGACTGGCAGCGGCCCCTGCGCGGCGACTGGATCATTCAGCTTGAAGAGGCCTTGCTCAAAGAACGCGACGCCGGGCATGGCCCGGCCGTGCTGGTGGCGCACAGCCTGGGCTGCTGGCTGGTGGCGGCCTGGGCTTCGCATTCGCAGCACACCGCGCTCGTGAAAGCGGCGCTGCTGGTGGCGCCGCCAGACCTGACGCAAGACAGCTTGCGCAGCTTGTTGCCGAGCTGGTCCAAGACCGTGCCTGCGCCCTTGCCTTTTGCCACGCGCTTGCTCGCCAGCCAGAACGACCCTTTTTGCGGCCTGGAGCGCAGCGGCCAGTTAGCCGCCGCCTGGGGCAGCAGCTTGGTGGACATGGGCGCTCAAGGCCACCTGAACGCCGAGAGCAGCCTGGGCGATTGGCCCGAAGGCTGGGACCAGTTGGCGCAGTTGGTGCAGTTGGTGCAAGTGCTGCCCGATCAGGCCTGACCCGTTTTTAGATTCAACGCATTTCGCATTTACCCAAGAAAGAACACCGCCATGGTCACCAAAAAACCAAAAGGCCTGGGCCGCGGCCTGGAATCCCTGCTCGGCCCCAAGGTGAGCGAGAACAGCGAAGCGCAAGAAGCCAGTGCGGTGGCCGTGGGCCAGCCTTCGGTGCTGCCGCTGGTCGAGATGGTCGCCGGCCAGTACCAGCCGCGCACCCGCATGGACGAAGGCGCGCTCTACGAGCTGGCCGAGTCCATCAAGGTGCAGGGCATCATGCAGCCGATTCTGGTGCGGCGCCTGGGCAGCGGCGACAACCAAGGCAAGTACGAAATCATCGCGGGCGAACGGCGTTTTCGCGCGGCCAAGCTGGCGGGCCTGGACAGCGTGCCGGTGCTGGTGCGCGACGTGCCGGACGAAGCCGCCGCCGCCATGGCGCTGATTGAAAACATCCAGCGCGAAGACCTCAACCCACTCGAAGAAGCCCAAGGCCTGCAACGCCTGGTCAAGGAGTTTGGCCTCACGCATGAGCTGGCCGCGCAGGCCGTGGGCCGCTCGCGCAGCGCCGCCAGCAACTTGCTGCGCCTATTGAACCTGGCCGACCCGGTGCAGACCATGCTCATGGCCGGCGACCTGGACATGGGCCACGCACGCGCCTTGCTCGGCCTCGACCGCGCCGCGCAGATCACCGCTGCCAACCAGATCGCCGCGCGCAAGATGTCCGTGCGCGAGGCTGAAAGCCTGGTCAAGAAACTCAGCGCCGAATTCAACCTGGTGCCGCAAAAGCCCAAGAAAGAAAAGTCCCGCGACACCCGCCGCGTGGAAGAAGAGTTGGCCGACCTGCTGATGGCCGAGGTCGAAGTGCGCATCAAGAAACAAGTCAAACGCAACGGCCGGCGTGAAGACATGGGCGAGCTGGCGATCCAGTTTTCGTCGATGGACGAGCTCAACGGCTTGATCGAGAAATTGCGCGGCGGCAAATTAGCCTGACGGCCTGCGCAGCGGCTCGCGCTGCGCTGACCCGTGTTTCTCGCCGATCGAGCCGCCCCGGCGCAAGCCGCTAATCGCCAGCGGTTTACGGGGGCAAACCCGCCGCCTCCGCGCGACGTCCTAGGGCTGGTCTAAAGTCGAGTGCTTTACCCCTCCCATGCCCCACGACGTCAACCTGATTGCGATCTTGGCCGCCGGCTTTGGCTTGGCGCTGGTCTTTGGCGTGGCCGCCAGTGCGCTGCGCATGCCGCCGCTGGTGGGTTATTTGCTCGCCGGTGTGTTGATCGGCCCCGCCACCCCCGGCTTTGTGGGCGACATGAGCTTGGCCGCTCAGCTCTCCGAGATTGGCGTGATGCTGCTGATGTTCGGCGTCGGCCTGCATTTCTCCCTGGACGATCTGATGGCCGTGCGC
Source organism: Polaromonas sp. (assembly GCA_040400935.1). Lineage (GTDB taxonomy): Bacteria > Pseudomonadota > Gammaproteobacteria > Burkholderiales > Burkholderiaceae_C > Polaromonas. The sequence goes on from JBBAPH010000014.1 coordinate 82,394, forward strand.
CGCATCGCCGTGCCTGGTGCCTTGGTCCAGATCGGTGTGGCCACTGCGCTGGGCTTGGCGGTCTCGTTGATCTGGGGCTGGGACCTGGGAGCCGCCCTGGTGTTCGGCCTGAGCCTGTCGGTCGCCAGTACCGTGGTGTTGCTGCGCGCCCTGGAAGCCAAGGGCATGCTGCAGTCGCTCAACGGCCGCATCGCCGTGGGCTGGCTGGTGGTGGAAGACCTGGTCATGGTGCTGGTGCTGGTCTTGCTGCCGCCCTTGGCGGGTTTTTGGCAGGCTGGTGGGACGAGCGATGCCGGCAGCCTGTGGCAGACCCTGGGCTGGACTTTGCTGAAGGTCGGCGCCTTTGTGGCAGCCATGCTGGTGGTTGGGCGCTGGGCTTTCCCCAAGGCCCTGTGGGCCATCACACGCACGGGCTCGCGTGAGCTTTTCACCCTGGGCGTGGTGGCGGCTGCGGTCGGCGTGGCTTTTGGCGCGGCCAAGCTGTTTGATGTGTCGTTTGCCCTGGGCGCTTTTTTCGCCGGCATGATGATGCGCGAGTCTGAGTTCAGCCACCGTGCGGCTGATGAGTCGCTGCCCCTGCGCGATGCGTTTGCCGTGCTGTTCTTCGTGGCGGTGGGCATGTTGTTCGAGCCCGCCGTGGTGTGGGAGCAGCCGCTGAAATTGCTCCTAGTGGTGGCCATCATCATGGTCGGCAAAACCGTGGCGGCCGTGGCCTTGGTGCTGCTGTTTCGCTACCCGCTGAACACCGCGCTGACGGTCGGTGTGTGCCTGGCGCAGATTGGCGAGTTTTCCTTCATCCTCGCCGGCCTGGGCGTGGCCCTGAACGTGCTGCCCAAGGAAGGGCAAAGCCTGATTCTTGCGGGCGCGTTGATCTCCATTGCCGCCAACTCAGCGCTGTTCAGCGCCATCGAGCCTTTGCAAGCGTGGCTGCGCCGCCGCTCACCCTGGGTGCGGCGCATGGAAGTGCGCGAAGACCCGCTGGCCCAGTTGCCCACCTCGACCGATCCGAGCCAGCTCACCGGCCATGTGTTGGTGATCGGCTACGGCCGCGTGGGGCGCCACATCAGCGAGGCCCTTCGCGAACAGGGCCGGGCGGTGGTGGTGCTGGACCACAACCGCGAGCGCGTGCAGGCGCTGCGCGAGCAAGGGTTTGCGGCTGTGCAGGGCGCGCCTTGGAGCCTGAAGCCTTGGTCCAAGCGCATGTGGCGCGGGCCAGCCATCTGGTGCTGACCTTGCCGGATGCACAGCACGCCAGCCGCATTGTGGAGATGGCGCGCCAGCTCAATGCACCCTTGGAAGTGGTTATTCGTGCCCGCAGCGGTGACGAGGCCGATCTCTTGCGCCAAGCCGGACTGGGCGCTGCCTTTTCGCCGGATGACGAGGTGGCCCAGGCCATGTTGCGCGCGTTGAAGGGTAAAGGCTGACGGCGCTTTGTTGCCGTCGAGCAATCAACCCACAGGCTCTGCGGGCGTTGGCCTACAAGCGTGTAGGCGAACTGATTGGATGATGTAAATGTCTGAAACTACCGCTGTGAGACGTTCATGCACAAGCCTCAACAACGCGTCACCGAAGAAGAGCTCCGTGCCTTGCTTGGCCCCTTCCCACAAGCCAGCGTGCCTGTGCAGAAAAGCAAGCCTGCCGGGCCAGAACAGATCATCATTTCTGCGCAACCCGACTGGGGTGGTGCGCAGCTGGCTCGCGTCTGGACGGACCTGCTGCACTGAGGCGCTGGCGGCTCATGCAGGGCCGTGACACCCGTTGCTTCAGATCGAAAAGATCTTCCCCGGGTTCATGATGTTTTTGGGGTCCAGCGCGCGCTTGATGGCGCGCATCATCTCGACCGCGCCGTCGCCGGTCTCGGTCACCAAAAAGTCCATCTTGTGCAGGCCCACGCCGTGCTCGCCGGTGCAGGTGCCTTGGAGCTGCAGCGCGCGCGTCACCAGTTGGTGGTTCAGCACTTCGGCTGTTTCACGCTCTTGTGGAATGTTGGGGTCGATCAGGTAGCCAAAGTGGAAGTTGCCGTCGCCCACATGGCCGACCAAAAAGTACGGAATGCCGCTGGCGTCAACTTCGGCAATCGAGTCCAGCAGGCAGTCGGCCAATTTAGAGATCGGCACACAGGTGTCGGTCGAAATCGCGCGGCAGCCGGGGCGCGACTGCACGGCGGCAAAGTAGGCGTTGTGCCGCGCTGTCCACAAGCGCGTGCGCTCTTCGGGCGTGCTGGCCCATTCAAAGGCATTGCCGCCGTGGCTGCTGGCGAGTTCTTGAACCAGTTCGGCTTGCTCTTTCACGCTGGTAGGCGAGCCGTGGAACTCCATCAACAGCAAAGGCTCTTCGCGCAGCGTGAGCTTGGAGTGCGCGTTGACCATGCGCACGGTGTTGTGGTCAATCAGTTCTACGCGGGCAATTGGTACACCCATTTGAATGACTTCAATGGTGGTGCGCACCGCCGCTTCAATGCTCGGGAAGGAGCAGATCGCCGCCGAGATGGCTTCGGGCAGCGGGTAAATCTTGACGGTGATTTCGGTGATCACGCCCAGCGTGCCTTCGCTGCCGACCATCAGGCGCGTGAGGTCGTAACCGGCGGATGATTTTTTGGCGCGGGTGCCCGTGCGGATCACTTCGCCCGAAGCGGTGACCACTTCGAGCGCCAGCACGTTCTCGCGCATCGTGCCGTAGCGCACGGCGTTGGTGCCGCTCGCGCGGGTGGCGGTCATGCCGCCAATCGTCGCGTCAGCGCCGGGGTCGATCGGGAAGAAGAGGCCGGTGCTTTTGATTTCTTCGTTCAGCTGCTTGCGCGTGACGCCGGGCTGCACGGTCACGGTCAGGTCTTCGGCGTTGATGGACAGGACGCGGTTCATGCGCGTGAGGTCAATGCTGATGCCGCCTTGCACGGCCAGCAAATGCCCTTCGAGCGAGGTGCCCACGCCAAAGGGAATGACCGGCACGTTGTACTGGCTGGCCAGCTTGACGACCTCGGCCACGTCGCCCGTGCTTTCGGCAAACACCACGGCGGCCGGCGGCGGCACGGTGGTGAAGGCCGACTCATCGCGGCCGTGTTGCTCACGAATCACCAAGGCGGTGGAGCAGCGCTCGGCAAAGCGGGCTTTGAGCGCGTCAATCAACGCGCTAGGCGTTTCACGCTGCTGGATCTCGGGCAACAAGTGGCTGGGCAATGGGGCGTTCATGCTTTTGTCTCCTAAGGACCGGACAGTTTACGATCAAACACTGTTTTTCAACCTCCCACCCGAGCACTGCCCATGGCCAATCGCCTGACCCAAATCGCCACCCGCACCGGAGACAACGGCACCACCGGCCTGGGTGACAACACCCGCGTGTCCAAGGACAGCTTGCGCGTGCACGCCATGGGCGATGTGGACGAGCTCAATTCCAACCTGGGCGTGCTGCTGTGCGAAGAAATGCCCGGCGACGTGCGGGAGCTGCTGGTCGAGGTGCAGCACCAGCTCTTCAACCTGGGCGGTGAGTTGTCGATCCCCGGTTTTGAATTGCTCAAGCCGGAAGCCGTGGCCGCGCTGGACGCTGCGCTGGAAAAATACAACGCCACCTTGCCGCGCCTGCAAGAGTTCATCTTGCCGGCCGGCACCCGCGCCGCGTCGCTGGCGCATGTGTGCCGCACCGTGGCACGCCGGGCTGAGCGCGCCGTGGTGGCGCTGGACGCTGCCGAGGCGCTCAAGGAAGCACCACGTCAATACCTGAACCGCTTGAGCGATTTGCTGTTCGTGCTGGCACGTGTGCTCAACCGCATGAACGGAGGCGACGATGTGTATTGGAAGAGCCAGCGCATGGCGTCGGGTGCGGCTTCGGGTTAGGCCTTCCTTTAAGAGACAAATTCCTTCAGCCGCGCGCTGACTGGCGCGTGAGCCTTCAAGCCGGGTGAGGGCCAGCGGGCTCATGCTGGGAGTACCCAGAAATCGCCCGCCGACCCCTACCCGGCTTGAAGGCTTTGGCGGGGCGAGCTCTTGCCCAGGCAATCGAATTCACTGTTCGGCTACATTTGGCGAAATTCCACCCCAGGAGCTGAACCATGCTGAAAGTCTTCGCCTTCACCTCGACCCTGACCTTGGCTGCATTGGTCGGCACATCGGCATTGGCACAAGACGCAAGCTGCACCGCCTCGGCCGCCGAGAAAAAGCTCTCCGGCGCTGCCAAGAGCTCATTCCTCAAAAAATGCGAAGCCGACGCACAGGCCAGGTGCGAAGCTGCAGCGACCGAGAAAAAACTGGCAGGCGCCGCCAGGACCGCCAACGTCAAGAAGTGCACCCAGGAGGCTGTCGGCGCATCATGATGACAGGCCAGCCTCAACCGCCCACCAAGCCCTCATAAGCGCGCCGAGTCTCCGGCGCCACCGACGCCAGCACCTTGGCATGACTGGTCTTGTGCCGCGCCAGCAAACGCGCCGAGGCCACGGTGCGGTTTTTGCAAAACCAGTGGCAGCTGTGCTGCATCAAGAACAGCTCCGCCGACAAGCGAAAGGCCTTGGCCTGCGGCGACAGGCCGGCTGCGTTGTCTGCGGCGGCTTGCAAGGCCTGCGCATGCAGGTGCAGCAGCTCGCGCAAGTCAAAGCCCCAGCGCGGGAACGCCGGCAACAGCGGCGCCAGACCTTGGCTCAGTGTGGACAGCGGCCAGGGCAGACGGCTGATGTGCGTGCGCGCGGCGGGCACGTCGTCAAAGGCCAAGGCAAAACGGCGGAACTGCTCGGCCAGGCGCTGCTCGCTGCCTTGCAGCAGTTGCCAGATGGATTCGCGACGCTGGGCATCGTCTTCACCGAGGGCGCGCAAATAGCCGTCGTTCAGGGTCTCCATCAGCTTTTCCAACTCATGCGGTTGCAAATGGCTGGCCAACAACACCAGGCGCTGTCGCTCGGCTTTGCCGTGCAACCAATGCAGGCCAAAAGACAGCAAGAGCGTGGTGAGAAAAAAGTCCATGAAGGGCAGCTGCTTGGAAATAGGGGGTGAAGGGGGCGCGCTGAACGGCTTTTGCAGCGCAGCGGCGAGTGTAGTCAGCGCCAGAGCCCTGGCACTGGCGTAATTACCCAGGCCCTGCTGCTCCGGCCTGCGGTACGCTAAAAGCCATCTATTTCCTTGCTGCTTGCGCGCCCCGAGCTACCGCCATGACCCAACGTCTCGCCTCCCCCCCGCCTTACATTCCCCAGATCACGCTGTACCAAGAGTGGCTGCGCGAGCAGCGCGGCCTGCAGTTTGCCGACTACCCGGCGCTGTGGCGCTGGTCGGTCACGAAGCTGGATGCGTTTTGGCAAAGCATCTGGGACTACTTCGAGCTGCAGTCGCCGACGCCGCACAGCGCCGTGCTGCAAAAAAACGTCATGCCCGGCGCGGTGTGGTTCCCGGGCGCGCAAGCCAATTACGCACGCCAAGTCATGCGCCATGTGGATGCGGCGCACGCAGCGGGTTTCCCGGCCATCGTCAGCCGCAACGAACAAGGTCGCCACCGCGAGATGAGCTGGCCCGAGCTGCGCCGGCAAGTGGCCTCGCTGGCCTTGCACCTGCAAGCGCAGGGCCTGCAAAAGGGCGATCGCGTGGCCGCCTATTTGCCCAACGGGCCAGAAGCCATGGTGGCGTTTTTGGCGACCGCCAGCCTGGGCGCGGTGTGGAGCATTTGCGCGCCCGACATGGGCACACCCGCCGTGCTGGACCGCTTCACGCAAATCGAGCCCAAGGTCTTGATCGCCTGCGACGGCGTGCGCTACGGCAGCCGCGACCACGACCGCCTGGGCGTGCTCGCGGAGTTGCGCGCGGCCTTGCCCAGCGTGCAGCATGTTTTGGTGGTGCGTAACTTGGCGCCGGACGCCACCGGGCCAGCCCCTGAAGGCGCTGCTTGGTTTGACACCACGACCGCGCGTGACGATGCGGCCACCGCCGCCTTCGAGCCCCTGTGGCTGCCCTTTGACCATCCGCTGTGGATTGTTTATTCCAGCGGCACCACCGGCCTGCCCAAGCCCATCGTCCACGGCCACGGCGGCACGGTTATCGTTGCCTTAGCCCTGAAAACTTTGCACAACGACATTGGCTGCAGCTACGAGCCCAACAGCTGGGGCGAGCGCTACCACTGGTACAGCAGCACCGGCTGGATCATGTGGAACGCCCAGGTCAGCGGCCTGCTCAGCGGTACCACCTGCGTCATCTACGACGGCAACCCCGGCGGCAGCAAAGACCAACCCGACTGGGGCGTGCTCTGGCGCTTCGCCGCCGAGACCGGCGTCACCTTCTTCGGCGCAGGCGCCGCCTTCTTCGGCAACTGCCTCAAAGCCGACCTGGACCTCAGCACCTGCGGCGACCTGCACCGCATCCGCGCCCTGGGCACCACCGGCTCACCCCTGCCCCCCGAAGCCCAAGCCTGGGGCACCGCGCAGTTTGATCTGATCTATGCCAACGCGAACAATGGCTCCTCGCAAGCAGGGGCCGCGGAACCGGCTTCGCCGGGCCGCAGGCGCAGCGCCCCCTCGGGGGGCAGCGAACCACACGAAGTGGGGAGCGTGGGGGCACAAACTTCAAGCGTGGGGGCACA
>JBBAPH010000015.1:0-42489 GCA_040400935.1 Polaromonas sp.
GCGTTCCAAGCCAGGTCAACCGGGAAATCTTTCTTGTCGACCACGGCGCGGTAGACCACATGGCCGGTCACGCGGGCCGGGTCGTTGACGTACTTAGCGCGCACCACGGACTTGACGCCGTCAGCGCCAATCAGCGCCACGCCCTTGAACGCCTTGCCGTTCTGGTCGTAGACCGTCACGCTGTCCGCGTCTTGCTCAATGCGCTCGACATGGGTGGATGTGAAAAACTCAATCCGGCCGGTTTCGCGTGCGCCTTCGGCCAGCGACAGGTGCACGTCGGCGCGGTGAATCACGGCGTAGGGGTTGCCAAAGCGTTGGCGAAATGCCTCGCCCGTGGGAATGCGGCCGACCAGGCTTTCGTCCACCGCGTCGTGCATCACCATCTCGTCGGTGTAAACCGCACGGCCGCGGGCTTTCTCGCCAATGCCCAGGGCGTCGAAAGCGTGAAAAGCATTGGGGCCGAGCTGGATGCCAGCACCAATTTCACCGATCTCGGGGGCCTGCTCCAGCACCTGCACGTGAAAGCCCTGGCGCACCAGCGCCAGCGCCGCCGCCAAGCCGCCAATGCCGCCGCCGGCGATCAGCACGGGTAAAGAAGATGTTGCGCTCATGTCTTGGCTCCTTGGGTTGTGTTCGTCGTCGTTCTGAAAAGTGCGCGGGCCACTTGACCGGGTGGGCCGTTAGAAATCGTCCGGACGCATATTATCAGTACACGGATCATAAGTATAGGGGTAAAATAAAAACATGGCCACCTCATCCGCTTCCCCCACCGCCTTGGACGCTCTGCCCGGCCACTACATTCGCCGTTTGCAGCAGATCGCCGTGGCCATCTTCTTGCAAGAGACCGAGGCCTTTGGTTTGACGCCGGTGCAGTACGCCGCCTTGCAAGCGGCGGTGCAAGCACCGGGCCTGGACCAGCGCACACTGGCCGGCGCCATTGGCTTGGACACCTCGACCACCGCTGGCGTGATTGACCGGCTCGAAGCGCGCCAGCTCATCCAGCGCAGCCCGAGCGCCCACGACCGCCGTGTGCGCCTGCTGACCGCCACGCCAGACGGTCAGGCCCTGCTCGACGCCGTGCAACCGGCCATGCAGCGCGCCCAGGACCGCATGCTCGCGCCGCTGCCCAAGGCCGAGCGCGCCGAGTTCATGCGCATGCTCCAGGCCCTGGTGAACGCGAACAACGAACTCAGCCGCGCGCCCAGCGAGGGCTGAGCCTGCTTCACGGTTCGTGCTGAGCTTGTCGAAACACTTCACCAAGCGGACATGCCCTTCGACGAGCTCAGGGCGAACGGAAGGGACAGTCCCGTTCTGGCTGAGCTAGCCGAGGCCCTTGCCCGACCCTAAGCCCCACAATCGGGGCCATGCAAGAAGCCGCCGACACCACCACCGCCCATCCCTACGAGCACCTCACGCCAGACGTGGTGCTGGATGCCCTGGCTAGCGTGGGGCTGTGGGGCGATGGGCGACTCACGGCTTTGTCGAGCTATGAAAACCGGGTCTACCAGGTCAGCCTGGAAAGCGCAGAGCCGGGCGGTGCAGCCGGCGAGCAGGTGGTCGTCAAGTTCTACCGGCCCGGCCGCTGGAGCAACGCGCAGATACAAGAGGAGCACGCTTTTGCGGCCGAGCTGATGGCCGCCGAAATCCCGGTGATCGGCCCGCTTGTACTGAACGGCCAGACCCTGCACCACCTCAACGGTTTTGCCTTCAGCGTGTCGCCACGCCGGGGCGGACGCCGGCCTGAGCTGGACCAATTGGACGTGCTGGAATGGATTGGGCGTTTTCTGGGCCGCATTCACACGGTGGGTCAGGCTGCGCCCTTCGCAGTGCGGCCGGCGTTGACGGCTCAAACATTTGGCTACGCCAGCCGTGATCTGCTGCTGGCAGGTAACCATTTGCCCTTGGATATGGAATCGCGCTGGCGCCAGGCGTTTGACGAGGCCATGCAGGTGGCCGAGGGCGTGATGGCGGAGACCGGTGAGGTGGCCACCTTGCGCTTGCACGGCGACTGCCACCCCGGCAATATTTTGTGGACGCCTGAAGGCTCGCCTGGCGCGGGACCGCATTTTGTGGACCTGGACGACGCCCGCAGCGGCCCGGCGGTGCAGGACCTGTGGATGCTGCTGTCCGGCGACCGCGCTCAGTGCACGCGGCAGTTGGGCGCGCTGGTGGACGGTTACGAAGAGTTCCGTGAACTCGACCGGCGTGAACTGGCTTTGATCGAGCCGCTGCGCACGCTGCGCCTGGTGCATTACAGCGCCTGGCTGGCCCAGCGCTGGAGCGACCCGATCTTTCCGATCAACTTCCCGTGGTTCGGCTCGAGCGACTACTGGAAAGGCCAGGTCGACATGCTGGTGGAGCAGACCGAGGCGATGCAGGAAAAGCCGCTGATCGTTTAGCTTTTTGCTGGGTCTGGTCGGTGTATCGCCACCTTCGGCGCGCTTGGCATTCAGCTGTGCTGGGGCCAGCGCCCTTCATGCCGGAGTACCGGAAATCAGGTCGCCGGCCCCAGCCCACCTGAACGCTTTCGATGAACTGTTGAGGTCTGTGGCTTCTCGACGTCCACCGTCTTGACCGCTTACCAAAACCGGGCCGCACATGAGGTGCGAACCAATTTGGAATCATCCCAACTAGGGAATGCGCCTAGGGCAAACCCTCGCGCCCTCGACTAGCATGAAGGCTCTAAAAAAAAGCGGGCCAATGAGCCGGTTGATGACTGGTAATCGGCCCTCAAAAAGCCAAGCCTTCAAAAGAGAGAAGCCCTTTGCGGACCGCCGGCCTTGGCGCCGATGCTTGCCTGCCAGGGGACGCCCCATGTTCAAGTTCTGGAGATAACGCAATGAACCGTCTGTCACTGTTGCTGGGCAGCTTGCTGCTTGGCGTGGCCACCTGGGCCAGCGCCCAAGCCAGCTTCCCGTCGCGCCCCATCACCATGATCGTGCCCTTCCCACCCGGCGGCTTGGCCGACATCGTGGCGCGGCCGGTGGCTGAAGCCATGTCGCGCGACCTGGGCCAGCCCGTGGTGATCGAAAACCGCGCGGGTGCAGGCGGCGGCATTGGCATGGGCGTAGCCGCCAAGGCCAAGCCCGACGGCCACACGGTGGTGATGGCGCTGTCGTCGCTCACCGTGCTGCCCGAGGCCGATGTGATCTTGGGCCGTGCGCCGATGTTCGGCCTCAACGACCTGCGCCCGATTGCCCGCTTCACGGCCGACCCGACCGTGCTGGCCGTGCGCGCCGACTCGCCCTGGAAGACGGTGAAGGATTTCGTGGAAGACGCCAAGCGCCGCCCCGGCGCCATCAACTACGGCTCGTCGGGCAACTACGGCACCATGCACGTGCCGATGGAAATCCTGGCGCAGACGGCCGGCATCAAGCTCACGCACATTCCCTTCACGGGCGCTGGCCCGGCCGTGCTGGCTTTGCTCGGCGGTCAGATCGACGCGGTGTCGTCCGGCCCCGCCACGGTGCTGCAGCAAGTCAAGGCCGGCAAGCTCAAGGTGTTGGGCCACTGGGGCAACGGCACGCTGGCCGCGCTGCCCGATGTGCCTGCACTGAAAGACGCTGGCTTTAATGCCGAGTACGCCCAGTGGTCCGGCCTGTTCATTCCTGCGGCCACGCCCGAGCCGATTGCCCAGCGCCTGCGCGCCGCTGCCCGCATGGCCGCGCAAGACGCCAAGGTGAAAGAAGTCATTCAAGGCGCGGGCAGCCCGATCCTGTTCCAGGACAGCCCCGACTTTGAAAAGTATGTGCAGGCCGACGCCCGCCGCATGGCCGAGGTGGTCAAGCGCATCGGCAAGGTTGAGTAATTTTTCAGATTCATTTTTAAAAAACTAAGAGAGACTTTCATGTACCGTCAAACTTTCATTCGCTCGGCCCTGGCCGTCCTCGGCTTGGCCAGCGTTTTGGTCCAGGCGCCAGCTGCCGCCCAGGCTTATCCTAGCCGCCCAGTCAAGCTCATCGTGCCCTTTGCCGCTGGCGGCTCTGCCGACGTGTTTGGCCGCTTTATCGCCCAGCGCCTGAGCGATACGCTGGGCCAGTCTTTCGTGGTCGACAACCGGCCGGGCGCTGGTTCGGTGATTGGCACCGACGTGGTGGCCAAGTCCGCTGCCGACGGCTACACCTTGCTGGTGATGTCCAACACGCACACCGTCAACGAAACGCTGATCCCCAACAAGCCCTTTGGCCTGATGCGCGACTTCGTGGCCGTGGCTCCCATCAACGCCGCCGACCTGGTGCTGGTGGCCCACCCCTCGGTGCAGGCTGCCAACCCCAAGGAGTTGATTGCCCGCGCCAAGGCCGCGCCAGGCAAGCTCAACTACGCCTCGTCCGGCCCGGGAACGCCCTACCACATGGCGGGCGAGCTGTTCAAGAGCATGGCCGACATCGACATGGTCCACGTGCCCTACAAAGGCAGCTCGGGCGCCCGCACCGACGTGATCGGTGGCCAGGTGCAGCTGATGTTTGACGCCGTGACCACCATGACCGAGCAGATCAAGTCGGGCAAGGTCAAGGCGATTGCCACCACCGGCGCCAAGCGCTCCGACGTGATGCCTGACGTGCCCACACTCGCCGAGTCGGGTGTGAGCGGCTACGAGGCCACCATTTGGCTGGGCCTGATGGCCCCACGCGGCACGCCCAAGGCCGTGGTCGACAAGCTCAACGAAGCGGTCTCCAAGATCGTCAGCCAGCCCGACGTCAAGCAAGCCTGGACCAAGCAGGGCGCAGCACCCATGGTCATGAACCCGGAGGCCTTTGACAAATACATGCGCGATGACATTGCCAAGTGGGCGGCTGTGATCAAGAAAGCCAACATCAAGCTCGACTGATTTTCATGACGACACTTCATTTGTTGAGCGGCGGCGCCGCACAGGGCCTGGTGACCGGCCTGCAAGCACGCTTCAAGGCCGAGCAGGGCCACGACCTGCACTGCGGCTTTGGCGCGGTGGGCGTCATGAAAGACACGCTGCTGAGCGGTGCGCCTTGCGACGTGTTGATCCTCACCCAAGCGCTGATTGAGCAGCTGACTGCCAGCGGCCAGGTGCGCGCCGGCAGTGCGCGCGGTCTGGGCCGTGTGAAAACCGGCGTGGCCGTGCCCACCGGCGAAGCGCAGCCCGCGGTCAGCACGCCCGACGCGCTGCGCGCTGCGCTGCGCGCCGCCCAAGGCATTTACTTTCCCGACCCAGTCAAGGCTACCGCCGGCATTCACTTCATGAACGTGCTCAAGCAGCTCGGCCTGGACGTGGAACTCGCCGCCAAGCTGCGCCCCTTTGCCAATGGCGCAGCGGCCATGGCCGCGCTGGCGGCCGCGGCGCAAGCCGGTGAAAAAGGCTTGGTGGGCTGCACGCAAATCACCGAGATTTTGTTTGCGCCGGGCGTGGACTGGGTCGGCCCCTTGCCGGTCGAGTTTGAACTGGCCACCATCTACACGGCCGGTGTGACGACGCAGTCAAAAGATCCGCAAGCCGCCAGCGCCTTGATCGACTTGCTGACCACCGCCGACAACGCCAGCCGCCGCGCCGACTGCGGCTTCGAGTAAATCGCTCATGACCCACGCCGCCGCTGGCAGCCGCCTGCTCGGTGACGTGGGCGGCACCAACATCCGCTTGGCCTGGCAGGCCGGGCCGGGGCAGGCGATTGAAGACGTGCGCGTGCAGCCCTGCGCCAATTTCCCCGACCTTCAAAGCGCGCTGCGTTATTACCTCAGCGAGACAGGCCGTACCATGCCCGCGCATATCTCACTGGGCATGGCCAACCCGGTGGCGGGCGATCACGTGCAGATGACCAACCACGCCTGGGCGTTTTCCATCAAGGCGCTGCAATCCGAATTGGGCGTGCAGCGCTTGCAGGTGATCAACGACTTCACGGCACTGGCATTGGCCTTGCCGGACATTCCCCGTGAACAGTTGCGCCAAGTCGGTGGGCAAGCGGCCGTGCCCGGCGCGCCCGTGGCCTTGCTGGGCGCGGGCACGGGCCTGGGTGTGTCGGGCCTGTTCTTGGTGCCTGGCAGTGGCACGCCTATGCCGATTTCCGGTGAGGGCGGACACGTCACGCTGGCCGCTGAGACGGCAGAAGAATGGCAAGTCATCGCCCACCTGGCCCGGCGCTACGGCCATGTGTCGGCAGAGCGGGTGTTGTCTGGCCAAGGATTGGTGGACCTGTACCACGCGCTGCGCGAAACCCGCCACTTGCCCGGCAATGACATTACCCACGCCGCCCAAGTCACCACGGCGGCCCTGGCCCAGCAAGACGGCTTAGCGCTGGACACCCTGGGTTTGTTCTGCGGCTTTTTAGGCAGCGTCGCTGGCAACCTGGCGCTCACGCTGGGTGCGCGCGGCGGGGTTTATCTGGGCGGCGGTATCGTGCCGCGGCTGGGGCCGTGGTTTGACAGCTCGCCTTTTCGAGCGCGCTTTGAAGCCAAGGGCCGGTTCGAAAGTTTCTTGGCGCCCATTCCCTGCTGGGTGATTGACGCGCCCGTCTCACCCGCCTTGCTGGGCGCAGCGCGCGCGCTGGAGCTGTCGGCACTCTGAAGTTCAGGGTGGCTCGGGCTAGCGGCGCGAGGCCAGGTAAATGCCCGGCAAGATCAGGCCCGCACCCATCACATGGTGCCAGCCCATCGGCTCGCCCAGCACACCCCAGGCGGCCAAGCCACCATACAGAGGTCCCAAATAAAGGCTGGCGGCCACGCGGCTGGCGCCCAGCACTTTTTGGCAATAGCCATAAGCCCAGTAAGCGCCCACGCCCGGCAGCAGGGCAGCGGCCAAGACCAAGCCGGTGGCCAGCGGCGTCCAGGCCGGGCGATCAGGCTGCAGCCATTCCCAAGCGGCCACCGGCGACAAGACCAGCACACCGCCCATGCACACCGCCGCCAGCCGCGCGCCAGCGCTCAACGGACTGGGCCACTTCTTGAGCAGCAAGGCATAGGCCGCCCAAGCCACCATGCACACCACCACCCAAGCGTCGCCCACCACCCATTGCACCTGGCCCAGGTGCAACCATTCGCCCTTGACCACCACATGAAAAACACCGGCCATGGCGACCAGCACACCCACGCCCTGACGCACTGAAAAACGCTCGCCCAGCCACAGCACCGCACCCAATGCGATCAGCACGGGCGAGGCGGCATAAATCAAAGCGATGTTCATGGCAGGCGTGCTTTGCGCGCCCTTGTACAGCCAGGCGCCGCACACCAGCATGCCCAAGGCACCGAGCACCAGGTACTGCCCGGCATGCGCCAGCGTGCTGCGCCGCTCGCGCCACAGCTCGTTGCGCGCCAACAGCGCCAGCACCACACCGGCCAAGCCCCAGCGACTCAGCGCCAGCACATGCGGCGTGATCACACCCGGTGCGGTGCGCGCCACGATGTAGTTGACCGACCACAGCGCGGGGGTGAGCCACAGCAGCCACAGGGCCAGGCGTTGAGAGCGCGGAGAAATGGCAGGCATCGAGGCAGTTTGCATGCCCCGATTTTCCCACCCCGGCGGCCGGGCCTCGAATCAGGCCAGCGCTGGGCTTACACCAGCAGCGCGTTCACCCGGCGCACATAAGCGGCCGGGTCTTCTGGCAAGCCACCTTCGGCCAGCAAGGCCTGATCAAACAGAATCTGCGCCAGGTCGTCAAAGCCCGCGCCTTCAGCGCTGGCTTCGAGCTTTTTCACCAGCGCATGCTGGGCGTTGACTTCCAGGATCGGTTTGACCACGGGCACCGGCTGGCCGGCTTGCTTGAGCATGCGGGCGAGCTGGGTGGACATGTCGCCGTCCTGCACCACCAGGCAGGCCGGTGAGTCGACCAGGCGCGTGGTGGCACGCACGTCAGACGCCTTGTCTTTGAGTGCTTCCTTGAGCTTGTCGAGCAGGGGCTTGAACTGGGTTTGCGCTTCTTCGGCGGCTTTCTTTTCGTCCTCGTCCTGCAAGCTGCCCAGGTCCACCGCACCCTTGGCCACGGACTGCAAAGGCGTGCCGTCAAACTCGCGCAAAAAGCTCAGCGCCCACTCGTCCACGCGGTCGGTCATGAGCAGCACTTCAATGCCTTTTTTGCGGAAGATTTCCAGCTGTGGGCTGTTGCGTGCAGCTGCCTGTGTGTCGGCCGTGATGTAGTAAATCGCGGCCTGGCCTTCCTTTATGCGGGCCTTGTAGTCGGCCAGACCCACGGAGATGGTGTCGGTGGTCGAGCTGGCAAAACGCAGCAGCTGGGCGAGACGCCCTTGGTTGGCAAAGTCTTCGCCCAGGCCTTCCTTGAGCACGGCGCCAAACTCGGCGTAGAAGGTCGCGAACTTTTCGGGCTCGTTGGCGGCCAGGTCTTCGATCATGGACAACACGCGGCGCGTGTTGCCTTCGCGGATGGCTTTGACGGCGCGGCTTTCTTGCAGCAACTCGCGCGAAACATTCAGCGGCAAGTCCGACGAGTCGACCACGCCTTTGACAAAGCGCAGGTAGGTCGGCAACAGGGCCTCGGCGTCGTCCATGATGAAGACGCGGCGCACATAGAGCTTCACACCGGCGGCTTTGTCGCGGTTGAACAAATCCATGGGCGCCTTGGCCGGGATGTACAAGAGCTGCGTGAATTCTGTGGCACCTTCCACGCGGTTGTGCGTGCAGGCCAGCGGCGCTTGCTGGTCGTAGCTGATCTGCTTGTAGAACTCGTCGTATTGCTCGGTGGTGATGTCTTTTTTGGAGCGGGTCCACAAGGCTGCGGCCTGGTTCACGGTTTCCCATTCGCCGGTGGCGACCATGGCGCCGGGCTGGTCGTTCTCGCCTTCTTTCCACTCTTCCTTCGGCATCAGGATGGGCAGGGAAATATGGTCCGAGTACTTGCTGATGATGCCCTTGAGCTTCCAGGCGTTGAGGTACTCGCTGGCGTCGTCTTTGAGGTGAAGAATGATGCTGGTGCCGCGCTCGGCGCGCGCTATGGTTTCCACCTCAAAGTCGCCCGTGCCCTGGCTGGCCCAGCGCACGCCGTCTTTGGCGTCCAGCCCGGCGCGGCGGCTTTCCACGGTGATGCGGTCGGCCACGATGAAGCCCGCATAAAAGCCCACGCCAAACTGGCCGATCAGCTGCGAATCGCTCTTTTGGTCGCCCGAGAGTTTGGAGACAAATTCCCGCGTGCCGCTTTTCGCAATCGTGCCCAGGTTGTCGATGGCTTCTTGCTCGGACAGGCCAATGCCGTTGTCGGTGATGGTCAGGGTTTTGGCGGCGCTGTCAAAGCTCACGCGCACCTGCAGGTCGGGCGCGTTTTCATACAGCTCGGGTTTGTCCAGGGCTTCAAAGCGCAGCTTGTCGCAGGCATCAGACGCGTTGGACACCAGCTCGCGCAGAAAAATGTCAGGGTTGGAATACAGCGAATGCGTGACCAGTTGCAGCAGCTGGGCCACTTCGGCCTGGAAGGAAAGAGTTTGTTTTTTCATGGAAAAAGATCGGTGAGACGAAAGGAAATAAAAGCAAACCGAGTAATTGGGGACGCCCCGTCCAATTTAAAGAGCAGCTCGAAATTGCCGCCAAAATAGCCAGCTCAACCTTGATTGGGCACCTTGGGCTACTTTGCAGCCATCTCGCCGCCGCCATGACCACCGCCGAATTCACCGCCCTGCTGTTGCTGCTGACCGCCATGACTTTTTCACCAGGGCCGAACACCGCCCTGTCCACCGCGCTGGGCGCGAACCTCGGCTGGCGCGGCGCCCTGCCTTTTGCCTTAGCGGTGCCGGCGGGCTGGGGCGTTTTGCTCAGCGCCTCGGCCCTGGGCGTGGGCAGCTTGTTGGTGGCCCTGCCCTGGCTGGCCTACAGCGTAAAGGCCGCCGGCGTGGGCTATTTGCTGTGGCTGGCCTGGCGCTTGACGCGGGTGCGCCAGCTGGGCAGCGCCGACGCCTCGGCGCCCGTCGGCTTTTGGCAGGGCGCGGCCTTGCAGCTGGTCAATATCAAAGCCTGGATGCTGGCGCTGGCAATAACCGGCGGCTGGATCGCCGGCCGCCCCGACGCCGGCTTGCGCTTTGCCCAGGTGCTGTCGGTACTGCTGGCTTTTGCATTTGTGAGCAACCTGAGCTACGCCGTGGCTGGCGCGCTGATGCGCCAGTGGCTCACCGGCCCCCACGGAAGCCACCGCCGGCTGTTTGTGTTCAACCGCGCCATGGCGGCCGTGCTGGCAGCGACGGCGGGTTGGATGGGGATGCGCTGAGACGCTTTAAAAACCCAGGAAGATCAGCCCGACAGTCCCCGCCCGCGCAACCACTCCGGGGCCCTTCGCGTGTCCAGCACAGCCATGACAGTGGCCGTGCCGTTTTCTAAGCGGTAATAAATGGCGTAGGGAAAGCGGCTGGCCAGCGTCCGGTGAACCCTTGGCTGCGTTTGAACATGCAGCCCAGCGTAAATCAGCAGACTGTCAATGTCCGCGAACAAACTGTCCAAAAAGTAATTCCCAATGCCGGCTTGCTGACGCTCGTAAAACCAGAACCCTGCCAATAGATCATCTTGTGCAGGCTGGGTGATGTCGATGTGCAAGCAGCCATTCATCGGTGGCGCCTCAAGGCTTCACATCAACTAGAGCGGGACTGTGCCGAAAGGACCCTTAGGCGCTCTTTGGCGTCTTCCCAAGGAATCGGCGTCGCGCCACCAGCTTCAAGCTGAGCCAGGCGGGCGATCAGCACCTGTTGATGCCACGCGGGCACCACATCGTCAGCACCGGCGCCGTCGGTCAAAGACTCCCACAGGACTTCCATGGCGCGAATGGACTCCGCCTTGGGTAGGGCGCGTAAGGCGTTGATGTCCATGCAGGGCTCCTCAAATAGCAATGTCATAAGTAGTTTAGCAAGGGCACACCCAAGGGGCGGGTCCATGCTGCTGCGCCGCCTGCTGTCACGCCCTTAACGCCCGCAGCGCACCGGCCTTCTCAGTTGCACCGCGTTGCACAACGCAGCTTTAAAAAATAACACTTTTAGGCTATTCTTTCCTCCCCTGGTTCGGATCATCAGGGCCTGTTGTTGGGCCCGCCGCCAGCAAATTCAGAAAGCAACGCCATGCACCGTCGTGACTTTTCCCGGGCCGGCCTCGCCGGCATGACCACTTTGTTGACGGCCACCTACCAGCACGCGCTGGCGCTGGACCTGTCCAGCCTCAGCCAGGGCGACGCCTCGGCCGGCCTGAAGGCCGCGCTGGAAAAAGGCGCCACCGTCGCCGTCTCGCTGCTGGGACAAAAAGACGGTTTCCTGGGCAACCCCAAGGTTCGCATTCCCATGCCCGGCTACCTCGAAGACGCCGCCAAGCTGCTCAAGACCCTGGGCCAGGGCCGGCGCGTGGACGAATTGGTGACCTCCATCAACCGCGCCGCCGAAGAGGCGGTTCCCATGGGCAAAGACCTGCTGGTCAACGCCGTGCGCAGCATGAGCGTCAGTGATGCCCGCAAGATCTTGCAGGGCGGCGAGACCTCGGCGACCGACTTCTTCGCCGAAAAAACCCGCGAACCGCTCGGCCTGAAATTTTTGCCCGTCATCACCGACGCCACTGAAAAAGTGGGGTTGGCCAAGCAATACAACGACTTCGCGGGCAAAGCCGCCAGCATGAAGCTGATGAAAAAAGAAGACGCCAACATTCAGCAGTACGTCACGGGCAAAACCTTGAGCGGGCTGTACCTCATCATTGGCGAAGAAGAAAAGAAAATCCGCCAGGACCCGCTCGGCACGGGCAGCGACCTGCTCAAAAAAGTGTTCGGGGCGCTGAAGTGAACGCCTTCAGCCGATGGGTACCCATCGGGCTGCACCACGCCGTGGGTGAATGCGGGTGGTAAACGAGTCGGCGCACGACGTGCCGCACACTCCGGCGATCCAAAGCATTTCTCTGGCCATCACTGATGTGCGCGGGAAGCGGGTCATTTTGGACAGTGACTTGGCAGCGCTTTATGGTGTGCAAACCAAACGCTTTAACGAGCAGGTCAAACGCAATGCCGCACGCTTTCCGGCGGACTTCAGGCTTCAGCTCACCGCCGATGAGTCGGCCGCTCTAAGGTCGCAGTTTGCGACCTTAGACACCGGGCGGGGCCGACATCGCAAATACCTGCCTTACGCCTTCACCGAGCACGGCGCCCTCATGGCGGCCATGGTGCTGGGCAGTCAGCATGCGGTGGAAGTGTCGGTTTATGTGGTGAGGGCCTTTGTCCGGCTTCGTGAAGGGGCTGCTCAGCACCACGACCTTGCCGAGCGATTAGCAAGCCTGGAAGAAAAAACAGCGGAACTGGCACTGTCGCACGACACCTTCAGCCTGAACGCCCGCCATCAATTGCGTCAAGTATTTGAAACCTTGCGTGATCTGACTGTTTCCGCAGAACGCCCCAAGCGTCCCATCGGCTTCTTGCCACCTCAGGACACATCCAAAGAAGCTAAAGCGACGCGGGCCAAAAAATGCGCTTGAACCCATAAACGCCTAGAAACCCCCATGCGCTGGCGGCGGTGGTGCGTGACCACATGGCCAGCGCGCCAAGCCGCTGAGCGAAGATCCCCCCATGAAAATTTCACTGCAAGACGCGCTGGGCCGCCTGCCCGGCCCCGCAGACGAGCGCTACCCCCAAGGCCAACCCTTTGCCACCGTGATGGCGGGCGGCAGCATGAGCTTGGAAGTGTTTGCCACCGGTGGTCAGCCAGACCTGCAAACCCCGCATGAGCAAGACGAGCTGTACTTTGTGCAAGCGGGTCAAGGGGTGCTAACAATCAACGACCAGCGCTTTAGCGCGCAAGCGGGCGACGCATTCTTTGTCGCCGCTGGCACGCCGCACCGCTTTGAAGCCACCAGCGCCGACTTTGCGACCTGGGTGGTTTTTTATGGGCCGCCGGGCGGCGAGTGACTTCGGCTTGGCACGGGTCCTAGGTGGGTGCCGCCCCTAGAATCAGCGCCACTTGAACGGCTCCTGCCGCCGCAAGCCAGCCCGGTGCAAACGCCGGGGAAAAAACTAAAACGGAGACGACAACCCATGCTTTCACTGAACCAAGCGCTGCGGCGCGCTGCCCGCGCGGTGGCACTCCCGGCCTTGCTGGTCGGACTGACCGGGCTGGCCTCGGTCCACGCCGCCGACCCTTACCCCGCCAAGCCGGTGTCCATCATCGTGGCCTACGCGCCCGGCGGCCAGGGCGACACGTTTGCGCGCATCGTCAGCGAGCGCCTGACCACGGCCTACAAGCAGGCGGTGGTGGTGGACAACAAGCCCGGCGTGTCCGGCACCGTGGGCACGCGCATAGCGGCCAAGGCCAAGAACGACGGCTACACCTTGCTGCTGGGCCAGACCGGCGAGATCACGGTCAACCGCTTGCTCATGAAAGACATGGGCTACGACCCGCTGGCGGAGCTGGTGCCGGTGGTGCTGATTGGCAATGCGCCGCTGGTGTTGCTGGCGCCTGTTGATGCGCCCTACAACACCCTGGCCGAATTCATCCAGATGGCGCGGGCCAAGCCGGGCGAGTTCAGCTACGGCTCGGTGGGCGCGGGCACGCCTGGCCATCTGTCGGCCGTGGCCCTGACGCTGGGCCTGAAACTCAACATGGTGCACATCCCGTACAAAGGGGTGGGGCCGCTGATGTCGGATCTGATGGCCGGGCGGCTGCAGGCGTTTTTCAGCAGCGCCTCGGCGGCCATGCCGCAGGTCAAGGGCGGCAAGCTCAAGGCGCTGGCTGTGACCACGCCGCAGCGCATGACCTCGCTGCCGCAAGTGCCGACGGTGGCTGAATCCAGCGTGCCGGGTTTCAGCTACACGCTGTGGGGCGGCCTGTTCGCGCCAGCAGGCACACCAGCCTCGGTGATTGAGAGCTTGAACAAGGAAGTCAACGCGCTCTTGGCCACGCCCGAGATCAAGGCGCGCCTGGAAGGCGACAACATGGCCGTACCCAAGAACACCCCGGCTGAATTTGCCAGCTACGTGCGCGCCGAGGCCGTGAAGTTTGAAAAGCTGGTCAAAGACGCCAACCTCAAGCTGGAGCAGTAAGCGCTCGGCTTTTTGATGTGAAGGATTCCCCCATGCGGCAACGCCCCTTCCAGCAACTCGATGTGTTCACCGCCCAGGCTTACCTGGGCAATCCGCTGGCCATGGTGCTGGACGGCGCGGGCCTGGACGACGCGGCCATGCAAGGCTTTGCGCGCTGGACCAACTTATCGGAAACCACCTTTGTGTTGCCGCCTACGCAAGCCGGAGCCGACTACCGCGTGCGGATCTTCACGCCCGGTGGTGAGCTGCCGTTTGCGGGACACCCGACACTGGGCACTTGCCACGCCTGGCTGCAAGCCGGCGGTCAGCCGCAGACGCAGGGCTGCGTGGTGCAGGAATGCGCGGTGGGCCTGGTGCGTGTGCAGCAAATGGAAAGCGGGCGGCTGGCTTTTGCCGCGCCGGCTTTGAAGCGCAGCGAGGTGGAGCCGGGCTTGCTGGCTCACGTGAGGCAAGCGCTGAGCTTGAGCGCGGCGCAAGTGCTGGCCGCGCAGTGGCTGGACAACGGGCCGCGCTGGTTGGGCCTGTGGCTGGACTCGCCCGAGACGGTGCTGCAACTGGCGCCCGACAACGCGCAGCTCAAGGCCCTTAACGTCAAGGTCGGCGTGGCCGCGCCTTATGCCCGTGCCGACGAAGCACCGCCTCTGATTGGCCGGCGCAACCGGGAGGCGCAGGCCTTTGGGCAGTCTGAAGCGGCCGTCCTGCAAGGCGAGCTGCCCGACCTGGAAGTGCGCGCCTTCGCTCCGTCCATGGGCATTGACGAAGACCCTGTCACCGGCAGCCTGAACGCCAGCCTGGCGCAGTGGCTGATGGCCGAAGGCTGGATGCCCGAGCGCTACCTGGCCTCACAAGGCGTTTGCCTGGGCCGCTCTGGCATGGTGCATTTGTCGCGCGACGGGCAAGGCCAGGTCTGGGTGGGCGGTGACAGCGTGGTCTGCATCAGCGGCACGGTGCTGCTGTGACCGGATTGCATGCCGAACTGGACCACTTGGTGGTGCTGGCCGCCAGCCTGGACGAAGGCATGCACTGGGCCGAACAAACGCTGGGCGTGACGCCCGGTCCCGGCGGCGAGCATCCGCTCATGGGCACGCACAACCGGCTGATCAACATTGCCGGCCCGGGGTTTGAAAAAGCGTATTTAGAAATCATCGCCATCAACCCGCAGGCAAGGCCGCAACGCGCGGCCGGCTTGAAGCGCTGGTTTGACATGGACGATGCGGCCTTGCAGGCGCGGGTGGCGCGAGACGGTCCAGCGTTGGTTCATGCAGTGTTTCGCGTCAGTGATCTGGACGCTGCGGTGGCCGCGCTGGCGGCGCAGGGCTTGGACGCGGGCCGCGTGATCAGCGCCTCCCGGCCTACGCCGCAAGGCTTGCTGCAGTGGCGCATCACGGTGCGGGACGATGGGCGGCGGCTGCTTGATGGTTGCTTGCCGACTTTGATTCAGTGGGGTGCCTCGGGTGACGGTGCTGCGGCCACGCATCCGACGGACCATATGCCGTTTTCGGGTTTGCGGCTGGCGTCTTTGGCCGTGCGGCATCCGCAGGCGGATGAGTTGCGTGCGGCTTTGAAGGTGCTGGTTTGGGCGGGTTCAGTCACGGCTTGCGCGCGGGAAGAAGCGGGTTGGTTCGTGGGTTGGCAGCGCGAGGCTTCATAGGCCGCGGCCCCCATCCCGGCCTTCCCCCAGCGGGGGAAGGAGCAAGAGAAAACTGCTGGAAAAACGCCGGCCGCCTCGTCTTGTCCCCTCTCCCGCTGGGGGAGGGCTAGGGTGGGGGCATCGCACGGCACTGACATTTCCCTTGGGCAAGCCGTCACCCCGCACCTCTCCCAGAGGAAGAGGGTGGTGAATTCAACGGCCGTTAGCTTTGCGCCAAGCCGCGAAATCTTTTTGCGACTGCTCCTGCGTCGGCGGGTACAGGCCGATGATCGACCGGCCCTTGAGCACTTCTTCACTCACAAAGTCTTCAAACGCGGTCATCTCCACCGCCTCGTCGGCCACCTCATCGGCAATGCTCGCAGGCACCACGATCACGCCTTCTTTGTCACCCACTATCACGTCGCCGGGGAACACGGCCACGTCGCCGCAGCCAATCGGGACGTTGATGTCCAGCGCCTGGTGCAGCGTGAGGTTGGTCGGGGCCGAGGGACGCTGGTGGTAGGCGGGAAAGGGCAATTCGGCGATTTCGGGCGAGTCGCGAAAGCCGCCGTCCGTCACCGCACCAGCCACGCCGCGAACCATCAGGCGCGACACCAAAATGCAACCAGCTGACGCGGCGCGGGCGTCCTTGCGGCTGTCGATCACCAGCACCGCACCAGCGGGGCATTGCTCCACCGCCACACGCTGCGGGTGCTGCGGGTTTTTGAACACCTCAATGGTGCTGAGGTCTTCACGCGCCGGGATGTAGCGCAGCGTAAAAGCCTCGCCCACCATGTTGGGCAGCTTGACGTTGAGTGGGCGCACGTCCTGGATGAACTGGTTTTTGAGGCCGCGCTTGAACAGCGCAGTGCACAGCGTGGCGGTGCTGACGGTCTTGAACTTGTCGCGGGTGCTGGGGCTCAGAGCCATGAACGTGTCCTGGTAAAAAAATAGAAGGCTTAGAAAATATCCGGCTCGCCCACCGGCGCACCAAACGATGTTTCCAAATAATCAAAGTCGCAGCCCTGGTCGGCCTGCATGATGTGTTGGCTGAACATCCAGCCGTAGCCGCGCGCAAAGCGCTTGGGCGGCTGCACCCAGGCCGCTTGCCGGGTGGCGAGTTCGGCCTCGCTGACTTCCAGGTGAATACTGCGGGCGTCCACGTCCACGGAGATCAGGTCCCCAGTTTTGACCAGGGCCAGCGTGCCGCCCAGATACGCCTCTGGCGAGACGTGCAAGATGCAAGCGCCATAGCTGGTGCCGCTCATGCGGGCGTCTGAAATGCGCAGCATGTCTTTCACGCCCTGCTTGACCAGCTTGGTCGGGATCGGCAGCATGCCCCACTCCGGCATGCCGGGGCCGCCTTGCGGGCCGGCGTTGCGCAGCACCATGATGTGATCGGCGGTGACGTCCAGGTCCGGGTCGTCCACCGCTTTTTTCATGCTCGGGTAGTCGTCAAACACCAAGGCCGGGCCGGTGTGCTTGAACAGGTGCGGCGCGCAGGCGCTGGGCTTGATCACGCAGCCATTCGGGGCCAAGTTGCCCTTCAAAACCGCCAGCGCGCCCTCGGCATAAATCGGGTTGGACAGCGGGCGGATCACATCGTGGTTGTAGACCTCGGCGCCTTCGATGTTCTGCCCGATGGTCTCGCCCGTCACGGTCTGCGCGTCCAGGGCCAGGTGCTCTTTCATGACGTTCATCATGGCGCGCATGCCGCCGGCAAAGTAAAAGTCGGCCATCAAATAGGTTGTGCCGCTGGGCCGGATGTTGGCGATCACCGGCACGCGGCGGCTGGCGGCGTCGAAGTCGTCCAGGCCGATGGCGCAGTGCTCGCCCGCGCGGCGCGACATCGCCACCAAGTGAATGATGGCGTTGGTCGAGCAGCCCATGGCCATGGCCACCTTGATGGCGTTCTGGAACGAGTCGCGCGACAGCATCTTGGCCGGCGTCAGGTCTTCCCACACCATATCGACCACGCGGCGGCCGGTCTCGGCGGCCATGCGCACATGGTTCGAATCAGTGGCGGGAATCGACGAGGCACCCGGCAGCGTGAAGCCGCAGGCCTCGGCAATGCCGGTCATGGTGCTGGCCGTGCCCATGGTCATGCAGTGGCCGTGGCTGCGGGCGATGCTGCCTTCAACTTCTATCCATTGCTTGGCCGTGATCTTGCCGGCGCGCCGCTCGTCCCAGTACTTCCAGCTGTCCGAACCCGAGCCCAGCGTCTGGCCTTTCCAGTTGCCGCTTTGCATGGGACCAGCGGGCATGAAGATGAACGGGTAGCCCGCGCTCAGCGCGCCCATGATGAGGCCGGGCGTGGTCTTGTCGCAGCCGCCCATCAGCACCGCGCCATCAATCGGGTGGCTGCGCAGCAACTCCTCGGTTTCAATCGCCAACAGGTTGCGGTAGAACATGGTCGTGGGCTTGACGATGGACTCGGACAGCGAGATCGCTGGCAGCTCAATCGGGAAGCCACCCGCCTGCAAGATGCCGCGCTTGACGTCTTCCACCCGCTGCTTGAAGTGGCCGTGGCAGGTGCCAATGTCGCTCCAGGTGTTGATGATGGCGATCATGGGTTTGCCGACCCAGTCTTCCGGGCCGTAGCCCAGCTGCATCACGCGCGAGCGGTGGCCAAAGGAGCGCAGGTCGTCGGGCGCCATCCATCGGGCGCTGCGCAGTTCTTCGTAAGTCTTGCGAGTCATTTTTTTAATCGGCAGTGAGTTTGTTGTCGATGATGATGCGCTCGTAGCGCTTTCGGTCGGTGGCAATCAGCTGGGCGAAGTCGGCGGGTGTACCGCCCTTGGCAATAGCGCCCTGGGCCAGCAGATTTTGCTGCACCTCGGGCACGGCCAGCGCCTGCTGAATGCCTTGGGAGATCTTGTCGACGATCTCCTTGGGTGTGCCGGCGGGTGCCAGCAAGCCGACCCAAGAGCCGGACTCGGCGCCCGTGATGCCGCTTTCCTGCAAGGTCGGCACATCCGGCATGGCTGACACGCGGTTTTTGCTGGTGATGGCCAGCGCCTTGAGCTTGCCAGCCTTGATGAAGGCCGAGGTTTCCAGCACCGAGGCAAAAATCATGTTGACGTTGCCGCTCATCAAGTCCGTCATGGCCGCGCCGCCGCCCTTGTAGGGAATGTGCAGAATTTGCGTGCCGGTGGCGATCTTGAAGGTCTCGGCCGACAGGTGCGGCGAGCCGCCGCTGCCCGAGCTGGCGTAGGTCAATTTTTCGGGCTGGGCTTTGGCCAGCGCCACCAATTCCTTGGCGTTGTTGGCCGGCAGCGAGGGCGTGACGGCCAACACAAAGGGCAGCTCGGCAAACAGGCCCACCGGCACAAAAGCCGTGTCGGGGTTGTAGCTGAGTTTTTTGTACAGCGTGGGGTTGATCGACTGCGTGCCCACGTTGCCGGTCATCAAGGTGTAGCCGTCGGGCTTGGCGCGCGACACCATGTCCAGCCCCAGGTTGCCACCCGCGCCGCCCTTGTTGTCCACCACCACCGACTGGCCCCAGATCTGCGACAGGCGCTGGGCCAGCACGCGCGTGCCAATGTCGGTACCGCCACCGGGCGCAAAAGGCACGACGATGGTCACGGTCTTGGTGGGCCAAGAAGTCTGCGCTTGCACGCCCGCCGTGGCTGCGAGCAACAAGGCAGGCAGCAGTGCCAAGGCGGCGCGGCGGCGCCCTGAGGACGCGGTTAACAAGGGGCTGAAGGAGTGGGTTGAAAAAGCCATGCGTTTTGTCTCCGGTTGGTTTTTTTTTGACAAGTCAGGGCGAGCCGAAGCAAGCCGCTGGCTTGAGCTGTTTTTTGGCGATCCGGGCAAATTAAAGCACTAATATATTAGTGCGTCAATGCTATGATTTTTGGGCTTTCCCCCACGAAAGCTACCCTTTCGAGCACCCCGCAGGACCCGCATGAACGCGTTGGAAAACGTTGCCCCGCTGAAGCTGGACCGCACCCGCCAATCGGCGCCGCAGGTGTTTGAAGCGTTGCGCGAGCTGATTATTTCGGGCCAGCTCACGCCGGGCACGGTATTGCAACGCGCCGAGCTGGCCGAACACTTCGGCATCAGCCAGACGCCGATCCGCGACGCCCTGCTGCGCCTGGGCGACGAGCAACTGGTCGATATTTTTCCGCAGCACGCCACCGTGGTCAGCCGCATCGATTTGGCTGCGGCACTGCAAGCCCACTTCCTGCGCCGTGCCACAGAGATAGAAATTTTGAAGACCCTGTGCGACCTGCCCGCCGCAGCGCACCAGGGGCTGATGGCACGGCTGCAAGCCCATCTGGCCACGCAAGAGGCTGCACTCAGCCCGCTGGACGTGCCCCGCCTGGCCGCCGCCGACCAAGCCTTTCACCAAGCGATGTACGAGGCCGCGCAAGTCGGCTCGCTCTGGCTGCTGGTACGCAAGCAAAGCGGCCACATGGACCGACTTCGCCACCTCAACCTGCCCGCCAAGGGTAAAGCCCAGACCATCGTACGCGACCACCGCGCGATCGTCGCGGCGCTGAAAGCTCGGGACGCCGCCGCCGCCGAAGCGGCGCTGCGCACGCACCTGGCGGGGACGGTGTCGTTCATTGATTCGGTGAAGGCGCGGTATCCGGATTGGATTGCCTGAGCGTTTCGCAACTGTTTCGGTTTTCCTCTTCACCCGCTGGGGGAAGGGGTCAATCGGGGCCACCATCAGAAGGCTCGGAAAAATGCGCCAGCCGCGACCGCAACAACGCATCGACAGCATCCAGCCGGGCTGGCGGCGGCGACCCGATTTCTGGGTACCCCCAAGCATGAGGGGCGCTGACGCCAGCACGGCTGGATGCCAAGCGCGCAAAAGGGACGACAAGCACGGACTAGCGGCTTGACGCGAAGAGCCCTCACCCCAGCCCTCTCCCATAGGGTGAGGGAGCAAATCCAGAGGGAGAGGGAGCAAATCCAGAGGCAAAGGCCTGACCTCCCCAAGAGCTGGACGGCGCAGCACAGGCAACAACGCGAACGGCGCCCGAAGGCGCCGTTCTACACAAACGCTCAAACGCTCAGCCGCATCAGCAAGGCTGCCCACCGCGCGCCAACAACCAAGCCGGTGCTTCCTGCAAACACACCGGCCGCAAGAAGCGGGCCATCGCTGCGTCGCCCACCGAGGTGGTCATGGGCTGGGTGGACGAAGGCCAGGGGCCGCCGTGTTGTTGGGCAGCGGTGACGGCCACGCCCGTGGGCACGCCCGCAAACAACACGCGCCCAGCAATCGCCATGGCGCCGCGCACCAAGGCGCGGGTGGTGGCGCTTTCTTCTTCTGCGCCCCACAAAGTCACGGTCAGGCTACCGCCGACGGCTTGCAAGACCTTCAACGCTTCGGAGGTGTCGGCCACGCGCACGATCAGGCTGGCCGGGCCAAAGACCTCGTGGCGCAGCGCTTCATTCGCGCAGAAGGTGGCGCCGCTGACTTCCGACAAGAAGGGGCGCGGCGCGGCCGGGGCTTCGGCAGCTTCTTGCAACAGAGGCTTGGCGCCTGCGGCAATCAGCTGGGCCACGCCCGCGTCAAAGGCGCGGCGCATGCCAGCGGTCAACATCACATGCGGTTGCTGCGCGGCCAAGGCCGTGCGCAACTGGCCCACAAAAGCGTCGCTCTCCGGGCTGTTGATCAGCACGATCACGCCGGGGCTGGTGCAGAACTGCCCACAACCCAGGCTGATGGAGCCGGCCAGCGTGGTAGCCAGCTCGGCACCGCGTGCTGCCAAGACGGCGGGCAAAGCCACGACCGGATTGACGGAGCCGAGCTCGCCGTAAAACGGAATCGGCCGTGGGCGGCTGTTCGCCTCCGCCTGCAAGGCCGCGCCACCGCGGGTGGAGCCGGTGAAAGCACCCGCCGCAATGGCCGGGTGGCGCACCAGCTGCACGCCCACTTCATTGCCCGCGCCTTGGACCAAGGTCATGATGCTCGCGGGCAGGCCCTGGGCCTTGAGCACGCCTTGCACCAAGGCAAACACCTGCTGCGACAAATGCGGGTGACCGGCGTGCGCTTTGACCACCACGGTGCAACCCGCCGCCAGCGCCGACGCGGAGTCGCCACCCAACACGGAAAACGCGAACGGGAAATTGCTGGCGGCAAACATCGCCACAGCGCCCAGCGG
The DNA here is from genome assembly GCA_040400935.1 of Polaromonas sp. Lineage (GTDB taxonomy): Bacteria > Pseudomonadota > Gammaproteobacteria > Burkholderiales > Burkholderiaceae_C > Polaromonas. The sequence goes on from JBBAPH010000015.1 coordinate 21,702, forward strand.
CACGCGCTGCAACACCATGGCGGGGTGGCCAGCGGGCGGGCCACCGGCCACAGCCGGGTCGTCCACCCGCTTGAAGGGCTCACCGCGCTCGGCGATGTTGGCAAAGCGGCGCAGCTGAAAAGCCGTGCGGTCCAACTCACCGTTAAGGCGGACGGGGCCCAGGCCGGTTTCTTCGTCGGCCATGGGCACGAGGGTGTCGCGTTGCGCTTCGAGGGCTGTGGCCAGACCGCGCAGCAAATTGGCGCGCACGGCGCCGCTGCTGGCTTGCCAGTCGGCAAAGGCAGCGTGGGCTTGTTCGGCCGCCGCGTCGATTTGCGCAGGGGTGGACGCGCTCAGGGCGGCGCCAAAGGCTTGGCCGCTGCGGGCAGAAAAAGATTGAAGGGTGCTCATCGGTGGTTTCCTGTGGAGATACGGCGGCTGGCAGCATAGCGCAAGGGCATGGCCCCCTTAATGGGCCCACGGAAGCAGCCGCCCTAGGCGCTTTAGTTCCAGATCGTGGAAAGTCATCCAAAAGGCGGTAGACGGAATGCCTGCACTTTGGCAAACTCAGCCGTTTTTAAAAAATCTCGGCGGGCAAACCTGGCGAGCCATCGCCACCACCATGCCCATGAAAATTTATCTCGTCGAAGACAACCCGGTGATCAGCCAGAACCTGGCCGAGTCGCTGGAAGAACTCGCCCAGGCGCGCGTGGTCGGCGTCGCGACCAATGAGGCCGACGCCTGCGACTGGCTCCAGCGCTACCCCGCTGAATGGGATCTGGCGGTGGTCGATTTGTTCTTGCGCCAGGGGAACGGCTTGGGCGTGCTGAGTTGCTGCCGCCAGCGTGGCCCCAAGCAAAAGCTCGCAGTGCTGACCAATTACGCCACCGACATGATGCGTGAGCGCTGCCTGGCGCTCGGGGCTGATGCCGTGTTCGACAAGTTCAACGAACTCGACGAGTTCACCGACTTTGTGCGCGAGCTGGGTGCGCAGCGCAAGGCCCAAGCGGCCTGAGGCTTTCCCCTTCAACGCGGCGGTAAACGCTTGGGCGGGGCAGGCCGCCGGCTCGAACGCCACACCTGCAAACGGCGGCGCTTGCTTTCGTAGCGGCGCATCAAGGGCGTGACCGAAATGCCATGCGCCACCACCGAGGCCACGACGACGGCCAGGGTCAAAGACACCAGCAGTTGCGCGTCGGGGCCCGCAAGGCCATGGCTGATGGCGTACATCAGGTAGTACACCGAGCCAATGCCGCGTATGCCAAACCAGCCCATCAAGCGGCGTTGCGTCCGGTCCACCAAAGGGCCAGCGCCCAGCAAGCCCAGGTAAATAGACAGCGGGCGTATCAGCCCAAACAGAAAAGGCACAAACCACCAGGCAGCAGCGGGCAGCGTCACCGTGGCCAGCAGCGCACCGACGGCCAGCACCACGGCCACTTCGGCAAAGCGTTCGAGCTGGGCGTTGAAGCGCTGCACGGCGCGCATCATGCCGCGCACGTCGGCGGGGTCGGGTGTGGCAGCCGTTGTCGCTGGTGCAGAAGCCGCCGTGACTTCTTGCGGTGGCTGCCCGGCCGTGCGCTCCATGCGGCCCAGCGCCAGGCCAGCCGCGAACACCGCCAGGAACCCGTAGCTTTGGCACAGCAGGGCCACGCCATAGACCAGCGCAATCAGGCCGAGGGCGATGAACTCGTCGGTTTCCGGACCCGGCTTGGACACCGGATGCCGGCGGCGCAATCGCTGCACGCCCACGCCCACCACTGCCCCCAAACCATAGCCAATGCCCAGGCCGCCCAGCGTGGCCCACAGCACATCGACGGCCCACCAGCGCCAAGCCCCCGGCCCCAGGTCATGCAACTGCAGCAAGCCCAATCCCAGCATGACCAAGGGAAAGGCCGTGCCATCGTTCAGGCCGCCTTCGCCCGTCAGGCCAAAGCGCAGGCAGTCCCGGTCGCCCGCGTTGGTGACCTGCACGTCGGAGGCCAGCACCGGATCGGTAGGCGCCAAAATCGCGCCTAGCAACACGGCCGCACCCAGGCTCAGGCCCAACGCGTAATACCCCAGCGCAGCCACCAGTCCCACCGTCACCAGCATGGACAGCGTGGCCAGTTGCAAGGGCACGCGCCAGCGCCTGTCGCGCAGCGGAATATCGAGTTTCATGCCGGCCACGAAGAGCGAAATGATGACCGCCACCTCGGTGAGGCGCTCAAGCAGCGCCGCGTCCTCAAAGGGATGCAGGCTCAGCAGCTCAAGTCCTGCCGGCCCGATGCCCACGCCCACCAACAAATACAGCATGGCCGCGCTCAGCGGCAGCCGCGCAATGAAGGCGGCGCTGAACGTCATGACCAGCAGCAGCGCCCCGATCACCAAGAACACCAGCGTGGCATCGTCGACAGCGAAGTCCATGCGTTCAGCTTAAGCGCGACCTGCTGGGGCGCAACACCTGCCAGGTGCGCAAACGTAAGCAGGTCCAGGCTTGCGTCAGGCTTTCTTTCCCTTGGGCCGCAGGCTCAGCCGATGCTTTTTTACGCCATGTTTCGATGCACAAAGCGACAGGTGCAAGCACACGTAACGCATCGCCTGTTGACCTGTGCCAGCGCAGGGCCTGGTGCCTAGACTGAAACAGGCGTTACGCCAAGAACTGACACACCGCCAGCACAAGGCCAACACAAGGCCAACAAGCCGTCCAATTTCTGAGGGAGTCTTCATGCCGACACCGCTACAAGAACACACGATCGAGCCGGCTCAAGAAGGCATGGGCGCTGTGATGCAGGACGAGTTCAGGCACGCGAAATCGCCCACGGCCAGCACGGCCCTGAATCTCGCCATCGGCGTCTACCGCCAAAGCCAGCGTCAACCGCAAGCCTTGGCGGTGTGGGCTTCGGGACAGTCGCTGACTTATGCACAGCTGGCCCGACAAGCTGCTGGCTTGGCCATCTGCTTGAAGGGCAGCGCGGGCTGGCCGCGCACCTGCAGCGATGCACCGCCGCGCGTGGGCATTCTGGCTTCGCGCAGCGCCGAAGCCACGCTAGCCGTACTGGGTGCCAATTGGGCGGGCTCCACCTATGTGCCGCTGGGCTTGAAGCTGCCTGAAGAGCGCCTATTGACCCTCTTGAAACTGTGTCGTTTGTCCGCGTTGGTGGTGGATGAGCAAGGCGCGCAACTGCTGACGCCGCAGGTCATGCAAGCCGCACCGCTGCCGATTTATGCGCTGGGCGCGCAAGCACCGCGGCTCCCGCAACTGCCCGACGCCGCCGCCGCGCCCCGGGTGACTTGGCTCGGTCCGGCAGTGCTGGCCGCCGCTTTAGCAAGGGAGCAACACGAGCAATTACCAGCGCCGCAAGCCATGCGCACCGATGACCCCGCGTACGTCATCTTCACCTCGGGCACCACCGGCGTACCCAAGGGGGTGGTGGTGCCCGTTGGCGCAGCGCGCCACTACGTGCAGACCATGCGGCAGGTGTTGGCGCTGCGGCCTTCGGACCGCTTGATCGAAACCTTCGAGCTGAGTTTTGACGTGTCGGTGCACAACATGTTCTGCGCCTGGGAGGCCGGTGCGTCACTGCATATTCTGCCGGCCACGCGGGTGATGAGCGCCGTGCATTTCGCACGTGAGCAAGCGATCACGGTGTGGAATTCCGTGCCTTCTTTGGTGGCCTTGCTGAGTCAACTCAAAGCCCTGAGCCCAGGGGTGCTGCCCCGGCTGCGCATCAGCTCTTTTGGCGGTGAGCCGCTGAGCAGCGGCATCGTGCGAATCTGGCAAGCGGCTGCGCCCCACAGCCGCATTATCAATTTTTATGGACCGACTGAAGCGACGGTGGGTTGCGCCATGCAAGAAGTCGATGTGCAAGCACTGCCGCTTTACCCGGGCCGCGACGTGGTCGCCATCGGCCAGGCCCTGCCCGGCAATGAACTGGCGGTATTCGATGCCGAGGGTCAACGCCTGCCCGACGGCCAAGCCGGTGAGTTGGCGATTGCAGGATCGCAACTGGCACAGGGCTATCTGGACGCGCCAGCCCAGACGGCCGCCCGCTTTGTGCACCGACAAGGCCAGCGCTGGTACCTCACGGGTGATCTGGCGGTGCGCGACGAGTCGGGGCGCTTTCATTGCCTGGGGCGCCTGGACAACCAGGTCAAGGTGATGGGCCACCGGGTGGAGTTGGAAGAAGTCGACGCTCACGTGCGCCAGCTGCTGGACAACCCCTTGGTGGCCACGGTGGCTTGGCCGCTGGTCGATGGGGCGGCCCAGGGCCTGGTCACTTTTGTAGGGACCCCCACGCTGGACGAGGCCGCCAGCTTGCGCGCTCTGAAGGCCGTCCTGCCGCCCTACATGTTGCCCACGCGCTTGCTGGCCGTGGCGGACATGCCCATGAGCGCTAACGGCAAGATAGACCGCCAAGCCCTGCGCCAGCACTTGCAAGCGGGCACCCGCTGATGGCCGATCCGGCATTGCCCGAACAAGCTTTGGCCGCTGCGCCTGCGGGCAGTGCGCGCCCCTCTGCGCCTTGGCGGTCAGATCAGCCCGGCAGCGCCTGGCGCGAGCGCTGGGCCATTGAGCAAAACGCCCAGCTGGTCCATGCGGTGCAGTCGGCGCCAGGCCAGTTGGCGTTGCTGGCGGCCTTCACGGCCGTGGCGGCCTTGGCCGGCCTGTCGCTGCCGTATGTGATGGTGGCCGCGGCCTTTGCCTACTTCCCGACCTACCGCCCGGCCATTGCCCTGGCCGCTGCCATGATCGCGGCAGTGCGCAGCTCAGACGCCTTGCTGATATTGCTGGCGCCAGTGCTGACGCAAGAAGCGCTCAGCGGCTCGCTCACCAAGGTGGCCGTGTTGGGCGTGATGGCCGCGTACTGGGCCTGCGCCGCCGCCGCACTGCTGGCAGCACGGCGGCACCCCAGCTGGTGGCTGGCGCGCAAGCCTGTGACGGGCCAGTTGGTGTTGATCCTTGCCCTGCTGGTGCTGGCTGCTTCGCCTTTGCTGCAAGGCTGGCCACGGCTGGCGCTGTGGGCCTGGCTGAGCATGGCCGGGGCTTACCTGTGGGCGCTGGCTTATGGCTTGCAGGACCAGCGCTCGCGCTCGGCGGGCGCCTTGGGTTTGCAGCTGGGCATCTTGCATCCTTTCTGGCGTTCGAGCACCTTGTCGCTGGCGCCCACGCCGCTGGGCAAGGGCGCCGCTTTTTTGCGCAAGCACCAGGCCAAGAATGCGGCCGAGCTGGCAGTCACGCAGCTCAAAGGGCTCAAGCTGCTGGTCTGGGCCGTGCTGCTCGCTAGCTTGGACAAGCTGATGGCCGCGCTGTTTGAGCAGGGCTTGCACGTGCCCAAATTGGCGCAGGTGTTCGATGGGTTTGTGCAAGACCAGCGCGAGCCGGTGCTGGTGTGCTGGGCCAGCTTGCTGACCGCCGCGCTGGCCAAGGGCCTGGGCCTGGCGGTGTGGGGCCACAAGGCGATTGCGGTGGCGCGGCTGGCGGGCTTTCGCCTGCCGCGCAACACCTGGCGGCCGTTAGAGGCGCGCACCTTGGCGGATTTTTGGAACCGGTATTACTACTATTTCAAGGAGTTGCTGGTCGAGTTTTTCTTCTTCCCCACTTTCTTGCGCACCTTCCGAAAACACCCTCGGCTGCGGGTGTTCTTTGCCACCTTCATGGCCGCGGGTGTGGGCAATGCGGTGTACCACGCGCTGCGCGATGTGCATTTGGTGGCCGAGCTGGGTTGGCAGCAAGCGGGCGCCAATTACGTGAGCTACCTTTTTTACTGCGCAGTACTGGCGACTGCCATCGGCATTTCGCAAGCGCGCATCACGGCGGGGCGCCAACTCGCTGACGGGTTGTTAGCGCGGCTGTGGTCGCTGGCGTGCGTGTGGGGATTTTTTGTAGCGCTGCAAGTGTTTGGTGAGGAGAGCCGCCACTTCCCCTTCACAGACCGCGTGGCTTTTTTTGTTCGACTTTTTGGAGTGAGCTGATGGACCTTTCGACCGCCCAAGCTTTGCATGACTTTTTGCGCGAGACACTGAACGCCAGCGGCGACACCGACGCGCTGACCGAGCACAACTCGCTGTTCATCAGTGGGCGGCTGGACTCGCTGGCCATGACGCGGCTGGTGCTGTTTTTGGAGGAGCGCTTTGACGTTGACTTTGGCCAAGTCGATTTCGACGTGGAGATGATCGATTCGCTGCAGGCGATTGGGCAGTTGCTGGAGGCTTCGGCGGCGAGGAAGGTGCGGGTGGGTTGACCCTTCACGCCCCTTCGTGCGACGTGCGGTGCGCTTGGCAAGCAGACGGGCTGGGGCCAGCGTCCTCATGCTGGGAGTACCCAGAAATCGGCCGCCGACCCCAGCCCGTCTGCTTGGCTTCGAAGCGCTTGTTCTGTCGGACGAGCCCCCACCCTGACCCTGCCTGCCCCAGCGGGGGAGGGAGTGGAGTAGCGAGTCTCAACGCTTCAGCGCTTTAAAAGAAACGGCGTTTCGGGCGCGGGCTTGAGCGGGTTGGGGTCGCGGCGGGTGTCTTTCCAATAGCCCTGGATTTCGCGACCGCAGGAGCCGAGCACGATGCTGCCCTCCCACACGGCCGTGATGCGCAGGCCGTCGGACGATTCGTCGAGCACCAAAACGCCGTCATCCAAGTCGCCAGCGAGCAAGGCCAAGGTGGGATGGCCGGGCGCGGGCGCACGCTCGATGGAACCCGACAGGCTGTCCTTGAATTCGAGGTGGGCTTGCAGACGCACCTTGGCTTGCGTGGGCCAGCCCGGTGGTGGCTGGCGGAACTGCACTTGCCAAGCACCGTGCAATTGCGCAGGCTTCACATCGTCCGGGCTGGGGCAGTTGACGCCCTGGGCAGCGGCAAGCAGGCTCAGGCTGCTGAGCCATAACAGGCTCGCCCACTTCATTGCCGTCAGCATCAAACGCCGCCCTTGCCCGCATCCAAGGCCTTGGCGGCCTCGGCGTTGTCGGCCGCGCGCTTGGCAAACTCGGCGCGCAAGGCCCGCATTTTTTCGCGCGGGTCTTCTTTCACGGTGTTTTGGTCCAGGCCCATTTCAGCAATGAAGCGGCTCGGTGTACCGGCAATGGTCTCGCGGCCTTTTTTGCGGCGGCGCAGCCAATTGACGGCCAGCGTGCGCTGAGCGCGGGTGATGCCCACGTACATCAGACGCCGCTCTTCTTGCAGGCGCAGCGCGATGGCTTCGCTGTTGCTGCCGTCGTCGTCTTCGAGCTTGAAGGGCAGTAGCCCTTCCACGCAACCGGCCAGCACCACGTGCGGCCACTCCAGCCCCTTGGAGGCGTGCAAGGTGGACAGCGTGACCACGTTCTGGTCGCCTTCGCGTTCGCTGATGGTGGAGAGCAGCGCAATGGTCTGCACCACTTCGAGCATGGTCTTGGTTTCTTTTTCGGTGGTCACGCCGGCGGCGTCTTCGATCTGGCCGCCACAGCGCAGCGACATCCAGTCGCAAAACTCCAGCACGTTGTTCCAGCGGGCGGCGGCCACTTTTTCGCTATCTTCACCGTCGTACAAATGCTTTTCGTAGTCGATGTCTTTGAGCCAGTCGAGCAAGAACACTTTGGCCGCTTCAGCGCCCACGGTTTGGCGCGCGCGGTATTCGAGGTCGTTGACGTAACGGCCAAATTCTTCCAGTGAGCCCACGGCCTTGGCCGGCAATACCGAGCTGAGTGAGTTGCTGAACAGCGATTCAAACAAGCTGAGTTTGTACTGGCTGGCAAAGGTGCCCAGCGTGCCCAGCGTGGTGTGGCCGATGCCGCGCTTGGGCGTGGTGACTGAGCGCATGAACGCCGGGTCGTCGTTGTTGTTGACCAAGAGGCGCATCCAGCAGCACAGGTCTTTGATCTCGGCGCGGTCAAAAAAGCTTTGACCGCCTGAGACCTTGTAGGGGATCTGCGCGCGGCGAAAAGCTTTTTCGAACGGCTTGGCCATGTGGTTGGCGCGGTACAGCACGCTGAAGTCTTTCCACTCCTTGAAGCGCTCAGCGCCGGGCTGCATCTCGGCCCCGGCGCGCAGGCTCTGGATACGGGCCACCACGCGGTCGGCCTCGTGCTCTTCGCTGTCGCAGTCCACCACGCGCACCGGCTCCCCCTCGCCCAGTTCGCTGAACAAGGTCTTGGGGAACAGCTTGGGGTTGGGGCCAATCACGTTGTTGGCCGCCCGCAAGATGGCACTGGTGGAGCGGTAGTTTTGCTCCAGCTTGATGACTTGCAGCTGCGGGTAGTCCAGCGGCAGTTTTTTCAGGTTGTCCAAGGTGGCGCCGCGCCAGCCGTAAATCGACTGGTCGTCGTCGCCCACGGCGGTAAAGCGGCCGCACTCGCCGACCAGCAACTTCAACACCTCGTACTGCGTGGCATTGGTGTCCTGGTATTCGTCTACCAGCACATGGCCCAGCGAGGCTTGCCATTTCTCGCGCACGGCCTGGTGTTCGCGCAGTAACTTCAAGGGCAGGCCGATCAGGTCGTCAAAGTCCACGCTTTGGTAAGCCGTCAGGCGTTCTTCATAGCGCGCCATCACGCGGGCCAGCATGACTTCTTCGCCGTTGGCGGCCTGGGCTTCGGCTTGGGCGGCGTTCAGGCCGGTGTTCTTCCACGCACTGATGGTCCATTGCCATTGGCGGGCGGTGGCCGCGTCGACACTGCCGCCGGCGTCTTTCAAGATGCTGGTCACGTCGTCGCTGTCCAGAATGCTGAACTGCGGTTTCAGGCCCAGCGCGCTGCCGTCTTGGCGGAGCATGCGCACACCCAGCGCATGAAAAGTGCAGATCAACACACTCTTGGCGCTCTTGCCAATCAGGCTCTTGGCGCGCTCGCGCATTTCGGCGGCGGCTTTGTTGGTAAATGTGATGGCGGCAATCTGCTCGGCCTTCAAACCCGACTCGATCAGCCGCCCAATCTTGTGCGTGATCACCCGCGTCTTGCCCGAGCCGGCGCCAGCCAGCACCAGGCAAGGACCTTCGAGGTAATTGACGGCCGCTTGCTGGGCCGGGTTGAGTCCAGCGGAGAATTGGCTGGGCGGGGACGAAGACGACATCAGGGCATTCAGGTGCGGCGGGGCGCGAGGCAGGAGAGGTTGCGGACCAAGCGATTTGCGCAAGGAGCGTCATCATAGCCAGCGCCTGAATCGGGCAGCGAAGAAGAGACAATACGCCCCGTGCTCAGCATTCTCCTCATCACTTTCCCCTTTTTTGTTCTGGTCTTGTGCGGCTTTTTGGCGGCGCAGCGCGGCTTGTTGCCCTTGGTGGCAATCCCCGGCCTGAACACCTTTGTGCTTTATTTCGCGCTGCCCTGCATGCTGTACCGCTTTGGCGCCAGCACGCCGGTGGCGCAGTTGCTCGACGCCAGCTTGCTCGGCGTGTATTTGCTGTGTGCCGTGTTGATGGTGGCCTTCACCATTGCCCTCACACGCAACCGGCGGGTGGGCTGGAACGACGCCTCGTTTGGCGCGCTGGTCGCGGCTTTTCCCAACACGGGTTTCATGGGCGTGCCGCTACTCGTGGCCTTGCTGGGCGTCCAGGCAGCGGGCCCGGCGATCGTGACGATTTTGGTGGACCTGGTGGTGACCAGTTCGCTGTGCATTGCGCTGTCGCGGCTGGATTCGGCAGACGCGCATGGCGCTGAAGTCGCCGCTAAAAAAGCGCTGCGCGGCGCGGCTGTGAATCCGATGCCCTGGGCAATTTTGCTGGGGGCGCTGTCTTCTGGACTGGACTTGGCGCTGTTCAAACCTGTGGCACAAACCGTGGGCCTGCTGGCCGACGCGGCCTCACCCGTGGCGCTGTTCACCATTGGTGCCGTGCTGGCCAGATCGCAAAGCCAGAACGCACAAGCCATACCGCTGCGCGACTACTTGGGCGTGGTCATCATCAAGCTGGTGCTGCATCCAGTCCTGGTGGGCCTGGTCGGTTTGACAGCGATCAGCCTGGGCGTGCCGGTGGACCCGTTTGCGCTGACCGTGATCGTGCTGGTGGCGGCATTGCCGAGCGCCAGCAATGTGTCGCTCTTGGCCGAAAAGTTTGGTGCTGACAACGGCCGCATTGCCCGCATTATTTTGTGGTCCACGGTGCTGGCTTTCCCGACGTTTTCGGCCGCGGTTGCGCTGCTGACCTGAAGCACTAGGCGTTTAAATCGCCTGCGGGTCCACGTCGATGGCCCAGCGGATCAGGGCCTTGAAGGCGGGCTGTCGTCGGGTCTCGCTGATGAGTGGTTGCCACGCGCTCAAGAACTGCTGCAGGGCTTGGCGCGAATCGCTTTCCACCAGCATTTGCGCCCGCTCCACATTGGCCACGCGCTGAATCGTCATGGGCACGGCCGGGTAAGGCGTGACGCGATCCGCCCCGGGCAGTTGCGCGCCTTGCGCGGCGGCGGCCACCACGTTCAAGAAGTCTTGTGCCAGCTCTTGCGTGCGGGCTTCGGCGCGCATCAAGGCGCTGTAACCAAAGGGCGCCAGGCCTGCGGCCAGCCGTTCTTTGAGTTCCTGCTCGGCAAAGGCCGGGTAGTCGTGCTGGCGCAAAGCGGCAAAGAGCGCGTGTTGCGGGTGAAAGGTTTGCACCCACATTTGGCTGCGCGCGCTGTGCGCGGCGTCGCGGCCGGCGCGGCCGGTGGCTTGCATCAACAAACTGAACAAACGCTCGGGCGCGCGGAAATCGCTGGAAAACAGCGCACCGTCCGGGTTGACAGCCGCCACCAAGGTGATGCGCCTGAAGTCGTGGCCCTTGGCAATCATCTGCGTGCCGACCAGCACGTCCACGTCGCCCGAATGCACGCTGGCCAGCTGGCTTTCGAGCGCGCCTTTGAGCCGCGTGGTGTCGGCGTCAATGCGGGCAATGCGGGGAGCGCTGCCGTCGGGCCGCGTGACGCCTTGCAGCAACTCGCCCAGGTGTTCTTCCAAGCGCTCGGTGCCGCGCCCCAGTGGCGCAATGTCCACGTTGCCGCAGGTCGGGCAGCTGCGGGGCACACGCTCCGTGTAGCCGCAGTGGTGGCAGCGCAAGGTGCGGTCCATTTTGTGGAAGACGCGGTAGGCGCTGCAATGTGGGCATTCGCTTTTCCAGCCGCAGTCGTGGCAGGTCAGCACCGGTGCATAGCCGCGCCGATTTAAAAACACCAGCGACTGCTCGCCGGCGGCAATGCGCTGGCTGATGGCCTCTAACAGAGGTGGCGCCAGCACGCAGTGCTTGGGCTGGAGGTTCATGTCGACCAGGCGCACCGCGGGCAGGCCAGTGCTGCCCTGGGCGCCAATGCGATCGGCCATGTTCAAGCGCTGGTAACGGCCGGCCAGCGTGGCTTGCCAGCTTTCAAGCGAGGGCGTGGCCGAACCCAGCAAGACGCGGCAGGGCACGGCGGCAGCACCACCTTCTGGCGCCTGGCTTTCCAGCTTGGCGCGGTACACCGCCAAGTCGCGCGCCGAGTAGCGGGCGCCTTCTTGCTGCTTGTAGCTGGGGTCGTGCTCTTCGTCGACCACGATCAGGCGCAAATTCGGCAATGAAGCCAGCACCGCCATGCGCGTGCCCAGCACCAGCCGGGCCTGGCCGCTGTGTGCCGCCAGCCAGCTTTTGAGCCGCTGGGCAGGCGTGAGGCCGCTGTGCAAGGCCGCGACTTGTTCGCGCCCCAGGTGGGCAAACCGGGCTTCAAAGCGCGCTTGCAGCTGCGGCGTGAGGTTGATCTCGGGCACCATCACCAAGACCTGAGCGCTCGGGTCTCGGGCCAACACGTCAGCGGCGGCCCGCAGGTACACCTCGGTCTTGCCGCTGCCTGTGGCGCCAAACAGCAAGGCGGGCCGGGTGTCGGCCGCGAACTCCGCCAACGCGCCGGCCTGGGCCGGGCTGAGCTCGGGCAGCGTCACCACGGCGTCGTTGGCCGTGCCGGCCTTGGCGGGCCGCTTGAGGCGGCGCGCCAGTTGCTCACTGCTGAGCTCGCGCAACTGCGGCGGCAGGGCCGCCAGCGCCACCTCGCCCAAAGACCGCTGGTAATACGCGGCGGTAAAGCTGATCAATTGGCGCCAGCTGGCCGACAGCGGTGCCACGCCGTCCAGCACGCCCGCCACGGCCCGGCTTTGCGCCAGGGGCAGATCGCCGCTGTCCGGCAACACTTGCCAGACCACGCCCAGCACCTCGCGTTTGCCCAGCGGCACGCGTACCAATTGACCCGGCGTGAGTGCCTGCTCACTGCGGTAAGTCAAGGGGCCGGCGACGGCGCTGTGGGCCGGGGTGGCCACCACAATACCGAGCCAGTAAACGGGGGTTTGCGACATTTTTATGTCAATTCACATTCGCTTGATGCGCTAAGTCATTGATTTAGCGAGGGCTTTCCAACTCTTCAGCGTTTCTGTGGATAACTTTGTTGATAGAAGCACCTGAGGGCGTCACAAGCCTTTGAAATCAAGGCTTTGCTCAGATTGCCCGCAAAAAAAGCACTCCCGAGGTTTCCTTATGAATCAGGGACTTAGCGCAACTATGAGTTTTCGTGAGGAAATATAAGCTGGGCCAATGACTTGCTGCCCCGCAACAGGATTTTTGTGCATAAGTCCTGTCCCGTCTTCGCCATTTCGTGCTATAGCGCGGCCTTACGAGTTGTTACGAATGGCTGCCGGGCGACCTCATGCCTTGCTTTTCAGCGCTGTTTTACGGCCTTGTGTCAATCGAGTTTTTTGCTGAACTGGCTGCTCAGCCAGTTCAGCCCGGCTGTGGCTCAGCCGCGACGCTGCTGGCGTGAATGCGCATGCACCGCGTTGACCAGCGCCGCCACATGCTCAGGCGGCGTGAATTGGCTGATGCCATGGCCGAGGTTGAAGATGTGCGTCGGCCCCGTCGTGCCAGTGTCGGTGTGCGGGCGGCCAAAACTGTCCAGTACGTGGGCCACTTCGGCCTCGATCTGGTGCGGCTGGGCAAACAGCACGTTTGGGTCGATGTTGCCTTGCAGCGCCTTGCCCGGCCCACCGGCCTGCCCGCCGACCAAGGCACGCGCGTGCCCCAGGTTGACGGTCCAGTCCAGGCCCAGCACTTCACAGTCCAGGCCAGCCATCTGCTTGAGCCACAAGCCGCCGCCTTTGGTGAACACCAGGCGGGGAATCTGCACGCCGTCGTGCTCGCGCTTGAGTTGGCTCAGCACCCGCGCCGTGTAGGCCAGGCTGAAGGTCTGGAAAGCCGCATCGGCCAGCACACCGCCCCAGCTGTCAAAAATCATCACAGCTTGGGCGCCAGCTTCGATCTGAGCGTTCAAGTAAGCGGCCACCGCGTCGGCGTTGACCGCCAGCATGCGGTGCATCAGGTCGGGGCGCTGGTACAGCATGGTCTTGACCAGGCGGTAGTCGTCCGAACCTGCGCCTTCGACCATGTAGCAGGCCAGCGTCCAGGGGCTGCCGGAAAAGCCGATCAAAGGCACTCGGCCATTGAGCGCCTTGCGAATCGACGTGACCGCGTCGAACACATAACGCAGCTTGTTCATGTCCGGCACTTCGAGCTTGGCCACAGCCGCTTCGTCGCGCACGGCGGTGGCGAACTTGGGGCCTTCGCCGAGTGCAAAAGACAAGCCCAGGCCCATGGCGTCGGGCACGGTCAGGATGTCGGAGAACAAGATCGCCGCGTCCAGGGCATAGCGCTCCAGCGGCTGCAAGGTCACTTCGGTGGCGTAGTCGGTGCTGGTGGCCAGCCCCATGAAGCTGCCGGCCTTGGCCCGCGTGTCCCGGTACTCGGGCAAATAGCGGCCGGCTTGGCGCATCAGCCAGACGGGGGTGTGGTCAGTAGCTTGGCGCCAGCAGGCGCGCAGGAATGTGTCGTTTTGAAGGGGTGCAAACATGCGTGTGATTGTGTCAGGACTTGACGGCCCGCCTGCCCGCAGTTTCCCTCAGGCCGGCGAGGGTCTGCCTGCCGAAACCAGGAGGCTTCAAGCCGCTGGCTGCCCACCTGCCGCGCGCCAGGCGCGGTGGTCAATCTTCAGGCAGCGGTCCTGCACCACGCGCAAGCCGGCCGCACGGGCTTTGGCGACAGCCTCGTCGTGTCGAATCCCCAATTGCAGCCAGACCGCCGGGGCGCCAATCGCCATCGCCTCGTCCACCACCGGAGGAATGTCTTCGCTGTTCCGAAAGCAATCGACCAAATCAATGCGCTCGTGCTGCGCCGCCTCGGTCAGGCTGGCGTAGACCTTCTCGCCCAAGATGTGGGTCACGCCCACGCCCGCTTTGGGGTTGACGGGGATGATGCGATAGCCCTGCGCCTGCATATAGGCCGCCACCTCGTGGCTGGCACGGTGCGGTTTGGGGGAGAGGCCGACCACGGCAATGGTGCGGCAGTGGGTGAGGATCCAGGGGACTTCGTTTTCTTTTTTGTTCGAATCTGTGGGGCTGATTGACTTCCTCATACTCATCTCCAGGCCTTAGGCCAGGTCCAGAGTAACGCCCCGAGCTCGCAGCCACTCTTTGCGGTCTCGGTAGTCCGGCAGCACTTTGTCGACCTCGTTCCAAAAAGCATCCGTGTGGTCACGGTGGTGCAAATGGCACAACTCATGCACCACGATGTAGTCAATCACCGTGAGCGGCGCCATCGAGCACTTCCAATGGAAATGCAGGTCCCCACTGGGCTGGCAGGCGGCCCAACGGAAGCCCAGATCCTTGACCTGCACAGAGCCCGGCGCCACGCCGGCTTTGGGTGCGAAATGCGCCACACGGCGCAGCAGCCGGGCCAGACCCTTTTCCGAATAAAGCGACACGAACGCAGCGCGGGCTGCGTCAGCGCCGCCTTGCTCAACCACGGAGCGAGACAGCAAAAACCGCCCATCCTTGAGCTTGAGTGCTTCATCTTGCTCATTCACGAGTTGCAGCTGGTAACTGCTGCCAAGGTACAAAAAGGTTTCGCCATTCACCCACTCGCGCACCACGCTGCTGGCATTCAGGTCACGCCATTCGGCCAGGTTGCGGTAAATCCACAGGCGCTTGCTCAGCACGGTTTCGTCCACCTGCTCGGGCGTTCTGTGGTGAGGGGGCCTGACCGTGATCAGGCCATCGCGCTCAATCACGATGTCGGTGGTGCGGCGCTCAGAGCCCGGCAGCAGCCGGTATTGGATGTCCTTGATTTGCCTGACTTGCATCAAGCGTCTCCCTCGCGCTGGCCGCGCACCAGTTCCGTGTGCCGGGTTTTGGCCAGGCGCATGATTTCAACCGCCACCCGCTCCCGGTTCACCTTCAATTCTTCCAATCCACTCTTGGTGATTTCGGTTTTGAGCAAGCCCCGCAAACGCTTTTGCTTGTCGGGGTTCAGCCAAAAATCAATGCTGCCTACCGTCTCCTGCAGGAGCATCACCACGGCTTGCATCAGGGCTTTAAAAGCTTCTTTTTCAGCGCCACCCACCAAACCGCTTGAAAAGCCGACCTGAACGATGTGCTCGTAAAACGTAGTAGCTTCGCGGCTCAAACCCTCTTGACCTTTTTGGCGCCCGGCCACCGCCTCACCGCGCAGCTCGGCCAACTTCTCGGCCAACAGGTCCCATTGGTCCTGGTGCTGTTCAATGAGTGCGTCCACCTTGGCCGACAGGCTTTTGTAAAACGCCGGGTCTTCGTCGTGGTGCACCGTGCAGTGCTTGCGAATGGCATGCTCCATCTCGCTGGCCTTGGCCTCGCTGTTGCCGCCGGTGTGGGCCGACAACTGGGCCATGAAGTCTTCGGCGAGCAGCTCCACCGGCTCCACCTTGGGGTTGATGCCCAGGCTGATCAGGTGCTCGTTGATGAGCGCCTTGACCTTCTCACCCGCACCGCCCAGGTTCAGGCTGTGGTCCTTGTAGCGCTCCTTGGTCACCTGCAACACATAGCCCAGGCGGCGCGCCGGAACCCGGTAGGGCTGAGCCTGGGCCTGCGGCAGCACGATGTCCAGGCTCAGCAAAAACTTTTTCAGGTAGACCTCAAAGTCGGCACGTTGCCGCTCGTCTTTCAAGGCCTTGACCGCCTCATGAACCACCGCCGCATCCGCCTCCAGACTGGGCAATGTGCCGGTCAAAAATGCCTGGAAATGCTTCACGCCCAGCCCCTCAAAAAACTGCAGCAGGCGTTGGTGGCGTTCCTCCAGCAAGGGTAATTCGGTGGCCATGCTCTTCATGCCGTCCCGCAGCTCTTGCTGCTCGTCGGCGGCGGCGTACAGGCTCAGCGCTTCGGTCAGGTGGTTGGCCAAGCCGATGTAGTCCACGATGTAGCCGCGCTTCTTGCCCTTTTTCACCCGGTTGGTGCGCGCAATGGCTTGCAGCAAGGTGTGCTCGCGCAGTTTTTTGTCGATGTACATCACCTGCTCAATGGGCGCATCAAAGCCGGTCAAGAGCATGTCGCAAACAATCAAAAAGGCAATGCCCGTGTTCGCTTTATCGGGGTCGGTCTGATCAAAGCTGCGGCAAAAGTTGTCCACCGCGTTCATCTGTGCGGCCTGCTTGCGCGCCAGGGTGACGAAGGCGGCCTCGTTGGTGCCGTCTGACGAAATCACCACCGCTGTCTTCAAAAAGGCCAAACGCTCAATCAACGCCGCGTCAGGCTCCGCGCGGGTGCATTCTTGGGCCAGTCGCTCGGCCAGCGCCGCCTTGATGCCCGCCTGGTAGCGAATGCACGCCAGCTTGGAGTGGCACACCACCTGCGCCTTGAAGCCGTTGGGCAAGATGTGGCTCACGTAGTGCTGCACGATGTCGCGCGCAATCGCGTCGATGCGGCCGCTCGCCTCCAAAATGTCGCCCGTCGCGCCGTATTTTTTCTTGATGGCGAGCAGCTCTGCCTCACTGCGCTCCTTGAACAGGTCTTCAAACGCGGTGTCAAAAGCATGCTTTTCGTTGAGCGCCGTGTCAGCCGTTTTGCCTTCGTAGAGGATTTGCAGCGTCGCCCCGTCTCTGACCGAGTCCATGATTCGGTACTCGTCGATCATGTCGCCAAAACGCTTGTGCGTTTTCTTTTCGCCGTGGCGCTCGGTGATCAGCGGCGTGCCGGTAAAGGCAATGCGCGTGGCGTTGGGAAAGGCTTCAAACAGGTTGTCACCCAGGTCCGAGCTTTGGGTGCGGTGCGCCTCGTCAATCATCAGCACGATGCGGCTGGACGTGTTCACTACGCCAAAGGTCTGGCCGGCAGGCATGGCCAAGTAGGTGCCCAGCGCCTCGGCCACCGTGTTGCTCAGCGTCTGCTTGTGCTCCTGGAACTTGTGGACCATCACCATGTTGATGTCCGAGCTGTCACTGGCCAGGTGCTGGCGCAGGGCCTGGCGGCTCTCAATCACATGCACCTTGCCGCCTATCAAGGTGGCGGTGTTGGCCAGCTGCTCTTCCAGGTCGGTGCGGTCGTTCACCAACACGACCTTGTGGTCGCTCAGGTCGCGGCTGGCGCGCAGCATGCGCGCCACAAACACCATGGTCAGCGACTTGCCCGAGCCCTGCGTGTGCCACACCACCCCGCTGCGCGCCAGGGCCGTCTGGCCGGTGCGCAGCCGCTCCACCACCTTGTTGGCCGCCCGGAACTGCTGGTAACGGCAGACCACCTTCACGCGGGGGCCGCCGTCCGTGTCCATGCACAACGCGCTGGTGCGCAAAATCTGCAGCAAATTGCCTTGGGTCAACATGCCCGCCACCAGCTGCTGCTGGGCGTTCATGCCCGCCAGCGCCGCGTCGTCTTGCGGGTACAGCGTTTTCCAGCCGTAAAAGTGCTCTTCTTCAGAGGTGATGGTGCCGTAGTCCGCCTCCAGCCCGCAGCTGCGCACCACCAGCACATTGCTGTGGAACAAGCGCGGCTCGCCTTCCTTGAGCCCCGCCGCCAGTGTGTCGGCGCGGCGGCCCATGTAGCGCTGCAACTGCACAAAGGCTTCCTGCATGGGGTTGGCACAGGTTTCTGAGCCCTTTTTGCACTCCACCACCACCAGCGGGATGCCGTTCACGAACAGCACGATGTCCACAATGATGAAGGGCTTCCCAGCGCCCGGCGTGTCCACGCGGAACTGGTTGATGGCGTGAAAGTGGTTGTTGCTTGGGGTGTGAAAGTCGATCAAGCGCACCACCGGGTCGGCCTCGCCCGTCAGCTCATTGCGGTCGGCCTGCGCCTTGAACAGCAGAGCCTGCACCGCCTCGTTGGCTTCGAGCAGGGTGCGGTTAGGGTGGCGCGTGAGCTGGGTGCGCAGCTCGTCAAGCTGCCGGTCGCTCAGCCAGGGCTGGCCATCGGTCGTGCGGTTGAGCTCGCGCACGGCCTCGTCAAACACCCCGGGCAGCAGCGTCTGGCGAAAGTGCTGGCGCAGGCTGACGGCCGCGTCCTGCGGCACGCCCTGGCCCTGGTCGATCACCGTCCAGCCCTGGGCGGCCAGCTGGTCCAGGAAGGGGCGCTCGACTTCGGAGTATTCGCTCATCGGTCGCCCTCCTGTGCCTGCTGCTTCAGCCATTGGCGGCCCTTGTCCGTCAGGCGGTAGCGCTGCTTGGTGCTGCGCGGGCTGGCCGGGTCGGTCATCTCCAGCGCGCCCACAGCCATGGCGGGCGAGAGGTAGGCCAAGCGGAAATGATCCGCATTTTTGAGGGCCATCAATGCCTGCAGCTCTTTGCGCGACATCTCGCCCTGGAGCCTCTTGAGCAGCAGGGCGACTTCGGGGGTCACATCCATGGTCACATCCATGGTCACATCCATGGTCACATCCATGCTCACATCCCTGGCGGCGGGGCCGGCCGCATCTGCCTCTGGTCGCGTGGCCAGTGGATGGGCCGGCAGGTGGACCGCGCAGGCCAGCCGCTCATCGTCGGTCTCAAAACGGGGCGGCGGCGAGCCATTGGCCGCCATCGCCTTCAGAATCTTGGGCACACCGGTGGAGCGGCCCTCGGTCAGGTCCAGCTCTTTCAAGAACTCCCCAATGCGGCGGTTGCGGTAGCGCCGGCTCACCGCCCGGCCAGCTTCAAAGTCTTCTGTCTTTATCGAACGGTCCGGCCCCGGCACGTTCAAGATCACCAGCTCGTCGTAGCCAATGCGCACCTCCACCGCTTCACGAGCTTCGTAGGACCGGTGATACACCGCGTTCACCAGCGCCTCTTCCACCGCCACGTACGGGAAATTCCACACCCGCGTGGCCTCGGCCCGGTCCGGGTGCTTGAGCACGGTTTCATGCAGGTAGTTGCGCTGAATGTAGGCCAGCGTCTCGCGGAGCATGCGCGCCAGCGGGCCCTTGAAAATCTTCTCGTCAAAACGGTCGCCACCAGCGCCCTCGGGGAACCACACCACATCAATTTGCGCATAGGGGAAAAACCGGTCCGGCGCCTCGTTAAAAAACAGCACCCCTACATTCTTTACCCAAGGCGCCTCGCTGGGTCCGCCCACCAGGTTCATTTGCCGCCCCAACGCTTCGAGCGTCAGGCGGGCCGCGTCGTCCGCCAGCGCGCTGCCCACTTCACGCAAGTAGTCCAGCATCAGCGGGCGAGACAAATCGGCCACGCTGGCCTGCTGCGCATAGCGGTCGTCCCACGGCACTTGCGCCGTCAGGCTCAGCAGCTCGCGTTCGGTCTCGCCCCTGGCCTCCACCGTGCTGCTGAAGCGGCGAATGTAGTAGTGCCAACTCTTGTGTTTGGCCGTCACGGACGCTGGCGCCTTGTAGGGCCGGTTCATGCCGCCCGGCGCTTGCAGCACGATGAGCTGGCGGCCCTCCACCACCGCCACACTCAGCGCTGGAAAGTACGGTGGCTGCATCAGCTGGCAGGTGGCCAGCAACTCTTGCTGCACCTTGTCCAACTGGTCGGCCGGCAGGCCCAAAGGCGGAAAGACGGGCTGACCGTTGGCATCGCAGTCCTGCCCGATCACCACATACCCGCCGCCCAGGTTTTGGAAGTCGTTGGCAAACGCACACAGCGTGCGGATGATCGCGTCCGGGTTCCAGCCCGCCTTGTATTCGATGCGCTCACCTTCCACCCGGCGCTGACGGAGCAGGTCGGTAATGTTGATCGGCAGCTTGTCAGGCATGTGCTGCCAACGGATCAAAAATGGGATGGCCCATGTTGGTGTGCTCGCGCTTTGGCAGCTTTCAGCCGGGCGTCTTGGGCGCATCGGCGCCCGTCTGCACCGGGCGCCCGTTTTGCCAGACCACGGCGTAATGGCCGAGCTTGTGCTTTTTTTCCAGGTTCTTGGCCACCGCGTTTTGCAGTGTGCGCAGCATGGTCTGCGCCTGGGCCGATGGCGGGGCTGATGTGTGGGTCATGGTGCGGCCTCCTTCAACAAATGTTCGTGGTGGGGCGCATGCACGATGTTGCGCACATCGCCCTGCTGCTCAAACACCAGTTCGGGCACCGCATTGCTGTTCATGAAGCAGCGGCAGGCATCCACCTCGGCGCTGAACACGTTCAGCAGGTTGCCCAGGCTGCGGGCAAAGCGGCGTTCAATGTCCGCAGTGGGAATATTGTGCCCGCCGTGGGCCACGCGCTCGGCCACCCGCAGTTTGGACATTTCCATGCTCGGCAGCGCCAGGTAGATCAGCTCGGTGCGCCAGCCCTGCGCACGCAAACGGCGCAGTAGCTTGAGGTAGCTGCGCCCGGCCAGGGTGGTTTCAAACGCAAAGTCTTCGCGCTCGGCAATGGCCGCCTTGATCTCGCTCAGAAACAGGCGGCTCGCGGCCAGCAGCTCGCGCTCGGGCGCCAGCGGCGACAGGCCGGCGGCGATCAGGTCGGCGTTGATGAAACGCGTGCACTGCGCCACCTGCGGCAGGTACTCCAGCGCAAAGGTGGTTTTGCCCGCCCCGTTGGGACCGGCAATGATCCAGCAAGTTGGCATCAGACCAGCTCCTCCCCGGCCAAGGCAAGGTCGGCTGCGGCGGGCACCGGGACGCGGCCGGTGAGCAGGTCTTGCATGAGGCCGAGTTTTTGTT
>JBBAPH010000015.1:42589-61284 GCA_040400935.1 Polaromonas sp.
GCGGGCACCGGGACGCGGCCGGTGAGCAGGTCTTGCATGAGGCCGAGTTTTTGTTTTTGAAGCTTCGACTTTTGCACTCCTTCTTTGGCCAGTCTTTTCTCCACAACATCAAGGCGATCAACGATGCGCTGCTGCTCATCCTCAGGCGGAACGCCCAAGATAATTTTGTAGAGGTCACCCATGTCGAACCTTTTTGTCCCATGGGTGGACTCAGTCGTCTTCTTTAAAAAAAGATTCGTGTTGGCCACGAACCAATAGGCAAGATATCGATTCAACAGGGGACGTTTGCCTTGCACTGCCTTTACGTCTTGGTTGAATGAGAATTCAGCCCCACTCAAAACCACCGGAAAGGAATGCGCCAAGATCATCCCGCGAACAACAAGAAAAACTGTGTTGGGGGGTGCAATCCGAGATCCAAATAAAGCGGCCTGACGTGTAACATGATCCTCTGTATTCGTAAGCTCAAACTGCTTCATATCCTTTGGTGAGAGCCATGGCAGGGTGCCGCTCCACCATTCAGAATTCCTTTTGCTCGGTGTGCCTCCACTGAACCAATCGCAAGCTGTACCAAGCGTCTTTGTAGTCCATACGATAGGGAGTGCGCAGTCGCCCACTTCTGAATACAGCTCCGGCGCTTCGCTGCGGAGCGGGCGGAGTTGGCCGTTGGGCAGCACGCCGCGGGTGAACAGGTCGTGCATCAGGCCGGCCTTGATCTGCTGGTGCTTGGCGATCAGGGCTTCGGTTTTTTCGATGGCGGTGTCGATGCTCCTGAAGATGGCAACCAGCTTGTTTTGGACCGAGGGATTGCGCGGAATTGACACCACATGCTTTTCCAAGTCACCGCGCACGATGCCATTGATGCTTGTGCCTTGATTGAGCTTCTTCAGATCTTCCAATTCACGGCTCAGGAGGTAGTAGACGAACTCGGTGGTCGCTTTCTGAAAGTCGATATAAATGCCCGTGATGTCTTGACTGATGGCGATGTCGCAGGGAGCGATGGCCAATTTGCCAACGCCAGTCCGTGTGACCACCAGCAAGTTGCCTTTTTTGACAACAGATGTTGCGCTCGCCCGAATACCGCGCTCGCTCACATAGCGTCTGAACTCGCCAACCCCGCGTGCGGTGAAGTCGGCGCCGGTGATCCAAGGGGTGTCGCCCTCCCAATAGCTGGGAACATCGGTCTCGGGAGTTCCGCCATTGACAATGCGAAGGCACAGGGAACCAAAGGGCGTTGAATACCAGTCGCCGGCAATCGCCTCACGCATACCCCAACTCCCCCAAAAACCGCTGCAACTCCACCGCCGCCGCATCCCGCTCGGCTTCAATCTGCCTGGCCGTCACCGCGTACTTGCGCCACAGGTTCTCAAGGGCGGCCACGCAGGCGCGCTGGTCGGCGCGCAGGTACTGGCGGTAGCTGTCCTGCAGCACCAGGCCCAGGCGTTCCACGATGATCACGCGCGCCTGGTCGGCGCCGATCTTGGCGCGGGCCTGGGCCACCAGGGCGTCGCGGCTTTGGGTGGTACTTTTGATCAGCACCTTGAGGGCCTTGGCCTCGTCTTCCAGCTTTTTGTGGCGGGCCAGCTGGGCCTCGATGCGGTCCACCTCGAGCTGCAAGTCGGCGGGGACGCCCAGGGCGCTGTCGCGTTTGACGAGCTTGAGCTGGCCTTTGCTTTCTTTCAGGCTGGTCTTGAGGGCTTTGACTTCGTCGGCAGGCAGCACGCCGGTGTCGTCTGTGTCTTCAAAGTCTTCTTCACTGGCGGCGGCAAACAGGGCTTGCAGCTCGGCCAGGCGGGCGTGTTGCTGTTCCAGCTCGGCCAGCACCTCGGGGAACTGGCTTTGCAAAATGTCCTGGTCCGGAATCAGCTCGGCACCCCAGCCGCTGGCGGCAATCGACTTGAAGTCGGCAGCCAGCTCTTGCATGTAGTTGGCAAAGGCGCCGCGCACCTGAAAGCGGTTGAGCAGGGTTTGCGTTGAATCCGGGCCGGCAAAGGTGCGCTCCATGCTGGCCAGCAAGTTGGCGCGAAGGGCATAAACGTTGTGGGCGCGGGCATGCTGGTTGGCCGGGTCAGGGGCCAGGGCTTCGACCAGGGGCAGGTGCTGTTGCCACCAGGCCTGCAGCGCGGTCATGAAGCTTTGTTGCCGGGCCAGCACGCCGGGGTGGGTTTTGACGAGTTCGGCGATGGCGCGCTGCTCGGCCAAGGCGGGGCTGAAGTCGACGTAGGTGGTGGCGGGCCCTTCGACAGGCTCAGGGCGAACGGAGTGGGGCTCAGGGCGAACGGAGTGGAGCTCGGTGCGACCAGGGGCTGCGTTCGATCGCGGCACGAAGCAGCTCTCCCGCAGGCCTGGGTAGTTTTGCCAGAAGTGGGCCAGGGCATCCACCTCGCTCACGGGCACGCCGCCATGCAGGTGGGCGCGCACGTCGTGCGGCTCGGGCGGGGGCGCGTTGTCCACGTAGCGGCGAATGTTGCAGTTGTAGTCTTCGGCCTGGATCTCGGCCACGGGCACGCGGCGGGCGTAGGCGGGGATGTCCTGCCTGGCGCGGTAGGCGTGCACGACCTTGTCGATGTCTTCAGGGCGCAGGTGGTTCTGGGCCTTGCCTTCGCGGTACTCACGGTCGGCGTTGATGAAGAGCACATGCTGGCGCTCACCGGCTCCGGCTTTGTTGAGCACCAGGATGCAGGCCGGTATGCCGGTGCCATAAAAGAGGTTGCTGGGCAGGCCGATCACGGCTTCGAGCTGGCCGTGCTCAATGAAGTATTTGCGCGCTTCGCGCTCTTCACCACCGCGAAACAACACGCCGTGCGGCATGACGGTGGCCAGCCGCCCGTCGGCCTTGAGCACGGCCAGCATGTGCTGCACAAACATCAGGTCGGCTTTTTTGCCTTTCTCGGGCATCCACACCGGAAAGCGACCGGGAAAGAGCATGTCTTTCTTGATGTAGTTCTGGCTGAAGGGCGGGTTGGCCAGCACGCGGTCAAAGCGCATCAACTCGTTGTGCTCGGTCTTGTGCTGCGGCTCGCGCAAGGTGTCTTGCTGGCGGATGTTGGCGTGCGAGATGCCGTGCAGCAGCATGTTCATCTTGCAGATGGACCAGGTGGTGCCCATTTTTTCCTGGCCATTGAGCGAGAGTTCGGCCGCGTCGGCGCCGTGTTCGCGCAGGTAGTCGCGGGCCTGAATGAGCATGCCGCCCGAGCCCACGGTGGGGTCGTAAATGCTCATGCCTTCCTGGGGGTCGCAAATCTCCACACAAATGCGCACCACCTCGGCCGGGGTGTAGAACTCGCCGGCTTTTTTGCCGGCCGAGTCGGCAAAGTACTTGATCAGCCACTCGTAGGCGGCGCCCAGCAGGTCGGGGAATTCAAAGTCCTCGTCGCGCAGGGGAATCTTGTCGAAGTTCTGAATAAAGTCGACCAGCGTGTCGTCGTCCAGCGTGGTCTGGCCGATCTTGCGGTTGAAGTTGATGGTGCCTTTGAGCACGTCTTGCAGGGCGTCGGCGTTGTCGTCTTCCAGGGCCTCCAGCGCTTTGTTGAGCATGGAGCCCACGTTTTCCTTGACGTGCTTGAGCGCGGGGTAATGCGTGGCTTTGACCTCGCCGTCCTTGTCCACCGACATATCGACCCAGGGCGTGTTCCAGCGCGCCCGTTTGGGCACAAAGAAGTACTTGCCCGAATATTGGTCGGCGTCTTCCAGCAGTTGCTGGGTGTCTGCCTCGCTGAGCCCGTCGGCTTGGGCCTGCTGGCGAATTTCGGCCTGGCGTTGGTCAAACAAGTCGCTGGCGCGCTTGAGGAACAAGATGCCGAAGATGTATTCCTTGTACTCACTGGCGTCCATGTTGCCGCGCAGCGCGTCGCAGGCGGTCATCAACAGGCTTTCGAGGCGGGCGAGCGTGAGTTTTTGCGTGGGCATTCAGACCTGGAGAAAGCAGAAGAAACGCCGAGAGAAACCTGCTCGGCAATGGGCCGTTAATATTACCAAGCCACACCCGCTCGGACTGGACAAAATGCCGGCAAGGCCCGGGTTGAGCAATACCCTTTAAGCGAGCGAGTTCACAGTCCCGCCAACGCCGCCCTGACTTCCCCCACCCCCAACACTTCCGACAAAACCTTGGCCGGCTGCCCCGCCTTCAGCAGCACATACACCGGCACGCCATTACGCCCCAGCTTGGCCAACTCGGCCGTGACAGCCGGGTCGCGGCGGGTCCAGTCGGCGCGGAGCAAGGCGACTTTCTTGACGGCCATGTCGGCCAGCACCTCGGCGTTGGCCAGGGTGGTGCGTTTGTTGTACTGGCAGGTCACGCACCAGGCGGCGGTGAAGTCGACGAAGACCGGTCGGCCCTGGGCCAAGAGTTCGGCTTGGCGCTCAGGGCTCCAGGCTTGCCAGCTTTGGTCGTTCGCGTCGGTGGCGGCGGCGGTGGCGGGCGTGTTGGCGCTGGCCTCGGCCAAGCGCGTGATCTGCGGGCCAGCGGCCCAGCCCAGCCACAGCAAGCCGCCCAAGGAAAGAGCCGCCAGCACCTTGCCGCTGCGTCCGTTCAAACCCAGCGCCCACACCAGCAAAGCCAGCGCAACCAGGAGCATGAGCAAAGCGGCCGCGCCGTCGATGCCGCTTTGCTGGCCCAGCACCCAGAACAGCCAGACCACGGTGGCAAACATGGGAAAGGCCATGAACTGGCGGAAGGTCTGCATCCACGCGCCAGGGCGCGGCAAGGCTCTGGCCACGGCGGGCACCCAGCTGGCCGCCAAGTACGGCAGGGCCATGCCCAGGCCGAGCGCTGCAAACACGGCCAGCGCCTGCGCCGTGGGCAATGCAATCGCCAGACCCAAAGACGCGCCCATGAAAGGCGCCGTGCAAGGCGAGGCAATGGCGGTGGCCAAGACGCCAGTCAAGAAAGCATCAACGACAGGATGGCGCGCTTGCAAGCTGGCAACGCTGCTGGGCAGTACGTTGCCAAACTCAAACAGGCCCGCCAGATTCAGGCCAATCAAGGTAAAGAGCACGGCCAGGGTCGCCACCACAGCCGGGTCTTGCAGTTGAAAGCCCCAGCCGAGTTGCTCGCCTGCCGCGCGCAGCGCGAGCAGCAAAGCGCCTAGCGCCAAGAAGGACAGCAACACCCCGGCCGTGTAAGCCAGTCCGCTGGCGCGGTGGGCGCGGCGATCGTCGGCATGCTGCGCAAAAGCCAGCACCTTGATGGCCAGCACCGGAAACACGCAGGGCATGAGGTTCAAGATCATGCCGCCCAGCAAGGCGCCGAGCAGCGCGGCCCAGAGGCTCAGCGACGCAGCGGGAGAAGCGGGTGTGCCTGACTTGGCGGCGTTCGCCTGCAAGGCCGCTTCCAGCGCGGGCGACAGGCCGGGGAGCGGCGCCAGGGCGGGCCATGGGCTTTTGACCGGCACATCCAGCGCAAACGAGGACTTGCCGTCTGCCACGAGTGCCACCACCACCGGCATGCGCGCGGGGCTTTCGCTGCGTTGGGCCGACAGCGGCACCTGCGCGGTCCACACCTCGCCTTGCCAACTTTGCTGCCAAGGCGCGCCGGGCTCGATCACGTTGGCGGTTTCGGGGAAAAACCCAAGCGTCTTGCCCTTCAATGCAGCGGGCAAGCCGGCCAGCTTGACGCGCAAGGCGCCGTCCACCACCTCGATCTGGCTGGCACCGGCTGGCAGCGCGCGCGGGGCTGCCGCCCAGGCTGCTTCAAACGCGCGCCCATGCAGCGCCACGGAACCGCGCGTTGGCAGCTTGATCGCAAAGTCGCCTTCTTGCGGAATGCATTCCTTGCGGCACACCAGCCAGCTGGCTTTGAGCCGGATCTCAATTTGTTCGCCAGAAAAACCGGGCGCTACCGTGACCGGCACAGGCAGCAACACCGTGCCTTCATAGCCGTAGTTGGCGAGGTTACCGAGCGGTATTTTTTGCGGTGTGGGCCAGGCAATCGGCCCGGCACTCAAGGCCGCGGGCAAGGTCCACTGCAGCTCGGTCGGCAGGCCGGAATCGCCCGGATTCTTCCAATACGTGTGCCAATGCGGCTGGTGCGTGAGCTGCAGGCCCAGCCACAGCGGCTGGCCCGGCGCCACGCCCTGCGGCGCATGCACCAGCAACTCGGCGCGCACTTGCTCGGTCTGCACCACGGCGCTGGGCGCAGCAGGGCTTGAGCCGCCCAGCACCAACCCGGACGTTTGCGCCCAGGCGCCAAGGCCAGTCGCCCCTAGACAAAGAACAACAGCCGAGCACCTAGCAGCGCCCAAAAACGGAAAAAAAAGAGCCATGGTTGGGATGATACGAGGGGGTGGCCGTCCTGCACCGCCGCGGGGGAATCGCTGCCCGGCCCGCAAGCCCCGGCCTGGCTCGGATAATCGCCCCATGCCTGAGTCCATCCCCCTCGCGGCGAGCCTGCCCACCCCAGCCACATCGGCTCGGGTTGTCTTGGCCACGCTGAACGCCAAGTACATTCACGCCTCGCTCGGCCTGCGTTGCCTGCTGGCGAACATGGACCGGCACGGCGGCGCGGGTCTGCGGGCGCAAACCGTGCTGCGCGAATTCATCATTCAGCAGCGGCCCACGCAAATCGTGGAAGAGCTGCTGGCGCTGAACCCGGCCGTCATTGGCCTGGGCATCTACATCTGGAACGTGGTCGAAACCACGCAAGTGGTGCGGCTCCTGAAAGCCCTGCGGCCCGACATCAAGGTGGTGCTGGGCGGGCCGGAGGTCAGTCATGAAACGGCCGAACAAGAAATTTGCCGCCTGGCCGACCATGTGGTGACCGGCTGGGGTGATGTGAGCTTTCCCAAGCTGTGCCGCGCCTTGCTGGACGGGCCGCAGCCGCTGATGAAAATCATTGCGGGCGAGCAACCTCCGCTGGACGAACTGGCCCTGCCTTATGACGAATACACCGCGCAAGACCTGGAGCAGCGGCTCTTGTACGTGGAAGCCTCGCGCGGCTGCCCGTTCAAGTGTGAGTTCTGCCTGAGCGCGCTGGACAAAACCGCCTGGGCCTTTGACCTGGACCTGTTCATGGCCCACATGCAAACGCTGTATGAGCGCGGCGCGCGGCACTTCAAGTTTGTGGACCGCACCTTCAATCTGAAGGTGGCGCATTCGGTGCGCATCCTGCAGTTTTTTTTAGATCGCCTGCATGAAGCCGGCCCGCAAGAAGCGGGCGCGGCGCCGGCCTTGTTTGTGCATTTCGAAGTGGTGCCCGACAGCCTGCCCGATGCACTCAAAGAATTGATTGCGCAATTCCCGGCGGGCGCCTTGCAGTTTGAAGTCGGCATTCAAAGCTTCAACCCCGAGGTGCAGCAACGCATTTCCCGCAAGCAAGACAACGACAAGACCGCCGAGAACTTGCGCTGGCTGGTGGCGCACAGCCAGGCCCATGTGCATGCTGATTTGATTTTTGGCCTGCCGGGTGAAAAGCTGGCAAGTTTTGCCGATGGCTTTGACAGGCTGCACGCCCTGGGGCCGCACGAGATTCAGTTCGGCATTCTCAAGCGCCTGCGCGGCACGCCGATTGCGCGGCACACGGCGGACTTTGCCATGGTCTACGACCCGCAAACGCCCTACACCATCTTGCAAAACTCGACGATCAGCTTTGCCACGCTGCAGCGCATCCAGCGCTTTGCGCGCTACTGGGACATGCTGGCCAATTCGGGCCGCTTTGCCCAGTCCCTTGATCTGCTGCTGCAGGGCGGCTCGGCCTTTGGCCACTTCTTGGCGTTCAGCGATTGGCTCTGGGCCCTCACCGGCAAAACGCATGAGTTTGCGCATGAAAAATTGGTGGACTTGCTGTTCGACCATCTCACGCAAAGCCGGGGCTTGCCTGAAGAGCAAGTGCGCGCCGCCTTGTTGGCCGACTACCAGGCCAGCGGCGCGCGCGCCCGCCCGCGCTGCCTGGCTGATTGGCTGAGTGCCTCCACCACAACCCACAGCAGCGGCGTGAACCGGGCCGAGCGCCAAAGCCGTCACGCCAAGCAAGCCGAACAAAGCTTGCGACAAGCCATTGCCCAAGCCGCTGCGGCGGCTTGAAATTTCTACAAAATAAAAAAGCCAGAACCATGACCACACCGCATCTCCTCACCCGCGGCAGCCACCAATGGGCCGACCTCACAAGCCCGGACTTTAGGCGGCTGGACCTGGCTCGCTGCATTGCCGTGCTGCCGGTGGCTGCCACCGAACAACACGGCCCCCACCTGCCGCTGAGCGTGGACACCGATTTGCTGAACGGCGTGATTGCCGCTGCCGTACCGAGGCTGGGCGCGGAGTCACCCGTGCTGTTTTTGCCGCCGCAAACCGTGGGCCGCAGCATTGAACACACGGCTTTTGCCGGCACGCTGACGCTGGGCGCGGCCACGCTGATCCAAACCTGGTTGGACCTGGGCGAATGCGTGGCGCGCACCGGCGTTAAAAAGCTGGTCTTGCTCAACTCACACGGTGGCAACGTCTCGACCATGGACATCGTCGCGCGCGAGATGCGCGTGCGTTGGGGCCTCACGGTGTGGCTGGTCAACACCTTCAGCCTGCCCTTGGGGCCTGAAGTGAATGGCTTGTTCAGCGCGCAAGAGCATCGCTTTGGCGTGCACGGCGGCGATATGGAAACGTCCATGATGCTGGCGCTGCACCCAGAGCGCGTGAACATGGCCCTGGCGCAAGACTTTGCGTCGACCAGCCAGCAGCGCGCCCAGCACATGCCTATTTTGGGCAACGGCAGCAGCGCCAAGCTGGCCTGGGCCACGCAAGACTTGAACCCGCACGGCGCCGCAGGCAACGCACTGGCCGCGACGGCTGAGAAAGGCCGCGCCGTGCTGCAAGCCAGCGGGCAAGCGCTGGCGGCGCTGCTGGCCGAAGTCGATCAACTGCCAGCACTGGCCTGAGTTCTCGCCCCCAAGACGTTGCCCATGCAGCCTCTGCCTTCATCTCTTGAAGCCGCGCCGGACGCCTGCGTGGTCATGACCACGCTACCCAGCAATGCTGACGCCGAAAAAATGGCCGGCCTGTTGCTGAACGCCCAGCTCGCGGCTTGCGTGCAACTGCTGCCGATCCAAAGCTTTTATGTGTGGCAGGGCCAGCGCTGCCAAGAACCCGAAGTGCTGCTGATGATCAAGACGCGGCGCAGCTTGTTTGCCGAGTTGCAAGCCTTCATCCAGGCGCAGCACCCGTATGAGGTGCCGGAGATCTTGCAATTGCCGGTGGAGGCGGGGGCAGCACCGTATCTGGCTTGGCTGCAGGCGCAGACGCGCAGCGCGGCGGCTTGAAGATCGTTGAGCGTAGCGGCTTGGATAGGCCGCGATGCCCCCATCCCGGCCTTCCCCCAGCGGGGGAAGGAGTAAGAAACGGGTCGTCAGGGCAACCCTGACCGGTCTTTAGTCCAGCGTCGCGCCCGTGGCCTTGATGACTTTGCCCCAGCGGTCAATTTCGCTGGCGATGTAAGTGCGGAACTGCTCGGGCGTGCCGCCGGCGGGCAGCGCGGCTTGCGCGTTGAGCGTGGCGCGCACGTCGGGCAAGGCGAGGATGCGCAGCGTCTCGGCGTTCAGGCGGGCAATGATGGCGGGCGGTGTGCCGGCAGGAGCCATCAGGCCGCTCCAGGAGCTGACTTCAAAACCGGCCACGCCCGACTCGATCATGGTGGGCACATCGGGCAGTTGCGGCAGGCGCTGGGTGCCGGCCACGGCCAGCACGCGCAGCTTGGGGTTCTTGGCTTGCGGCACGGCAGACAGCGCCGTCACAAAACTCATGCTCACCTCACCAGACAGCAAGGCGTTCATGGCCGGGGCCGTGCCTTTGTAGGGCACGTGAATCATGTCGAGACCCGCGTGCATTTTCAGCAGCTCACCGCCCAGGTGCGGCGAGCCGCCATTGCCAGACGACGCAAACGACAGCGTGCCGGGCTTGGCCTTGGCCAGGGCGATCAGCTCGCCCACATTTTTGGCCGGCACCCCAGCATTGACGATCAGCACACTGGGCGAGCCGACCAGCTGCGTGATGGGCGCAAAGCTGCGCAAGGTGTCGTAGTTGAGCTTTTTGTAAAAGCTCATGTTGGTGGCGTTGGCGATGGTGCCCAGCAGCAGTGTGTGGCCGTCGGGCTTGGCGCGGGCCACTTCGTCAGACGCGATGTTGGAGCTGGCGCCGGCTTTGTTTTCAATCACCACGGTCTGGCCCAGTGCTTCGCCCAGGCGGGTGCCGATCAGGCGCGCAATGATGTCGGTGGGGCCACCCGGTGCGTAGCCCACCAAGAGGCGGATCGATTGCGTGGGATAGGCGGCGCTGGCTGGCGCTGCAGCAGGCTGAGCATGAGCGGCCACGACCGCCAGGGCCAACAAGGGCGCGGTCAGCCATGAGCGAAAGGGCGGCAGGCAAGGAGTGATCATGGTTTGTCTCTGGTCCAAGTTATTGTGTTGAAACCCCAGCACGTCCTGGCACTGGCGCCGCTCAGGCGTAGGTGATCCAGTTGGCGTGTTCGGGGGCGTCCAGGTGCGGCAAGGTGTTGTAAGTCACCAGCATGTGGCGCTTGGGCGTAAACGCAAATTCAGTGACCGAGGCGTTGCGAATGCGCAGGTTCATCTCGATGGTGGTCTCGGGCGAGGTGCCCAGCACGTGGCCCACGGCCGTCGAGATCGGCCCGCCGCTGGAGACCAGCAGCACATTGCCGTGGTACTGGCTGCGCACATGGTCCAGCGCCGTCGTCACGCCGTGCACAAACTCGCGGTAAGTCGGCATGCCGCGGGGGCTGACCACTCCAGCCATCCATTGCGCCAGCGCGTCTTTGAGCAAGCGAAAGTGATGCCGATACAGCTCGGGCGTGGTGGCGGGCGCCAAAGGCTCGGGGTGGATGGCGGCGATCAGCGCATGGCTGTCGTATTCGTCCAGCCCCGGCCAGACCAGCGGGGACAACTCGGCGCCCAGGCCCTGGGCAATGCCGGCGTGGGTTTGCTGCTGGCGTTTGAGTGTGCCCGTGAGTGAGGCCTCAAACGACAGGCCTTTGTACTTGAAGTACTCGCCCAGGCGCAGCGCCTGGCGCTGGCCCAGGTCACTGAGCAAGTCGTAGTTGTCGGCGCCAAACGAAGCCTGGCCGTGGCGTACAAGGTAAAGCGTGCCCATGGGCCAAATTGTGAACGTCGGCTTGACGGCCGGTCAGTCTCCGCTGCGACGCGTTGTCACCTCAGGGCCATACCTTGCCCGAGCTTATTGCGACTTGATGCCCGCCGTCTTGATGACGCGCACCCAGCGTGCTTCTTCAGCCTTGACGAAGTCTGCGTAGTGCTTGCCGCCTTGCACCGGCACCACGAAGCCTTGCGACTCCATGCGCTGCTTGATGGCGGGCGACTGCATGATCTGCGCCATGGTGGACTCGAGCTTGTCCAGGATCGGCTGCGGCACGCCTTTAGGGGCGGACAGGCCGGACCACGACAGGGCCTCAAAGCCCTTGTAGCCGGACTCGGCAATGGTCGGCACGTCGGGGTAGAGTGGGTTGCGCTGGGCACTGCTCACAGCCAGAGGCCGCAGCTTGCCAGCCCTGACGTGTTGCAGGGCCGTGTCTTGATTGATGAACATCAGCTTGATGGTGCCGCCCAGCATGTCGGTCATCATGGGGCCGCCGCCGCGGTAAGGAATGCCCAGCATGAAGAGGCCGGCGGTCTGCTTGAACTGCTCCATCGCCATGTGGCCCGAAGCGGCAGGCGTGTAGCCGTAGTCCAGCTTGCCGGGGTTGGCCTTGGCAAAGTCGACCAGTTCCTTCAAGGTCTTGAAGGGCGTGCTGGGGTGCACCACCAGCACGTTGGGGCCCGAATGCACTTGCGTGATGTGGGCAAAGTCGGTGTTGGAGTTGTACTTGGGCAGCGGCTCCAGGCCGTGCGCCACGGCGCTTTGGCCCACGCCGGTCTGCACCAGGGTGTAGCCGTCGGCCGGTGATTTGACGCCGCGCTCGGTGCCAATCACGCCACCCGCGCCGCCGATGTTTTCAACAATAAAGGGCTGCTTCAGGGCCTTGGTCAGCTCCTCGGCAATCATGCGGCCCATCACGTCGCTGGTGCCGCCGGCGGGAAAGGGCACGATCAGCTTGACCGGCTTGTTGGGGTAGTCGCTCTGGGCCAGCGCGGCCAATGGGGCCAACGGGACTGCCAGACTGAAAGCCACCAGGGCGGCAAGCCGGGTCAAATGTCTGCGGTTCATATCAAGAGCGTCCTAAAGATCGGCGGGTGGCCGTGGGCGTTGGAGGGCTGCCTGATTCAGGCAAGGGGCAAGGCCAGAATTCTCCACTGTCTGGGCATGCTTTTTTAACAAGCGGCGAAAGGTTCGCGGGTTTATCCCAGCCGGTGGCTCACCGTGCAGCTTGGCGCCGCAGAAGCTCAAGCCTTCTTGGCCGGCTGCGCGGCCGGCAAGCGCGGCGGAACCTGCCCCAGGTCCAGCACGGCGTCGATCACGCGGCCATCGTCGGCCAGCAGCAGCACGTCCACCCCGACCTGCACAAAGCGGTGGCCAGCGGGCGGCGGGCCCAGGCGTTCGAGCAAGGTAGGCGCCACCTCTTTGAGTGTGAGATCACCCGAGACTGGCTCGCCAAACTTCCACTTGCGCGCGGCAATGATGGCCTCGCAGCGCATTTCCCGCATGATGGTGCCGGGCGGGCAGACGTCTGAGCCCCGGCTTTGCGCGAAGAACTCGCGCACCGAATCGCGCACTTTGGTGTTGAAGTATTTTTGCTGCACGACGGGCGCTGCAGCGGCCGCTGCCGGTGCAGCGGGCTTGGCCCCTGGCGGGCCACCGGCAGCGCCAGGCACCGGGCCGCCGGGCTGAGCGGGTACCACCACGGCGGTAGTGGGCACCGTGGAGACGGGCGCGGCCGCCACCACCGTGGGCCGGGGCGTGGTGGACTGCGCACTGGCCGAGGTCACGGTGTCTGACTTGCGTGGCGGGCTGGGCTTGGTGCCGTAGAGCGCGGCCATGAGTTCGGGGCTGCTGGTGGCCTTGGCTTCCAAAATGCCGTCCATCTGGCCCATCAGTTGCACGCTGTCGGCCGCGCCCATCCAGGAAGCGCGGTTGGCGTTGATCATGGCCAGCTGCGCGGGCGTGCAGGCAGCACTGTTTTTCGTCAGCCATTCAGAGGCCTTGGTGCCGCGCTCGATCGGGTCGTGCGTGTACAAAGCCATGGTTCTGAACTCTGCCACCAAACAAGTCGCCTTCGGGCCAGCGGGCACAGCAGCACGTGCGGCTCTGGCGGGCCGGACCGCAGCCGTGCTCGTCGCCGGGGCAGCTGCTGGAAGCGCTGCAGGTGCGGCGGTCTGAGCGGGTAAAGCGGCAGCCGCTGCTGGGGCGGGCGCTGCGCCTTGTGCCTGCCCGGGCGCCGGGGTTTGCGCAGCCACAGGCACCAGCCCTGAGAGCAGGGCCAGCAAGAGCAGGCAATAACGGGGCGTAGCAAACAAGGGCAAGTCCTCAGCAAATAGAAGCGGCCTCAGGGGATGAGGCTTGGAAAGAATCGTCAGCAGCCGCCCAAACTTGACCCGGCCCGGTCAAGCACCGGCGCTGCCAAGCCGCCTTCACACCGGATGCGCCTGCCTGACGCGGCGGTCCCACAGCTCAAAGCCCAGCATGCCCAAAAGCATGAAGACCACGAAAAACGCCGCCTTGGTCTGGCCCGCCGCCACCGACACCAAGGCCGGGCCCGGGCAAAAACCCGCCAGCCCCCAGCCCGCGCCAAACAGCAGCGCGCCAATCACCAAAGGCTTGTCGATCTGCTGGAAAGACGGCAGGCGCATGGCCCCGCCCAAAAAACTGGTGGTCCGCTTGCGAGCCAGGGCAAAGGCAAAAAAGCCCACCGCAATCGCCCCGCCCATCACCAGGGCCAGCGAAGGATCCCACAGGCCGAACAAGTCTAAAAAGCCCAGCACCTTGCCGGGGTCGGTCATGCCCGACAGCAGCAAGCCCACGCCAAAGAGCAGGCCGACCAAGAATTCACTGATGCGTTGTGACATGGCCGTCTCCCGTTTAAATCTTGAACAAGTGGCGAACCACGAACACCACGGCAAAGCCCGCCGCCATGAACGTGCCCGTTGCCACCAAAGAACGCGGCGATAAGCGCGACAGGCCGCACACGCCGTGGCCGCTGGTGCAGCCCGAGCCGTAGCGCGTGCCAAAGCCGACCAGCAGGCCCGCTGCGGCCAGGACCAAATAGCCCGCGTCAATGCGCGGCGCCTGCACCCACTCGGCGGGCGCCAAGGCAAAGAACAGCATGGGCGCCGCGCCCATGCCCAGCAAGAAGGACAGGCGCCAACCGACGTCACCCGCGCGAGGCACGATCAGCCCGCCCAGGATGCCGCTGATGCCCAAAATGCGGCCGTTGAGCAAGATAAACAGCGCCGAGGCCAAGCCGAGCAGCAAGCCGCCGCCCAGCGAGGCCCAGGGGGTGAAGTGCGTCCAGTCAATCGTCATGGTTCATCCTTGTGGTGTCAGGCTTGCGCCGGTTGGCAGTATTGGGCGTACAAAACTTGCATGACCGCCAGGGCGTGGGGGCTGGTGAGTTGGTAGTAAATCGCCTTGCCTTCGCGCCGGGTGCTGACCAATTCTTCGTCGCGCAGCACGGTGAGTTGTTGCGACAAGGTAGGCTGCACGATGCCCAGCAAGGCTTCGAGCTCGCCCACCCGTTTTTCGCCCTCGGCGAGTTGGCACAAGATCAACAGGCGGTCAGGGTTGGCCAGGACTTTCATCAAGCGGCAGGCCTGGTCGGCGGCTTGTTGCATGTCGGACAGGGCAAGGGTGGCGGTCATCGCGTGGTCCGGAGTTCGGGAGGTGGGCACAGTTTATTGACGAACAATCTATCTGTCAATAAACTATCTCCAGCTTAAACAAGGAGCCCATGCATGACCGCCCCTGCCCTGTCGAGCACCTCGTCCAACAGGTCCAACACGCCCAACGCAGCGCAAGTCCACGGCATCTTCGACCCCGCCACCTGGACCGTGACCTATGTGGTGCATCAGGGGCCGGGCACGGCCTGCGCGATCATCGACTCGGTCCTGGACTACGACCCCAAGTCCGGCCGCACCCGCCACGACAGCGCCAACAAGGTCATCGATTACGTGCGCAGCCAGAACCTCCAGGTGCAATGGATTTTGGAAACCCATGCCCACGCCGACCACCTCTCGGCCGCGCCCTACCTCAAAGCGCAACTCGGCGGGAAGACCGGCATTGGCGAGCACATCACGACGGTGCAACAAGTGTTCAAGGGCATCTTCAACTTGGAGCCGGGCTTCAAGCTGGATGGCTCGCAGTTCGACCATTTGTTCAAAGAGGGCGAGGCCATTGAAGTCGGCCTACTTGCCGGCCGCATTCTTTTTGTGCCGGGCCACACGCCGGCTTGTGTGGCTTACCAGTTTGGCGATGCGGTGTTTGTGGGCGACACCTTGTTCATGCCCGACGTGGGCACGGCGCGCTGCGACTTTCCGGGCGGTGACGCTCGCACGCTCTACGCTTCGACCCGCCAGCTGCTGAGCCTGCCGCCCGAGACGCGTCTCTTCATGTGCCACGACTATCCGCCGAACGGGCGTGATGTCGCGTTTGAAACCACCGTGGCCGAGCAACGCGTCAAGAACATCCATGTGCACGACGGCGTCAGCGAAGCCGACTTCGTGGCCATGCGCACCGCGCGCGACGCCACGCTGGAAATGCCCGTATTGATTCTGCCGGCGGTGCAAATCAACATCCGCGCAGGTGAGCTGCCGCCCAAGGAAGACAACGGCATTGCGTATGCCAAGATTCCTTTGAATGCGCTGTGAACGCACTCTTCACTCCCTCTCCCTCCCCCTCTCTCTCCCTCTCCCTCTCCCTCTCCCTCTGGGAGAGGGCAGGGGTGAGGGCAGCGGTAGTTGCGTGAGGTCTAACGCTCACTTGGCAGGCAATACAGGGCTCAGCGGCAAAAAACGACTAACCGATTGCTCGGCAAGACGCCCTCGCCCTAGCCCTCTCCCAGAGGGAGAGGGAACAAGACAAATACCATCGCCGAACAAAGAGCCGACGACCTCGGCCTCAGCTCTCCAAATCCAGCTTGCGCTCCCGCGCGAATTGCGTCCAGCGCTCGATATCGGTTTTGACATATTGCCGAAACGCGTCGGGCGACATGGCCCGCACCGCCACGGCTTCGGCCGAGAGTTTTTCTTGAAAGTCGCTCTGGCTCAGCACCTTGTTCAGCGCGTCACTCAAGGTCTTGACGATGGCAGGCGGCAGACCGGCCGGGCCCATGATGCCGTACCACTGCTCGCCATCAAAACCCTTGAGGCCCGCCTCTTGAAAAGTCGGCACGTCGGGCAGCAGGGGATGGCGCTTGGCGCCCGTCACAGCCAATGGCCGCATGCGGCCGGAGCGGATGTGCGGATAAGCGCCGGCCAAGCTGGGGAACGACGCCTGGGTCTGGCCAGCCATCAAATCAACATTGGCCGGAGCCACGCCGCGGTAGGGAATGTGGATCATGAAGGTATTGGTTTGCAGCTTGAACAGCTCGCCCACCAAGTGCGTGAGCGTGCCCGCACCGGCCGAGCCATAAGCCAGCCGGCCAGGGCGGCTGCGCACGTAGTCAATGAATGCTTTGAGGTTTTGGGCCGGCACGTCCGGGTTGACGCACAGCACATTGGGCGCGGTGCCGATCAAGCCGATAGGCGTGAAGTCGCGCAACGCGTCATACGGCAGCTTGCGCGTAGCGGGCGCCGTGCCATGCGTGGCCACGTAGGCTTGCATGAGCGTGTAGCCGTCGGGCTGGGCGCGGGCGGCCGTTTGCGAGGCAATCACGCCGCCACCGCCCGAAATGTTGTCAACCACGATGGACTGACCCAGCACGCGGGCCAGGCGCTCGCAGGTGGTGCGGCCAATCATGTCGGCGCCGCCGCCGGCTGGGACCGGCACCACGTAGCGAATGGCTTTGGCCGTGGGGTATGCGGGGCTGCTTTGACCCCAGGCCAGGGGCGCAAGGCTCCAGGCCGAAGCCGAGGTGGCAACAAGCCATGTTCTTCTGGTGGTGCGTGGTGCCATGGCCTTGTCTCTTTCAAAAATGCCAGCGTGCCCCGGCTCAAGGCTGAGCCAGCGTCAAAACCGGCCGATTATGTTTTGATTTACATTGCGATGAAGGTTTGGCACCGCCGCCTTCCACGGCTTAGACAAAAGAAAGAACAACGATGACGAGACACAACAGCCCTGCGGGCAAGGACCTTTTACAGCCCGCCTTGAGGTCCAACACCTGGAGCCGACGCATTTTTTGCGCTGCAGGTGCCTTGGTGCTGGCCGGCTGCGCGGGCTTGGGCCCACAGCAACCACCGGCCGAAGCCATCGCCCAGCTCAGCAGCACCGGCAAGCTGCGCGCCGCCATCAACTTGGGCAACCCGATCTTGGCCAGCCGAGGGGCCAACGGCGAAGTCCAAGGCGTGTCGGTGGACCTGGCGCGCGAAGCAGCACGGCGCCTTGGCGTGCCGATCGAGCTGGTGATCTTCAACTCCGCCGGCAACGTGGTCGAAGCCGTCAAGGCCAAGCAGGTGGACCTGGCCTTTGTGGCGATTGACCCGGTGCGGGGCGCCGACACCGACTACACCGCGCCCTACGTGATCATTGAAGGCGCTTACCTGGTGCGCAACAACTCGCCCTTGCAGCGCAACGAAGAAGTAGACCGGCCCGGCACCCGGGTGATGGTCGGCCGCGGCAGCGCGTACGACTTGTTCCTCACGCGCGAGATCAAGCAGGCCATGCTGCTGCGCTCGCCCACCTCGCCTGCGGTGGTGGACACCTTTTTGGCGCAAAACCTGGAAGTGGCCGCTGGCGTGAAGCAGCAGCTCGAAGCCGACGCCCAGCGCGTGGGCGGCGTGCGCTTGCTGCCCGGCCGCTTCATGGTGATCGAGCAGGCCATGGGTGTGCCCAAGGGTCGCACCGCCGCGCAAGCCTGGCTGAGCAGCTTCATCGAAGAAATGAAAGCTACCGGCTTCGTAGCCGCAGCTTTGCAGCGCCACAAAATTCAAGGTGCCGACGTGGCGCCCGCGCGTGCGCGCTGACCTGTTCATCTGTATCTCTCCCCTCCACTTCATCAAGGAACTTTATGAACAAACGCTTGAGCTTTTTAGCCGCCGCAGCCGCCGTGTTGACGGCGGTATCGGCCCCCGCCGCGCTGGCGCAAACCGTCAAGGTCACGCCGCTGGGCGGTATTGAAGGCGAATTCTGCCCGCAAGACCGGGCGCTGGTGTTTGAAGACCCGAACGGCACCCGCGTGCTGTACGACCCGGGCCGCACCGTGGCCGGCCCCACCGACCCGCGCCTGGGCAAGATCGACATCATCTTGGTCACGCACATGCACGGCGACCACCTGGGCAATGCGCACAACAAGGCGCCCGATTCCGGCACTTGCGCCAGCCCCGACATGTCGGTCTCGGCCATGCCGAACTCGAACACCGTGAACATCGCGTTGGCCAAGAAATCCAAGATCGTGACCGGCAGCGAAATGCCTCCGTTCTTTGCGGCCAAGCTCAAAGCCAACGGCGGCAACCCGGCGGACTCCATCCTGGCCCGCTTTGGCGGCAGCGTCACCATTGGCGGTGTGCGTATCGCCACCGTGACCGCCATGCACAGCAACGGCGTGGACCCCGACTACATCGGCGGCGAATTGGGCAAAGCCATGGCCGCAGCCGGTATTGCCGGCGACGTGGGCCTGGCCACCGGCTACGTGCTGCGCTTTAGCAACGGCTTGGTCA
>JBBAPH010000015.1:61384-87415 GCA_040400935.1 Polaromonas sp.
GGCGACGTGGGCCTGGCCACCGGCTACGTGCTGCGCTTTAGCAACGGCTTGGTCACTTACCTGAGCGGCGACACCGGCGTGACCGCCGACCAAGAACGCGTGGTGCGCGACCTGTACCAAGCCAAATTGGCTGTGATGAACATGGGCGACGGTTTCACCACCGGCCCCAGCGAAGCGTCCTTCGTCATCAACGACTTGGTCAAGCCTGCGTCAGTGATTGCCTCGCACGCCAACGAAGTCGCCACCGTGGGCGGCAAGGTGCGCCCCGGCAGCAAAACCGAAGCCTTCATCAAGGCTGTGAAGGTGCCGGTGCATGTGCCGCTGTCGGGCCGCACGATGGAGTTCGACGCGTCTGGCAAATGCGCCAAGGGTTGCTGATCAGCTAGCCTTGCCTAGCTCATGAAAAAGCCAGCGACTTCGCTGGCTTTTTTTTGCCTCAAAGCTAGTACTCACACCATGGCGAGTTGAACGCTGCCCAACATGATGGGCTTGGCCAATATCTTGTATGTGTCCAGGTCAAAGCCAGGCTGGTCCAACGCCTCGAACTGCTGGGCGCGCGAGCACCAGGTGCCCAGGTGGCGCCAGTCCTGGATGCGGTGGCGCTGCACCCAGTCGCCGCGCTGCTCGACCACGTCCACCGCGCCGGCATGCGGCCAGGCATGTACTTGCAGATCCATCACTGCGGCCAACAGGCGCTGGTCATGGGCGTGCCGGTCTTCGCGGCCTACACAGGCGCCGGCGCAGCTCTTGACCTGCAAGCCAAAGCAACCGCGTGGGCCGATCTTTTCCAGGCCCAGCAGGCCCAGGCACAGGCCGTGCAGGTCGGCCAGTTCGCGCAGCTTGGCTTGAGCGCTATGGACGGAGCTGAACAAACCATAAAGGCCGTCGACCCGACCCAAGGCCACGTCCCGGCCTGAAACGATTTGCGCTTGCAAACCGACCGCCTGGGGCTTGAGCGCAATCACGCACAACTGCCGCAGCCGGCGCAGGCGAATATTAAACAGAGGGCTCTGGGCCTTGATCAAGCGGGCTTCGAGTAACAAAGCACCGATCTCGCCAGCGGTCTCTATAAAGTCCACTCGCCGCGCTTGCGCCAGCATGGCGGCCTCGTCTTCGGCACGCAGGTGGGCGAGCACGCGGCTGCGAATGTCCACGCTCTTGCCGATGTAAAGCGGCAGACGGCCCTCACCCTTGAAGATATAAACGCCCGGCCCGCGTGGCAGTGCCGCGAGCGAGGCCGGGTCGATGCGGTGCAGCGCTTTCGCGCTGGCCGTGGCAACGGTTTTTTGGCCCGCCATGTCAACCGAAGTTGCCGTCGGTGGTTTGACCTGAGTTGGCGAGCGCTTTTGACGGGTTGGCGTCGGCGCATCTGCTGATGCAAGGGTGGGCGATGGTAACTCGGCAGGGGGCGCGGTCATCCCGGCGAATGTACCGGTAACGGCTCAGTTTGGCCGACGGTGCGGCTTTTTAAATCAAGCTTTGGGGGCCGGCTGGGCCACCAACTCCGGCAGGGTGCTAAGTGCCATCATCTCGGTCGCGCGCGCCAGGTCGGCGCTCAGCCAGGCGTCGTGCAGTTCGGGCGCGACCACCACCGGGCTGCGCTTTTCATCGCCGGGTTGATGAAACTGCCGCATGACGGGATGCGCGTCGGCGTTGACGGTGAGCATGGAAAAGCTGACCACCTGCTCGCCCGAGGCGGGATCCGTCCAGCGGTCCCACAAGCAGGCAATGCCGAAAGGCTCGCTAGACGCCAAGCCAATGCGCCAGCGCACGGCCCGGCCCGAGCCGTAGTGCGGCTCAAAAAAATCGTCGACCAGCACCAGGCCAAATTGACGCTGCCGCCACGCGGTTTTGAAACTGGGTTTTTCAGCGGCGGTCTCGCTGCGGGCGTTGTAGGTGTGGCGCGCGATTTTGGAGTCTTGGGCCCAGGCGGGGATCAGGCCAAACCGGGCCAGGCCACAAGCCACGCGGC
Organism: Polaromonas sp.; assembly: GCA_040400935.1. GTDB lineage: Bacteria > Pseudomonadota > Gammaproteobacteria > Burkholderiales > Burkholderiaceae_C > Polaromonas. Next base: position 63,357 of record JBBAPH010000015.1, read on the forward strand.
CACTTTGCTGGCTCTTCACGACGATGGGCGCCGCAAATCCCGGATAAGCCTCGGGCGGGTAGCCAGGCGGCAGCTCCACCCCGAGCTTGTTCTTGACCCAACGGCCCTGCTGAGTCGGCGTGAAGTTGGTGCACACGCCATGAGTTTATCGCTGGGGTCGCCAGTCCATACGACGCTGCCGCCCTGGCTAGTGCACGCGACAATGAACCTTGCGCTCGACGGCTTTTCCAACGCCGCATCAAGTTAAGCGGTAATTCGAGCAATATCGTCCCTCGTTTTTTCCTTCCGCCCCATCCCATGAGCTACCAACTCGTTTGGTTCAAACGTGACTTGCGCTGGCAAGACCATGCCGCGCTGGCCGAGGCGTCTGCCGGCGGGCCGCTGCGTTGCATTTACGTGGTCGAGCCAGAACTCTGGCTGCAGCCCGACGCTGCGCTGCAGCACTTTGAGTTTGTTCGCGAGTCTTTAGAAGCGCTGGACGCGGCCTTGGCCGTGCACGGCGGCGGCTTGGAAATTCACACGGGCGCGGTGCCCGAGGTGCTGTCCAGAATTTGGGCGCAGGCTCCGTTTGAAGGCATTCATTCGCACCAAGAAACTGGCAACGGTTTTACCTACCAACGCGACCTGCAAGTGACCGCCTGGTGCAAAGCGCATGGTGTGGCTTGGCGCGAACACGCCCAGCTTGGCGTGGTGCGCGGCTTGAAAAACCGCAACGTTTGGCAGAACGCTTGGGAGCAGCACATGGCCGCGCCTCAGCGGCAGGTCGAGCGCTGGGTGTTCTGGCGGCCTCGCTCACCTGCGGCCATGCCTGCACGCCTGCACATGCCCGCGCCCGACCACCTGCGGCACAACCCACCCCTGCGCCAACGCGGCGGCAGGCCACTGGCCCTGGCCATCTTGCAGCGCTTTTTGTCGGCGCGCAGCATGGGCTACCGGGGCGGCATTTCATCGCCCCTGACCGCGCCCGACGCTTGCTCCCGTCTGTCAGCCTACCTGGCCTGGGGCTGCATCAGCATGCGGGAAGTCGTCCAGCAAACCCGCCAGCAGCTGGCTCAACTGCCACCGCACAGCCGGCACCACGCGGGCCTTACCGCCTTCACCAGCCGCTTGTATTGGCATTGCCACTTCATTCAAAAGTTAGAGAGCGAGCCGGACATTGAATGGCGGAATATGCACCGGGGTTACGACGGGCTGCGCGAACAAGACTTCAACGAAGAACACTTTGAAGCCTTGAAGGCAGGACGCACCGGCTGGCCCCTGGTCGATGCCTGCGTGCGTTATTTAGGCGAAACCGGCTGGCTGAACTTTCGCATGCGCGCCATGCTGGTGTCGGTGGCCGCCTACCCGCTGTGGCTGCACTGGCGCCCGGTCGGCGAGTGGCTGGCGACTCAGTTCCTGGATTACGAACCCGGGATTCACTGGAGCCAGTTGCAAATGCAGTCAGGCACTACCGGCATCAACACCACACGCGTGTACAACCCGATCAAACAAGCGCAAGACCAGGACCCGAGCGGCATCTTCGTCAGGCGCTGGCTGCCCGCCATGCGACAAGTCCCCGACACCTGGCTGTTTGAGCCTTGGCGCATGACCGAGGCTGTGCAAATTAACGCGGGTCTACAGCCCGGGGTAGACATCGTCACGCCCGTGGTGGACTTGCCAGCCGCCACGCGAGAGTCCAAGCAACGCCTGCACGGCAGACGCGGCACACCCGAAGTCAAAGCCGGCAAGCAAGCCGTGGTGGACAAGCATGCGTCGCGAAAAGACTGGCCGCGCAAGCGCAAGCCGGCAGCAACTGCCCCTGAGGCCGAACCGCAACTGGGCTTTGACTTTTAGGGGCAGCCGCGCTGACGCAGCTCAGCGGTGCTTCGTCAAGAAATTCAGCAGGGCCTGATTGAACACAGCCTCTTGCTCAATGTTGGCAATGTGCGCCGCATCTTTGATGAGCAAGAACTCCGAGCCCTTGATGTTGGCGTGCATCTGCAGGGACATTTCGGGTGGCGTGCCATGGTCATGCTCGCCCACCATGATCAGCGTCGGGCAATCAATCTCGTGCAGGCGGTCCAGCACATCGACCTTCGCAATCGCTTCGCAGGCGCCGCAAAAGCCGTCGACAGGCGTGTTCAAAATACCCTCGGCAATGCGCGCCACCGCCTCAGGCTGGCGCTCCCTGAAACCCGCTGTGAACCAGCGCGCCAAGGTGCTCTCGACCAGGCCCGGCATGCCCTGCGTGCGGGCCGTGTTGATCCGGTCGCCCCACATGGCCGCCGCTTGCGGCGGCCGGCGGCTGGTGGAGTCGGCCAAGACCATGGACAGAAAAACACCCGGATGGGCCAGGGCGTAGGTCTGCCCGATCATGCCGCCCATGGAAATACCCACCCAGTGCATTTTTTCAATGCCCAGGTGCGTCAGCAAGCCATGCACGTCGGCCGCCATTTCTTCGAGCGTGTAGGGCCCTGGCGGCACGCTGGTCTGCCCATGGCCGCGGCTGTCGTAGCGCAGCACGCGGTGGTTCTTGGCCAGCAAGGCAGCCTGTGCATCCCACGACGACACATTGCAGCCGAGTGAGTGGGAGAAGGTCACCCACGGACCGCTGTCGCCGTCGACGGTGTAGTGAATGTCGATGTTGTTGACGCGAGCTTTCATCTCTTGGTCTTTCAATCAGCGCTGATCTTGGAAGCTTGGGCCAGCTTCTTGAACATCTGCACCTCATCGCTCACCAGCCGGTCAAACGCTTCAGGCGAGCTGGTCACCGGCTCGATGCCCAAGGGCGCAAAGCGCTGCAGCACCTGCGGCGTCTTGAGAATGGCGGCCACTTCGGCCTGCAACTTATCAACGACGGGGCGTGGTGTTTTCGCAGGCGCCAGCAGGCCGTACCAGAAGATCCACTTGTAGCCCGGCACGCCCGACTCAGCGACGGTCGGCAAGTTGGGCAAATCCGCAAAGCGCTGTGTGCTGGTCACCGCCAAGGCCTTGGCCCGGCCCTCGCGCACCAGATTGATGGCGCTGGCGTAAGGTGAGATGAACAACTGCGTGCGGCCGGCCATGGTGTCTGCCAGGGCTTCTGGAATGCCCTTGAAGGGCACATGCACCATGTCCAGTCCGGCTTGAGACTTGAGCAGTTCAGCCGCAAACTGTGAGCCGCTGCCCACACCGGCCGACGAGTAGTTGAACTGCCCGGGGCGCGACTTGGCCAAAGCGATGAATTCTTGCAGCGTGTTCACGCCCAACTGCGGCGAGACAATCACCAACGCAGGGCCAGTGGCGGTGATGGTGATGCCTGAAAAATCCTTCAAGACGTCATAGGGCAGCTTGGCATAGATCGCGGGCGAAATGGCATGCGCCGATGAGACCGACAGCAGCGTGTGGCCGTCGGCAGGCGATGTGGCCAAGGCCTGTGCGGCAATATTGCTGCCCGCGCCCACCCGGTTTTCAACCACCACGGGCTGCTTCCACTCCTCGGTGAATTTTTGTGCCAACACGCGGGCAATGATGTCAGGCCCGCCCCCCGGCGAAAAACCCACCAGGATCTTGATCGGCTTGCTGGGATAGGCCTGCGCCCAGGCAGATGGCGCCATCGTCGAGGCGAAGGCGCAAGCGAGTAAAACGACCTTGGAGACCTGGAGGAGCATGCGAGCATTTCAATGAATTGATGAGCTCCCGATGTTGTCGTTCAGCGCGCAGCGGCGCATCGGTGGATACACCGACTGTCAAAAATCGTCTTCTTTTTAGGGGGGGCGCTCTGCTTTGAGTTCGCTGGGCTCAAACAAGACCGCACGCCCGACCAGAGAGGAAGGACGTGCGGCGTTGAAAACCATGGAGCGGGAAAAGAGGCTCGAACTCTCGACCTATACCTTGGCAAGGTATCGCTCTACCAACTGAGCTATTCCCGCATTTGTCAGAAAAAAGCCCACCGCGAGGGTGAGCTTTTTTGACTTGGTGGCCTGGGGCGGAATCGAACCACCGACACAAGGATTTTCAATCCTCTGCTCTACCGACTGAGCTACCGGGCCAGAACGCGAAAGTATAGCAGCACTTGAGCCGGCTTTCGAAGCCAGCAGACGCGAATACGCCGAGGCTCAGGTCAGCTGTGCGCTGCGCTTGCCGCGCGTGAGGTCCACGCCCAGTTGTTTGAGCTTGCGGTACAGGTGAGTGCGTTCCAAACCCGTCTTTTCGGCGACGCGGGTCATGGAGCCGCCTTCTTTGAGCAAATGAAACTCGAAGTAGGCTTTTTCAAACTCGTCCCGGGCGTCGCGCAGCGGCTTTTCCAGGGTGAAGCTTTGAATGGCTTGCGGACCAGGGGCTTCCACGGCGGTGATGGTGTGCAGCACCGCTTGGCCAGCTAGTTCAGGCACGCTGGTCAGGGTGCCCAGGAGGGGTGCCAGGGCTGCGGGCTTCTTGGGGTTTTGGCGGGTCAAGCCTTGTTCAACGGCTTGCAGGAGCTTTTGCAGGGTGATGGGCTTTTCCAGAAAAGCCATGGCGCCGATCTTGGTGGCTTCGACCGCGGTGTCGATGGTGGCGTGGCCACTCATCATGATCACCGGCATGGTCAACAGGCCGCTGGTGGACCATTCCTTGAGCAAGGTGACGCCGTCGGTGTCGGGCATCCAGATGTCCAGCAGCACCAGGTCGGGGCGCGTGCGTTGCCGGGCGGCCCGGGCCTGCGCTGCGTTTTCAGCCAACTCGACCTGGTGGCCTTCGTCGTTCAAGATTTCCGACAACAAGTCGCGTATGCCCAACTCGTCGTCGACCACCAGAATGTTTGCCATGAACCTCGCCCTTGCCTTTTCTCCGACTGTCCGGAACGCTGGGAATCTACCGAGGCACCCTGAATAAGCTCAAGACGCCGCAGGGAATGATAACGACACTTGCGCGCCCTGCAGAACGCCTTCGATCAGGCGGTTGGAGATGTCGATGCGAGCGCCGTGTTCGTCGGCGATTTTCTTGACCACAGCCAGCCCCAAGCCCGTGCCTTTGACCTTGGTCGTGACGTAGGGCTCGAAAGCGCGTTTGAGGATGTGGTCGGGAAAGCCGCTGCCGTTGTCGCGCACGATCAGGCGCACGCGGCGGTTGACGCTGGCGTATTCGGTCTTGAGCACGACTTCGGCTGTTCTCGCAGACGCTTGGCCTGTGGTGGCCGTGTCGTGTGCATCCTGGGCGTTTTGCAGCAAGTTGTGAATCACTTGGCGCAGCTGCTGGGCGTCGCCCTGGATCGGTGGGGCCAGGGGGTCGAGCTCGGTGCGCACGGGCACGCCCGGCTGGTCGGGCGGGTAGAGCTGCATGACGTCTTGCACCAAGGCGTTGAGGTCCACAGGGTGCAACTCGGCGGCAGGCAGGCGGGCGTAATCGCGGAACTCATTGACCAGGCGTTTCATGGCGTCGACCTGGTCGACGATGGTCTTGACCGACTTGGTGAGCATGGCCTGCTCGGGCGGTTGCAGCTTGGCGGCGAGCTTCATCTCCAGGCGTTCGGCCGAGAGCTGGATGGGCGTGAGCGGGTTCTTGATTTCGTGCGCCAGGCGCCGCGCCACTTCGCCCCAGGCCTGGGCACGCTGGGCCGAGACCATTTCAGACACGTCGTCAAACACCAGCAAGCATTCTTCGGTGCCCGGCATGCGCGCACCGCGGGCCATGAGGGTGATGCCGCTGTCGGTGGAGCCGGGCATGGGCGAGTTGAGCTCGAACGACTGCTGCCAGTGCTCCAGCCCATGCAGGGTGTTCTCGCGCAAGTACGCCTCAAACTGGGCTTGCACGCCCTGCCCAAAAACTTCCAGGCCTTGCACCTCACTCAAGCGCTTGCCCCGGTAAGCGGCGAGCGGGGCCCGCAAGATGCGCGTGGCGCCTGGGTTGCTCAAACGGATATGGCCCTCAGCGTCGAGCACCAACACCCCGGCGGTGAGGTTGTCCAGGATGGTTTGCAGGTTGGCGCGGGCGGTGTCGACCTGGCTCATGCTTTGCTGCACGGCGGCCCGCGCGTCAAAAAGCTGCTGCGTCATGTCGGCAAAGGATCGGGTCAGGCCACCCAATTCGTCCCGGCTTTGCAGCACGGCCTTGGGCCGCAAGTCACCACGGGCCACTTGCCGCACGCCCTCGGCCAAGAGCAGCAGCGGCCGCGCCAGCTGCGTGCCCAAAATCACAGCCAACAGCACGGCCCCAAACACCGCCAGAAACAGGCTGAGCGTGAGCGTGCCGATGTACATCTTGCGCAAGCCGGCTCGGGCTAAGGCGCGCTCTTGGTATTCGCGGTTGGCGTCTTGCACGGCAATCGCGTTTTCCACCAAGTCGGACGGTAACTCTTCGGTGATCTGTACAAAGCGCGACGCGCCCAGCAAGTCCACATTGGCACTGCTGACCAAGGCCAAGGCCTTGATGCGGGGCTTGGGTGGCGACGCGGTGCTGCTGCGCCCACCGAAGTTCGGCGCAGCACTGCCCTGGTCTTCCAGACCCTCAATTTGCGTGACCAAGCCCTGGCTGCGGGCTTGCTTCATTTGCTGAGCGCTGGGTCGGTCGGGCTGGAACATAAAGCGCGACTCGCCACTGCTGGCGATCAACTGGCCGGAAGCGGTCCACAGCGTCATGTCACGCACCGAGAGCTGTTCGCGCAGGCGTTCCAGCGTCAGGGATGCTGAACCGTCAGCGGTGTCACTCAACTGCGTGGCGGCCTGGCGGCTGCGCTTGCCTAAATCGTCGGCCAAGGTGTCGAGCGTGACGCGGCCCAAGCTCAGGCCGGCGGCGAGCGCGGCTTCGACCTTGACGTCGAACCAGCTTTCAATGGAGCGCGAGACGAACTGGTAAGACACCACATAAATCATCAGGCCCGGCAAGAGCCCGACCAGCGCAAATATGGCGGCCAGCTTGACCAGCAAGCGGCTGCCGAACTTGCCGCGCCGCAAGCGCACCGCCATGCGCACCACGATCCAGCCAATCACCACCAGCAGCACGGCTGCCACGCCCACGTTTAGAGAAAACAGCAGCGTGTAGTTGCGCTCATACAGCTCTCGGTTACCGGTGGCCTGGGTCAGCAAAAAAAGCAGCACCAAGCTCAGCGCGACCACCACGCCCAGGCCCACGCCCACCGTCCAGCGGAAGGCGCGGCTGCTCTGCATGGAGGTTAGGCGGTGCTGGCGACGGGCGTTTATTTGTCGACTCCTGCGTCTTTGGCCTCTGCGCGGCGGGGTTCCAGGCGCAGGCGCTGGCTGATGTCGAGGTCGATGTTCCAGTCGCGCTGGCCGGCCACGCCGATCTGAAAGGGCCGCGGCAACTGGCTCAGGTCCAGCCGAAAGCGAAAGTTCAGCGTGTGGGTGACGCCCGGCTCCACGTCGGCGGCCTCGGCAATGCGCCAACGGGCCACCCGCTCAATGGCTTGCATGGCCTCTGGCAGGGTGTCGTAGTTCTGGTTGAAGGTGGCGCGGGCACCAGCACCGCCATAGCCGGCGATGATGTTGACGCGCCAACGCCGGGTCAACGGCTGAAACGCCAGCCGGATGGTGCGGGCGGCAGCGGCCACGCGCTTGTCAGTCCAGTACCAGCGGTCGCGGTAAATCTCGGTTTCGAGCACAAAGAACAGCGGGATGCCCTTGGCCAGCGCGTCTTCCACCACCGGCGGCAAGTCGAAATCGACGACCGCCGTGAGGAACACGGCTTCTTCGCTGCGCTCGGTGCGCAGCTGCTTGAGTTCGGCAGCGCCAGCTGACCCGGCCGCCAGGCAGGCGCCCAGCAGACACGCGGCCACGAACTGCAGCCAGGGCTCAAGCCTGCTGCTTTTCCAGAACTGCGTAATAAAACCCATCGTGCTCACCGCCCAAATTGTCCGGGAAGACCTGGGCCCTGCCGCTGTTTTGGGGGAGCAAATGACCCGGCGAGGGCCGTAATAGGGCATCAGTGTGGTGCGTAACAAACGTTTCGATCTGGCCCTGCCCTTCGGCCAGGAAAACCGAGCAGGTGCAATACACCAGTCGCCCGCCCGGCCGCAGCAGCGGCCACAGCGCTTCCAGGAGCCGGTGTTGCTGCGCGGCCAGCTGGGGAATGTCGGTGGGACGGCGCAACCAGCGCACGTCCGGGTGCCGGCGCACGATGCCTGATGCGGTGCAGGGCGCGTCCAGCAAGATGCCGTCAAACAAGCGCCCGTCCCACCACGCATCGGGAGCGCCCGCGTCAGCGGCTTGGACGGTGGCTTGCAAGCCCAGTCGCTGCAGGTTCTGGTGAACGCGTTGGCAGCGGCTGGCGTCCATGTCGAGTGCGGTCAGGTCGGCATCGGCCATTTCCAGCAAATGGGCGGTCTTGCCGCCGGGGGCGGCGCAGGCGTCGAGCAGGCGCAGGCGCTCGCCAGTAGCGGTCAGCCCTTCCAGCAATAAAGGCGCAGCCATTTGCGCCCCTGCGTCCTGCACAGAGAACCAACCCTGGGCATAGCCCGGCAGGCCCGTCACGGGGCGAGAGTCGTCCAGGCTGATGCCGTGCTCGCCCACGGCATGCGCGGCCACGCCAGCGTCATTTAGGGCGGCCAAATAGTCGGTGCGGCTGATTTGCCGGGTGTTGACGCGCAATGTCAGCGGTGCGCGCTGGTTGTTGGCGCGAAGGATTTCTTGCCACACATCGGGGTGGTCTTTGCGCACCCGGTCTATCCACCACTGCGGATGGTTCCACAGGGCTTGCGGCTTGGAAACGCAGCCCGCCAGCAAGGCGTCCCGCTCACGCAAGAAGCGGCGCAGGCAACCGTTGATGAAGCTGGCCTGGTGGCGGGTAGCGTCGCTGTGTTTGGCGGCTTCAACTGCTTGGTCGACCAGCGTGTGGGCGGCGTACGGCAGCGCCTGTGCATCGCCTTCAGGCGGAGCGGCCAAGGCGAGCGTGAGGCAAAGCAAGGCGTCGGCCTCGGGCGGCGGGGCGCGGCTGGCGAGCTGGTCGCGCAAGGCTTGGGCCAAACCCAGCCAGCGCAGGCCGTGAAAGCCCAGCGCTTGCACGCCGGGGCGCAGCGCGGGCGCGACGCGCTCGAGCTCGGCCGTGACCGAGCGACCACTGCGCACCGCCAGCAGCAGCGCAGCCGCGCCTTGCAGCTGCTGCCACAGCGGAATTTGTTCTAAGGGGTGTTGCATGGAGAAAGACCAGCGGCTCAGCGGGTGAACACCTGAGCCTGCAGAAAAAAAGCGCCACCGCCAATCAAAAGCGAGCGGCCGGTTTTGACACCGGGCGCTCGCCAGATCCGACGGTCAGTGCGGACTCAGCTCAGTGTATCCGCCCAGATATTGCTGGCCCAGTTCAGCGCGTAAGTGCCTTCCAGCTCTGAAGGCGCGCTGCTGACGCCGCCGGAGCCGGCCACGGTCTTGAAGGTTTTTTCTGCGGCCACGTACTCGTGCACGCTGGCCACGTGGATGACGTTTTTCTCGTCCACAAAGCTGTAGCAGGTGTTGGTGAGCATGGGCGCGGGGTTGACGGCCCAACCCGACAGCTGCGCCACGATGGCAGCTGCCGCCACCTTGCCCTGGTTGTTGGCCATGTGGCCGCTCTTGGGCATGCCTGGGGCGATCTGGAGCGAGTCGCCCAGCACATGCACGTCGCGCGCCACGGTCGACTCAAAGGTCAGGTAGTTGACGCCGCACCAGCGGTTATTCGCCTGGTTGTTCAGCCCCGCCTGCACCGCAATGCTGCCGGCGCGCATGGGAGGCAGGACGTTGAGGACGTTGGCTTTGACATCGTCCTGCACTTCGAACTTGATGACGCCGCTCTTGGCGTCGACCGCCGTGGCCTTGTGTTGACCGCGGTACTCGACCATGCCTTTGTACTGCTCGGCCCATACTTTTTTGAACAAGGCGGGCTTGGACGTGACGTCGGGGTTGGCGTCCAAGATCAAGACCTTGCTGCGCGGCTTGTGTTGCTTGAAGTAGCCCGCCACCACCGAGGCGCGCTCGTACGGGCCGGGTGGGCAGCGGTATGGTGCCTCGGGAATGGCGATGGCGAACACGCCGCCATCGGGCATGGCTTCGAGCTGGCGGCGCAAGGCAGCCGTCTCGGGGCCGGCTTTCCAGGCTTGCAGGATCTGGCCCGAGGCATTGGCCGCAGCCAGGCCTTCCACGCCCGCAAATTGCAATTCAATGCCAGGGGACACCACCAGCTTGTCATAAGCAATGGTGGCGCCGCCTGCCAGCGTGACCGTTTTTTTGCTGGTATCCACGGCGCTGGCCATGTCGCGCACCACGGTGATGCCGTGGCGGCTGCTCAAGGCGGCATAGGACGTGGTGATGTCGGCCATTTGCTTGACGCCGCTGAGCACCAGGTTCGACATAGGGCAAGACACAAAAGCCGCTTGCGGCTCGATCAGCACCACGTCGATCTTGTACTCAGACAACCAGCGCACGTACTTGGCGGCAGTCGCCCCACCGTAGCCGCCACCAATCACGACGACCTTGGCGCGTGAAGGAATCGAGGTGCTGGCGCAACCTGCCAGGCCCAAGAGGCCGAAGGCCGCAGCGCCTTGCAACAGTTGACGGCGGCTGGCGCCGGCATTGGCGTAAGTAGAGTGGTTCATGCTGGGCTACGCCTTATTTCTTTTGCGCCGCAAAGTAGGCGGCCATGGTGTTGATCTGCGCATCGCTGAAGCCTTTGCTGAGCTGATGCATGACGGTCGCGGGACGGGCGCCAGACTTGAAGGCCGCCATCTGCGTCGTGAAGTAAGTCGCGTCCAGACCGGCCAAGGAGCCGACGCTGGAACCCGGCACGGCCACGCCGTTGGTGCCGTGGCAGTTGGCGCAGGTGGCAGCCAGGCTGCGTATGTACAGCGCGTCGGGCGTGGTGGTCTGGGCCAGCGCCGGCAGGCAAGCGGCCGACAGGCCAATCGCCACCAGCCAATGGGATGTTGTTGTCATCAGCAGTTCTCCTTGAAATCAAAGTCAATAATCTGTACCGACAATTTAACCTGTCAACGCCGCGCCACCCATCAGGGCTATCCAGCAAGGCCGTGGGCTTATTGCAGCAGGGTGCGAAGCACGTCGCGGCTGACCTGCTGCTCGGCCATGCGCAGCGTGGCGGACGGCCAAAAGCCAAACATGCGGGCAATCACCAAGGTCGGGAACTCAGCCTGTGCTTGGTTGAAGTCATGCACCGCCCGGTTGTAGGGCTCGCACGCAAAGTCAAGCTTGTCATAGAGACTTCCCAAGCCTTCAGCGACTTGGCGCAAGCCCGGGTCCACGCGCAAGGCTTGCCCCGCAGCGTCCGAGCGCCAGAGGTGGGTCAGCGCGGTGTCAAGCAAGCCTTCTGCTTCGGCAAAGGCGGCCATGGTTCGTCCGCTGGATGGATGGCCGCGCGCCGTGTCCAGGGCGGCGCCCGACTGGGCCATGGCCGCGCGTACTTGGTCCAGCGCTTCGGCGCTCAGCCGCGGGCCGGTCATCTCCAGCAACTGCGCAATTTGTGCGTGGCGCAGGCGCAGCTGGGTGTCGACCGCGCCGAAGTCTCGAGCGATCGCGTTTTTAAGCCGCACCAGACGGTTGTGCGCTCCCACCGCCCAAAAAATGGCCAGCGCCAGCAGCGCTACATAAACCATCGACTTGCTACTCATGAGCTATCTCGCCAGTAAAACAAAGAGTTGCACTGTAGCGCAGCAGCGCACGCAGCGAAACCATAAAAAAAGCCCCGCGCCTTTTGAGGGGCGCGGGGCTCGGCTGCAAGCGCCGCACCTCAGCTTTGTGGCTAAGGTGCTGGCGCTTCAGGCGGTCAGGACGCTGGCGTTTCGGCGCCTTCGCCTTCGGTCGGCAGGGCTTCCAACTCGGCCGCTTCGGCTTCGGCAATGGCGCGGCGCTCGGCGTCGTCCATCAGGTCCTTGGCTTTGCGTGCCTCGTGGTAGGCCATGCCGGTACCGGCTGGGATCAGGCGGCCGACGATTACGTTTTCTTTCAGGCCGCGCAACTCGTCGCGCTTGCCCATGATGGCCGCTTCGGTCAGCACGCGCGTGGTTTCCTGGAAGGAAGCGGCGGAGATGAACGAGTCGGTCGACAAGGACGCCTTGGTGATACCCAGCAACAAGTTGCTGAACGTGGCCGGCACTTTGCCTTCGGCGCGCAGGGCGTCGTTGGTGTCCAGAATGACCGAGCGCTCGACCTGCTCACCAGCGATGTAGCTGGACTCGCCGACGTTCTCGACCACCACACGGCGCAGCATCTGGCGAACGATCACCTCGATGTGCTTGTCGTTGATCTTCACGCCTTGCAAGCGGTACACGTCTTGGACTTCGTCGACGATGTAGCGGGCCAGCTCTTCCATGCCCAGCAAACGCAAGATGTCTTGTGGGTCGGCCGGGCCGTCCACAATGCTCTCGCCCTTGTTGACCACTTGGCCTTCGTGCACCAGGATGTTCTTTTCCTTCGGAACCAGGTCTTCCCAGACCTTGCCTTCAGGATCAGTGATCTGCAGGCGAATCTTGCCTTTGGTCTCTTTACCAAACGACACGGTACCGGTCATCTCAGCCAGCGTGCCCTTGTCTTTCGGCGTACGGGCTTCGAACAACTCGGCCACACGCGGCAAACCGCCGGTGATGTCTCGGGTCTTCTGACCTTCCACAGGAATACGGGCCAGCACTTCGCCAGGGCCCACTTCCTGGCCGTCGCGCACTTGCACCAGCGCGCCGACGGGAAAACCAATCGTCACTGAGTGGTCGGTGCCAGGAATCTTGACTTCTTTGCCGTTGGCGTCGATCAGCTTGACCTGAGGACGGATCACCTTGGTCGCGCCGCGGCGCTTGGGGTCGATCACCACCAGGGTCGACAGGCCGGTGACCTCGTCGAGCTGCTTGGCAACGGTTACGCCTTCTTCCACGTTTTCGAACAGCACTTTGCCGGCGAATTCCGTGATGATGGGGCGGGTCAGCGGGTCCCAGTTCGCCAGGATCGCGCCAGCCTTGATGGTCTGGTCGGCCTTGACGGTCAGGATCGCACCGTACGGCACCTTGTGACGCTCACGCTCGCGGCCGTGTTCAGTGATAACGATCTCGCCGGAACGAGCAATTACCACCAACTCGCCTTTGGAGTTGGTCACATAGCGCATCGGTGCATTAAAACCGATGGTGCCATTGGACTTGGCTTCCACGCTGGACGCAATGGCGGCGCGCGAAGCGGCACCACCGATGTGGAAGGTCCGCATGGTCAGCTGCGTGCCGGGCTCGCCAATCGACTGGGCGGCGATGATACCGACGGCTTCGCCGATATTGATCAGGCCGCCACGGCCCAAGTCGCGTCCGTAGCACTTGGCGCACAGGCCAAAGCGGGTTTCGCAGGTCAGCGCGGTGCGGACCTTGACTTCGTCAACGCCCGAGGCTTCGAGTTCGTCCAGCAGGTCTTCGTCCAGCAACACGCCGGCCTTGACCACGAGTGCACGGTTTTCAGGGTGCAACACGTCTTCAATGACGGTGCGGCCCAGCACGCGGTCGCGCAAGGATTCGATGACTTCACCACCTTCAACAATGGCGCGCATGACCGAGCCGTTGCTGGTGCCGCAATCGTCTTGCGTCACGACCAAGTCTTGCACCACGTCGCACAGGCGGCGGGTCAGATAACCCGAGTTGGCGGTTTTCAGCGCCGTGTCGGCCAGGCCTTTACGCGCACCGTGCGTGGAGATGAAGTACTGCAGCACGTTCAGACCCTCGCGGAAGTTCGCGGTGATCGGCGTTTCAATGATGGAGCCGTCAGGCTTGGCCATCAGGCCACGCATGCCGGCCAGCTGACGGATCTGCGCGGCAGAGCCGCGAGCGCCGGAGTCGGCCATCATGTAAATCGCGTTGAACGATTCCTGGTCCACTTCTTTGCCGTGGCGGTCGATGGTGCGCTCTTTGGCGAGCTGGGCCATCATGACCTTGGAGACTTCGTCGCCGGCCTTGCCCCAGATGTCCACCACTTTGTTGTAGCGCTCGCCAGAGGTCACCAGACCGGAGACGTACTGCTGCTCGATCTCTTTGACTTCCTTTTCGGAACGCTCAATGATCGCGCCTTTTTCCTTGGGCACCAGCATGTCGTCAATACAGATCGAGATGCCGGAGCGCGTGGCCAGACGGAAACCGTTTTGCAGCAATTTGTCGGCAAACACCACGGTCTCTTTCAAGCCGCACTTGCGGAAAGACACGTTGATCAGCTTGGAGATTTCCTTCTTCTTCAACGCCTTGTTGATGTTGGAGAAAGGCAGGCCCTTGGGCAAGATCTCGGACAGCAACGCGCGGCCGGCGGTGGTTTCCCACAGCTTGGTCGACGGCGTGAACTCGCCGGTTTCCTTGTTCTTGGTGTACTCGGTCAAACGCACATTGATCTTGGCGTTCAGGTCGACTTCACCCGCGTCAAAAGCGCGCTGGACTTCACCGGTGTCGGAGAAGATCAGGCCCTCGCCTTTGGCGTTGATGCGGTCGCGGGTCGTGTAGTACAGACCGAGCACCACGTCTTGCGACGGGACAATCGACGGCTCACCGGAGGCGGGGAACAAGATGTTGTTCGAAGCCAGCATCAGGGTGCGGGCTTCCATCTGCGCTTCCACCGACAGCGGCACGTGAACGGCCATCTGGTCACCGTCGAAGTCGGCGTTGAAAGCCGAGCAAACGAGCGGATGCAGCTGAATGGCCTTGCCTTCAATCAGGATCGGCTCAAAGGCCTGGATACCCAAACGGTGCAGCGTAGGCGCACGGTTGAGCATCACGGGATGCTCTTTGATGACCTCTTCCAGGATGTCCCACACGACTGGCGTGCCGGATTCGACTTCCTTCTTGGCGGCCTTGATCGTGGTCGCGATGCCCATGGCTTCGAGGCGCGAGAAGATGAAAGGCTTGAAGAGTTCCAACGCCATCAGCTTTGGCAAACCGCACTGGTGCAGCTTGAGCGTCGGGCCCACGGTAATGACGGAACGGCCGGAGTAGTCCACGCGCTTGCCCAGCAAGTTCTGGCGGAAACGACCCGACTTGCCTTTGATCATGTCGGCCAGCGACTTGAGCGCGCGCTTGTTGGCGCCCGTCATGGCCTTGCCACGGCGGCCGTTGTCCAGCAGCGAATCCACCGCTTCTTGCAGCATGCGCTTTTCGTTGCGGGCAATGATTTCCGGGGCCTTCAACTCCAGCAGACGGCGCAGACGGCTGTTGCGGTTGATCACGCGGCGGTACAAGTCGTTCAGGTCAGAGGTCGCAAAACGGCCGCCGTCCAGCGGCACCAGCGGACGCAGGTCCGGTGGCAACACAGGCAGTACGTCGAGCACCATCCAGCCCGGCTTGATGCCGGACTTTTTGAACGCTTCCATCAATTTCAAACGCTTGGCGTTTTTCTTGATCTTGATTTCCGAGCCGGTCAGGTCGTTGCGCAGCTTGTCGATCTCGATGTCGAGGTCCAGAGCTTCGAGCAAGTCCTTGATGCCTTCAGCGCCCATCTTGGCGGTGAACTCGTCGCCGTATTCTTTTTGCTTGGCGTCGAAATCGTCCTCGGACATGATCGCGAATTTCTTCAGCGGGGTCATGCCGGGGTCGGTGACGACGTAGGCTTCGAAATACAACACGCGCTCAATATCGCGCAGCGTCATGTCGAGCACCAGGCCCAAACGTGATGGCAGCGATTTCAGGAACCAAATGTGCGCGCACGGTGCGGCCAGGTCGATGTGACCCATGCGCTCGCGGCGAACCTTGGTCTGCGTGACTTCAACGCCGCACTTCTCGCAAATGACGCCGCGGTGTTTCAGGCGTTTGTACTTGCCGCACAAGCATTCGTAGTCCTTGATAGGGCCAAAAATCTTGGCGCAAAAAAGACCGTCGCGCTCAGGCTTGAAGGTACGGTAGTTGATGGTTTCAGGCTTCTTGACTTCGCCGAAAGACCACGAGCGGATCTTTTCGGGGGAGGCCATGCCGATTTTGATGGCATCGAAATGCTCATCCGGCGTGAATTGCTTGAACAGGTCGAGTAGTGATTTCATGGTTGAACCTTTTCTTTCCTGCTAATTAGCTGCGCTCGAGCTCGATGTCGATACCCAACGAGCGGATCTCTTTGACCAGCACGTTGAACGACTCGGGCATGCCCGCCGTGATGGCGTGTTCGCCCTTGACGATGGACTCGTACACCTTGGTGCGGCCCTGCACGTCGTCGGACTTGACGGTGAGCATTTCCTGCAACACGTAGGCGGCGCCATAGGCTTCCAGCGCCCAGACCTCCATCTCGCCGAAACGCTGGCCACCGAACTGGGCCTTGCCGCCCAGCGGCTGCTGCGTGACCAAGCTGTAAGGGCCGGTGGAACGGGCGTGCATTTTGTCGTCGACCAAGTGGTGCAACTTCAAGAAGTGCATGTAACCGACCGTGGTGGTGCGCTCGAAGGCGTCACCGGTGCGGCCGTCATACAACTGCGCCTGGGTACGGGTCTTGGTCAGGCCCTTGGTCTTGGCGATGTCATCTGGATAGGCCAGTTGCAGCATGTTCATGATGTCCTCTTCCGAGGCACCATCAAACACCGGAGTGGCAAATGGCACGCCGCCCGTCAGGTTGCTGGCCATGGACACCAGCTCGGCATCCGACAGCTGGTTCAGGTCTTCAGCGCGGCCCGAATTGTTGTAGAGCGTTTCCATGAACTTGCGCAACTCGGCCGTCTTGGCTTGTTCTTGCAGCATGTCACCGATGCGGTGGCCCAGGCCTTTGGCAGCCCAGCCCAAGTGCACTTCCAGCACCTGACCCACGTTCATCCGCGAAGGCACGCCCAGCGGGTTCAGCACGATATCCACTGGCGTTCCATCCGCCAGGTGAGGCATGTCTTCGACAGGCGTGATCTTGGAGACCACACCCTTGTTGCCGTGACGGCCGGCCATCTTGTCACCCGGCTGCAAGCGGCGCTTGACGGCGAGGTACACCTTGACCATTTTCAGCACGCCGGCTGGCAGCTCGTCGCCCTGCGTGAGCTTCTTGCGCTTTTCTTCAAAAGCCAAATCGAAGCTGTGACGCGTCTGCTCCATCGAGTTCTTGATGGATTCGAGCTGCGAAGCCACGGTGTCGTCGGCAGGGCGGATGTCAAACCAGTGGTACTTCTCGACGTCGGCCAAGTAAGCCTTGTCGATGGTCGTGCCTTTGGACAACTTCTTGGGGCCGCCATTGGCGACTTTGCCGGTCAGCAGCTTTTCGATCCGGTCAAACGCGTCAGCTTCAACAATGCGCAGCTGGTCGTTCAGGTCCAGACGGAAGCGCTTGAGCTCGTCGTCAATGATCTGCTGGGCACGCTTGTCGCGCACGATGCCTTCACGGGTGAAGACCTGCACGTCGATCACGGTGCCTTGCGAGCCTTGGCTCACACGCAGCGAGGTGTCTTTCACGTCGGACGCTTTTTCGCCGAAGATAGCGCGCAGCAGTTTTTCTTCAGGCGTGAGCGTTGTCTCGCCTTTGGGCGTGACCTTGCCGACCAGCGTGTCGCCGGGCTGGACTTCAGCGCCGACGTAGATGATGCCGGACTCGTCCAGACGGTTCAGCTGCACTTCCGACAGGTTCGGAATGTCGCGGGTGATGTCTTCTGCGCCCAGCTTGGTGTCGCGCGCCATGACCACCAACTCTTCGATGTGGATCGAGGTGTAGCGGTCTTCAGACACGACGCGTTCGGAGATCAGGATCGAGTCTTCGAAGTTGTAGCCGTTCCAGGGCATGAAGGCGATCAGCATGTTCTGGCCAATGGCGATCTCGCCCAAGTCAGTGGATGCGCCGTCGGCAATCACGTCACCCTTGGCGAGCTTGTCGCCACGCTTGACGACAGGACGCTGGTGGATGTTGGTGTTCTGGTTGGAACGCTGGTATTTGATGAGGTTGTAAATGTCCACACCAATTTCGCCAGCCAGGGCTTCTGCATCATTCACACGCACCACGATGCGGGTGGCGTCCACATAGTCGACGATACCGCCGCGGTTGGCCGTGACCACCGTGCCGGAGTCGACAGCTGCCACGCGCTCGATACCGGTGCCGACCAACGGCTTTTCCGGACGCAGCACAGGCACGGCCTGACGCGACATGTTCGCACCCATCAGCGCGCGGTTGGCGTCGTCATGCTCCAGGAAAGGCACGAGCGATGCAGCGACCGACACGATCTGCGCGGGCGACACGTCCATGTACTGCACGCGCTCGGCGCCGCACAAGATCGACTCACCGTTTTCACGGGCCGACACCAAGTCACCGGTCAGCTTGCCTTCTTTGTCCAGGGCCGCATTGGCCTGGGCAATCACGTACTTGCCTTCTTCAATGGCCGACAGGTAGTCGATGTCCATCGTGACCTTGCTGTCCACCACGCGGCGGTAAGGCGTCTCAATGAAGCCGTACTCGTTCAAGCGGGCGTACAAAGCCAGCGAGTTGATCAGGCCGATGTTCGGGCCTTCAGGCGTTTCAATCGGGCAGACGCGACCGTAGTGGGTCACGTGCACGTCGCGCACTTCAAAGCCGGCACGTTCACGGGTCAAACCACCGGGGCCAAGGGCCGATACGCGGCGCTTGTGGGTGATCTCGGCCAACGGGTTGGTCTGGTCCATGAACTGCGACAGCTGCGACGCACCGAAGAACTCTTTGAGTGCAGCCGAAATCGGCTTGGAGTTGATCAGGTCATGCGGCATCAAAGGCTCTTGCTCGGCTTGGCCGAGACGCTCTTTCACAGCCTTTTCGATACGGGCCAAACCAGTGCGGTACTGGTTTTCGGCCAGCTCGCCCACGCAACGCACGCGGCGGTTGCCCAGGTGGTCGATGTCGTCAACCTGGCCATTGCCGTTGCGCAAGTCAACCAGGATCTTAACCACGGCCAAGATGTCTTCGTTGGTCATCACCATCGGACCGGTCGACTCAGCACGGCCCACGCGGGCGTTGAACTTCATGCGGCCGACCTTGGACAGGTCATACGTGTCCGGGTTGTAGAACAGACGCTGGAACAGGGCCTGGACTGCGTCTTCCGTTGGCGGCTCGCCGGGGCGCATCATGCGATAGATCGCAACGCGGGCAGCGAACTCGTCAGCCGTTTCGTCAGCGCGCAGGGTCTGCGAAATATAGGCGCCTTGGTCGAGTTCGTTGGTGTACAGAACTTGCAGGTCGGTCACATTGGCCAGACGCATTTTTTTCAGCAGCGCTTCGGTCAACTCGTCGTTGGCCTTGGCAATGATCTCGCCGGTCTCGGCGTCAACCATGTTGCGGGCCACGACACGGCCGATCAGGAAGTCTTCAGGCACGCTGATGGACGTGGTGCCGCTTTGCTCGAGCTCACGGGTGTGGCGCACAGTGATGCGCTTGTCCTTGGCGATGATGACCTTGCCGGTCTTGTCGGTGATGTCGAAACGGGCGACTTCACCGCGCATGCGCTCGGCGACAAATTCCATTTGCGCGCCGCTGTCCATCAGGCGGAAGTTGTCGAACACAAAGAAGTTCGCCAAGATGGATTCGTGGTTCAGGCCAATGGCCTTGAGCAAGATCGTGACCGGCATCTTGCGGCGACGGTCCACGCGGAAGTACAGGATGTCTTTCGGGTCGAACTCGAAGTCCAGCCACGAGCCGCGGTAAGGGATGATGCGGGCCGAAAACAGCAACTTGCCCGAGCTGTGGGTCTTGCCCTTGTCGTGTTCAAAGAACACGCCAGGCGAACGGTGCAGCTGCGACACGATGACACGCTCGGTGCCATTGATCACAAACGAGCCCTTGTCGGTCATCAGGGGCACTTCGCCCATGTAGACCTCTTGCTCTTTGACTTCTTTGACGACCTTGGACTGCGATGTCGAGGACTCGCGGTCATAGATGATCAGCTGCACCTTGGCGCGCACGGCCGAGGCAAAGGTCAGGCCACGGGTCTGGCATTCGCGCACATCAAAAGCCGGCTTGGCCAAGTTGTACTCGAGGAATTTCATCTCGACAAAACCGTTGTGCGAGACGATGGGGAAAGCGTTTTCAAACGCGGCCTGAAGGCCTTCTACGGCGCGCTTTTGAGGCGCGCGGTCTGCTTGCAAGAAGGCCGTGTAGGCGTCTTTTTGCATTTGCAGCATGTAAGGAACTGCCAACACGCTTTCGCGGTTGCCGAAGCTTTTGCGAATTCGCTTGCGTTCGGTATAGCTGTAGGTTGAAGTTGGGGCCATGAGTTCTCCGCTTGGATGGACACGAACGAATACTTGGCGGTTGGCCACTACCAACCATGGCGGACAGCGATGCGTTGCACATCACCCGAACCAAGGGGTTTTCTGCTGTCAGGTCAGAAAACACTGATAAAAAGACTCGCCAGAGTCTGCTTATCAGTGCTTTTTAAGCGCACTGGGAGGTGCACTTTCAAAGCACGAAAGGCTGGAAGCCCGAAACCGGTCTTCCAGCCTTTGCGAGCGCAAGAATTACTTGAGCTCGACCTTGGCGCCAGCTTCTTCCAGCTTCTTCTTGGCAGCTTCGGCGTCCGCTTTCGGGGCGGCTTCCTTGACTGCTTTTGGAGCGCCGTCGACCAGGTCCTTGGCTTCTTTCAAGCCCAGGCCGGTGATCTCGCGCACGGCCTTGATGACCGACACCTTGTTGGCGCCGGCTTCCATCAACATGACCGTGAAGTCGGTCTTTTCTTCAGCAGCAGCAGCGCCGCCGCCGGCTGCGCCGCCAGCAGCAGGTGCAGCCATGGCTGCAGCGCTCACGCCAAATTTCTCTTCGATGGCTTTCACCAGGTCGTTGAGTTCCAGAACCGTCATGCTGTCCAGCGCGGTCAAAAATGCGTCTTTGTCGAATGCCATTTTGTAGTTTCCTAAATAGTTGGTTGGTTACGCTGCGGCCGCTTCGGCTGCAGGCTCGGAAGCGGCTGGTGCAGCAGCTTCACCTTTTTTCGCGGCCAGTGCGCCCAGCACAACGGCTGTACGCGACATGGGCGACATGAGCAAGCCACACACCTGGGCCAGCAGAACTTCTTTCGAAGGGATGTTGGCCAGTTGCTTGACGCCGTTGACATCCAGGGTCTTGCCACCGAATGCACCACCGCGAATCACCAACTTGTCGTTGGTTTTTGCGAAGTCGGCCACCACCTTGGCGGCGGCCACTGCATCGACGGAAAAGCCATAGATCAGCGGTCCGGTCATCTGGTCGGCGACAACTTCGAATGCGCTACCTGCCACGGCACGGCGAGCCAGGGTGTTTTTCAACACGCTCAGGTTCACGCCTTTGTCGCGGGCTTGGCTGCGCAGACGGGTCATGTCAGCGACCGTGATGCCACGGTATTCCGCCATCACGAGCGTTTGAGCTTTAGCTGCGAGGCCGGTCACTTCATCAATGACGGTTTGTTTCTCACTGCGGTTGAGACTCAAGGTCTACTCCTTTTGAATGTGTCTTGCAGCGCCCCGAAGGACACCGCTCGACACGCCTAAATTCAGCGACCAACTGTTCGGATTCTTTGCAAAATCTTGGCAGCGGGACCGCCATCTGCGTTGGCTGTCTTGATTAAGTGCCTGACTGGAAAACCAGCTCGGCACGCCAACGGTCCTGGATGACCTGCCGGAACATGCCCGGCAGCCCACCACACCGGGCCGGGTCTTGCGACCTGGCCCGAATTTCTTAAGCGGCGATGGTTTGCGTGTCGACGCGAACGCCCACACCCATCGTCGAAGACACAGCCACCTTGCGCAGGTAAACACCTTTGCTGGAAGCTGGCTTGGCCTTGGTCAGCGCGTCCACCAACGCAGCCAGGTTGCCCTGCAGCTTGTCGTTGTCGAACGAACGGCGACCGATCGTGCTGTGCACGATGCCGGCCTTGTCAACGCGGAACTGGACTTGGCCAGCCTTGGCGTTCTTGACAGCCGTAGCGACGTCTGGCGTGACGGTGCCGACCTTCGGGTTAGGCATCAGGCCGCGGGGGCCCAGCACCTGACCGAGGGTACCGACGATGCGCATCGCGTCTGGCGAAGCGATGACGATGTCAAAATCCATCTTGCCGGCTTTGATCTCGGCAGCCAGGTCGTCCATGCCGACGATGTCAGCGCCAGCGGCGCGGGCTTCGTCAGCCTTGGCGCCTTGGGCGAACACAGCCACGCGCTTGGTTTTACCCGTGCCGTTAGGCAGGACCACAGCGCCGCGAACGACTTG
The DNA here is from genome assembly GCA_040400935.1 of Polaromonas sp. GTDB lineage: Bacteria > Pseudomonadota > Gammaproteobacteria > Burkholderiales > Burkholderiaceae_C > Polaromonas. The sequence goes on from JBBAPH010000015.1 coordinate 85,382, forward strand.
GTCAGATTTCTTGGCGTCAATGCCGAGCTGCACAGCCACGTCGATGGATTCATCGAACTTGGCCGTTGCGCATTCCTTGACCAGACCAATGGCGTCAGCAAAGCTGTACAGCTTGAGGCTGTCGACCTTGCCGGCGTAAGTCTTTTGGCGTTTTGTCAACTTGCTCATACAACACCTTCCACCGTAACGCCCATGGAACGGGCAGAGCCAGCGATCGTGCGCACAGCGGCGTCCAGATCGGCAGCAGTCATGTCTTTCATCTTGGTCTTGGCGATCTCTTCGAGCTGAGCGCGCGTGATCTTGCCGACCTTGGCCGAATGCGGCGTGGACGAACCTTTTTCCAGCTTGATGGCTTTCTTGATCAGCGTGACGGCCGGAGGCGTCTTGATGATGAAGGTAAAGCTCTTGTCGGCGTAAGCCGTGATCACCACAGGCAGTGGCAGACCTGGCTCAACACCTTGGGTCTGGGCGTTAAAGGCCTTGCAGAACTCCATGATGTTCAAACCGCGCTGACCCAGTGCGGGGCCGATCGGGGGGGACGGGTTGGCCTTGCCAGCTGGAACTTGCAGCTTGACGAAGCCGACGATTTTTTTCGCCATACTTTTCTCCTTGCGGGTGATAACGCCGGCACTTGGTGCACCAGCTCCCCGGGGGTTATGCCACTCTGCTTATTGAGCGCTGAGTGGCAAAGCGCTTTGAAAGAGAAAACCTGAGATCAGGTTTTCTCAATTTGACTAAATTCCAGCTCGACCGGCGTGGCCCGACCAAAAATGGTCACAGACACGCGCACTTTGTTCTTGTCGTAATTGACTTCTTCGACCGTGCCGTTGAAGTCCGTGAACGGACCGTCTTTGACGCGCACGTATTCGCCGGTTTCAAACTCCACCTTGTGGCGGGGCTTGTCGGTGCCGACTTGCATCTGCTCGACGATCTTGCGAACGTCCGACTCGGAAATGGGGGCCGGGCGGTTTTTAGCGCCACCCACAAAACCCGTCACCTTGTTGGTGTGCTTGACCAAGTGCCAGGTCTCATCGTCCATGACCATTTCCACCAGCACGTAGCCAGGGAAAAAGCGACGCTCGGTGGTTTTTTTCTGGCCATTCTTGATCTCGACCACTTCTTCAGTGGGCACCAGAAAACGGCCAAACTTGGACTGCATGCCGGCGCGGTTGATGCGCTCGACGATGTTGCGTTCGACAGCTTTTTCCATGCCTGAGTAAGCGTGCACGACGTACCACTGCATGCCAGCGGTGGGCTGAAAAGACTCGGCGGCGTCGCCAGTCGCCTCAGCACCTGCGGAAAGGTTGATGTCGCTCATTATTTTTTCCACCCCAGTATCAGGTCGTAAAACACCCATTCGAGTGCTTTATCGGTGAGCCACAAAAACAGCGCCATGATCACGACGAAGCCAAACACGTACAAAGTCATCTGGATCGATTCCCGGCGGGTGGGCCAGACGACTTTTTTCACCTCGCGCACGGCGTCGCGGGCAAACGCCAGCAATTGCTTGCCGGACTCAGAAATGCCAAACACAAACACCGCCGCCGCCAAACCAACGATCAGCACACCCCACTGGGCGATCTGGCCTTGCTTGGCGGTCAGGTAGAAGCCGGCCAATGCACCGAGCACCAGCGCAATAGCCAACGCCAGCTTGGCCTTGTCAGCAACGGTGCTGACGGTTTCGACTTCAGTAGAGGCCATGGTTGCCGGATATCCTGTTTCTCTTCGTGTGCCCTGATCAGACACTTAAGCCCGCCAAAGTCCAAGACTTGCGGCGGGCTTGATTTTTCGTTTCTTTTTCATCCCACCCGCCAAGTCGGCGAGCAGACTTGGACAAGTGGCAGGGGCAGTAGGAATCGAACCTACAACCTTCGGTTTTGGAGACCGACGCTCTGCCAATTGAGCTATACCCCTACGAAACCCTCAAATTGGTTGGCAGTGAACCGCAGGCTCAGGCGAGGATCTTGGCCACAACGCCAGCGCCGACGGTACGACCGCCTTCACGAATGGCGAAACGCAGACCTTCTTCCATGG
>JBBAPH010000016.1:0-79459 GCA_040400935.1 Polaromonas sp.
TTGGTAGGCGCAATTGGACTCGAACCAACGACCCCCACCATGTCAAGGTGGTGCTCTAACCAGCTGAGCTATGCGCCTGAAGTCTATTCGATCTCTGCATTGTAGCAGGGCAAACGAACGGTCTCAGCCGGTCAGATCAAATTTGCTTTTCAACGTCTGCGCGCACTCCGAACGCCCCCAACCTCGGCCACGGCTTTGAGGACTTGGTTGAGCCGGCCGGAGTCGCCGACTTCCACCGTGAAGGTCATCCAGGCCGTGCCGCCGCGGTTGTCTTTCACCGACTGCGTCTGCACGCCAATGACGTTCATTTTTTCCTTGGAAAACACCTCGGAAATATCGCGCAGCAAGCCCTGGCGGTCGGCCGCTTCAATCGCCACATCCACGGGGTACAGCCCGCCGGCCACAGCCGGTGCGCCGCTCCACTGGACTTCGATCACGCGGTCCGGGCTGCCTGAGGCCATGTTGCGAAAGTTGCTGCAGTCGCTGCGGTGAATGCTGACGCCCTTGCCTTTGGTGACGAAGCCAAGAATGGCGTCGGGCGGTGCGGGCTTGCAGCATTTGGCCAGTTGCGTGAGCAAGGAATCAATGCCGACCACCAGCACGCCACCTTTGGCTTGGCGTGCGTTTTGCGGCCGGGCTTTGCGGGCGAGCACGTAGTCGTCTTGCGACAGCGCGGGCTCGGGCGGCTTGAGCATGTTCTCGATGGTGCGCAGCGAGAACTCGTCTTTGCCCACCACTTCAAACAAATCATCCGCCGCTTTGAAGCCGAGTTGACTCGCCAGGTCGTCGAGCTTGATGGCGGTCTTGCCTTCGCGCTGCAACAGCTTTTCAACCGCTTCGCGGCCACGCGCCACGGTTTGCTCCATGGCCAGCGCGTTGAACCAGGCGCGCACCTTTGCACGGGCGCGGTGGCTGGACAAAAAGCCCAGTTCGAGGTTGAGCCAATCCCGTGACGGCCCGCCTTCTTTGACGCTGATGACTTCCACCGTCTGGCCGTTTTGCAGCGGCGTGTTAAGCGGCACCATGGCGCCGTCAATGCGCACGCCCCGGCAGCGGTGGCCCAGGTTGGTGTGCACGCTGTAGGCAAAGTCCACCGCCGTGGCGCCCTGAGGCAACTCGACCACGGCGGCTTGCGGCGTGAGCACGTAGATGCGGTCTTCAAACAAACCTTGGTTGGCGCCGCGTGCCTGGGCGGCCAGCGGCTGCGACAGATCGCGCTCCCAGGCCAGCAGTTGTCGCAGCACGGCGATCTTGGCGTCGTACTCGCTGGTGGCCGACACGCCCGCATAGCCCTTGGTGCCGGCTTCTTTGTAGGCCCAGTGAGCGGCCACGCCGCTTTCGGCGTGGTCGTGCATCGCCTGGGTGCGGATCTGGATTTCAATGGCGCGGCCCGACGGGTCGCGCACCACGGTGTGCAGCGACTGGTAGCCGTTGGGCTTGGGCTTGGCGATGTAGTCGTCAAATTCGCCGGGCACGGGCTCGAACTGCGCCTGCACATAGGCCAACGCGGCGTAGCAGCCCTTCACGTCAGCGGCGATCACGCGCAGCGCCCGGATGTCAAACACCTGGTCAAAGCCCAGGGACTTGCCGCGCATCTTTTTGACGATGCTGTAGATGTGCTTGGGCCGGCCCTGCACCGTGGCGGGAATGCCTTGCTGGTTCAGCTCGCGCTCGAGCTGCGCGCGCAGGGCCTCCATGAAGCCTTCACGTTCCGTGCGTTTTTCGTCGAGCAGGCGGGCAATGTCTTTGTAGGTTTGCGGCTCCAAGAACCGAAACGCCAGGTCTTCGAGTTCCCACTTGATCTGCCAAATGCCCAGCCGGTTGGCCAGCGGCGCAAACACATGCAGCGACTCATACGCCAGGCTGGCCGTCGGCGCTTGTTTGCTGGCCGCGTGAAAGCGCAGGGTCTGAAGGCGCGAAGCCAGGCGCAGCATGACCACGCGCAAGTCGCGCGAAAACGCCAGCAGCATCTTGCGCACGTTCTCGGCCTGGGCGGCGGGGTCTTCGGTGAGCTGGGCCGCGGCATGCGCGCTGCGGGCCTGGCGCTGCACGTTGACCAGCTTGGTGGTTTCCACGGCCAGCGCAGCAAAGCTGGCGCCAAAGGCTTTGGTGATGACTTCTTGCGGCTTGTTCAGGTGCTCGCATGAATAGACCAAGTACGTCGCTGCCTGCATGGCTTCGGAGCCGCCTATGCCTTTGAGAATCGCGGCTACCGCATCGGCATGGGCCAAGATGTTCTCGCCGGCGTCCAGCGTTTCGCCACCTATCAGCGGCTCGGCAAAGGCGCGGGCACGCACCAGCGCCTGCGGCTGGTCCGGCAGGCTGTCCGCCGTGGCGGCGACGATCGACGGATTGCTGGTTACGGCCGAATCAACCGCGTCAGCTTGGGTGCTTTTCATGGCTCTAGGTGGCTTTCATGCGCCCAGCAAAAAGTCGAGCACAGCGGCCTGTTGATCGGGTGCGATCAAGGTGGGCGCATGGCCAACGCTCGCAAACTCCACCAGCTGCGCGCGCGGCCCGCGCTCGGTCATGGCCACGGCCGTGGCGTGGCTGAGCAGGTCCGAGTCCGCGCCGCGCACCAACAAGGTTTGCGCGCTGATGTGGTCGTACCACGCCCACAGCACGGTGTTGGACCGCTGGGTGCTTTCTTCGGTGACTTCGCGCACCGGAACGGCAATGACCGGGTCGTAATGCAGCTTGCAGGGCGTGTCGTCGCTGAGAAGCTCGCCCTGTAAAGGCCTGAGCAAGGGCCGGCACAGGGCGAGCCATTGCTGGGTACTGTGCGGGCCAAAGCCGGCGGCCATTTGACGCAGGGCCTGCGCGGCGGCGTCTACATTGGCAAATTCGCGGACCTGCTCGAGATTGCCCGCAATGCGTTGCAGCGCCACCCAGTCCAGCGTGGGGCCCACATCGTTGAGCACCAGCCGGCGCACGGGCACCGGCAGGGGCAAGCCGGCTTGGCCGCAAACCAGCATGCCGATCAGCCCGCCCATGCTGGTGCCGACCCAGTCCAACTGCTCGATCGCTGCTTGGCTGTGCAGCTGAGCCAGCAAGGCCAGCATGTCGGCCGCGTAAGTGCCCACGGCGTAAGCCATGGGGTCGGCCAGCCAGTCGCTGTGGCCGCGGCCAGCCACGTCAGGGCAGATCACGCGCAGGGATTGGCCTTGCGCGCTGGCTCGGGCCAGCAGGCTCTTGGCCAGTTCGTCAAAGTCGCGGCCCTGGCGCGTGAGGCCATGCACGCACAGCACCACTTGCGCGCTGTCGGCTTGGCCCCACTGCCAACAAGCCATGCGGCGCGGCCCACCTTGGCGTGACAGGGCTCCGGGGCAATCCACAAAATGAAGCGAAGGTGAGGTCATGGCACGCTCAAGAAAAGAAGCAAAAAAGGGATCAAAAAAGGACTGGCACGTCAGGGATTGAGCGCAAGAAAACCGCAAACGACAGGCTTGATAATGACCCAAGCATCGGCCCGACTGAACCATTTTCACCCCAATTCACGCAAAGGACTTTTCATGCTCCAAGGTAAAACCGCCCTCGTCACCGGCTCCACCAGCGGCATTGGCCTGGGCCTGGCCAAGGCCCTGGCCGCGCAGGGAGCGAATGTCGTGCTCAATGGTTTTGGTGACAGCAGCGGACCAGAGGCCGAGGTGGCGGGCGTAGCCACCCACGGCGCGCAAGTGGCTTTTCATGGTGCGGACATGACGAAGCCCGCCGAGATTGCCGCGATGATGACCTTTACTGCCGAGCGTTTCGGCCGCGTCGATATCTTGGTGAACAACGCTGGCATTCAGCATGTGGCCAAGATCGAAGACTTTCCCATTGAGCGCTGGGACGCGGTGATCGCCATCAATTTATCCAGCGCCTTTCATGCCACGCGCCTGGCCTTGCCGGCCATGAAAGCGGCCAACTGGGGCCGCATCATCAACGTGGCGTCTGTCCACGGGCTGGTGGGCTCGGCTGAAAAGTCGGCCTATGTGGCAGCCAAGCACGGCATTGTGGGTTTGACCAAGGTCACCGCCCTGGAAAACGCCGTGGGCGGCGTGACCTGCAACGCGATTTGCCCTGGCTGGGTGCTCACGCCACTGGTGCAAAAGCAGGTCGACGCCAAGGCTGCTGCGCTGAAGATCACGAACGAAGAAGCCACACGCTTGCTGCTTGGCGAAAAAGAGCCGTCGATGCAGTTCACCACCCCCGAAGAGCTGGGTGATTTGGCGGTGTTTTTCTGCTCGTCCGCTGGCAAGAACGTGCGCGGCGTGGCCTGGAGCATGGACGGCGGCTGGGCCGCGCAGTAAGCCCGTCCAGACCCGGTTCAGAGCCCGTTCAAAGACTGTTCAAGGTTTCGGAGCAGCGCCCAGAATCAGCCCAGCCGGCACAGCCTGCTCTTCCTGGGCGGGTATTTGCAGGCGCTGCACGGCGGACGACTCGGGTGCGCCCTTGGCCGCCAACTCCACATGGCGCGGCCCAACGGCTTTTAACGTCAAAGATTCGTCAAGCGCGCTGCCCACCGCATAAGGCCGAGGCGGCTTGCCGTCCACCGACAGCAAGGCCACGCCTTGGCGGCCCTGGGCAATCACACCCAGCAAGGCCCAGCGCTGACTGGTGGGAGCGGCTTGCTCGGCCACAGCCGCTTGGTGCCCCAGCAAGCGGGCCAAGGCGACAAGGTCCGCAGTGGGCAAAGCCGCTGGCTCAGCAGAAGCCGTCATGGCAGGGGCCGCGCCGGTCTGGCTGATGCGTAAGCCCCAGTACACCGCGCTGGCAGCGGCCAGGCCCCAGACCAAGGCCGTCAGTAACTTTAAGAACCACTTGTGTTGCATTCGCGAATTATCATTGACGCGATGCAAAACCCCTCTTTCGCCCCCACCCTGCGTCAGCGCACGGCACGTGCTGCTCAAGCCGGCCTGCAACGCGGCTTCACCCTGATCGAGCTGATGGTCGTGCTGGTCATCATTGGCGTGCTGGCCGCGCTGATCGTGCCCAATGTGCTGGACCGGGCCGACGACGCGCGCGTCACCGCCGCCCGCACCGACATTGCCAACCTGAGCCAAGCCCTGAAGCTCTACAAGCTGGACAACCAGCGCTACCCCACGGCCGAGCAAGGCCTGCAAGCCCTGGTAGCCCGCCCGGCCGCCGCCCCGACGCCGCCCAACTGGCGCCCCACCCTGGACAAGCTGCCCAGCGACCCTTGGGGCCGGCCGTACCAGTACATGAACCCCGGCCTCAAGGGCGAGGTCGACGTACTGTCCTTTGGCGCAGACGGCCAGGCCGGCGGCGAAGGCAAGAACGCCGACATCGGCTCGTGGCAATAAGCCCAGCCGCCTTGTCTCGTCGCCCTTCTCGGCCGCAGGGCCGAAGGGTTGCCGCCGGTTTCACTCTGCTCGAACTCATGGTGGTGGTGACGATCATCGCCATTGCCACGGCGGGCGTGAGCTTTGCGCTACGCGACAGCAGCAGCCAAGCGCTGGAGCGCGACGCCCAGCGGCTGATCGCCCAACTCGAAAGCGCCAGAGCCTTGTCGCGCACCAGCGGCCAGCCCGTGTTGTGGCGCGCGCAAGCCGGTGGCTACCGTTTTGAAGGCAGCGCCTTGGCCAAGAACAATTCTCCGCAGACCTGGCTCACGCCAGCCATCGAGGTGCAAGGGCCGACAGGCACCGCGCCCGTGCTCTTGCTGGGGCCGGAACCGCTGCTGCCGGCCCAAGCTGTCACGCTGCGGCTGGCCAGTGCCAGCCTGCGCATAGCCAGCGACGGCTTGCGGCCTTTTGCCGTGGAAGCCGCGCCGTGAGGCAGCGCCCACCAAGCAAAGCCAACAAAGGCTTCACGCTGATTGAAGTGCTGGTGGCCCTGGCCATCGTGGCCGTGGCGCTGGCGGCGGGTGTGCAAGCCAGCAATGCGCTGGTGCTGCACGCTGCACGCCAGAGCGATGGCTTGCTGGCCCAGCTCTGCGTGGAAAACGAACTCATTAAAACCCGCCTGTCCAAGCAGATGCCCGGTGTGGGCGACAGCGACTTCAGCTGCGAGCAAGCCGGCCGCATCCTGCCCGGCACGCTCAGCGTGGCGACCACGCCCAACCCCAACTTTTTGCGGGTGCAGGCCCAGGTGCGCAACGAGGCGGGCCAGCCCCTGCGCGTGCTGGCCACCGTGGTGGGGCGCTACTGATGCCAAGCCAGCACTGTGCTCGCCGGATTCGAGGCTTCACGCTGATCGAGCTCTTGGTCGCGCTCAGCGTGATGGCCTTGCTGGCCCTGATGAGCTGGCGCGGCATAGACGGCATGGTGGGCGCGCAAACCCAGGTGCGCGAGCGCATGGACGGCGTCGCCACGCTGCAGACCGGCCTGGCGCAATGGAGCGCTGACCTCGACGCCTTGATGGAAACCGGCGATGTGCCAGGCGTGGAGTTTGACGGCCGCGTGCTGCGCCTGACCCGCCGCGACCTGAGCCGGCCCGACGGGGCCTTGATGGTGGTGGGCTGGGCGCGACTGAATGTGGCCAGCCAGCACGGCGGCAAAGGCAGCTGGGTGCGTTGGCAATCACCGCCGGTACGCAGTCGAGGCGATCTGCAAAAAAGCTGGACGCAGGCCCAGCAGTGGGCGCAAAGCGCGGGCGGCGCCTTGCGACCCGGTGAAGTCGCCGTGGTCGGGCTGGACCAATGGCAGCTGTTCTTTTTCCGGGAGGGCGCTTGGAGCAATCCGTTGTCGTCGGCGGGTACGCCTTCGGCGGCCAACACCGTCGGTCCCGCTGCCAGCCCTGTGGCCAATCCCGCCATCGCGCCGGTGCCCGACGGCATCCGGCTGGTGCTTAACTTGTCGGCAGGCCAGCCCCTGGGCGGCGCGTTGAGCAAGGACTGGGTACGCCCCGCCTTGGGAGGCGGCAAGTCATGATCGGCCAGCGCAAAGCTCGGTCCAGGCAAGCGGGCGCGGCCCTGCTCACGGCCCTGCTCACGGTCGCCCTGGTGGCCAGCCTGGCATCTACCGCTTTGTGGCAGCAGTGGCGCGTGACCGAGGTGGAAAGCGCCGAGCGCGACCGCAGCCAAGCCCAATGGCTGCTTTTGGGCGCGCTCGACTGGGCCCGCCTGATCTTGCGTGAAGACGGCCGCAACGGAGGCGCCGACCACCTGGGCGAGCCCTGGGCCCTGCCCTTGCAGGAAGCCCGGCTGTCGAGCTTTTTGGCCGCGGAAAAAAGCAGCAGCGCCCTAGACAGCGGCCCCGCGCTAGACGCTTTTTTGTCCGGTGAGATCCAGGACATGCAGTCGCGCCTGAACATTGCCAACCTGGTCGAAGGCCCCAATGTATCGCCAGCTGACCTGGCCGATTTTGAGCGGCTGTTTGAGTTGCTCGACTTGCCGGCGGTTGAACTCAGTTCCCTGGCCATGGCCTGGCGCCAAGCCAGCAGCAAAGACTTGGGCGCTGGCGAGGCGGGGCAGCTGCCGGTGCTCCCGCAGCGGCTGGAGCAATTGCGCTGGCTGGGCGTATCAGCCACAACGCTGGCGCGGCTGACGCCCTACGTCAGCCTTCTGCCCGTGCGAACTGCGCTGAACATCAACACCGCCAGCGCCGAAGCCTTGAGCGCCAGCCTGCCCGGGCTGTCACTCGCCCAAGCTCGCAGCTTGGTGGAAGCGCGCAGCCGCCAACACTGGACCAGCCTGGAACAAGCCAACAAGTCGCTGAGCAATGGCCTGCGCTGGGCCGCACACCGGCACGATGTGGCCAGCCGATTTTTTGAAGTGCGCGGGCAAATCCGGCAAGACCAGCACGTCCTGCAAGAAAAATCCTTGGTCCAGCGCCAGGGCCTGGACGTGAAGACACTGTGGCGCGACCGAAGCGTGCTTCCTGGACCGGCCGCCGTCCCCGTGCGCCAAATAGAGGGTTAACCCTTAATAAAATCCAGCGAGGTTTGACAAACTCATGTGTCATGTTAAATTGACACATAGAGGTGTCTCATGTTGTGGACATCCCAGACCCTGGGGGCACGATGAGCATCACCAACCGAATTGAGCAAGCGCTCGAGCTGCAGTTCTCACGGGTTCAAAGTTCCTCCGCCCCGCCCCGGCTGATGGCCGCCATGCGGCATGCGGTATTCCCCGGTGGCGCCCGTATCCGCCCCCAACTCTGCCTGGCGGTGGCCCATGCCTGCGGCGACGACACGCCGCGCCTGGCCGATGCCGCCGCCGTGAGCATTGAACTGCTGCACTGCGCCTCACTGGTGCACGACGACATGCCCTGCTTTGACAACGCCGACACTCGGCGCGGACAAGTCACGGTGCACAAACAATTTGGCCAACCCCTGGCCCTGCTGGCCGGTGACGCCTTGATCGTGCTGGCCTACCAAACCCTGGCGCAAAACGTCGCCCAACGACCCGAACGCTTGGCCGATTTGCTGCTGACGATTTGCCGGGGCACGGGCGCCCCAGACGGCATCGTGGCCGGTCAAGCCTGGGAGTGCGAGTCGCGGGTGCAACTGGGCCAATACCAGCGCGCCAAAACCGGCGCCTTGTTCGTGGCGTCCACCTGCGCTGGCGCCCAAGCGGCAGGCGCCGACCCGCGCCCCTGGCGCGCCCTGGGCGAATGCCTGGGCGAGGCCTACCAGGTGGCCGACGACATTCGCGATGTGATGGGCCAAGCCATGGACCTGGGCAAGCCGCTGGGACAAGACGCCCAGCACGGCCGCCCCAGCACCGCTGCTGAGCTGGGACTGGTCGGTGCGGTCGAGTATTTCAGGAAGCTCATGCAGGCGGCCATTGACTCCGTACCGCCCTGCCCCAGCCGCGACGCCATGCGACAGATCGTGCTGCACGAGTCCGAGCGACTCCTGCCCAAAAGCGCCTGCGACCAGATCGCCCTGGGCCTACCCGCTCGCACGGCCCTGGTGTGAACACGGCCACCGCCCCCGTCAGCCCCGCTGCGCCGCTGGGCTGGCGCCAGCAACTCGAAGCCAAGGTCGACCGCTGGATGACCAGCCCCCAGCTCTACCGCTGGGCGCTGGGCAATCCGCTGGGCCGCTGGATCACCCGCCGCCGCGCCAACGCCTTGTTCGAGGTCATGGCCGGCTTTGTGCACAGCCAAGTCTTGCTGGCCTTGGTGCGCCTGAAACTGTTTGACGCCGTGCTGGCGCAGCCGCGCACGCTGGCCGAACTGACCCGCCTGACCGGGCTGGAGAGCGACGGCCTGGAGCGCCTGTTGAATTCCGCCCTGTCGCTGCGCCTCCTGGAGTTGCGCGCTGGCGGTTGCTACGGCCTGGGCGCTTTGGGCGCGCCCGTGGCCGCGCACGAGGGCTTACGCCAGATGATCGAGCACAACGCCGTGCTCTACCGCGACCTGCACGACCCGCTGGCCTTGCTCAACCACCCCGAGCAAGCGGGCATGCACGCTTACTGGCCTTACTCGACCGATGGCAAGCCGCGCAATGCGCCTGTGGCGGGGTCCGCAGAGGCCTTCACACCGCACGAAGCTACCCCAGCCATCAACGCCTCAGCCCGCTACTCGGAGCTGATGTCCACCTCGCAGCGCTTTTTGATTGAAGAGCTGCTCCACGCCTACCCCTTTGCCCAGCACCGCCGCGTGCTGGACGTGGGTGGCGGTCAGGGTGGCTGGGTCACGGCGCTGGCCCAACATGCCCCCGGCCTTGAGCTGATGCTCTTCGATCTGCCGCCAGTAGCGCAACTCGCGCGCGAGCGAATTGCCGCAGCCGGCGTCGCTCAGCGTGTGACAGCCCACGGCGGCAGCTTCATTGACGACCCGCTGCCCCCAGGTGCCGACCTCGTCACGCTCTTGCGCGTGGCCCATGACCACAGCGACGAGATGGTGTGCGGCCTGCTGCGCTCGATCTACCAGGCCCTGCCCAGCGGCGGCAAGCTGCTGCTGGCCGAGCCCATGGCCCAGCCTGGCGGACGGCCCGCGCTGAGCGATCCTTACTTTCACTTTTACCTGCTGGCCATGGGCTCAGGCCGACTGCGCAGTGCTGACGAGCTCAGTGCCTTGATGCGGGCCGCCGGCTTCACAGAGGTCCAGCCTGTGCCCAATCCCATGCCGCTTCACGCCAGCATCTTGACCGGTCGTAAAGCCTGAGCCGGCCCGATCTAAGTGTTTTCCCTATAAAAACCACGATAAACCGCCAATTGCGTCAATTTAGATTGACACACCGTACTGTCAACTCAAGAATACACCTCATGCAAGCTTCCGCCATCGTTTTCCAAAGTCCCTGCCAGCTCTCGGTGCGGTCCTTGGACTTGCGGGCGGCTACCCCTGGCGACATCGAGGTCGAAGTCACGTTCAGCGGCATCAGCACCGGTACCGAGCGTTTGCTCTGGGACGGCAGCATGCCGCCCTTTCCTGGCATGGGCTACCCGCTGGTCCCTGGCTACGAGACTGTCGGCACGGTGGTGCGGGTGCACCCCGGCAGCGACTGCACCCTGCAAGTGGGTGATCAGGTGTTTGTCCCCGGCTCGCACAGCTTCGAAGGCGTGCACAACCTCTTTGGCGGCGCCGGTTCACGCCTGATCGTGCCGCACGGCCGCGTGGTCAAGATCGACGCCGCACTCGGCGCCCAAGCTACCTTGTTGGCATTGGCCGCTACGGCTTATCACAGCGTGGCGTTGGGCGGCACCCGCGACCCGGCCACACCGCCGCAACTCATCATTGGCCACGGCATCATGGGCCGCCTCCTGGCGCGCCTGACGGTGGCCGCCGGCCTGCCCGCCCCTGTGGTGTGGGAAACGAACGCCGAGCGCCGTCAAGGCGCTGAGGGCTACAGCGTGGTCGCGCCTGAAGACGACGACCGCAAAAACTACGCCGCCATCTACGACGTCAGCGGCGACGCCGGCATTCTGGACCGCGTCATTCCCCGCCTGGCCCCCGGCGGCGAAGTGGTGCTGGCCGGTTTCTACAAAGAAAAAATTGCCTTCGCCTACGCCCCGGCCTTCATGCGTGAAGCGCAGATCCGCGTGGCCGCCGAATGGAAGCGGGCCGACCTGCTGGCTGTGACCGAACTGGTTCACAGCGGCGTGCTCAGCCTGGACGGATTGATCACGCACACCCAGAACCCTGGGCGTGCGCACGATGCTTACGAGGTGGCCTTTGGCGACCCGGAGTGCCTCAAGATGGTTCTGGACTGGAGACACTGATGAGCGCATCCCCCACCAACCTGGAAGCCGGCAAAGTGCAGACCGTGAAATTCATGGAAAGCCTGCGCCGCGAAGCCGCCCAAGAGCCGGACCCGGTGCACACCGGCGAGGTCAAGAAAGAAACCCAGATCATCGCCATTTACGGCAAGGGCGGCATTGGCAAGAGCTTCACGCTGGCCAACCTGTCTTACATGATGGCCCAGCAGGGCAAGAAAGTGCTGCTGATCGGCTGCGACCCCAAGAGCGACACCACCAGCTTGCTCTTCGGCGGCAAGGCCTGCCCAACCATCATTGAGACCTCGTCCAAGAAAAAGCTGGCCGGTGAAACCGTGGCCATTGGCGACGTGTGCTTCAAACGCGACGGCGTCTACGCCATGGAACTCGGTGGCCCTGAAGTCGGCCGCGGCTGCGGCGGGCGCGGCATCATCCACGGCTTTGAAACGCTGGAAAAGCTGGGCTTTCACGAGTGGGGCTTTGACTTCGTGCTGCTCGACTTCCTGGGCGACGTGGTCTGCGGCGGCTTTGGCCTGCCCATTGCCCGCGACATGTGCCAAAAAGTCATCGTGGTGGCCAGCAACGACCTGCAGTCGCTGTATGTAGCCAACAACGTGTGCTCGGCGGTCGAATACTTCCGCAAGCTCGGTGGCAACGTCGGCGTGGCCGGTGTGGTCATCAACAAGGACGACGGCACCGGTGAAGCAGCCGCCTTTGCCGAAGCGGTGGGCATTCCCATCCTGGCCGCGATTCCGGCCAACGAAGACATCCGCCGCAAGAGCGCCAGCTACGAGATCATCGGCCGCCCTGACGGCGAATGGGGCCCGCTGTTTGCAGGTCTTGCGCAGGAGGTGGCTGACGCCCCGCCCGTGCGCCCCACGCCCATGACGCAAGACGGCCTCCTTGGCCTCTTCAGCGCCGACATCGTGGGCCGCAACGTGGTGCTCGAGCCCGCCACCGAATTCGACATGTGCGGCGTCACCACCGTCACCAAGCCTTCGCTTGAAGTGGTCTACGACGCCGCCTGAAGGAACAGCCCCCATGGCCACCATCATCCCCATCACCCCTGTTCAGGCTGCACCGGCCGTGGACGGCATGGGCTGCCATGCCGGTGGCGATGTGATGCTGCAGGCCGCCGCCGCAGCGGGCAAGAGCGAAGTCCTCAACCAGTACGCCGCCGACTACCCCAAGGGCCCGCACGACCAGCCACAAAGCATGTGCCCGGCTTTTGGCTCGCTGCGCGTGGGCCTGCGCATGCGGCGCACCGCCACCATCCTCTCGGGCTCGGCCTGCTGCGTCTACGGCCTGACCTTCACCAGCCACTTTTACGGCGCGCGCCGCAGCGTGGGCTACGTGCCGTTTAACTCAGAGAGCCTGGTCACCGGCAAGCTGTTTGAAGACATCCGCGAGACCGTGCACGCCCAGGCGGATCCTGCCAAGCTGGACGCCATCGTCATCATCAATTTGTGCGTGCCCACCGCCAGCGGCGTGCCGCTGCAGCTGCTGCCGCCCTCCATCAACGGCGTGCGCATCATCGGCATCGACGTGCCCGGCTTTGGCGTGCCCACCCATGCCGAAGCCAAGGACGTGCTGACCGGCGCCATGCTGCGCTACGCCCGGCAAGAAATCATGGCCGGCCCCGTGCCCGCACCCGCCAAAGGCCGCTCGGGCAAGCCCACCATCACCCTGCTGGGCGAAATGTTCCCGGCCGACCCGATGTTCATAGGCCAGATGCTGGCCCCCATGGGCCTGGACGTAGGCACCGTGGCGCCCACCCGCGAGTGGCGCGAGCTGTACTCGGCGCTGGACGGCGCGGCAGTCGCTGCCATCCACCCTTTCTACACCGCTTCCATCCGCGAGTTCCAGGCCGCCGGTCGGCCCATCATCGGCTCGGCGCCCGTGGGCATTGACGGCACGCACGACTGGCTGGGCGCCATCGGCCAGGCCACTGGTGTGTCGCAGGTCAAGATCGACCTGGCGCGCAACCAGGCCCTGGCGCAGATTCGCGCCGTGCTGGCGAACACCAAGATTGAGGGCCGCATCACCCTGAGCGGCTACGAAGGCTCCGAATTGCTGGTGGCCCGTTGGCTGGTTGAGTGCGGCGCCGATTTGCGCTACGTCGGCTCGGCCTGCCCCGCCACCCCCTGGAACGCGCATGACGCGGCCTGGCTCGAAGCCAAGGGCGTGCATGTGCAGTTCCGCGCCTCGCTCGAGCAAGACCTGGCAGCGGTCCAAGAATTCAAGCCGAATCTGGCGATTGGCACCACGCCCGTGGTGCAGTTCGCCAAGGAAGCCGGCATCCCGTCGCTCTACTTCACCAACCTCATTTCCGCCCGACCGCTCATGGGCGCTGGCGCTGCGGGCTCGTTGGTGCAAGTGATCAACGGCGCCATGGGCAACCAGGCCCGCTTTGACACCATGAACGCCTTCTTCGGTGACGTGGGCAAGGCCGACCAGGCCGGCGTGTGGAGCGAGCTGCCACAGACGCATCCTGAGTTCCGCGCCGACATGAAGCGCCAGCGCGAAAAGAAAGCCAAGATCCGCGCTGCCCAGGAGGCCATCGGATCATGAGCGCCGACAAACCTGCTCACAAGCCGCCGATGAACTACGTCATCGACCACGACCGCGCGGGCGGCTACTGGGGCGCGGTCTATGTGTTCACGGCCATCAAGGGCCTGCAGGTGGTGATCGACGGCCCCGTGGGCTGCGAGAACCTGCCGGTGACCAGCGTGCTGCACTACACAGACGCCCTGCCCCCGCATGAGTTACCCATCGTGGTGACCGGTCTGGCTGAAGAGCAGCTCGGCCGCGAAGGCACCGAAGGCGCCATGAAAAAGGCCCACGCCGTGCTGGACCCGGACCTGCCCGCCGTGGTGGTGACCGGCTCCATTGCCGAGATGATTGGCGGCGGCGTCACGCCCGAGGGCACCAACCTCATGCGCTTTTTGCCGCGCACGATTGACGAAGACCAGTGGCAGTGCGCCAACCGCGCCATGTACTGGCTGTGGACCGAGTACGGCATGAAAAAAGTGCCAGCACGCAAACGCAAAGAAGGCGAAAAGCCTAGAGTCAACATCATCGGCCCCTGCTACGGCAACTTCAACAGCGCCTCAGACATTGCCGAAATCCGCCGCCTGGTCGAAGGCATAGGCGCCGACATCAACCTGGTCTTTCCCCTGGGCAGCCACCTGGCGCAAGTCTCGCAACTGGTGGAGGCCGACGCCAACATCTGCATGTACCGCGAGTTCGGCCGCATGCTCTGCGAAGCACTCGACCGCCCTTACCTGCAAGCGCCCATCGGCCTGCACAGCACCACCGCTTTTTTACGCAAGCTCGGCGAGATCCTGGGCCTGGACCCCGAGCCCTTCATCGAGCGCGAAAAGCACACCACGCTCAAACCCGTGTGGGATTTGTGGCGCTCGGTGACGCAAGATTTTTTTGCCACCGCCAGCTTTGCCGTGGTGGCCACCGACACCTACACGCGCGGCCTGAAAAGCTTTTTGGAAGGCGAGATGGGCCTGCCCTGTCGCTTTGCCGTGTCGCGCCTGCCCGGCCAGAAAACCGACAACGCCGCCATCCGCGACATGGTGCACAAGCAGACACCGCTGATCCTCTTTGGCAGCTACAACGAGCGCATGTATCTGGCCGAAGCCGGTAGCTCAGGCCCCATGCGCGCAGCCTTCATTCCTGCCTCGTTTCCCGGCGCCATCATCCGCCGCCACACGGGCACGCCCTTCATGGGCTACAGCGGCGCAAGCTACCTGATTCAAGAGGTGTGCAACGCGCTGTTTGACGCGCTGTTCCACATCCTGCCCCTAGGCACCGACATCGACAAGGCCCCGGCCACCCTGGCCCGCGCCAGCGAGCCCGCTGCCACGCCCTGGGAAGACCAAGCGCAAATGCGGCTGCACGCCCTGGTGGCCAGCCAGCCGGTGCTGGTGCAAATTTCTGCGGCGAAGCGCCTGCGCGACCACGCCGAGCAGCGTGCGCGCGAGGCCCAGGCCGCCGTGGTGACCGAGGGCCATGTGGCCCTGGCCGGCGCCGAACTCGGATTGGGAGAGCCGGCATGAGCGCGGCCCTCATTGAATGTCGTGGCAATTTGCTGCGGATGCCCATGTTGCGCGGGCTGTGCGCAACGCAGGCCATCTGGCCTTTTTAAAAGGAGCATTCGTATGTCTACACGGACTTCAATTTCCGGCCTGACGGACGAGGAAGCTCAGGAGTTTCACACGTACTACATCCAAGGTTTTGTGGGCTTCACGGCAATCGCCGTGGTGGCACATGCTTTGGTGTGGGCGTGGAGACCCTGGTTCTAAGTTCGGTTCCCTAGCATGAATGGAGAAACTGCCATGAACGACATGTCTTACTCACCTAAGCCATCCCACCGGGATGACAAGCTCACGCTTGTCCTGATTTTTGCCCCGTGCTTTGTGCTGCTGCTGTCCATTGCGCTTCTCGGCCAACTGGTCGGGCTGCATTGGCAAAACTGGCTGCCCGGCGCTGAGCAAAAAGCCAGCCTCTTCTCGGGCGTCCATGCAGCGGTTTACACACTCATGTCTCACATCATTTAAGGAGTACTGACCATGTGGAGAATTTGGCGTCTTTTCGACCCGTTACGTGCCATGGTGGCACAAGCCGTGTTCCTGTTTGCGCTGGCCGCGATGATTCACCTCATCTTGCTGAGCACGAACAAGTTCAACTGGCTCGACGGTGCAAAGAAACCGGTGGCGGCAGCAGCGCAGAACGCGCCCATGCCAGCAGCGGTTCCCGCAGCAAAGTCCTGATTTCAGGCGAAGTGCGGATGCCGCACCGCGCCTAGGCAGGCACGGCATCCGCTCTTTTTTTCAGTGGCCTCAAGAGCCGCAACGTCTGACTGGCAAACAGGCGCGTATTTCCAACAAGAATTCTCTCAAGCGACAGGAGAGCCGACATGGCCATGCTCAGCTTCGAAAAAAAATACCGCGTGCGCGGTGGCACCCTGGTCGGTGGTGATCTGTTCGACTTTTGGGTCGGCCCCTTCTTCGTCGGCTTTTTCGGCGTGACCACGCTGTTTTTCTCGTTCCTCGGAACCGCCCTGATTCTCTGGGGCGCCTCGCAAGGGCCGACCTGGAACCTGTGGCAGATCAGCATCGCCCCGCCCGACCTGTCGTATGGCCTGCGCTTTGCGCCGCTGATGGAAGGCGGCCTGTGGCAGCTCATCACGGTCTGTGCCATTGGCGCCTTCGTCTCGTGGATGATGCGGGAAATTGAAATCTGCCGAAAGCTCGGCATGGGCCTGCATGTGCCGTTCGCCTTTGGCGTGGCCATCCTGGCGTATGTCACGCTGGTGGTGGTGCGCCCGGTGCTGCTTGGCGCCTGGGGCCACGGTTTTCCCTACGGCATCTTCAGCCACCTGGACTGGGTCTCCAACGTGGGCTACCAATACCTGCACTTTCACTACAACCCAGCGCACATGCTGGCGGTGAGCTTTTTCTTTGCCACCACGCTAGCGCTATCGCTGCATGGCGCCTTGGTCCTGTCTGCGACCAACCCAGCCAAAGGCGAGACCGTCAAAACGCCTGAGCATGAAGATACCTTCTTCCGGGACATCATTGGCTACTCGGTGGGCACGCTGGGCATTCACCGCGTCGGCCTGTTTCTGGCTTTGGCGGCCGTGCTGTTCAGCGCGCTGTGCATTGTCATCAGCGGCCCCTTCTGGAGCCGCGGCTGGCCCGAATGGTGGGGCTGGTGGCTCAACTTGCCGATCTGGCGCTAAACCGTACAGGCATAGGAGAACATCATGGCTCAATACCAAAACCTATTTACCACTGTGCAGGCCACCGGCCCGCTACACCACGGCGTCCCGCTCGGCCCCGGCAACGAAGCCCGCTTTGGCGAGACCCCCGGTTTCTTTTATTGGCTCGGCAAGCTGGGCAACGCCCAAGTTGGCCCCATCTACCTGGGCGGCCTGGGCGTGGCCTCGCTGGTCTTCGGCACGCTGGCGTTTAACATCATTGGCCTGAACATGCTGGCCTCGGTGAACTGGGATCCGATCCAGTTCATCCGCCAACTCTTCTGGCTGGCTTTGGAGCCGCCTGCACCCGGCAACGGCCTAGGGCTTGCGCCACTGAACCAAGGCGGCTGGTGGCAAATCACTGGCTTGTTCCTCACCATCTCTGTGATGCTGTGGTGGGCTCGCACTTACAGGCGCGCTCGTGCGTTAGGCATGGGCACGCACGTGCCCTGGGCTTTTGCAGCCGCTATTTGGCTATTTCTGGTGCTGGGCCTCTTTCGCCCGGTGCTCATGGGCAGCTGGGGAGAGGCGGTCCCGTTTGGTATCTTCCCGCACCTGGACTGGACGGCGGCTTTCTCGCTGCGCTACGGCAACCTGTTCTACAACCCGTTTCATGCGCTATCGATCGTCTTCTTGTACGGCTCGGTTCTGCTGTTTGCCATGCACGGCGCCACCATCCTGGCGGTCAGCCAGTTCGGCGGCGAGCGCGAGATCGAGCAGATCGTGGACCGCGGCACGGCGTCTGAGCGGGCTGCCTTGTTCTGGCGCTGGACCATGGGCTTTAACGCCACCATGGAATCGATTCACCGCTGGGCCTGGTGGTTCGCCGTGCTGTGCCCACTGACCGGTGGCATCGGCATCTTGCTGACGGGTACCGTGGTGGACAACTGGTTCCTGTGGGCTGTCAAGCATGGTGTGGTGCCGCCTTACCCCGACGTGTTTCCCGCCGTGATGGACCCCGGCCCGAGCTCAGGAGCTAAATAAATGAAGCAGCCTTCCCACTTCATCCGACGCACTCTTCAACTGCTGGGCCTGAGCTCGGTGGTCCTGCTGAGCGCCTGCGAGCGCCCGCCCATAGACACCGTGCAACACGGCTACCGCGGCACGGGCATGGTGCAGGTCTACAACCCGCGCCTGCTCGCGGAAAAAACTGCTGCCAATATTCCGCCCGCCGCGCTCGACCCGGCATCGCCAGACGGCCCTAAAGCCGGCGCGGTCTACCAGAACGTCAAGGTGCTGGGTGACCTGAGCGTGGGTGAGTTCACCCGCCTCATGACCGCCATGACCGCCTGGGTCTCTCCCACCGAAGGCTGCACTTACTGCCACAACGCGGCCAACTTCGCGGACGACAGCAAGTACACCAAGATCGTGGCACGCCGCATGGTCGAGATGACGCAACACATCAACGCCGACTGGAAGCCGCACGTGGCCGAAACTGGCGTGACCTGCTACACCTGCCACCGAGGTAACCCGGTGCCACAAGCTGTGTGGTTCAAGTCCAGTGAGCAGCCCTACGGCAGCAACTTCATAGGCGACAAGGCCGGCCAGAACTCGCCGTCACCGGTGGTTAACCTGTCGTCTCTGCCAAACGACCCGTTCACGCCCTTTTTGCTCGAAGCCAAAGAAATTCGCGTCAACGGCACGACAGCCCTGCCCTCCGGCAACCGCCAGTCCATCAAGCAAGCTGAGTGGACGTATGGCCTGATGACACACATGTCGACCTCACTGGGCGTGAACTGCACCTATTGCCACAACACGCAGAACTTTGCCAAGTGGGAAGGCGGTCCGCCCCAGCGCGTGACAGCCTGGCACGGCATCCGCATGGCCCGGGACCTGAACCTGGAATACCTGGAACCGCTGACGGCCACCTTCCCGGCCCAGCGCAAGGGTGAACTCGGTGACGTGGCCAAGGTCAATTGCGCCACCTGCCACCAAGGTGCCTACAAGCCACTGAACGGCGCGTCCATGCTCAAGGACCACCCTGAGCTGAGCCGCTACACCAGCGGTGCGGCCGTGACCTCCGCCTTGACGCCCAGCGACGTGGCCGTAGCGGCCAACGCCGCAGCGGCAACCCCAGCGGTCAAGCGCTGAGCAAGCAGCGCCGAAATGGACAGGGCATGACATGGCTTTGATCTGACCGGCCCGGCTTGCAGCCACTGCAACCGGGCCGCAAGATCTGACCTAGCAGCCCAACGCTCAAGCCCGGCCCGATTTGCCCAACCCGCTCATCCCTGATCAAGGCCATATGCCCTACCCCTTGCCACCACCGGCTGACGCTCTTGGCCAAAGCGATGGCAGTCGGTCTGTGACGGTCCTGGCCCACAGGCCTTCCGGCGAGCGGCCTGCTCGCCGTACTTTTTTTGGTGACAGCGCGGCCAACGACAGCCGCCAGGCGGTGACTGGCTTTGTGGTCGTGCTGCTGACCGAGTACGAACGCCAGCACCAAGGCTGGGGCTGGTTGCGGCTGGCCCATGGCCCAGCGGCCCTCAAAGGCATACCCGGCCTGCGCTTTGCCAAGGTCATGGGCAGCGGCCACGGCGGCGGCTTCAGCATCCGGCCCAGCGCTTCGCACCAGGGCTTGGTCACTGTCTTTGAACACCTGGGCCAAGCCCATGATTTTTTAAGCAGCGCCTATGTCGCTGCGGGCCGTGAACGTTCGCGCCAATGGTGGAGCGCGGTCATGAGCGTGGCCTCGGCCCGGGGCGAATGGGACGGCCAGCCCTGGGCCCCCACCTCCGCGCCGGCGCTGCTGGCCATACCGCACTCGCACACCACGCCAGTGCTGCAACCGGTTGCACTGGTGTCCAGCCCGGTGGTCCCCGGCGGCTCGGCGCTGGCCGTGATCACCCGCGCCAGCATTCGCCCGGCCAAGGCCCTCGCTTTCTGGCGTTATGCCCCCGCCGCCCAAGCCGACTTAGAGCAAGCCCCCGGCTGCCTGCTGGCCATGGGCCTGGGTGAAGCGCCGCTGGTGCGCCAATGCACGTTCAGCCTGTGGCAAGACACGCCCTCCATGCTGGCTTATGCGCACACCGGCGCGCACCAGACCGCGATTGAAGCGGCGCACCGCCACGGCTTTTTTTCAGAATCCCTTTTTCTGCGCATGCAAGTGCTGGCCCAGGACGGCCAGTGGAAAAGCCACGCCGCCGCCAAGCTCAATGGCTGAGGCCAAGCGCAGCGCCCTGCCCGAGCACCGGGTGGTCGTCGTGGGCGCCGGCATGGCCGGGCTGGTGAGTGCGCTGCAACTGGCGCACCAGGGCCTGGCCGTGACCGTGGTGGAAGCTGGTGCCACCCCCGGCGGCAAAGTTCGCCAACTGCAAGTGGGCGGCGCGGGCATTGACAGCGGCCCCACGGTATTCACCATGCGCTGGGTGTTTGACCAGATCTTTGAATCGGTGGGCACCACCTTGGAAGCGCAATTGCAGATCACGCCCCTGGCGCTGCTGGCCCGCCACTTCTGGGACGGCGGCGGCAGCCTGGATTTGTTTGCCGACCCCGAGCAGTCGCTAGAGGCCGTGCGCGCTTTTGCTGGCGACGCTGAGGCCGCCCGCTTTGCCGCTTTTTGCCAGACCGCGCAAAAAGTCTATGCCGCGCTAGAGGGCCCGTTCATCCGTTCACCCGCGCCGCGCATGATGACCATGCCCGCGCAACTGGGCCTGGGCGGCTTGAGCGCGCTCACGCAGATCGGCCCGCTGCGCAGCTTGTGGAGCAGCCTGGGCCAGCAGTTTCGGGACCCGCGCTTGCGCCAATTGTTTGCCCGCTACGCCACGTATTGCGGCTCGTCGCCCTGGGAGGCCCCTGCCACCTTGATGCTGATCGCTCAGGTGGAAATGAACGGCGTGTGGTCCGTGCAAGGCGGCATGCATGCGCTGGCCCAATGCCTGGCCAGGCTGGGCGCTGAGCGCGGCGTGCAGTTCCGCTACGGCACAGCCTGCGAGCGCTTGTTGGTGCAAGGCAGCCGCGTGACGGGTGTGCAGCTGGCCGGCGGCGAGCAGTTATTAGCCGACAGCGTTGTCTTCAATGGCGACATCGCCGCATTGCGCACGGGCTTGCTGGGCGAGCCTGCCCGGCCGGCCGTGCCCGCCAAGGCGGCACCCCGATCGCTGTCGGCCGTCACTTGGTCCATGAACACGCCCACGGCGGGCCTGGCGCTGGACCGGCACAACGTGTTTTTCAGGGCCGACTACGAGAGCGAATTTCGCGACATCTTTGGCCGCCAACGTCTGCCCGAGCAGCCCACGGTTTATGTGTGCGCGCAAGACCGGGGCGCGGGCAGCGCGCCCGCACCGGATACGCCTGAGCGCCTGCTGTGTCTGGTCAACGCACCCGCCACTGGCGACGCCATGGGCGATAAACGCATCACCCCCGAGGCACTTCAAGCATGTCAAACCAACTCTTTTTCCCTGCTGCAACGCTGCGGCCTGACGATCACGCCGGGGCCCAGCCAATGCACGACGCCGCAGGACTTTCACGAGCTCTTTCCGGCCACGGGCGGGGCGCTGTACGGCCAGGCAACGCACGGCTGGATGTCGGCCTTCAGCCGGCCGGGGGCGGCCACGCCGATAGCGGGTCTCTTTTTGGCGGGGGGCAGCGTGCACCCGGGGCCGGGCGTGCCGATGGCCGCCATGTCGGGCCAGCAGGCGGCCGCGGCCCTGATGGCCAGCCCCGCTTTGACCAAGCGGTCCCATCCGGTGGCTACCTCTGGTGGTACGTTGACGCGCTGAGCGATTGCGGCCAGTGGGGCCTGTCCATCATTGCGTTTGTGGGCAGTGTGTTTTCGCCTTATTACGCGTGGGCGCAGCGGGGCGGCAAACAGCCTTCAGCGGACAACCATTGCGCTTTGAATGTAGCGCTGTACAGCCGGGGGGCCAAGCGCTGGGCGATGACGGAGCGTGGTCAGCGCCATTGCAATCGGACCACCCATGAGTTTCAGATAGGCCCGAGCAGCTTGCGTTGGGACGGGCAGTCGCTGGTGATCGACATCGACGAGGTGGGCATGCCCATTCCGCAGCGCATTCGCGGTACGGTGCGGGTTCATCCTCAGGGCTTGTTCAACTTCAGCACGCCGCTCGACGCTGCGGGCCGTCACCGCTGGGGGCCGCTGGCGCCGCATGCGCGGGTGGAGGTGGACTTGGCGCACCCCGGTCAGCGCTGGCAAGGCCATGCTTACCTGGACAGCAATGAGGGCGATGAGCCGATTGCCAAGGCGTTCACCGAGTGGGACTGGTCACGCGGTCAGCTCAAGGACGGCAGCACGGCGGTGCTGTATGACACGGAGCCGAAATCAATCGATGGCAGGTTGCTGGCGCTGCGTTTTGGAACCGACGGCAGCGTGACGCCGTTTGACGCACCGCCCAGTCAGCGTCTGCCGCGCACGGCGTGGCGCATTGACAGGCGTATGCGCAGCGATGGGCCGGTAGCTGTTTTGCAGCAATTGGAAGACACGCCGTTTTATCAGCGCGCGATGCTGCAGGCGCAGTTGCTCGGTGAGAGCGTGACTTGCTTTCATGAGACGCTGAATGTGCCGCGCTTGGTGTCGCCGGTGGTGCAGGCAATGCTGCCTTGGCGGATGCCGCGGCGGGGGTGAAATCGGGGTCGGGTGCGGGGTCGGGTGCGGGGTCGGATGCGGGGTCGGGGTCGGGTGCGGGGAGCCAAGCTGTGTCCGGCGGGCAGGCCTGGGCCTCATGTCGCTTCGCTCCGAAATCGGCTCAGTCCTGCCCGCCAGACACAGCTCGGGAAGACGGGGACTGGATGCCGGTCGGTCGGTTCAGCGGCTGAGGTTGGTAAGACGTGGTTGACCACGACTCCCATTACCTCAACCCTGCATAGACCGCACAGCCTGAAACAGCGACTGCAAGGCGCCAGCTTCCATGTTGCGCGTGATGAACACCAGGCGCGAGCCGGTGTCTTCGCTGGGCCAGCGGTCTAGCTGCACGGGTGGGTGGAACACATGGCCGACGCCTTGCACCACCACCGGTTGACCTTCGACGTTGACGATGCCTTTGACACGCAGCAAGTCTTTGCCCCGCAGTGAGATCACCAATTCGATCGCAGCGGTGAAGGAAGCCGATGTGAAGGGCTCGTCAAAGCGCAGCGACAGGGTCTTGACCGCCGGGTCGTGCCGAGCGGGCAGCCGGTCGCCCAGGTAGGCTTCTTTCGGTTTGACTGATGCGTCTGCCGACAGCTTGTGCTCACCCAAAAAACTCAACGTATCCGCTCCAGCGCGGGCGCTGCTCAGGCCGATGTTGATCAGCTCTGACGGCTCCAACTGGCCCATGTGGCAGTGGCGTATGTCGGCGCGCGGGTTGATCGCGGCGACTGCGGCTTTCAGGGCTTCCAGATCGTCTGGGGTGGACAGGTCGGCCTTGGTGATGAAGACGCGGTCGGCCAGGGCGATTTGTTGTTCGCATTCGGGCTGGTCGCCCAGTTGCGTGAGCGCGTTGGCGGCGTCTACCAGCGTGACCACGCCGTCGAGCCGGTAGTGCGCGCCCAGCATGGTGTCACTGCTCAGAGTCTGGATCACCGGGGCCGGGTCGGCCAAGCCCGTGGTTTCGATGATGACGCGGTCGAAATCGGGGATTTGGCCGGCGCGGCGTTCGCCGAACAGTTCGCGCAGGGTTTCTTGCAAGTCGGTTCGCACCGAGCAGCACAGGCAGCCGTTGGCCAGCAGGCTGACGTTTTCCGACGACATCTTGACGAGGTCGTTGTCGATGCCGATCTCGCCAATTTCATTGATCACCACGGCCACCCGGTTCATGTCCGGGTGGCGCAGCAAGCGCGAAATCAGCGTGGTCTTGCCGCTGCCTAAAAAACCAGTGATCAGCGTGACCGGGATCTTCCCGGCCAGGGGGTCGCGCTTTAGCATGCCAGGTGCATCAGAGGTTCATTTCCAGGATGTACAAGCCACCACCAAAACGGTCCATGGTGTAGACCAGCTTGCGGTCGTCCACGAACACGTCGTTGAGCTGAATCGCACCGGCCGGGGCCAGGCGCGGCGTGCCGGGCACGAAGTAAGCGACTTCTTCCACCTGGTACGGGTTGCTGGTGTCGTACACGCGCACGCCGGCGTTAAAAAACGTGCCAATCATCAGCGTCTCGGACTGAAAGGACACTTTGAGCGGCAGATTCTCGTGCAGATTGTGCGCGCCAAAGCGGCCGCCGCGTTTGGCAAAGGCGTCGTAAGGCGGGGCCGGGAAGGTGGAGATCGGCACGGGGTTGGCGTCGGAGCGGGCATCGACCATCCAGACCAGCTTGGGCCAGTCTTTGCCGTCGTCTTGCACGCACTCGTCGCTCACCACCCACAGGCCGCGCTCGAACAGCGGCAGCACGGTGTGCGTAAAACCGTTGAACGGGGGCGAGTGGTTCCAATGCGAGACCATCTTGATGTCGGCCGGGTTGGAGATGTCCAGCACGATGGCGCCGCCGTCGATGTAGCCGATGTAGGCGCGGTCAGGACGCTGCGGAAACACGTTGGTGTTGTGGGCGCGAAAGCCGGTGTCGAACTGCGCGGGCAGGCGGGCCGGCTGCGGTGCGGTGTCGCCCACGCGCGTGCCGGGGTACCACCAGCGGCCGGTCTCGACCGGCTTGCTGGGGTTGGAGATATCGACGATGCGGTAGATCTGGTCGTCTTTGGGGTTGTGCGGCTGAAAGTCGGGCGCGCCTGCGGCCATGTGCACGGTCTTGCCGTCCACAAACCACACGGCATGCACGCCGCGCGAGTAGGGGCCGGAGCAGTCAAAGTGCGACAGCAGCTTCGGCTGCTCGGGGATGGTGATGTCCCACACGTCAAAGCCGGCCGGCTTCATATTGACTTCCTTGGTCTGGGTGGCCACGACCATCAGATTGCCGACCACGTCCAGCGAGTTCGAACGCACCTTCATGTGCGCGAGCTCGGTCTGCACGATCACGCGCGGGTGTTTGGGGTCGGTGACGTCCACGCCGGTGAAGTTCTTGGGGGCCGACTCGTGCGCCATCCACAAAATGCGGCGACCGTCATCGGTCATCTGCATGGCGATGCCCTCGCCCATGCCGCCAAAGCCTTCGAGCTCGTGGTGGGAGACCAGCGTCATGTTGTGCGCCATGGTTTGCTGGGCGCGGTTCTTGGGCGTCATCAGGTCAGAAGTGCTCATCCGGTGCTTTCAGTGAAGTGGGAAACGAGGAAAACGAAAAAACGACAAAAGGAGGAAGGCCGAATCGCTGCTATTTTCAGGGCGATAACGGCCGCCATTGAAGCGGTGATTACCTAGGCGTCAGCTCAATCAATCAGTCAGTCGGCCTTGATGCCGTTGTCCTTGATCACCTTGCTGTACTTGCCGAACTCGTTGCGCACATAGGTGCTGAATTCGGCCGGGCTGCTGCCCACGGGCTCGGCGCCCTCTTTGCCCAGGCGCTCGACCACGTCCGGCATTTTCAGCACACGGGCCGTTTCGCGGTGGATGCGGTCCACCACGGCGGTGGGCGTACTGGCGGGTACAAAAAAGCCAAACCAGGAACTGATTTCGTAGCCACTCAAACCCGACTCCGCCAAGGTGGGCAACTCGGGGATGGACGCAGAGCGGCGGGCCGAGGTCACGCCCAGCGCGCGCAGCCGGCCGGACTTGACCTGCGGCAGCACGGCCACCATGGGCGCAAACATGATCTGGATCTCACCGGACAGCAGCGCATTGACAGCCGGGCCAGCACCTTTGTACGGCACATGGGTCAGGCGGGTGCCGGTGGCGGTCTTGAACATCTCACCCGCCAAGTGGCTGGGCGCGCCGTTGCCGGCGGAACCAAAGTTCAGGGTGTCGGGCTTGGCCTTGGCCAGCGCGATCAACTCTTTGAGGTTAGCGGCAGGCACGCTGTTGTTCACCACCAAAATATTGGGCACCTCGGCCACCAGGGTGACGGGTTTGAGGTCGCGCAAGGTGTCGTACGGCAGGCGCGGGTAGAGCTGCGGCGCGATCACGATGCTGGTGGACTGGCCCAGCAGCAGGGTATGGCCGTCGCCAGCGGCCTTGGCCGTAGCGTCGGCCGCAATCGTGCCCGAGGCCCCGGCGCGGTTGTCCACCACCACCGACTGGCCCAGCGCTTCACTGAGCTTGACGCTGACGATGCGGGCTAAAAAGTCGGCCCCGCCACCGGGGGCGGCCGGCACCAGCAGGCGGATTGGCTTGCTGGGAAAGTCATTGGCCAGGGCGGCGCCGGCCAGGCAAAGGCTGGCAGCGGCGAGGCTCCAGCGAAGAAAGGTGGTGTTCAATGTCAAGGCTTGTCTCCTGAAGGCCATGGGCGATGCAGGCCTGCCCCACGGGCAGCGCTCGTCTTTTTTAGTAACTTCGACTTTAAGGGGTGGGCATCCGGGCGTCCAATGCCGAATGTTGAGCCAGGTATAGCGCTTCGGTATCGCAGCGCGTATCGCCGGGCGCCCCTTCACAGGGGCCGCTGGCGTTGAAGATCGCCGACCCATCAAAAAAGCCCGCAGACCCGCGCGAGCCAGCGCGCCTTCCATGCAAAGTCAGTCCAACTGCGACAGCTTGCCCTGCCCGGCCAGGGCCACAGCGCGTTCCGCGTCTTCCGCCAGCATCAAACGCTCGCGCACATAGCGCGCCGTCATGGCGCGCACCGCTTGTACATAAGCCGTGCTGCTGGGGTAACGCTCTTCCAAGGAGAGGCGCGGGTCTTTGTTGGCCAGCCGCTCGGCTTGGGTCTTGGCAAAAGGCAGCACCGCGCCTTGCAGGGGAAACAGATTCCCCGGCCCAAAGCCCGTGGCCCGCGGATTCCAGCCGGTGTAGCTGGCCTGGGGCACGGCCAGGGCGATATGGCGCAGGCCGCCAATGGATTGGCCGTCGCTGTCGGCCAGCGGCACAAACACCGGGTAGTGGCCAATCAGTTGGGGCGGCAGCACCGCATGGTCTGAATAGGCAGCACCGGTGTGCAAGCCGGTATAGGGCAGGCCAGGAACGCCGGCCACCGCCTGCGCGGCGGGCACCAGCGTGCCATGCGCCAGTTGCGGCACGCGGCTGGCAGGCGGCTCCTGACCGGTGGTGATCCAGGCCTGCAGGCTGGCCAGCAAGGCGCGCATGGCGTAGCCCGATTGCAGCGGGTTGGTGGGCAGGACCATCTTGGGGTCTTTGCGCGGCTTTTCAAAAGGCTCGGCGTAGTGCGGCGTGCCGGTGAGCATGTAAGCCCGCACATTGGCGGGCAGGTCGATGTGGGCGCCTTGGGTGTCCGTCACCAAGAGCGAGGCGCGCGAGGCCCACCATTCGTGCTCGCTGTCGGTCTGCATGACCTTGGGGCAGGTGTTGGTGGGGCGGCAAACCGCCAGCAAGCCATCGGTGAGCCGGGACACCGGGTCGGTGCTCACTTCGTAGGTGAAGGGAAAGGAGTCCACCTGCCAGGCCGGGTCTTGCAAATGCCGTGAGTTGCGGCTGGGCTGCCCAAAGCGGTAGTTCGTGGCCATGCGGCGAGCGCCGGCCACATGCGGCATCAGGCCTTCAAAGACGGTGCGGCCTTGCAAGTCCTGGTTGAACCCCAGCCACAGAAAGTCCCGCAGAAAACGGCCGGACTGCGACACGCCAAATCCAATGGCCCGCTCGATGCTGGGCTTGCCCTGCACTTGCAGTGGGTTGGCCGCGCTGGTGTCGCGGCGCAAGAAAGCCGTGACGTCGCGCATGGCGGCAAAGCCCATACCGTAGACCACCGGGTCTTTGGCCACATAGGTCACTTCGTACAGGGCACCCGCGTCAAAGCCGGCCGGGCGGGTGAGCGTCACGGTCTGCGCGCCGGTGGCCTGGATGGACAAGCCCACGGGCGTTTGCCGAGGCTCCCACCAGTTGGCGCGCACCGTCACCTTCAAGCTGGCCGGATCGCCAATGGCCGAAGACAGCCGCAGGTTGGCCGGGTTGGTCAGGTGGTCGAGCTGGAACTCGTCGCGTGCCGGGCCGGTGATGCCGGCCACCACTGGCGCCTGGATCGCCAACTGCCGCGGCTCGGGAGGAATATCGCCCTGCCAGCCTACCCACAGCTGCGCATAACCCATGCGCTGGGTGTAGCCAATGCCGGCGTCAACCGCTTTGTCGGCCTGGTTGGCGCCGGGCTGGGGCGCATCGTCAAACAGCTGCGGCGAAAGCTTGCGGCCCCGGTTGGGCACATCGACCAGCAGCGTGCGGTTGCTCTTGGTCATGTCCACTGGCTTGATCAGCACCACGTCGGCCACTGCTAACACCTTGCCGGCCGCGTTACGCGGGGCCAGGGCGATGTCGGCGATCTTGGCGTTGCGGGGGTCTGCCGGGTCCAGCGCAATCGTGGCTTTGCCGGTGATGCGCTCGTACACGCCCGCCGCGCCAAAACTGCGGCCCTCATAAGCCGTGGTCCGCTCGGTGATATCCAAGCGTATGACCTCGGCCTGCGCTAAAGCAGTGCTGGCCAACAAGAGACTGCCGATGAAAATTTTCATTGAAGTGGGCTCCAAAGGGGACCAGGCGATGGCTTCACACTGGGCGCCGCATCCGCAGGGATGCGGGACGTTCGAGGCTTACAAGACGTTTGCCGGCTGCGCGCTGTTGCGTCGGATCGCCACATCGTGGCGACGAACGGGCAGCGGCTGGCGTGCCCGGCGCTCGGCTTCTTGGCGTTCGAACAGCATCAACATCCACTCGGCGCGCTCCCCGATGGCGCGGCGCGGCGAAGCTGCCAGCCAGGCGGAGGACGAGTCGCCCGAGCCAGCCAGCCGACTGACCGCCTGGCGGCAGTGCTGAACCAAGTAGTCCGTCGCTGCCAAGGCTTCTGGCAATGCGTGAGCCTTACCCGACGTGCCCAACCAAGACGATTGCAGCCAGGCCATGGCCAGCAAGCTGAGCTTGCGCGAGGTGGCCACCACCGCGCGTTGCCGTACCGGGTCCAGGCCGTCGCGCCGCAGCTGCTCGCCAATCTCGGCGTAGATCAAGCGCGCAGCCATGATGGCCGAGCGGCAATCGCGCGGCAACGCGGCAATGCCGTGCGTGGACTGGGCATACAAGCGGTCCGCTTCGAGCAAGAGCCGCTCCACAGCGCCTTTGACCGCGGGCGTGCAGACGGGGTCTTGCAGCCACAGTTCAATGTTCACACCCGCTTCGCGCAGCCATTGGCGCGGCAAATACAGACGAGCATTGCGCGCGTCTTCGCCCACATCGCGGGCGATGTTGGTCAGCTGCATGGCCACGCCCAGCTCGCAAGCACGGGACAGCGCAGCTTCGCTGCGCACGCCCATCAGCCAGCACATCATGGCGCCCACGCTGCCGGCCACGCGGGCGGCATAGGCCTGGACGTCGGCCAGGGTGTCGTAGGTCTTGGCGCTGGCGTCCCAGGCGAAGCCTTCGAGCAAGGCGTCGAGCAAGGGGCGGGGCAATTGGTACTGGTGCACCACGGCGGCCAGGGCCCGGTCTTCCACAAAGGCCTGGGGCCGGGCTTGGTAGACGGCGTCCAGGCGGGCGGTGAGCTGGGTCAGGCTGTCTTGAACAGAGCGGCCTTCGGCGGCGCAGTTGTCCACCAGGTCGTCGGCCACGCGGCAAAAGGCATAAAGCGCAATGCTGGCACTGCGCATGCGGGCGGGCAACAGGCGGCTGGCAGCGAAAAAGGTTTTGGAGCCACCGCGCATCAGGTCCACGCAAGCGTTCAGGTCGTGCTGCTGCGCCGCCAGCGTTTGCCGGTCTTCGGGCGTGGCGTTGGGTGGCAGGCTGTGGGCACTCATGCGGCAACTCCGGTTTTTTGTCTTGACGCGGCAAATACAGAGGCATCGGGCACCACCGAGTCCAGCGCCTTGGCCGACATCAGCACGCCCGGCACGCCCGCACCCGGGTGGGTGCTGGCGCCCACCATGTACAGGTCTTGAATGTCTTCGCTGCGGTTGTGCGGGCGAAACCACGCGCTTTGCAGCAGCAAAGGCTCCAGCCCGAATGCCGCGCCCTTGAAGGACAGCAGCCGGTCATGAAAGTCTTGCGGTGTGGTCATGAAAGTGGTGGTGAGGTGCTGCTCGAAGCCGGGCAGCACGGTCTTATCAAGCGCCTCGGCAATGGCTTGCCGGTACGGCTCGGCCTGCGCAGCCCAGTCGGTGCCGCTGTCCAGGTGCGGCACGGGGGCCAGCACGTAAAAGGTGTCGCAACCGGCGGGCGCCATGCCCGGGTCGGTGGCTGTGGGCCGGTGCAAATACAGGCTGAAGTCGGCTGTGAGCTTGTGCTTCTTGAAAATGTCGTTGAGCAGGCCCTTGTAGCGCGGGCCGAGCAGCATCATGTGGTGCGGCACCTCGGTGTACTGCTTGTTGACGCCGAAGTACCAGACAAACAGACTCATGGAATAGCGGCCCTTGTCGACGCGTTTGTCGCTCCAGTGGCTGCGGTGCTGCGGCGCTATCAGGTGTTTGTAGGTCCAGGCGGTGTCGGCGTTGGACACCACGATGTCGGCAGCAATGTGCTCACCACTGGCCAAGGTCACGCCGGTGGCGCGGCCGTTTTGCACTTCAATACGCCGCACTTCCTGGTTGCAGCGCAAGGTAGCGCCCTGCCCTTCGAGCAAACTCACCAAGCCTTTGACCAGCGCACCCGTGCCGCCCATGGCCCAGTGCACGCCCCACAGGCGCTCCAGCGCGTTGATGAGGCTGTAGACGCAGGTGACAGAGAACGGATTGCCGCCAATGAGCAGGCTTTGCAGGCTCATGGCCATGCGCAGCTTGGGATGCTTCAAATGCGCCGCCACCATGGTGTGCAGGCTGCGCCAGCCGCGCATGCGCACAATCGCGGGCGCGGCGCGCAGCAAGTCACCGATCGTGTCAAAAGCCTTGGCGCCCAGGGCTTCAAAACCCAGCTTGTAGCAGTGGTCGGCCTCGGCCATGAAGCGCTCGTAGCCGGCGGCGTCTGAGGCGCTGATGCGTTTGACTTCGGCGCGCATTTTGTCGGGGTCGCCGCTGTAGTCGAAGTGGTCGCCGTCGGCAAAACGGATCCGGTAGAACGGGTCCATTTTTTTGAGCGTGATGTCGTCCGCAAAACGCCGGCCCGCCAAAGCCCAGAGTTCTTCAAACAATTGCGGCACCGTGATGATGGTCGGCCCAGCATCAAAGGTATGGCCCTGGCTGTGGTGCACATAGGCGCGCCCACCGGGAGCGTCCAGCTTTTCCAGCACCGTGACGCGCCAACCGCGTGCGGCGAGGCGCACGGCAGACGCCAGGCCGCCAA
Source organism: Polaromonas sp. (assembly GCA_040400935.1). Lineage (GTDB taxonomy): Bacteria > Pseudomonadota > Gammaproteobacteria > Burkholderiales > Burkholderiaceae_C > Polaromonas. Next base: position 31,061 of record JBBAPH010000016.1, read on the forward strand.
AGCCCGATCCAATCACCACCGCATGGGGGCGGGAGTCGGCGCGGATGGCAAGTTCGTGTTCCTGCGCCGTGAATGCATTCATACCTGATCCGTTTGTACGCGGGCAGGCTGGCGCGACATAGCCCAGCCCCACAGCTTTTGCAGTGGCACCGGAAAGGCCATCAGCACATGTTCAACAATCGCCAAGCCGAGCAAGGCCGCCAGCAACACCCAACCCGTGGTCATGGTCACCAAGCCCCGCTGCACTTCCCAGATCAGCCACAACCAGGTGCCGCAGGCCAGACCCACCGACACATAGAAAAACACGCTGACCGGCCCGCGCCGAAAGTAACTGCCGAGGTACACCAGATGGCGCGGCAGGTACTGCTCGCCCACTTGAGGCACACCAAAAAAGAGGTTCATCTTGGCCGTAAAGCGCATGCACCACAGCAGCGCAAAGGTGCACAGCGCCACGTGGTTGGGCTGGCCGATCTGCATCAGGCACAGCAGCACGAAGTTCAAGAGCAAGGCCAGTTCGTGGTGAATCACCACTTGCACCGACTGCTTGAAACGCATCAGCCCCTGCGCGCCAGGGGTCAGGGCCACCTTGCGCGGCCCGGTGATCCAGCCGCTCAAAAAAGCCAGCTCATGCCAGCTCCACATCAAGATCACGCTGGCAAATGCGAGGTAAGCCGAGCCTGTACCCGGCGTTTGCATGCTCAGATAAACGCCCCAGAAACTCAGCACCAAGAGGCCTGAACACAGCGCCAGACTCCAGCGGAAAGTCGCCACAGGCAGGCGCACCAGCCACAAAATCAGGCCCGTGCCGAACCACCAGCACAGCAGTGCAAACAGCACGGCGGCGAGGATGGACGAGGCAAATTCAGGCATGAACTCGGTTGGCTTTTAGGTGCGACTCAAGGACTTACCAAGTCGGCGCAAAGCGAATTTGCGCAGGCAATTTGTTGGACTTGACAGGCACCAGGAACAAGCGGCCAAAGGTCAGCGCCGCCTGCACCGCGTAACCCGCACCCTGCAATTTTCCCCACAAACCACCGCGGGCCTTGGCCTTGGCATGCGCCAGCGACAGTTGCAGCAAACGCTCCAGGCAGCCACGAAAGACAGGGCTGTCAATATCCACTTCGACCGGGAAGACCTGGCGGCAAATTTCAGACGTGATGCGAAACACCGTGTAGTCGTACTCGGTGGAATGCAGGCCCATGGCTTCGTGCAGCATGGGGCGGGTGTGGTCGCGCACGTACATGGTGGCGTAGACCGCCAAAATGAAAAAGCGGATCCACAGCTTGTTCAGGCCGCTGAGCAAATGCGGCTGGGCGCGCATGATGAGCGCGAACGACTCGCCATGGCGGTACTCGTCATTGCACCAGCGCTCGAACCAGCGAAAAATCGGGTGAAAGCGTTTGTCCGGATGCTGTTCAAGCTGGCGATAAATCGTGATGTAGCGGGCGTAGCCAATTTTCTCGGACAAGTAGGTCGCGTAAAAAATGTACTTGGGCTTGAAGAAGGTGTAGGCCTTGGTGCGTTTCAAGCTGCCCAAATCAATGCCTAAATTAAAGTCTTTGAGCGACTGGTTGATGAAGCCGGCGTGGCGCGACTCGTCCCGCGCCATGTAAGTCATGAGCTGCTTGATGTCGGGGTTGGAGACGTTCTTGCGGATCTCGTTGTACAAAATGCAGCCCGAGAATTCCGAGGTCAGCGAGCTAATCAAGAAGTCCAGAAACTCCTGGCGCATTTCGGGCGACAGCTGCGGCATGAGCGTTCGCACTTCTTCGGCAAAGGCAGCGTCGCGCTGGAAGTGGTCGTGGTTGTTGTCGCCTTCGTACTCGGCCATCATGGCGTCCCACTCAGCACGCACGGGCGACACATCGAGCCGGTCCATAGCAGCAAAGTCGGTGGTGTAAAAGCGCGGCGACAACACGGTGTTGCTGACCGCCTTGGCGGTGGCATCGGCCGAGCTTTCCACCCGGTCCATCAAGAGGGCCACGTGGTCGGGTTCGGCGCTGAGTTGGGCGGGGGTCATGTCTTGTCTCCTGGGGTGACGGCTTTGGCAGCGTTCACATCGTTAGCGCGCAAGCGGGCAAAGAGCGCCGCGTTGGTGGGACCAAAAGATTCCAGCGCAATCTGCGCGCCGGTGGACGGGTCCCGAATAGTCAAACGGCCGTCCACATGGCCGCTCAATTCAAAGGGGGGTTCGGCATTGATGCCGCGTTGCTTGCGTTCGCGCGCCAGCGCCCGCAGCGTGCCGCGCACAAAGCCCTGCTCGCCCTGGAAGCTGGCCACCAGTTCGCGGCTTTGAGCATCCAACACGGCAATGTCGCCATTCGGCCGGTCTTCAAAATTCAGGCTGCGCTGCCACTGCACGGCGGCCGGCGCTTCCGTGATGTTGGCACCGCTCAGGCGCAGCGCAGCCGTGCCCAGCAAGATGCCCGACACCAGGATACCCAGCATCCAGGCCGGCCAGGGCCGGGCTGTAGCCAGGGGCGAGGCGGCTTTGAGCGCGGTGGAAGAGTTCATGGTGTTCTGCAGTTTCAGTTCAGACGGCGGCGGTGCGACTGGCGTTGTAGTGCTGCGTGGCAGATCGATCCGGCGCAGCGGGAGCATCCACCTCACCCAGGGACGCGGCAACACCGGGGTTGGCTTGCTGCCAGCTGCTTTGAATCAGGGCACCCAGGGCTTGGGCGTGCGGCAGGCAGCGCAGGCTGGGTTCAGGGTTCTTCAAGGCCCAGGGCCGGGCATGCGGCCAGAGGTTGAGATAGGCAATGCGGTCTGGCCCTTTGAGGCTCAGTGCAATATCACCAAAGCCCTTGGCTTGCGGGCGCAACGAGGCGCCGGCCAGCTGGCGTAGCGGCAGGTTGAAAGTCAGCGTCAACACAATGCCCACGCGCATCACGATGCGCCGGTTGGTCAAGGTGTAGAGCGTCGTGCGTGCCGAGAACCAGGCGGTGGTGAGCAGCAGCAGCAAAGCCACCACCGCGAGCGCACCGCTGGTCGCCAATTGCCCAGCGACCAAACCGCCAGGCTCCCCGCTCAGGTACAGGGCTTGCAGGCCCAGCATGGCGGCGAAATACACCGTCAGCTTGCGCACATGAAAAGCCTCAACGGCCAGCACGCGCCAATTGGGGGCACCTTGCCACAAGATGGTCTCGCCAGCGGGCAGGTTTTCTGGCAGCCCGGGGGCGGCCTCGAATTCATGCTCGTGGTGGGCCTTCACAGCAGCGGTTCCTGGCGTTGTGGCGTGGCGTACAGAGAGCCGGCGCCGTAGTAAGCGGTGATTTTTTCTTCTTCGAGCAGGGTGATTTTTTCGGGGCTTTTCGTCACCGGCACTTGCGCGAACTGCGAGGCCAAGATGGCGTTGACGCGCACCGCGTCGCGCTTGACGTAGGCAAAGTTAAACGGCAGCAAGACGATGGCGCCGCTGGTGAGCTTGACTTCGATGTAGCGAAACACGATTTCCATGCGGTCCACCCACAAATCGATCACCGTGCCGGCCATCTCGCCGTCAGCGCCAAAAACCGGTAGACCCCGGGGATCGATATCGGGCTTGGCAACACCGTTTTGAGGTGAGACGCGCAGCGGCACGATCTTGAATTCGCCTTCCAGCGTCATGTCGGGCTCGTCAGCACGCATGGCCCAAGCGCCCGGGCCAACGCCAGCCAAGAGCGGATTGCCGATGGGCTCCAAGGGCGCGCCGTTCCAGGGGTGCATGGGCTGGGCGCTGAAGTCGCCGTCAGGGCGGTTGAGGTCGGGGCTGAGAAATTCGCGGCCATCGGCCATTTTGTAAACCTTGGGCGTGGGCACCGAAGGCCAGCCTTCCTGCTTGGGACCGGCCACGCCGTTGGGCCGACCCGAATCCATGGGATAGCCCTCGCGGTGGTTCTCGCGCAAGAGGTAGTAAATCAGGCCGGCAAAAAAGGCCCAAAAGATATACAGCACGAGCTGTGCAACATCAACGTACTGGGTAATAGCGCCTGTTTCCATGGGGTTCTCCTAGTCAGGGCGGTGGGAAAGCAAATACAAAAAGCAAAAGACAAACAAAAAACGGTCAGCCCGGCAATTCGGCCAGGCCCAGCGGGCGGGTCAAAGGGTTACGCTCAAGGCCGCTGCGTCGAACCAAGGGGCCGAGCGCAATCAAGACCACGAACAACAAATAAATTTCGAGGTGAAACACCACGCTGTAACCGGTCGCGGGCGAGTTAAGCGGCTCGCCCAACCAGCCCGACGTGGCCAAGTTGCCCACCACGTCGCGCAGCACGCCGCCCAGCGCCATGGCCAGGCCAGCAGCAGTGGCTTGCACGGCGCCCCAGGCACCCAGCACCAAGCCGGTGAGCTCACGCTCGGGGAAGTTCATGGCGGTCAGCAGCATGCCGACTGAAAACAGGCCGCCGCCAAAACCAATCAGGCAGGCGCCAAAGCGAAACAGGTTGGCCGACTCCAGTGGCGCGGAAAAAATCACACAGGCAAATGCCGGCAAGCCGAGCAAAGCGCCAATGGCCGCCATGCGGCAGGTGTCCATACCCTGGGCAGATAAGCGGGCCGACAGAGCAAAGGCCAGCAAGGCACCGCCAGCGGTGAGCGCGGTCAGCGAAGAAGTCAAGCCGACGCCCAGATGCAGCACTTCGCCGCCAAAGGGTTCGAGCACGATGTCTTGCATGCTGAAGGCCGCTGTGCCCAGGCCCACGGTCCACAAGAAACGGCGCATTTTCGGGATCGCCATCAGGCGCTGCCAGTTGCGTGAAAAGCCATTGACTTCGCGCGCGCCACGGCGGGCTTGCCGAGCTTCCTGCTTCCACAAAGAAGTCAGGTTGAGCACCACCACCAGCACTGCAGAACCCTGCACCACCTGCACCAAGCGCTTGGGGCTGAAGTCGGCCAGCAACCAGCCGAGCAAGGCGCTGCCCACCACCAGGCCGAGCAGCATCATGCTGTAGAGCAGCGCCACCACGCGGGGGCGCTTGTCTTCGGGCGCCACGTCGCTGGCCAAGGCCATGCCCGCTGTTTGCGTGATCTGCATGCCCGCACCCACCAGCAAAAACGCCAGCGCCGCACCGATGCGGCCGCCCCAGACCATGCCAGGAGGCGGGTCAGACAGCAAGAGCAAGGCAAAGGGCATGATGGCCAGCCCGCCGAACATCAGCAAGCTGCCCATCCACAAATACGGCAGGCGTTTGAGGCCCAGCGCCGAAGGGTGCGTGTCGCTGCGGTAGCCAATGAAAGCACGCAGCGGTGCAAACACCAGCGGCAGGCCGACGGACAAGGCCACCCACCAGGCGGGAACGCCCAGCTCCACAATCATCACGCGATTCAAGGTGCCGACCAGCAAGGCCATGTTCATGCCAATCGCCGCTTGGAACAGCGACAGACGCAGCAAGCGGGCCAAGGGCAGATCGGGCGAAGCCGCATCGGCAAACGGTACGTAACGTGCCGCCTGCTGGGCGAGCCAGGTGCTGACCTTGAACCGCTGGGACATCACCGTGTCCACTCCCAGGCTTGTGAGGTGTAAAAGCCGCTGGCAATGCGCTGCGTACGGCCTTCCTGCCAGCCTGCCGGACCAATGCCGGTTTGCAGACCTTGGCGCAGCACCGGCTCGGACACGGGTGTGAGCGATGGCGAGCGGTCTCCACGCGGGAACAGCCGGCCCACGCTGTGCATGGCCGCCAAGAGCGGCGTGCGTGGCGCAAAGGTGAAGAGCACCGAGGCGCGGGTGCGTTCGGTCAGGCGCTGCAAGGCCTCGACCATGTGCGGCACGTCGTAATGGATCAACGAGTCCATGCCGACCACGTGGTCGAACTGGCCCAAGGCCGCGTCCAGCATGTCGCCGTAGCGAAAGTCAATGTGGCCGCCCAGGGCTGCCCAGGTATTGCCCGGCTGCACCAGTTGTTGCTGGTGGCGATCAGCTGCCAGTTGCACCAGCGTGGGCGACAGATCAATGGCCAGCACCTGCGCACCGCGCGCCATGGCTTCCACCGCCAAGGCACCTGTACCGCAACCGGCGTCCAGCACGCGCAGGCCGCGCATGTCTTGCGGCAACCAGGACAGCAAGGTGCCGCGCATCTGGTCGCGCCCTGCCCGCACGCTGCTGCGAATGCGGCCTAAGGGCGCGTTCGAGGTCAGGCGTTCCCAGGCTTTGGCCGCGGTGCGGTCAAAGTAGGTTTCTATTTCGCTGCGGCGCTCAAGGTAACCGGTGCTGTTCATGGCGAGTCTTTCAGTCAAAACCCAGCAGGTCAAAAATGTCGCGGTCCTTCATGGGCACGGCATTCAGGGGCTCGGTGCCCAGCCAGAGCGAGGCGGCCAGGCGCATGTATTCTTTTTTGACGGCTTCGAGCTCGGGCGAAGACTCCATCTCGAACAGCGTGGCTTTTTTCAGGCGGCTGCGGCGGATCACGTCCAGGTCCGGAAAGTGCGCGGCGAGCTTGAGGCCAATCTGGTTGTTGTACTTGTCGATCTGGTCGGTGGCCGCGCTGCGGTTGGCAATCACGCCGCCCAGGCGCACGTTGTAGTTCTTGGCCTTGGCGCCAATCGCTTGCACGATGCGGTTCATGGCAAAAATCGAGTCAAAGTCGTTGGCAGTGACGATCAGCGCGCGGTCGGCATGCTGCAGGGGCGCTGCAAAACCGCCACAGACCACGTCACCCAGCACGTCAAAAATCACCACATCGGTGTCTTCAAGCAGGTGGTGTTCCTTCAGGAGCTTGACGGTCTGGCCGACGACGTAGCCGCCGCAACCGGTGCCAGCAGGCGGACCACCGGCTTCCACGCACATCACGCCGTTGTAGCCGGGGAAGACAAAGTCTTCCACGCGCAACTCTTCGGCATGAAAGTCCACGGTTTCCAGCACGTCAATCACCGTTGGCAGCATCTTCTTGGTCAAAGTAAACGTGCTGTCGTGCTTGGGGTCGCAGCCGATTTGCAACACGCGCTTGCCCATCAGCGAAAACGCTGCCGACAAATTGCTGGACGTGGTGCTCTTGCCAATGCCGCCTTTGCCATAAATGGCAAAGACTTTGGCATTGCCAATCTTGAGGTTCGGGTCGAGCTGCACCTGCACGCTGCCCTCGCCGTCAGCTCGGCCGCGGCCTGAGGCGCGCCTCAGGTCGGTCAGGGGGACGCTGGTTTCCATCATGCGGGGGCTCCTTCAAATACACCTTCGAGCCGGTCTTCCAGTTCTTCACTGGCTTCGCGGAGGGCTTTCAAAACTTCGGGGTTGGGTTGCCAGAACTTGCGGTCCGAGGCTTCCAGTAAACGGCTGGCCACTCGGGCCGAGGCGGTGGGGTTCAGCTCGGCCAGGCGCTGGCGCATTTCGGGGTCGAGCATGAAGGCCTGGGTCAGCTGCTCGTACACCCAGGGCTGCACCTGGCCGGTGGTGGCCGACCAGCCCATGGTGTTGGTCAGGTGCACCTCGATCTGGCGCACGCCCTCGTAGCCATGCTTGAGCATGCCTTCGTACCACTTGGGGTTGAGCATGCGCGTGCGGGTCTCCAGCGCGACTTGTTCGGTCAGCGTGCGCACCGCGCCGCCGCCTTGCGTCTGGTCGCCGATGTAGACCGGGGCCACTTCACCCACGTTGCCGTCGCGCTCGCCCTTAGCCCGGGCAATCGCGCGGCTGACGCCGCCCAGGGTGTCAAAGTAAGTGTCGACCGTGGTCACACCCAGTTCAACCGAATCCAGGTTTTGGTAAGCCAGTTGCACGTCGGCCAGCACACTGCTGAGCAGCTTGGCGTGCTGCACCGGCTTGCCGGCGCGGCCGTAGGCAAAGCCTTTGCGGCGGCTGTAGGTTTCGGCCAGCTCGTCCGAGTTTTCCCAGCGGCTGTTGTCGACCAGACTGCCGACGTTGGAGCCATAGGCGCCGTCGGCATTGCCAAAGACGCGCAGCGAGGCGGTTTCCAGATCACCACCGTTGGCGGCCATGTAGGCCAGCGCGTGTTTCTTGATGAAGTTTTGCTCAAGCGGCTCGTCAGCGCCTGCAGCCATGAAGGCGGCTTCGGCCAGCAGCTTGATTTGCAGCGGCAGCAGGTCGCGGAAGATGCCCGAGAGGGAAATCACCACGTCCACGCGCGGGCGGCCGAGTTCGGCCAGCGTCATCAGCTCGGCGCCGGCCAGGCGGCCGTAGCCGTCAAAGCGCGGGCGTGCACCCATCAAGGCCAAAGCCTGGGCGATCGGGCCGCCTTCGCTTTTGAGGTTATCCGTGCCCCACAGCACCATGGCAATCGACTCGGGGAATTCATGGCCCTCGCTCATGTGGCGTTCGATCAGGCGCTCGGCTTGGCGGGCGCCGTCTTTCACGGCGTAGGCGCTGGGAATGCGGAAAGGATCAAAGCCGTGCACGTTGCGGCCAGTCGGCAAGATGCCGGGGGTGCGCAGCAAATCGCCGCCGGGTGCGGGGCGCAAGAAGCGGCCGTCCAGGGCTTTCAAAATGCCTTCAATCTCGCTGTCTTGCTGCATGGCCGCGTCGGCATCGGCCAGGGCTTGCAACTGGGCTAGCGTGATCGTGTTGCCTTGGGCCTGCGTCAGCGTGAACGCGGCCTCAGCACCGGCGCCTGACACCAGTGCATCCACCACGTCACGCGTCAAAGCCGCACCGTGCCAAGCTTCGGCGCAAGACATCAGCATGTCGCTGCGCTCAGCATGGGTTGGGGCCTGGCCGACCACATGCAGGCCGTAGGGAATCAGGGTGTATGACAACTCCAGCACCTGGTCATTGAGCTGGTTCAGACGCGCCGCAGCGGTGTGCCCCCAGGCCGGTTCGGCCTCGCACAGGTCCAGTGCAGCGGCTTGGGCTTGCAGCATCACGGCCAATTCGTCTTGCTCGCTTTGGGCTTCTGGCTCCAGGCCGCGGTAACGCTCCAGCGTGTCTTTGAGTTCCATCAAGCCCTTGTACAAACCGGCTTGGGCGACAGGTGGTGTGAGGTAGCTGATCAGCGTGGCGGCCGAGCGGCGCTTGGCCAGCGTGCCTTCGGACGGGTTGTTGGACGCGTACAAATACAGGTTAGGCAAGTCGCCAATCAGGCGGTCGGGCCAGCATTCGGCGGTCAGGCCGTTTTGCTTGCCGGGCATGAATTCGAGTGCACCGTGCGTGCCAAAGTGCAGTGCGGCATGGGCGCCAAAGTCTTCACGCAGCCAGCGGTAAAAAGCCGAGAAAGCGTGCGTGGGGGCGAAGCCTTTTTCAAACAGCAGGCGCATGGGGTCGCCCTCATGGCCAAAGGCGGGCTGGATGCCGACAAACACATTGCCAAAGCGCTCGCCCAGCACAAAAAGGCGGCTGCCGTCGCTTTGCTGCCGGCCCGGCGCGGGGCCCCAGGTGGCTTCGATTTCTTTCAAATACTTTTCTCGGCGCACATGCTCGTCGGCGGTCACAAAGGCATGCACATTGGCCTGTGCGCCGAAGCGCTCGGCGTTGCCTTCGATCAGGCGGCGGCGCAAGTCGTCAACGCTGGCGGGCATGTCCACCGTATAGCCTTCTTTTTGCATGGCCGACAAGGTGTTGAACAGCGACTCGAACACGCCCAGAAAAGCAGCGGTGCCGGTGTTGCCGGCGTTGGGCGGGAAGTTGAACAGCACAGCCGCCACCTTGCGCTGGGCCTTGTCGGTGCGGCGCAGAGTGATCAAGCGGCTGACGCGGGCTGAGAGCGCGTCAGCACGTTCGCTGCAGCTGTGCATGTCGTGCGCGCCGGCCACGCTTTCAAAGGTGCAGCCTTTGCTGCAGCCGGTGCAAGCCACGTTGGCCGCGCCGCTGCGCCCACCGTAGACCATAGAACCGGTGGCGCCGTCGAGTTCGGGAATCGCGACCATCATGGTGGCCTCGACCGGCAACAGGCCACGGGCCGAGGCGCCCCAGTTGTCAAGGGATTGGAATTCGACGGGCGTGACGGCGAGGTAAGGCACGTCGAGGGTGGCGAGGATGTCTTCAGCAGCCTTGGCGTCGTTGTAAGCGGGTCCGCCGATCAGCGAGAAACCGGTCAGCGACACCAGCGCGTCAATCACGGGCCGGCCGTCTTTCATGAAGAAGTTTTCAATCGCCGGGCGGTTGTCCAGGCCAGTGGCAAAGGCGGGCACCACTTTGAGGCCGCGTGCTTCCAGCGCGGTGATGACGCCGTCATAGTGGCCGGTGTTACCGGCCAGCAAATACGAGCGCATGAGCAACAGGCCCACCGTGCCGTTTTGACCGGAAGTGGCCACGCGCGGCAGGTCGGCGGCGCTGGCCGACAGGCGTTCGGCCATGCGCGGGTGGTAGACGCCGACTTCAGGGTATTCAACCGGGGCATCGACTTTGAGGCCGCGCATGCCTTTGCGGGCGCCGTCGGCGTAGCGGTCTACCAGGTAGCGGACCATGTTGGCCATGTTGTCTTCAGAGCCGGCCAGCCAGTACTGCATGGTGACAAAGTAGGCACGCACGTCTTGCGCGGTACCGGGGATGAAGCGCAGGATTTTGGGCAGCTTGCGCAGCATCTTCATCTGCTTGTGGCCGGCGGTGGTTTTTTCTTCGCTGCTCTGGCTGGCCATGTCGGCATTGGCCGGCTTGCCGCGCAGGCGCTTTAAAAACTCCATCGGGCCGCTGGTCGGGCCGGACATGTCGAACTTGCCCATGCGCGTGAGCTTGGTCACTTCGGCGGCGGACATGAGGCAGACCATGGCGTCGCACAGCGGGCGGCGGGCCTTGAGGGCTTCGAGCACCGGCGTGAAGTGGTCTTCCATGAAAAGCATGGTGGCGATCACGATGTCACCGCGCGCAATGTCGGCCAGGCAACGCGTCAAAGCGGCCGGGTCTTCGTCCCAGTCGGCAGCGGCGTGCACGCTGAAGGTGAGGCCAGGCACGCTTTTGGCCAGGCGGCGGTTGGCGCGCTCGGCAGCACTGGCCAAGTGGCTGTCCATGGTCACCAGCACCACGCGCAGGCCTGCGGCGGCTGCCTGGGCCCTGCCGGAATCAGCGGCTGAAATGAGCTTTGGCATCGTAGAGGGTGTCCACCGTGATGAGGGGCACGCCGCGTTCACGGGCGTACAACTCGGTGTTGCGCTTGGCTTTGCCGCGCACAAAGAAGGGAATTTTTTTCAGCTCTTTTTCAGCGTCCGCGCCCCAGGTGGGTTCGTTGGCGGCCGTAGCTGGCGCACCGCTGGGTGCCACCGCGGCGCTCGCCTCGACCGCCGGCGCTGCCTCGGGTGCCTTGCGCGCAGCGCCGCCCAGGTGCGAGGGCGCTGCGTCTTCATGGAACTCCGCGTCGCCGCGGAACATGCCGATCAAGTGCTCTTCCAGGCCCATCATCAGCGGGTGGACCCAGGTGTCGAACAGCACGTTCGCGCCTTCAAAACCCATTTGCGGCGAATAGCGCGCCGGGAAATCTTGCACATGCACGGGCGCCGAGATCACCGCGCAGGGCACGCCCAGGCGCTTGGCGATATGGCGCTCCATTTGCGAGCCCAGCACCAGCTCGGGCTGCAGCTGCGCGATGCGCTCTTCCACATCCAGATAGTCGTCGCTGATCAGGGCTTCAACGCCGTAAAGCTTGGCGGCGTCGCGCACTTCACGCGCGAATTCGCGGCTGTAAGTACCCAAGCCGACCACGGTAAAACCCATTTCCTGCGCGGCCACACGGGCGGCAGCCACCACGTGCGTAGCGTCGCCATACACAAAGACGCGCTTGCCGGTGAGGTAGGTCGAGTCCACGGATTTGGCGTACCAGTCGGCGCGCGACTTGGATTTGGCCAGCATCGGCGCTGCATCCAGCCCGGCCAATTCAGCCACTTCGCGGATGAAGTCCAGCGTGGCGTTCACGCCAATCGGCACTGTTTTTGTACAGGGCTGCTTGAACTGGCGCGTGAGCCACTGCGCGGCGACCGAGCCAATCTCAGGATACAGCAACACATTGAAGTCGGCCTCGTGCAACCTAGCCATGTCAGCCGGGCTGGCACCGAGGGGCGCGACCACGTTGACGTCCACGCCCATCTCTTGCAAAAGGCCGGTGATTTCTTTGAGGTCGTCGCGGTGGCGAAAGCCCAGGGCCGTAGGGCCCAGGATGTTGCACAGCGGACGTGCACCAGCGGCGCGAGCAGGCCGCTCAGTCAGTGCCGGGGCGTTGGACGGGTTGGCCAAGTGCCGCACCATTTGGTAGAAAGTCTCGGAAGCGCCCCAATTTTCCTTGCGCTGGTACGACGGTAATTCCAGCGCCACCACCGGCACCGGCAGGTCCAACGCTTTGCACAAGCCGCCCGGGTCGTCTTGAATCAGCTCGGCGGTGCAAGAGGCACCCACCATCATGGCTTGCGGCTTGAAGCGCTCGTACGCCTCGCGTGCGGCGTTCTTGAACAGTTCAGCCGTGTCGCCACCCAGGTCACGCGCCTGGAAGGTGGTGTAGGTCACGGGTGGGCGCTTGGGCAGGCGCTCGATCATGGTGAACAGCAGGTCGGCATACGTATCGCCCTGCGGCGCATGCAGCACGTAGTGCACGCCTTCCATCGCCGTGGCAATGCGCATGGCGCCCACGTGGGGTGGGCCTTCGTATGTCCAGAGCGTGAGTTGCATAGGGTGTTGCTCAGGCGGCCAGGCGCAGGCGGCGGTTCAGGGGCCGGGCGAACAGCTCGGCCAAGTCGCCGGCTTGCTCGTAGCCCTGGATGGGGGTGAAGACCAGCTCAATCGCCCACTTGGTGGTCATGCCTTCAGACTCCAGCGGATTGGCCAGCCCGAGGCCGCACACCACGATGTCGGGCCGGGCTTCGCGGCAGCGGTCGAGCTGCTTGTCCACGTCCTGGCCTTCAGACAAGAACGTGCCTTCGGGCAACCAGGCCAGCTCTTGCGCCAGGTGTTGGCGGTGCAAATACGGCGTGCCGACTTCCACCAGCTGCATGTCCAACTCGCGCGACAAAAACCGAGCCAGCGGGATTTCCAACTGTGAGTCTGGAAAAAAGAAGATGCGTTTGCCGGCCAGGGCCTGGCGCTGGCGGGCCAGCGCTTGCGTGCCGCGCTCGCGGCCAGCAGCGGTGACCGCCGCAAAGTGCTCAGGCGTCACGCCAAAAGCATCGGCAGCAGCTTGCAGCCAAGCCGTCGTGCCTTCAACGCCCAGCGGAAACGGCGCTGCCAGACGCTCGGCGCCCAGGGCTTCCAGTGCGCGGCCGGTATCGGCTAGGAAAGGCTGGGCCAGCAAAAAGCGGGTGTTCGGACCGACCGCTGGCAAGTCGTCGGCATGGCGTGGCGGGAAAAAGCGCACGGGGCCGATGCCGAGTTGGTCAAACAGGCGCTGGAACTGGTCTTCCACCACGTCAGCCAAAGCGCCCACCACCATGAGGGCCGGCGCATCGGCCGCGCTGCTCAGGGGCAAGCTGGGCACCATCGACGCCAGGCAGGCGTCCTCACCCTGCGTGAAAGTCGTCTCAATCCCGCTGCCGGAATAGTTGAGTACCCGCACTCCTGGCCGCACGCGGCCCGACAGGCGGGACGCTGCGCGCGACAAGTCGAGCTTGATGACTTCAGACGGGCAGGAGCCGACCAGGAACAGCAATTTGATTTCGGGCCGGCGCTCGAGCAGGCGGGTGACCACACGGTCGAGTTCTTCGTTCGCGTCGGCAAGACCCGCCAGGTCGCGCTCGTCAATGATGGCGGTGGCAAAACGCGGCTCGGCAAAGATCATGACGCCGGCGGCAGACTGGATCAGGTGCGCGCAGGTGCGGGAGCCGACCACCAAAAAGAAAGCGTCTTGAATTTTGCGGTGCAGCCAGATGATGCCGGTCAGGCCGCAGAACACCTCGCGCTGGCCGCGTTCGCGCAACACGGGTGCGTCGGCACAGCCCACCGAAGGGGCTGAGCGAATAGGAATCACGGCGCTCATGCGGCCAAGCCCTGGTCCAGCGCTGTCGCCGGGCCTTGTGCGTCCAGCCGGGCGGCGCGCAATTTAAGAATGAACTGAACAGCGTTGACCACATAGGCCGCGTAAGCTGCCAGGGCCAATTGCATCAGCCCTTGCGCAGGCAGCCAGGCATTGAATAGCGCCAGCAAATACGCCGTGTGCAGGGCCAGCACCAACATGCTGAACACGTCTTCCCAGTAAAAGGCCGGAGCGAACAAGTAGCGGCCAAACACCACTTTTTCCCAAATGCAGCCGGTCACCATGATCGCGTAAAGCGTCAAGGTTTTGACCACGACCGAGGCGGTGGCGGCCGACTGGCCTTCACCGGTCAGCAAAAAGCGCAAGACCAGCCCCAAACTGATCAAAAAAACAACAAACTGGACCGGCGCCAAGATCCCTTGCACCAGCGTCCAGGTCGAGGCGTCGCGACGCAGCCGCTCATCGGCTGAGTAAAGGGGGCGGCGGGCGGCGGGCCGGTCAACGGGCATTTAGGCTTGTCTCTGGTGTCTTGTGGATGAATTGACCCCAATTTAGACGGCCTGAACTGATGTGTCAACTTAAATTGACGTATTTATTTATTGACACCTTTTCTCTGACACGTTAAATTTTTGCTATTGCTGAGTCGAAATGTTTTGACGCCCGCTCAGGACGGCAGTACAAGCTCTTGCTTAGACCGGATCGCCCGGCAACGCAAACGGGCGGATTTCCACTGATGGCTTAGAGCGCTTCGGCAAGCACCGCGGCCCAATGTCTATCGGCACAACAAGCGTGAACAACGCAGGAGACAGCGATGGGCTCTTTTTCTAGACACGAGGCACAACCGGATGCCTACGACAGCGCCAGTGCCGACGGCTGGGAGGCGGGCTCGACTGCGCCTGTGCAGACCGACGATGGCAGCGTGCGCTCGCTGCTGCTGGCCAAGGCGGTGGAATACGAGATCATTCCGCGCCTGATGCTGGCGCATAGGTTTCCGCACGAGTGCTCAGTCCAGGCGGCCGAGGCGGTGGAGCAAGTCTCGCCCGAGGACGTCCTCGAATTTGCCCGCTTGATCATGGATGCTGATGACGCCGCCCTTCAAGGCAGCATGGACGCTTTTCGCAACCGCGGCATTCCCATGCAGGCCCTGATGCTGGACTTGCTGGCGCCCGTCGCCCGCCACCTGGGTGAGTTGTGGGAGCAAGACCTCTGCAATTTCAGTGAAGTCACCATTGGACTGGGCCGCCTGCAACAGGTGCTGCGTGACAACAGCCAGGCTTTTGAACCGTCCGCCAGCACCAACTCAAGCGGCAGCGGCCGGCGGATTTTGCTCATGCCCTGCCCTGGCGAGCAACATACCTTCGGTCTGTCGCTGGTGGCTGAATTTTTCCACCGTGCCGGCTGGGATGTCAGCACCAATTTCTTGTCCGACCGCGTGTCACCAGCCACCATGGCCAAACAGGACTGGTACGACGTGATCGGTTACTCCCTGGGTAGCCAGACCAACTTGCAGCGCTTGGCCGACAGCATGGCCGAAGCTCGACGACTCAGTAAAAACCCGCATGTTTCTATAATCGCCGGTGGCCCTGTCTTTGCCTTGCATCCCGAGTACGCGGCCCAGATTGCCGCCGACGCCATCATCACTGACGGCAGCGCCGCCCCGGAGCTGGCAGCGCGGCTGGTCAACAAAGCGGCCCTGTCGAGCTGACTCCAGGGCTGTGTCAACCCCCCTTTCACTTTTCTTCCTAACCCCCGGACGACCCCCCATTCATGCAAGGTACCCAGGCTTATATCGACCGGCATTTTGAAATGCCCAGCCAATTCTTGGCTGACCTGGACGCGGAAGCCGCCGCCGAGCTGATCACGGCCGCCGCTGACGTGGTGCTGGTGCTGGACGATTCGGGCGTCATCCGCGACCTGGCTTTTGGTGGCGACGAACTCATCAAAAACGGCTGCCAAGATTGGGTGGGCAAGCGCTGGACGCAAACGGTCACCGTGGAGAGCCAGTCCAAGATCGAGGCCATGCTCAAGGAACCCGCCAGCAGCGAGGGCATGCGCTGGCGCCAAGTCAACCACCCGATCGCGGGCGGCATGGATTTGCCCCTGTCTTACTCCGTGGTGCCGGTGCGCCGCAAGGGCCAACCAGCCAGCAGCGCGACCACCCACACCCTGGCGTTTGGCCGCGACTTGCGCGCCCAGATGGCTTTGCAGCAGCGCCTGGTCACGGCGCAGTTGTCCATGGAACGCGACTACTGGCAACTGCGCCAAGTTGAAACGCGCTACCGTCTGCTGTTCCAGATGGCGACCGAGCCGGTGCTGATTTTGAACGGCGACATCGACAAGCTCGAAGAAGCCAACCCCGCCGCGCACGCGCTGTTTGGCGAAAAATCCAAGCGCCCAGGCTGGAGCCTGAGCGAGAGCCTGCAAACCGCCAGCCGCGACAGCTTGAGCGAAATGCTGGAGCGCCTGCGCGCCACCGGCCGCTCTGACGCGATTAACGTGGTGCTGACGGATGGTCATGAATTCACCGTGACCGCCTCGCAGTTCCGCCAGGAAAACACCCTGCACTACCTGCTGCGTTTTTCCAACGCCCAAGGCTCGTCGCAGGCCACCGACGGCAAGCGGCAGCTGCTGCAAGTCATGGAAAGCGCCCCCGACGCGCTGGTGGTAACCGACCTGGACGGCCGCATTTTGAGCGTCAACCGGGCGTTTCTGGACCTCGGCCAGCTCACCACCGAAGAGCAGGCACGCGGCGCCACGCTGGACAAATGGCTGGGCCGCACGGGTGTTGATTTCCGTGTGCTGGTCTCCAACCTGCGACAGCACGGCTCGGTTCGCCTTTTTGCCACGCAAATGCGGGGCGAGTTGGGCTCCACCACCGAAGTTGAAATTTCTGCCGTGGCGGTGATGACTGGCGAGCAGCGCTGCCTGGGCTTCACCATCCGCGACATGGGCAGGCGCCTGACCACCAACACCCGCGCCGGCAAAGAGCTGCCCCGTTCGGCCAGCCAGATGACTGAACTGGTGGGCCGTCTGCCGCTCAAAGACATCGTGCGCGAAACCACGGACCTGATCGAGCAGCTGTGCATTGAAGCCGCACTGGAGCTGACCGGGGACAACCGCGCCTCGGCCGCTGAAATGCTGGGCCTGTCGCGCCAGAGCCTGTACATCAAGCTGCGCCGCTTTGGCATTGGCGAAGCACCGACCGACGCCGAGCACTGATTCGGGCCGCTGCCCGCCTGCCTGGGCTGGCCAGCCCAGCCAATGTGTAAATATTTACATACACTGGTGTCAACCTTGATTGACACAACTCAAGCGCCGCTGTAAAACCCAGGGCATGCCTCGCCCAGCCTTATCGGCCGTCACCGAACTCTTCAAACCCATCACCTGGTTTCCGCCCATGTGGGCTTTTGCCTGTGGGGTGGTGGCGTCAGGCGCGTCTTTGCGCGACAACTGGGCCTTGGCCCTGATTGGCGTGGCTCTTGCCGGGCCATTGGTCTGCGCCACCAGCCAAGCGGTGAACGACTGGTTTGACCGCCATGTCGACGCCATCAACGAACCACAACGCCCTATTCCGTCTGGCCGCATGCCTGGCCGCTGGGGCCTTTATTTGGCTGTGCTGTGGACGCTGGTGTCCTTGCTGGTGGCCACTGCCTTGGGCCCCTGGGGATTTGGCGCGGCTGCGCTGGGCCTTTTGCTGGCCTGGGCCTACAGCGCGCCGCCGGTGCGCCTGAAAGAAAACGGCTGGTGGGGCAATGCCGCCTGCGGCCTGAGTTATGAAGGCGTTGCCTGGATCACCGGCGCAGCGGTCATGGCCGGTGGGGCCATGCCGCATGGTCAATCGCTGGTGCTGGCGGCGCTCTACAGCGCAGGCACGCACGGCATCATGACGCTCAACGACTTCAAGGCCGTGGCTGGCGACCGGCAAATGGGCGTGCGCTCACTCCCGGTGCAGCTCGGCGTGGACCGCGCCGCCCGCGTGGCCTGCTGGTTCATGGTGGTGCCGCAATTGGTGGTGGCTGCCTTGCTGATTCATTGGAACCAAGCCTGGCACGCGCTAGCGGTCATGGGGCTGATCGCCGGGCAAGCCGTGCTGATGAAACGCTTCTTGAAAGATCCGACCGCGCGCGCCCTGTGGTACAGCGGCTTTGGTGTCCCGCTCTTCGTGGCCGGCATGATGGTCAGTGCTTTTGCGTTGCGTTCACTCGGAGGCGGCGCATGAGCGATCAAGCTAACAGCGCCGACTTCGGCTGGGGCCGCATTGTCCGCATGGGCCTGGTGCAAGCCTGTATTGGCGCCGTGGTGGTGATGACCACTTCTACCTTGAACCGCGTGATGGTGGTCGAGCTCGGCCTGCCCGCTTTGTTGCCCGGCTTTTTGGTGGCCCTGCATTACCTGGTGCAAGTGGCGCGCCCGCGCATGGGCTTCGGCTCAGACGTGGGCGGCCGACGCACCCCCTGGATCATTGGCGGCATGGCCGTGCTGGCCTTGGGCGGCGTGGTCTCGGCCGTGGCAACCGTGTGGATGGGCAGCGAGCGCCTGCCGGGCATTGCGCTGGCGGTGCTGGGCTTTGCCATGATTGGCTTAGGCGTGAGCGCCAGCGGCACCTCGCTGCTGGTGATGCTGGCCAAGCGCGTGCCGGCCTCACGGCGCGGCCCAGCCGCCACCTTGGTGTGGATGATGATGATTGCCGGCTTCGCCATCACCGCCGGCTTGGCCGGACGCTGGCTGGACCCGTATTCCCCCGAGCGCTTGTTGCTGGTGACCAGCAGCGTGTCGGCACTGGCATTGCTGCTGACCATGCTGGCGCTGTATGGCCTGGAAGGTCCCAGCACGGTGAATGCAGGCGCTGCCGATACACAGGCCCCCGCCAAACCGAATTTCCGCCAAGCGCTCGCCGAAGTCTGGCGTGAAGCGCCCGCTCGGCGTTTCACTATTTTTGTGTTCGTCTCCATGCTGGCCTACAGCGCGCAAGACCTGATCTTGGAGCCTTTTGCGGGCACTGTCTTTGGCTTCACGCCGGGCTCATCGACCAAGCTGTCGGGCGTTCAGCACGGTGGCGTGTTGCTGGGCATGATCCTGGTCGCGCTGGCAGGCTTGTTGAGTGCGCGCATGCCGCTGCACCCGGTCTACAGCCAACTCGGCTCGCTGCGCGCCTGGACCGTAGGCGGCTGCGTGGCGTCTGCCTTGGCCATGCTCGCCTTGACGCTGGCCGGCCTGTATGGCCCAGGCTGGCCCTTGAAAGAAACCGTGTTTTTACTGGGCGTCGCCAACGGCGCGTTTTCCATCGGCGCCATCGGCTCCATGATGCGCATGGCCAACGAAGGCCGCCAGTCACGCGAAGGCGTGCGCATGGGCTTGTGGGGTGCAGCCCAGGCCGTCGCCTTTGGGCTGGGCGGCTTGGTAGGCACGGCCGCTAGCGACCTGGCCCGCTGGTTGGTAGCGTCACCCGGCCATGCCTACGCCTCGGTCTTTGCTTTAGAAGCCATTGTGTTTTTGATGTCCGCCTGGCTGGCCTGGAAGATCAGCGCCCCCCAGGCGAGCGCAGGCCCAGCGGCCACCCATCGCCTGCCCGAGCGCACGGGCGCAGGCAGCCAGTCCACCGTTTTTCCCGATCAACAGCCCAACGCAGGTGCCGTATGAACAACGCTGAAATTTTTGATGTCGTGGTCGTCGGCGGCGGTCCCTCCGGGGCCACGGCCGCGCGGGAACTCGCCGCGCAAGGCCATTCTGTTTTATTGCTGGACCGGGCCGGCCGCGTCAAGCCTTGCGGCGGCGCCATTCCCCCGCGCCTGATCAAGGACTTTGACGTCCCCGACGAGATGCTGGTGGCCAAGGCGCGCTGCGCGCGCATGGTCGCGCCGTCCAACCACCGGGTGGACATTCCCATTGAAGACGGCTTTGTCGGCATGGTCAACCGCGACCAATTCGACGAATGGCTGCGCGAGCGCGCGGCGGCCAGTGGCGCGGTGCGCCGCATTGGCAGCTTCAGTCACATCAGCCGCGACGCTGACGGCACGGCCGTGGTGCATTACCAAGCCCGCGAGCGCCACATGAAAGGCGAAGGCCAGCCCGCCAGCGTGCGTGCCCGCAGCATCGTCGGTGCCGACGGTGCACGCTCCGAAGTCGCGCGCCAGGAAGTGCCCGGCGCGGACAAAGGCAAGTTTGTCTTCGCGTACCACGAGATCGTTCGCGCGCCTGCCATCAAGCCTGCTGGCTATGACGAGCAACGCTGCGACGTGTTCTACCAAGGCCATCTCTCGCCCGACTTCTACGGCTGGGTGTTTCCGCACGGCGATACGCTGAGCATTGGCACCGGCAGTGCTGACAAAGGTTTTTCACTGCGCGGGGCTGTGCAAAAACTGCGCGAAAGCTGCGGTCTGCGCCAAGCCGAAACCCTGCGCCGCGAAGGTGCGCCGATTCCCATGAAACCCCTGCCCCGCTGGGACAACGGCCGCGACGTGGTGCTGGCCGGCGATGCGGCAGGCGTGGTGGCCCCGGCGTCCGGCGAAGGTATTTACTACGCCATGGTTGGCGGCCAGTTCGCCGCTCAAGCCGTGCACCAGTTGCTGCTCACGGGCGATGCGCGCGTGCTCAAGCAAGCGCGCAAACAATTCATGAAAGCGCACGGCACCGTGTTCTGGGTGCTGGGCGTGCTGCAATGGTTTTGGTACAGCAGCGACCGCCGGCGTGAACGCTTCGTCAAGATCTGCGAAGACCGCGACGTGCAGCAGCTGACCTTTGAGTCCTACATGAATAAGCAACTCGCCCGCAAAAAACCCATGGCCCACGTGCGCATCTTCTTCAAGGACATGGCGCACCTGCTCGGCCTGGCGCGGGTATGAGGACTGGCCCCGACAGCAAATTTTCAGCAAGCGCCCTACCGATACGCCCTATCCTGGTGGCAGCCGCGTGCGCCCTGGCCTTGGCGGCCGCGGGCGGACTGCTCACCGAACTCGGCCCTTGGTACCGCAGCCTGGTGCAACCCGCGTGGAAACCGCCTGACATCTGGTTTGGCCCGGCCTGGACGCTGATCTTCACCTTGACCGCAGCCGCAGGCGTGATCGGCTGGCAACGCATTCCTTACCCGCACGCACGCCGGCGCATGCTGCTCTTGTTTGCGCTGAACGCCGGCCTGAACATGCTGTGGAGCCTGCTGTACTTTCGGCTGCAGCGACCGGACTGGGCGCTGATGGAGGTTGGCTTTTTGTGGCTGTCCATCGTGCTGCTGATGCTGCATTTGCGCCGCCATGCGCCAGTGGCCAGCGCGCTCTTGCTGCCCTACTTGGTCTGGGTCAGTTTTGCCTCGGCGCTGAACGCGGCAGCCGTGCAACTCAACGGGCCTTTTGGCGTGCTGGCCGCTCCACTCAAAGGCTGAGTCATGAACGAGTGGGACAGCCCAGCGGTACTGCTGGCCTTGGTCAACGTCGTGCTGTTCGTGACGGTGCTGGAGGCGCTGGCCTTGCTGCTCTTGCACCGCTTCACCGGTCGAGGCTTGGCACCCCAAGACTATTTGCTGAACCTGCTGTCGGGCTTGTGCCTGGTGCTGGCGCTGCGCGCCGGACTGAGCAGCGCGCCCTGGCAGGCGGTGGCCGGCTGCTTGCTGCTGTCGGGCTTGCTGCATGGGGCGGATCTGCGCCGGCGCTGGCGGCAGCGGGCTGCTGAGCCTTCAACCTAAGGCGCGGGGCCCGGCAAAGACGGGCGCAAAAAAAGGAGCCCGAGAGCTCCTTTTTTTGGCGAAGGCCCCGGCAACTTTCGTCACCGGAGCGTCGAGGCAATTAGGCCTTCTTGACGTAAGCGCTGCACCAGCCATTGGCGGCCACGGCCTTGCCAGCAAACAGCGGGCAAGGGCCAGCGGCATCGCCAACCTTGCCGGTGTACAGCTGGCAGTTCCCGCACTTCTGGGTATTGGCATGCTTGGGGAATTTCTTGGCATCCACCTTGGCGGTGTCAGCGGCGTAGCCCAAGGCCACGGCCTGGGGGTCTTTCTCGTCCAGCTTGGCCTGGGCGAACAAAGCGCCAGAAGCCAGCATGGCCGCGCTACCAGCGGCAACTTGAAGAACAAAAACGCGGCGATTCGAGTTGAACATAAGGCTCCTTGAGTGGACAGATAACAAAAATTTGATGTTACCACTCAAGCAACAAGGTTATCGGCGCGGGGGCTTGGGCGTGCGCAGCCAGTCGAGCAGCATCAGGACCACCGGGGCCAGCATGATCCAATAGGGCAACCAACGATACATGGCGATCTCCTTTTAAAAGATGCATGCTGTGCCAGCCCAACTGCGGCTGCCCTCAGCCGAGGCAGCAAGCCGATGTAGTCAACAAACACCGCTGGCGTTGAGCATCCGAATTGACGCTCACCTTTTCCTCCAACCAAAGTCCGCCCCATGAGCACTCCCGCTACCGCCCCTGCTGTTCCCGGCGAATTGCTGCGCTTTGACAGCCCTGCCGGCGGCTTGGCGCTGCACGTATCAGGGCAAGGCCCTGCATTGCTGCTGATTCACAGCGTCAATGCCGCGCCGTCAAGTGCCGAAGTCGCGCCGCTGCACAGGCATTACCAAGCCACGCGCACGGTTTTCTCGCTGGACTTGCCGGGCTTTGGCCTGTCTGAACGCAGCGACCGGGCCTACACGCCGCGCTTGATGACCGACGCGATACATGCGGCCGTGGCTGAGATTCAGCGCCGCTACGGCCCAGCGCCTGTGGACGCCTTGGCGCTCTCACTGGGCTGCGAATTTTTGGCACGGGCCGCCGCCGAGCGCCCTGCCGATTACCGCAGCTTGGCCTTGGTCAGCCCCACGGGGTTCAGCGGCGCTGACAACCGACGCGGCCCGCCGGGCAGCACCCTGGCCATGCCTTGGCTGCTCAAGCTCTTGCGCGGCCCGGGCTGGGGCCGCAGCGTGTTTCGCGGGCTGACGCGGCCGGGCGTGATCCGCTTTTTCTTGCGCAAGACCTGGGGCGCCCCGGTGATTGACGAATGGCTGTGGCAGCAAGCGATACACACCGCGCAACAACCCGGCGCCGAATTTGCCCCGCTGCATTTCATTTCAGGCGGGCTGTTCAGCCGCGACATCCACAACCTCTACGACCAACTTCGCTTGCCGGTCTGGCTGTGCCACGGCATACGCGGCGACTTCACCGACTACCGGCAAAAGGCGCGCATGCAGCAGCAAGCCAACTGGCACATCACTGTTTTGCCCACCGGGGCCCTACCGCAGTTCGAAGTGCTGGATCGTTTTTGCGAGGACTACGACCGGTTCTTGACGGAGCTGCCAGCACTGCGAAACGCTTGAAATTGGTCGACTTGGAACCGCCGCCGAGTTGGCCGCGCCAAATGCAGGAAAATCAGGCGCTACGAAAATTCCCACCTGTCAGGTAAGCGAGCTCTACATCCCACTTCAAAGCCGACGACAGCTGAAGTTCGAGACGTTTACACAAAAATTTAGGGACCGCCGACAATACTCCTGTTCAGCAGCGCTTATTAATGCGACAGCCTGAGCGCATTTAACCTTTTTGGACTCTAAATAATGGAAGAAAAACTCCGCCAGATTTTTGCTGCCAGCTTGAGCATCAAGACCGACGACATTCAAGACGACTTGAAGTACGCCACCATTCCGCAGTGGGACTCGATCGCCCATATGGCCTTGGTGGCGGCTATAGAAGAAGGCTTTGACATAATGATCGATGCCGAAGACGTGATCGACATGAACAGTTTTGCTAAAGCAAAAGAAATCGTCATCAAACATCTTTGACCGCTCCACCATGACGCATTTGATGTTTTGGAATGCCCTCCCAAATCACCAAGGCAGCACCGCCGTCATTGACGAGCGCGGGCAGGGCATCAGCTATGCAGAGCTGTCTGATCGCGTGGCAACAGCGGCCAGACACTTGCGTTCCAATGGTTCACGGCAACTGGGCCTGCTCTTTCTAAGCAACACCCTCGCAAGCTTGGTGGCTTACCTAGCCTGCCTGCAAGCCCGCCATGTCCCCGTGCTGTTACCCCCTGGCATGTCGCCAGAGCTGGCCACCAGGGTACAAGCACACTACTAACCCAACTGGATGATGGGAGAGCACCTCATGGCAGAACTTTTGCCCGGTGCTGACCTACCCATCGCCGCGCAAACACCTCACCACCAAACCTTAAATCGGGCATTAGCGTCTGAATTGGCCATACTACTCAGCACCTCAGGCAGCACCGGTAGTCCAAAGTTGGTACGCTTGTCCTACAGCAACCTACAGGCCAACGCCGCCTCCATTACCCAATATCTGAACCCTACTCCGGATGAACGTGCGCTGACGGTACTGCCGCCGCATTACTCTTACGGTCTGTCGGTCATCAACAGTCATTTGCAAGCGGGTGCCAGCCTGGTGCTACGCGAAGTAAGTGTCCTATCACCTGCGTTTGCCGAAACCATACGCTCGCAAGCCGTCACCTCGCTTTCAGGTGTGCCCGATATTTACCAGATGCTGTGGCGCGCCGGGTTCAACAAGCAGGACTTTCCTTCGCTGCGCACGCTCACGCAAGCGGGCGGGCGCATGGACGACAAGCTGACCAGAGCCTTTTCGAAACTAGCAGGTGAGCGCGACTGGCGTTTCTTTGTCATGTACGGGCAAACCGAGGCTACAGCTCGCATCAGCTATGTGCCGCCAGAGCATCTGACCGAAAAAATCGGCTCCATTGGCGTGGCCATTCCAGACGGGCAACTGCACATCGACCCCGCCAACTCCGAACTACTCTACACCGGCCCCAACGTCATGATGGGCTACGCCAACTGCCGTGCTGACTTGGCGCTGGGCGACGAACAGCACAGCTTGCTACGCACCGGCGATCTGGCGCGGCAAGACGAAGACGGCTACTTCTACATCACCGGCAGGCTCAAGCGATTCATCAAGCTAGCGGGCAGTCGCATAGGCTTGGATGAAGTCGAAGAGCAGCTGCAACAGCACCTAGGCCATCCGGTCATGACATCGGGGCGCGACGAGCGCCTGGTCGTCTGGCTGGAAGCCACTGATGGGGGTCTGCTGGATATCACCAAGCATTGGTTGTTCAAGCAATTCGGCACGCACCATAGCATGTGCTGCCTGCGACTGGTGGACGCTCTGCCCCTGCTCAGTTCAGGCAAAAAAGACTACTCCGCATTGCTGGCCGATACCTGACCAGGGACACATCCATGACAGCCCCCTCCCCCCGCTCACATTCCACTTCAACCGACGCCGGACCGGCCTGCCCCGGACTGACTATCCCGCTGGATACATCGCCCTATAGCCTGAGCGCAGCACAAAAAGAGCCCCTGCTGTTGAACGCATTAAACGCCCTGACCGAGTGGCACGCCGCACATTGCCCACCCTACGCGAATATGCGCCAGCGCATGTTCGGCACAGCGCCCGCAGCCAGCCTCCAAGCACTACCTTGGCTACCCGTGCGTCTGTTCAAAACCCAAGACCTGGTCAGCATCGAGCGCAATGCGATCATCAAAACACTGATCTCCAGCGGCACCACCGGCCAAGCCGTTTCGCGGATCTATTTAGACCGTGAAACTTCTCTCCGCCAAAC
This sequence comes from Polaromonas sp., assembly GCA_040400935.1. Classification (GTDB taxonomy): domain Bacteria; phylum Pseudomonadota; class Gammaproteobacteria; order Burkholderiales; family Burkholderiaceae_C; genus Polaromonas. The sequence goes on from JBBAPH010000016.1 coordinate 56,420, forward strand.
ACGGGTGTTAACGGGCATCATGGCCAATTTTCTGGGCAAACAGCGCCTGCCGATGGTCATTATTGACAGTGCCGACTTGCTTAAAGATCGCAGTCGCTTCAATGCGCGGGCAGCGGGCATTTTAGGATTTTCAGTCTTTGGCAGGCAGCAGCACTTCTGTCTGGATGCAGACCTGAACCTACAACTCGACGCACTGCAAGACTTTTTAGCTCAGCACCGGGGGACGCCCATTCTGGCCTTCGGCTTTACCTTCGTGGTATGGCAGCGCTTACTGCAAGCAGTCATAGCGCAAGGGCGCAAGCTCGACTTTGGTGCCGGCAGTACCCTGATCCACGGAGGCGGTTGGAAGCGACTGCAAGACCAGCAAGTGGACAACACTACTTTCAAGGCGCTTCTGCGAGAGCATCTGGGAATAGAGCGCATCCACAACTACTACGGCATGGTCGAGCAAGTTGGCTCCATCTTCATGGAGTGCGAATATGACCACCTGCACACGCCGGTGTTCGCTGATGTCATCGTGCGCGACCCGTTGACGCTGGAGCCACTTCCACCTGGGCGTGAAGGTGCAGTGCAAGTAATTAGCGCCCTGCCGGTGAGCTACCCAGGCCACAGCCTGCTTACCGAAGACCTGGGCGTACTACACGGCGAGGATGACTGCCCCTGTGGTCGGCAAGGCCGTTACTTCTCTTTACTGGGGCGGTTGCCCCAAGCAGAACTGCGCGGTTGCAGCGATACCCGGCCGGTACCGACATAAAGCCTATGAGTCAAATCCAATTTTTCTTGGGCACTGCTCCCGGCAGCAGCCTTGAACAAGCCTTGGCGCACAGCAGCGCTCTGGCCGCCTGGTCTCCTTTTGATCCGCGCGCAGTCGCCTTTGTGGCCAAGTTCTCGCAAAAACTGCTGACCCACCCACGCATCCGGGAGTTTGCAGAACTGGCCGCTCTGGCGCACTGGTTTCGTGGTGCACGCCTGCGTGACCTGGAGCAAATCTACCCCACGCCCATCGATGCCGTGGTACGAGGACGTGGTTTCGTGTTTCATCTGGCGCCCGCCAATGTGGACTCTGTCGCCATGTACTCGTGGTTGATAGCGCTGCTGGCGGGTAACGTCAACTGGGTACGAGTGTCCCAAAAAACCTCCGCTCAATTCGACTTGATCCTCAGCGTCTTAGAGCAAACTTTAGCCGATGAGAGCGTAGGGCAGCCCATCGCCGGACGCGTGGTGCTCTTCACCTACCCGCACGATGAGACCGTGACGGGAGCGATCTCAGCGGCGGCCATGTGCCGCGTCGTCTGGGGCGGCGATGCCACCGTCGCCGCCATCCGCGCCATTCCCCTTCGTCCCAGCGCCGTCGAGCTGTGTTTTCCGGATCGCTTTTCGGCTGCCGCCATCAATGCACGCGCCTTGCTGGCATTAGGTCCTGCGGCTCTGCAGCAGCAGACCGCCGCCTTCTACAACGACGCCTTCTGGTTTGCCCAGCAAGCCTGCTCATCGCCTCGGCTGCTAGCCTGGGTCGGCTCAAGCAGCGACTGCGCGCAAGCCCAGCAGCGTTTTTGGACTGCTTTGCAAACACATGTGACGCGAACGCAGCCCGAAAACACCGCGGCCATGCACATGGATCGACTGGGCGCGGCCTTCGACCTTGCCGCGCAAGGCCTAGCACACCCCGCCCCAGAGCAAACCAGCGGCGCCTATCCTTTGCGCCTGACCCTGGAGCAACCACTGAGCCCTGCCATGAAAGACTTGCACTGCGTCAATGGGCTATTTTTTGAACAGCGTCTGAGCCAGTTGCGTGAATTCGCACCCCAACTGAGCGACAAAGAGCAAACCCTGGCCGTACTGGGCTTTGACCGCTCTGAGTTGCTGAGTTTGGTGGACTGCCTGCCGCCACGCGCCATTGACCGCATCGTCCCGTTTGGCCAAGCATTGAGTTTTGCCACGGTTTGGGACGGCGTGGACTTATTTATCGCGCTCACGCGCCAAATCAACCTGCCGCCCGAGACCCATCCAACAACCCAAGGGAATTAACTATGCCCCGTATTCTTATCGCCGGTGGCGGCGGTTTTGGCTTGGAAATGTACGGCTATATCAGCGCCGACCTGGCAATCGCAGAGCCCGCGGAGCCCACGGAGCCCACGATCCTTGGCATCCTTAACGACAGCCCGGACTGTGAAGTCCTGCGAAAAATCCCGCGGGCAACCTATCTAGGCAGTATTCAGGACTACCAGCCCCAAACCGGCGATGCCGTCACCATTGCCCTCGGCAGCGCCGCTGCCCGGCGCAAGATTGCTGAATTACTACGCGGACGCGGTGCTCACTGGCTGACCTACGTTCACCGCACGGCATGGGTTGCCGACACTGCCACCATTGGAGAGGGCTCGATTATTTGCCCCAACAGCATCGTCAACGCCAGTGCCCATATAGAAGAAAACGTTGCCGTCAACGTTTTTTGCAGCGTCGGCCATGGTGCCCGTATTGGCGCCCATTCGGTGCTGTCGCCCTATTGCTCTTTGAGCGGAGATTCCGTCTTAGGAGAAGGTGGTTTCATGGGCACACGTGCCACCCTGTTCCCCAAAGTAGTGCTGGGCTCAAACTCTGTAGTGGATGCCCACACCCCGGTCAGACAATCCGCACCAGATCGGAAAATCATCTCTAGCCGCGGCCAGTATGTCGTCTTGGACAACCGCAGTGCTCCAAAAATTTGACAAACTCATGTCCATCCCACCCCTACTAATGAACCAAAAAGTCGCCGTTATCACCGGCGCGGCACGCGGCATTGGTTTAGCCACGGCGCAAACATTTGCTCAGGCAGGTGCTCATGTGATTTTGATGGGACGCTCGCTGGAAGCACTAGAACAAGCCTGCACGCAGATTCGCACCACCCAAGAAGATGCGAGAGTGCAGGCCATTGCCTGCAATGTGGCCGACCCCCACAGCGTGCGCGATGCGTTTCAGACGGTCTTTCGAAGCCATAAAAAACTGCACGCTTTGGTCGCCAATGCGGGTGTGCTGGACGATGCACTGATCGGCATGGTCACGCCGCAGCAAATCGAGAACACCTTTGGCGCCAACACTTTTGGCACGCTGTACTGCGCCCAGTACGCCAGCCGGTTGATTGCGCGCTCAGGCGGCGGTGCCATCATCAATGTCAGCTCCATCATTGGACGCACAGGCAATTTCGGCCAAGCGGTATACAGCGGCAGCAAGGCGGCGGTGATTGGTATCACCCAGTCGCTGGCTAAGGAACTTGCGCCACAGGCCATCCGCGTCAACGCCATTGCCCCTGGTTTTATCGATACGGACATGGCGCGTTCCATTGGTCCCGAAAAATTTGCCGAACGCCTTGCATCCATCAAGATGGGGCGGATCGGCACGCCAGCAGAAGTAGCCAACGTGGCTCTCTTCCTGGCCAGTGATATGGCCAGCTATGTGACGGGACAGGTGATTGGTGTGGATGGCGGAATGTTGATTTAAACCTCACTGATGCGAGCGCCTCTTCTCCTGCGCTCCACTAGTGGACGTGGTTGTAGCATTAGCCGGGCGCAAGGGTTTATCTAATTCATTGAACTTAAAAGATTCTTTATCGTATGCATATTGCCACCTGGAACGTCAACTCCCTTGCCGTGCGCCTGCCCCAAGTGCTGGACTGGCTGGCCGCCAACCCGGTGGATGCTCTGTGCCTGCAAGAGCTCAAACTCGCGGACGAAAAATTCCCGCACGAAGCCCTTCAAGAGGCGGGCTACCACTGCGCGGTGTTCGGCCAGAAAACCTACAACGGTGTGGCGATTCTCAGCCGCAGCCCGCTGCGTGATGTGACCAAGAACATCACCGGTTTTGCCGACGAACAGTCCCGCGTGATCGCCGCCACCCTGGACACGCCCGGCGGCGCGCTGCGCTTGGTCAACGGTTATTTTGTGAACGGGCAGGCGCCAGGCAGCGACAAGTTCGCCTACAAGATGCTCTGGCTGAACGGCCTGCGCGACTACTTGAAAACCCAGTTGCAAAGCCCTGAGCCTGTGGTGCTGGTGGGCGACTTCAACATCACGGCCGACGACCGCGACACGCACGACCCTGAAGGCTTGCGCGAGACCATTCACCACACCACTGAAGAGCGCGAACACTTCCAGGGCCTGCTGGCCCTGGGCCTGCATGACGCGTTTCGGATGTTCGAGCAGGCCGAGAAAAGTTATTCGTGGTGGGATTACCGCGAGTTTGCTTTCCGCCGCAACCGGGGCCTGCGCATTGACCACATCCTGGTGAGTGACAGCCTCAAACCCCAGGTGCGCAGCTGCGTGATCGACAAGGCACCGCGCAAGAACGAACGCCCCAGCGACCACGTGCCGGTGGTGGTGGAATTCGGCTGGACTTGAGGCTTTGGCGGCGAGGCTGAGTCCCGCCGTGCTCCGCTTTATTCCAGCCCCAACTCCTGAATCTTGCGCGTGATGGTGTTGCGGCCAATGCCGAGCTTGACCGCCGCTTCGATGCGACGGCCACGGGTGTTAAGCAAAGCAGTTTGAATCAGCTTGGACTCAAAGCGACGCGTCAGCACGTCCCACACATCGGCCTGACCGGAAGCCAGCAAAGACATGGCTTCGGCTTCCAGGCCGGTTTCCCAGGTGCTACCGACAGCGGCCACGGCAGACCAAGCACTGCCGGGCTCGGCATCGGCCAAACCAGTGCCCGCAGCCAATGCAACAGGGACTGCAGAGAACGACTCGGCGGGCTCTGCACCATTCAAGGGCGGCGTCACCATATCGCCAGCAACTCGCAATGGCTCCGCACCAGCATCCAGCACTTCAGGCGGTAAATCCTTGGCTTCGATCAGCTGCGTTGGCGCCATCACGGTCAGCCAGTGGCAAATGTTTTCCAGCTGGCGCACGTTGCCAGGAAAGCTAAAAAGGCTCAGTTGCTGCAGCGCCGCGTCGCCAATGCGCTTGGGCTCCACGCCCAGTTGCTTGGCGCTTTGCTGCAGGAAGTGGCGGGTCAGCGCGAACACGTCTTCACGCCGCTCACGCAGCGCCGGCAGCCGCAAGCGAATCACGTTCAGGCGGTGGAACAAGTCCTCGCGGAAGACGCCGTCTTTGACGCGTTGTTCCAAGTCTTGGTGTGTAGCCGCAATCACGCGCACGTTGGCTTTGACGGCGTTGTGCCCGCCGACGCGGTAGAAGTGCCCGTCAGACAGCACGCGCAGCAGACGCGTTTGCAAATCGAACGGCATGTCGCCAATTTCGTCCAAGAACAGCGTGCCACCGTCGGCCTGCTCGAAGCGCCCGCGGCGCATGGTTTGGGCGCCCGTGAAAGCGCCGCGCTCATGGCCAAACAGTTCGGACTCCAGCAAATCTTTCGGAATGGCCGCCGTATTGATCGCCACAAACGGGCCTCCTGCGCGCGGCGAATGCTTGTGCAGCGCACGCGCCACCAACTCTTTGCCCGAGCCGGATTCGCCGGTGATCATGACCGTCACATTGCTTTGCGAGAGGCGGCCGATGGCCCTGAACACGTCTTGCATGGCCGGTGCCTGGCCGAGCATCTCAGGCGTGTCGGCCATGCGTTCTTCAGCCACCTCTTCGCGCTGGCTTTCTTCCACCGCACGGCGGATCAGCTCGACGGCCTTGGGCAGGTCAAACGGCTTGGGCAGGTATTCAAAAGCGCCACCTTGAAAGGCAGACACCGCACTGTCCAGATCCGAAAACGCCGTCATGATGATGACGGGCAAGCCGGGCAAGCGGCCTTTGACGTTTTCTAGCAGCTCCAAACCCGAGCCACCCGGCATTCGGATATCGCTGACCAGCACCTGCGGGCCGTCGTCGTCGCTCACCTTGTCCAGCGCGGCCAGCACCTCACGCGGGTTGGTGAAGCTGCGGGTGGGCAGGCCTTCGCGCAGCAAGGCCTTTTCCAGGACGAACCGGATGGACTGGTCATCGTCAACGATCCAAATCGGTTTCATGCGGCGTGCCCTTTTTGTTCAACTCAATCGTGGTGGGACAGATTCCTCACCGCGCCCCCGTCAAGGCAGGGGAATGAGCAGCTTGAAATCCGTACGGCCGGGAACACTGTCGCACTCGATCAAACCGTGGTGTTGCTGGACAAAGGTTTGCGCCAAAGTCAGCCCCAGCCCGGACCCGCCGTCTCGCCCTGACACCAGGGGATAAAAGATGCGGTCTTTGATGGAGTCCGGCACGCCCGGCCCATTGTCGATCACATGCAATTCCAATGCCAAGCGATAGCGCTGCTTGCCAAAAGTCACCTGCCGAGCAATTCGGGTCTTGAAAATAATCTGCCCCGACCCCGCTGCAATGCCTTCGGCCAGCGCCTGGGCGGCGTTATGGGCAATATTGAGTACGGCCTGGATGAGTTGCTCACGGTCGCCACGGAACTCAGGAATCGACGTGTCGTAGTCACGCACCACGCGCAGGCCCTTGGGGAACTCGGCCACGATCAAGGAGCGCACCCGCTCACACACCTCGTGGATGTTGACGTCGCCCACCAAGTGCGGCCGGCGGTGCGGCGCCAGCAAGCGATCCACCAGGGACTGCAGGCGATCAGCCTCGCGAATGATGACCTGGGTGTACTCGGTCAACTCTTTGATGTCGATCTCCATCTCCAGCAGCTGCGCCGCGCCGCGAATACCGCCCAGCGGGTTCTTGATCTCATGGGCCAGATTGCGGATCAGCTCTTTGTTGGCCTGGGCCTGGTCGAGCAAGCGGTGTTCGCGGTCTTGCTTGGCCTGCTGCTCCAGCGGCAGCAACTCCACGATCACCTCGCCCGGCACGTCGGTCTGCGCCACCACCACGTGCACGGGCACAGGCTCGTGGCTCATGCGGCGCAGCCAGGCGTCGTAGCGCAGGGCGGCAAATTCGTTGCTGCCCGCGCCTTCCAGCGCGTTCTGCAAAATCACGGGCTCAGTAAAGCAGTCCGAAAACTGCGAGCCTTCAATCGTGCGGCGCGAGGTGCCCAGCGCGTCTTCTAGGGCAGCGTTGGCAAAGACCACGCAGCCGTCGGTGCGCACCACGGCCACCAGGGTGGCGAGCAGGTCAAAGGCCTGAAAGCGCGGCGCGGGGGGCGCAGGGGGCTTTCGGGAATGAGGAGTGTTGGCGGGCGTTTTCAAGCTGCCTATTTTCACTGATCAGCCTGAGCCGCCGCCTGATCAGGGCTGCTGCTTCAAGGCGCGGGCAATCGCGCCAGCTCGCGCTTGAGGCTGGCCACGTCGCTTTGGTGGCGCACCAGGGCTTCGCGCATGTCGCTGACCCGGTCCAGGTAGCGCTGGTGGTTGCGGCCTTCGATGCCCTGTTTGTCCGGCTCGCCGCCATTGAACTCTTTTTGTTGCTGCGCCAAGCGGGCCTCGGCCTTTTGGAGTTCAGCCTGCAAGATCACACGGGCATCTTGGTCGCGCAGGCGTTGCTGGGCAGGATCGGTTTTGACCGCGGGGCCGGGGCCGACGCTGGCTACGGTCGGCGATGCGTTGCGCTGTGGCTTGGCGACTTGGGTGCCCGGAATCGTGGTCACCAAAATGCCTTCGAGCAACTGGCAACCGCGGGCCTGGGCTTGGCGGGCGTCGTTCAGGTACTCGTTGCCGCAGCGGTACACCTGGTCCTGCGACCAGGCGGGCAAGGCAAACAGCAGCAAAGCAAGGCAGCGCAAAAACATGGGCCTGCAAGTATCAGCCAAAGCCGGGCAAAACCCAAGCGCAAGCACTGTCCATTCCCGGCTCAGCGCCACAAAATCTGGGCCAAAAAAAAGGACAGCTTGCGCTGTCCTTTTTTACGAAAAACCCAGACCACCAGGGGCCAGGGCCGATCGCCGCTGATTACAGCGAGTAGTACATGTCGTATTCGACAGGGTGAGGTGCCATGCGGAAACGCTGCACTTCGCCCATCTTCAACTCAATGTAGGCGTCCAGCATGGAGTCGCTGAACACACCGCCGCGCGTCAGGAAGCCGCGGTCTTTGTCCAGGCAGTCCAGGGCTTGGTCCAGGCTGTGGCAGACGGTTGGCACCAACTTGTCTTCTTCTGGCGGCAGGTGGTACAGATCCTTCGTGGCGGCTTCGCCAGGATGGATCTTGTTTTCCACGCCGTCCAGGCCAGCCATCATCAGGGCCGAGAAGCACAGGTACGGGTTGGCCAGTGGATCTGGGAAACGCGCTTCGATGCGGCGACCTTTCGGGTTAGCCACGTACGGAATGCGGATCGAAGCCGAGCGGTTGCGGGCCGAGTAAGCCAGCTTGACCGGAGCTTCAAAGCCTGGGACCAAGCGCTTGTAGCTGTTGGTGCCGGGGTTGGTGATGGCGTTGAGAGCTCGTGCGTGCTTGATGATGCCGCCGATGTAGTACAGGGCGAAATCAGACAGGCCTGCGTAGCCGTCACCGGCGAACAGGTTCTTGCCGTCTTTCCAGATCGACTGGTGAACGTGCATGCCGGAACCGTTGTCGCCAGCGTAAGGCTTGGGCATGAAGGTAGCCGTTTTGCCGTAGGCATTCGACACGTTCCAGACCACGTATTTCAGGACTTGGGTCCAGTCAGCGCGCTCGACCAGGGTCGAGAAACGGGTGCCGATTTCGTTCTGGCCAGCGCCAGCGACTTCGTGGTGGAACACTTCAACCGGGATGCCCAGGGATTCGAGGATCAGGGACATCTCGGCGCGCATGTCTTGCGTGCTATCGACCGGTGGCACGGGGAAGTAGCCGCCCTTGACGGTGGGACGGTGGCCGCGGTTGCCGCCTTCGAGCTTGGCGCCGCTGTTCCACGGGGCTTCGTACTCGTCGATCTCGAACATGACCTTGCCGGGCTCGTTCGACCAACGCACGCCGTCGAAGATGAAGAATTCTGGCTCTGGCCCGAAGAAAGCGGTGTCGCCCAGGCCGGAGGCCTTGAGGTAGGCTTCTGCGCGCTTGGCGATCGAGCGTGGGTCACGGTCGTAGGCCTTGCCGTCGCCTGGCTCGATGACGTCACACTGCATGAACAGCGTGGTCTCTTCAAAGAAGGGGTCGATGTTGGCGGTGTTGGAGTCGGGCATGAGTTGCATGTCCGAGGCTTCAATGCCCTTCCAGCCGGCGACCGAAGAGCCGTCAAAGGCGTGGCCGGACGTGAACTTGTCTTCGTCAAAGTGCGACACAGGCACGGTCACGTGCTGCTCTTTGCCCCGGGTGTCAGTGAAGCGGAAGTCAACAAACTTGACTTCGTTTTCCTTGACCATTTTCATGACGTCTGCGACGGTCTTTGCCATCAAATTCTCCTGTAGCTGGATGGTGGTGAAAAATCTCTTCAGGGCAAGCTGATGCAGTTTCTATGCCAAAGCCAAACTCAGCCTGCAAAGCCCAACCTTGGATTGTGACGCCTTCTGCCCCGGTTTTGGCGCCCTGCTGGCGACAAATCTGCAGCTAAGGCACCCCGGAGCGCACCAAAATAGGGCAATAGCGGACCCAAATTGGTGCAATGGAATAAAAAGCTCAGCGCACCAGTTCGGGGCCGAGCTCGACGTCAAAGCCGTGCAACCCAGCCAACAGCGCCGGATAGGCTTGGTTCACATCCAGAGGTTCGCCTTTGACGCCCAACTCGATATGCCGGCCATATTGGGGATGGTCGACACTGGGCAGGCTGAAAACCTTCACGGCCGGATGCTTGGCCTCAATGTCGATCATCAGTGGGGTGAGCGTGGACTCCATCGCCTTCATGACGATGACCGACTTTTCCACATAGCTCTGCACCCGGTGCAGATGCGCGTACTGCGTGTCCAGCACCTGCTCCATCATGGGCCAGGCCATCACAGGGAAGCCGGGCACGAAGTGAACGGCGCCGGCGCCGGCTTGGCAGCTGAAACCTGGAATCTTGTTATAGGGGTTGGTGATGATGCTCGACCCCACCGGAAACACACCCATGTTCAGGCGGTGCACGTTGTCGGCGCGGTCGGGATCAAAAGGCACGCCCTGCTCTTTCGCGGTGTCTTGCATGCGCTCGGTGATCAGCCGTTTGGCCTCGGGATGCAAAGCCAGTTCAGCGCCCAGCGCCTTGGCCGCACATTGGCGGGTGTGGTCGTCGGGTGTGGCGCCAATGCCGCCGCAAGAAAACACCACATCGCCGCGCTCGCGCGCCGCGGCAAAGGCGCGTGCCAGCGTGGCCGTGATGCGCTCCGGGTCGTCGCCCACGTAATCGGCATAGCTCAGCGACAGGCCGCGTGCACTCAGCAGCTCAATGAACTTGGGCATGTGCTTGTCGGCACGCTTGCCAGAGAGAATTTCGTCGCCAACGATGATCAGGCCAAAAGAAGGAGTCATGCGCTTTTTCTGAGGTGGAATCAGGGAGGTGGAACCGAGAGCGGGCTGTCACTCTCTGCGGAATTGTCGAGCTTAACGCCCTGCGGCTCGCCTGCATCCACCGCTGCCGCACCTTGCCGCAGCTTGGCCAGCATGGCCAGCGCGTAATGCGCGAACCACAGCGAGGAAAAAGCAAACACCAGCGTGTAAATCCAGATCGCGACCGGCACCACCACCGGCGCCATGGCAATGAACATCGCGCCCGACGCCCACAGCAAGCTGGGCACGGCACCCAAGTAACCGCTCAAGATGCCGATCCCCAGCAGTGGACCGCGGTAGCGCTTGAACAATTCGCGGCGTTCGTCGGTGCTGGCGTGGTCAGCCAAGGCGTCATAAGCCATGACGCGATAGGTGAGCCATCCCCAGATCAGCGGCGGCAAAATCAGCACCAAAGGCGGAATGAGCCACAGCGGCAACGACACCAACAGCACCACGCTGGCCAGCAAGGTGGAGCCAAGCGACCAAAAAAGACTGGCCCACCAGGAACCGCCTTTCTTGCGCTCCAAGTCGGCGAAACGCCGTTCACTCACCAAGCTGACCATGGCGGGCGTCATCATCACGGAAACGAACAACAACGAGGCAATGACGATGAACGGAATCATCACAAACAGCAGCAAGGCGGGGGCCAGCACGGCGCGCAAACCGCTCAGACCCAAGCCCGCCAGCCAGTCGCCAAACAAGGTGACCAGTTGGAAACTGTCGAGCTGAACGCGCACCATATCTACCGCGTCGTTCCAGAACAAATAACCCAGTCCAAGCGACAGCACCACCATGATGCCCAGCGGCAGCAAAGAAAGCACGATCACCCGAGGATGCAGGCAGTAAACCGCCGCGCGCCAGAAGGCATCGACCACGTCTTTCATGCCCACCCTCCCAATCGTTTGATGCCCTGCCACTGCTGCGACCACAAGCCCCGGCCATAGTCGCGCTTTTGCTCGAGTTGGTCGCGCACGCCCGTCGGGTCGTAGCGGTCATCAAAGCGGGCCGTCTTGAACAGCATGTCCCACCACGGCAGCAGCACCCCATAGTTGTGCTCGCCCGACTCCATCCAATGGTGTGCCCGGTGAAAACGCGGGCTGACCCACAAGCGCTCACCGACCCGGCCAAAACTCAGCCGGACATTAGCGTGCTGCAGGCTTTCGCTGAGTTGGGTCAGCGCGATCAAGGCCACAAACTGCTCGGGTCCCACGCCGATCAATTGCGCGGCAATGACCAGCAGGCTGTCGATCAGCAAGTCGTCCAAGAAGTGGTTGCGGTTGTCGCTCCACATGGTCATTTGCCGCTGTGCATGGTGCAGCGAATGCAGACGCCACCACCAGTCCCAGCGGTGCTGCGCGCGGTGCAAGCCATACCCCAGCAGGTCAAACACCAGCAGGTACAGCGCAAAGCTGATCCAGGCGTTGTCGGTCACGCCGGGCCAAATTTGGTCGAGGTGCCAGGTGCCCCAACCGCTGGCGCGCAGCTGGCCGAAAAGCTCGTCAAAAAGCGGCTGGGTCGCAAAGAACAAAACCAGGCGAAACAGCCCCAGCCGGTGGATCAGCGTGTAGATCACATCGACACGAACCGTAGCCTTGTCTGTCACCGCTTCGACCGGTCGCCAGCGCTGCAAGGGCCCGATCACCAACAGCAACACGGCGATCTGCAGAGCGCCGACCAAGAGCCAAGTGCTGGCGGCATAAGCGTCTTCCAACAAATTGCCGACGCCCAGCGCAAACAGCCAAGGCGCAGCCGCTTCAAACAGCGTTTGCTGCACCGATAAAAAAAGATCGCTCAAGGCGTTCATGGTTTGCGCCCTGGCGAGGTCGGTGCCGCATGCGCCGCAATCCACGGCTGGTAGCTCGGATGCTCGCGCAAGGTGGCAAAGCAAAAACCACGCGCTTTGAGCCCAACAATCAAAGGCTCCAGCACGGCGGGTGCCCAAGGGTCCTGGCGCGACCAGATACCCAGGTGCGCCATCAAGATATCGCCTGTGCGAATGTCCCGCAAAGCCTTATCGAGCAGCTGTGCGTTCGAGTGAGTCTGGCTGGGCAATTCATCACCCAAGAAACCCGCCGGCGCCCAGCCCACGTGGGCATAGCCACAAGCTCGCGCGGCTGCCAATAACTTGGGCGAGGTCTTACCGCCGGGAGCGCGGAACAAGGGCAACGGCGCCTGACCCGTCAACGCGGCCAGGCGGTCGCGGGCTTGGTCCAAGTCAGCACAGTAGTCAGCTGCCGCCCACTGCAGGTCCCGGCCTTGTTGCGGACCCGCTGAAGGCCTGACCTTGAAGCGCGGGCCTGCTGAGTCAGCCGGCAGATCAGCACGCCAATAAGTGTGGTGGTAGGTGTGGGAAGCAAAGGCATGGCCTTCGGCGGCGCGGGCTTTCCACCAAGGGGCCCAAGCCTCGCCCAGGCTGCCGTCGCCGCTTTGGGTGCGTTCTTGCGCGGCGAAAAAAGTCACCCGCACCTCGTGCTTTTTCAGCACATCAGCCATCAAGGGCGCCACGGCCATGTGGCCGGTGTCCAGCGTGAGGTAGACCGGCTTGGCGCAAGCGGCCGGCGCTGGTTGAGCAGCCACAGGCTCCACCCAAGCCACCCAAGCCATGCAAGCGAGGCCGGCCAAGCCAGCCCAAGCCCGCAATCGCTCAACGTGGCGCGTGGTCCAAGGTCCAGACGCCATGGGGGCTCTTTCCAACATTGACCTGGCGCACCAGCTTGCCACTGACCAGATCGATCACGCTGAGCTTGCGCGCCCAGCGGGAAGACACATACATGAGCTTGCCATCGCGCGATACGTCAATGCAGTCTGGTCCACCCGGCGCCGCGTAGCGCTGCACCACTTCCAGGGTTTGCATATCGAGCTTGCTGATGGTGTTGGCCACGCGGTTGCTCACCAGCAAATGCCGGCCGTCACCCAAGGCACGGAATGCATGGGCGCCCACCCCGGTCTTGATGACTTTGGTGCGCACCGGCTCTTTGCCCGACACGTCATAGGCTTCCAGCGCGTCGCCGCCCGTCAAAGCGACCAACACCAGCTTGTCGCCGGGCACGCCGTACACGTCAGCCGGCATGGGGCCGGTCTTGATGCGCCACTTGATGGTTTGCGTGGCCAGGTCCAGGGCGATCAACTCGTCGCTGTCCTGCATGGTCGAATAAACGGTGGTGCTCTTGCTGTCAATCCACAAATGGCTGGGCGTTTTGGCGGTGACCACCCGCTTGCTCAGCACGGGCGTGCTGCCGTCCCAGCGGTAAATATCGATGTGGTTGAGCCGGTTTGCAGCGGTGACAAACCACTTCATGTCGGGTGAAAAACGCAGGTGGTACGGGTCCAGAATGTCCCGGATCGTGCGCTGTACCTGGCCCGTGCGGGGGTCAATGAAGGTCAGCGAATCCGACAACGCATTGGCCACGATCACCGACTTTTCGTCTGGGGTGAGGTAGAGATGATGCGGCTGCTTGCCGGTGGCAATGCGCCGGGTTTCGGTCCAGGTCTGCGGGTCGATCACGCTGACGCTGTCGTCCAGCGAATTGAGGACGAACAAGGGCGCAGGTGTTTCAGCTCGGCTGGCGGGCGCAGCGGCGGGCGCCACCGCTTGAGCGGCAGCCAAGCCGGACAAAAACACAAAGGCCAGGCCCAACAGAGCACACCGCGCTGCAGCCAAGCGCTTCGCAGGCATCAAGAAAAAAAACGTCACGAACACAACTTTCTAAGGGTCAGCTGCATCGAGGCAGCTCAAAACAACTGCGAGGCAGCAGGGCGTCAAACGGCAGTTTAGCCGGGGTAAACAGCTATAGCGCGGCAGGGGCAAGCGCCGACTACGCGCCAGGCTTCATTTGTATCAAGGCCAGATCCGCCGGACTGAGCCAGCGCCATTGGCCTAGAGCCAAATCGGCTGGCAAGACGAGGTTGCCAATGCGCGAGCGATGCAGTTGTTCCACTCGGTTACCCACAGCCGCCAACATGCGCTTGACCTGGTGGTACTTGCCTTCCGTGAGGGTTAGGCTCAGCGTGAGCTCGCCGGTTTGCACACAAGCAGCGGCCAGAACCGGCTTGGGGTCGTCATCCAGCACCACGCCCGACAGCAGCTTTTGCACCTGCTTGTCATCCACCGGGTGCTTGGCGGTGATGTCGTAAATCTTGGGCACATGGTGGCGCGGCGAGCTCATGCGGTGAATGAACTTGCCATCATCGGACAGCAACAGCAGCCCGGTCGTGTCTTGGTCCAAACGCCCCACCGCCTGCACGCCCGCTGCCGCCCCGCCGCCACGCTGGCGAATCGGCGCGGGCAGTAGCGTGTAGATGCTCGGGTAGGTGCTGGGTTTTTGCGAGCATTCGTAGCCCGCCGGTTTGTGCAGCATCAAATAGGCTTGGGCTTGGAACTGCCAGGCCACGCCTTGCACTGTGAAATGAAGACCATCTGTTTCAAACAAAGCGGCAGGGTCAGTGCAGCCCTGCCCCGCGACTTGGACCCAGCCCTGCTGAACCAGGCCAGCGCAGACCCGTCGGGTGCCGAAGCCTTGAGAAAAAAGAATGTCTTGGAGCTGCATGTTTGCCATGGGCGTATTGTCGTCGCGCTACGGCATAGATTCCGGAAAGCTCAGGACTCCAGCTCAGGACTCCACAACGCAGGGCAGACTCAAAATCAACTGGCTCCGTCCCGGGGCCAAGGTGTCGTGCCGCAGTGCACCGCCATGGCGGCCGGCCACTATCCGCGTCAAATCCAGGCCCCAGCCCAATCCATCTGCCAGGGTTTTATCAGCCTCTGGCGGATTCAGAGCAACTGGATAGCTGACCACCAGCTCGACCAAGGGCTCAGCGATCGTGCCCGCCTGGCGAGCTTGTAGTTGAATGGTGCAACCCGCCTCGCCATCTTGGACGGCATTAGCCAACATGTTGAACAGCGCCCGAACCACGAGCTGGGTCGCCACCTGGACAAAAAAGTAGACCTCTTCGCTGGTGATCACCGCCAGGCGCATGCTTCGCCGAATGGCGGACACCTGGGCTTGGGCTACGGCTTCTTCGATCAGATCATCGACCAACTTTTCGGACAAGGTCAAAGCTTCGCTGAGGGCGCGGCTTTGCAAGGAAAAGCCATCCATCTGGCGCAGCAGCTCCTGGGCATGCACGCTCAGACGGCTCACTTTTTCCAGCTGAATTTGATCGCCCTGTAAAGCGCGACTGAGCTGTTCGGTCAGCGCTAGGATGGACGCTACAGGCGTTCGCATGTCGTGCGACAAAAAACGCAAGGCTTGATCGCGTTGCAGCTGAGCGCATTCCAGCGGGGACAGATCCACAGGGCTCATGGACTGTGGCAGATCGCTTTATTCCGCCGGAGCGTCGCCGTCTTGGTCCACCGTGGCGGTAATCAACTGATAGCCATAGCCGTGGATGGAACGAAGCCGAATCAGTGACGAGCCCGCTAGTTGCAGGCGGGCGCGAATGCGGGAGATATGAACATCGAGCGTGCGGGAAAACGGATCGTCTTCGCGACCCCACACCTCTTGCATCAAACGCTGGCGTGACATCGAGCGGTCCGCATTTTCAAAAAAGAAACGGGCCAGCTCAAACTCTTTGCCAGAAAACTGCTCCTTCCCGCCGTTCCAGCTGATGTGGCGGTGCATGGAGTCAAAGGTATAGCCCAACAGGGTCACGACCCCCGACGGCTGGCGAGCTGGGTACACCCGGCGCTGCAGGGCCGCTATGCGGGCCAAAAACTCAGCGGGGCGCAAGGGCTTGATGCAGTAGTCCTCGGCCCCTGCTTCCAGCGCCGCGACGATCGCTTGCTCATCATGGAGGGAAGTGAGAAAAATCACCGGCGTTTGCAGCTGAAAATTCGTCCTGACCTGCTTGAGCACCTTCAAGCCGTCCTGGTCGGGCAGCTTCCAGTCGAACACCAACAAGTCGAAGGTCTGCCGAGGCAACTCGGATAAAAAGGCCTTGGCCGTGTTGTAAATCGCACCGGTATGGCCTTGGCTCTGGACGACTTCCAGAACATGCTCGGCCAAGGTGGTTTCGTCTTCAAGAATTCCGATGAACATGCAAAGTGCCTCTCAGATAAATCAACGCTCGTTGAGCGCGCCACCAAACGTTTTAAAGATGGGCTTGACCAAGTAGCGCAGCAAGCTGCGCATCTGCGTCTGCACGTCAATAGTGGCCGTCATACCGGGCTTGAGCACCACTTTGGCCAGCATGGCGTTGCTCTGCTGGGCATCCAGCACCACATGCGCCCGGTAATAGCTTTGAGATTGACCGTTGGCTGCTTGCTCGACCAGCGTGTCCGAGCTCAAGTAGGTCAGCTTGCCCTGCAGCATGCCGTACACCGAATAGTCAAAGGCATCGAGCTTGACCTGCACAGGCAGCCCCAACTTGAGTTGACCAATGTCAACCGGGTTGATCCGCGCCTCAACCACCATGTCGCTTTCGGTTGGCGAAATCTGCATCAACTCGTCGCCGGCGCGCAATACGCCTCCCACTGTGTTGACTTTGAGAAACTTGATGATGCCCGTCACAGGCGCAGTCAGGTCTGTGTGCTCCAGAACGCTTCTGCGCTCTTCGAGCTTGTAACGATTGCTGGAAAGCTCCTCCTCCAGGCGAGTCACTTCCAACCGAGCGTCCTGTACGTATTTATTACGGGCCTCGCTCAAACGGCCTTCCAGCTCACCGAGCTGACGAAGCAAGCGCATGACCTCAATGCGGCTCACATCGCCTGACTTGAGCAAGGTCTGGTTCATGGCAAGTTCTTCTTTAGCCAGACCGATCGCGTCGTTCAACACGGCGGTGAGATCGACCAAACTTGCTTTGCGTTGAACATACAGACGCTGCTGTGCCGCTACAAACTCCGGATAGGCCATGACCTCTGGTCCGAAGGTCGGCGTTTTGCCCAGCGATTCGGCGTTCGCGCGCATCAACGCCGCTTGCAGCGAAGCGACCTTGGCTCGGCTTTCTTCGAAAGACGCACTGCTGCGCTCCTTCTCCAAAACGGCCAGGCGCTCCCCAGCTTTCACGACCTGCCCTTCTTGGACCAGTATTTCTGACAGAACGCCGCCGTCGGCCGCTTGGATGATCTGGGTTCGGGCGCTGGTGATGATGAGACCCTGCGCACGTACCGTCTGTTCAATATCAAACCAAGCGGCCCATGCCACGAACGTAGCGAAGATAACGCTCAGTAAAACGGTCAACGAAATGGGGGGACGGGTTGCTGAGCTCATGCGGCGGCTCCTTGCGCAGCCGCGGCGGGCTCGGCAGATGTGGGTGAGGCTTGTCTTGGCGTGCTCAAGCGCTGCAACACGGCGTCCTTCGGGCCGTCCATGACAACTTTGTGGTTAGCCACCACGATGATGCGATCCACCAACTTGAGCAATTCCGGCTTATGCGTGACCACCACGAGCACATCACTGGGTTTGACGGCCTGGGACAGCGCCTGCAGGATGTGCTGCTCCAGCGGTCCATCAACCGACGAGGTCGGCTCGTCGAGCAGCCAAATCGCAGGTTTGCGCAAGAAAACACGGGTCAGGTTCACCAATTGCCGCTGGCCTGACGACAAACCTGTTCCGCCCTCGTAGATAACCTGTTGCAAGCCTTGCGGATGGGCCGAGATAACGGCATGCAACAAACCGGTTATCCGAGCCGCTTCGGTGATCACGTCGTCGCCCGGATCAATCAAGCCAAGGATGAGGTTTTCCCTCAAGCTTCCAGCAAAGAGGCGACCATCCTGCTGCAAAAAGCCAACCCGCTCCGCCAACACGGGCTTAGAAATATGGGCCAGATCCAGACCATCGAGTTTGATAACCCCAGACTGCGGCTTGTACATACCGCTGAGCAAACGCAGCAAGGTCGTTTTACCCGCGCCCACGGGCCCAAGAACACCAATTTTTTCACCTGGGCGTATCTGCAACTCCGCCACCTCGAGAGCCGACGACGCGCCATACGCACTCCTGACCTGGTCAAAAGCGTAGCGGCCTTGAATGTTCTCCAAATTCAGCACCTGCTCCTGTCCATGATGGTCATCTTCAAGCGCCCATAAACGATCTAGGCCCTGCAGCGCAGCTTTGGTGTGCGCCCACTGAATCAGGCGGTCCGGCAGACCAGCAACGGGGCCCAGCACTCGGCCCGATAGGATCGAGCACGCGATCAACCCGCCCATGGTGAGCTCGCCGCGCGACACCTGCAGCGCACCAACCGCTACCAGCAGTACATAAGAAATTTGCTGCAAAGCGCCCAGCAAGTACTGCGAGTTCTCGCTCACGTGGCGGGTCTCCACCTCGACCGATCGAGCCTCCTCGGTGGTCTGCAGCCATTTGGACAACATGCGCCAGCCGCTCTGGCCCGACTTGATGGTTTCAGCACCCTCAATCGTCTCCACCAACAACCCGGTTTTAAAGTTAGCTGCGGCATTGGCCTTTTGGCTCAACGCCTCTACCTTGGTGCGAAACACCAAACCCATCACCAGCGAGATCACAAAAAACACGAGCGGAATGATGGCTAGCCAGCCGCCAATCATGGCCATCACCAAGACAAAGACCAACGCAAACGGCACGTCAACCATGACGTGCGAACTCAGCGAGACCAGAAAGCCGCGCACTGCCTCATACCCCCTGAGCTGAGAGGCCAAACTGCCCACGCTGCGTGGCAGTTGGTCAAGCCGAACGGCTAAAAAGCGCGTGTAAACCACACGCGCCAAATGCTGGTCCACCCGGTCCACCAGCAACTCGTAAATCCGGGCACGAGCAAACTTGGCCACCATCTCAAAAAAGATAGCCAGCATCACACCCAGGGTCAAAACCCACAAGGTCTGGCTGGCAGCCGTGGGCACGACGCGGTCATAAACCTGCATGCTGTAAAACGAAGTGGCGAGCGCGATGGCGTTGATCACCACACCCGCCAACGTCCCCTCCACCCAAGTGAGCCGGCTGGCAAAAATCTCCCGCTTGATCAACGCAAAAACCGGACTCTTCGAGGCATCAAATGGCCCGACCATCTTCATCTTGGCGATCAAAAACCCGGCCAAATCAGGCATCGCAATTTCGGACCACTTGGAACTCGCAGGGTCAAACCATTCGGTCACCCACTGCCCTTGCGGGGTTTTCCCTCGCAAGAGCCCCCAACCGCGGCTTGTTTCGAAAATGGCGCAAGGCACCTGCGACGGATCCACCTTGGACGGCGAAAGCCAGCGAGGCTTGGGCAACTGCATGGCTGACAGCAAAGCCTCCAGCGCAGGCCGCGGCTGCAGGTCCGCCGCCGTTATTTCTTCAATCGCACCCTGCAGCGCCAACCGGTCCAACGGCTCAGCCTGTAGCTGGGCCAAGCGCATCAGGGGAGGAAACAAATCACGCATTCAAAGCCTTAGTTTTTCTTGTTGACCGGTTTGCCTGTTGAATCACTTGGACAGGGGCGTAGGCATTGCGGGAGCCGCCCGCATCGCCGCCGAATCAGCCAGCAAGGCCTGCAGGCCTTCGCTGTAGACCGCTAACCGCCAAGTGCTGACCACATAGGCCACGGATATGTCTGCCAGGGCTGTTTGGGCCTGAGCCAGTTCGCGCGCGGCATTCATCACCTCGACCCAGGTTTTTCGGCCGGCCAAAAATTGCCTGTCCCAAGACAACACCATGGCTTGCGTCGAAGCCAAGCTGGCTTGCAACCCAACAGACCGCTGAAGCTGGGACAGGCCCGACGCCTGCTCAACGCCGGCCTGCTCGGCAATAGTGCGCTTAGCCACTTCAATGTCGGTTTTCGCAGACTCCAATCGTGCTGCCGCTGCGTCTATGCCTGAAGCCAGCGACAAACCTGCCCCCGGGGAAGCCGACACACCAATAAAAACCCGGTTGGCAGACGCCAATCCGAAAGAGGAAAAGTTCCCTTGCTGGCGTTCAGCCCGCACATAAACCTCAGGCAACATTTGCGCTCGCTTGATCTGCAATTCCTGCTCTTGCAGCTTCACCTGGGCTTCCAGCTTCTGCAAACCCGGGCTGTTGCGCCAAGCCGACTCCACCACGTCGTTGCGTTGCAGCACTCGGTCCACGGCAGCGACATCGAAGGCATTTAGCTCAGCCTCGGTCCAAGACTTTCCCGTGAGCTGTTCCAGCCGAAGCAGTGCCACCGCAACCTGAGCCTGAAAACCCGTGAACTCCGCCTGAGTTTGCTCCAACCGGCCTTGAGCCAGAATTTGGTCTGCCGACGCCGAAGCGCCGGAGGCCACACGCCGCAAGATCAGATCGCGCAGCCGTTGATGGGTCAACAGGCTTTCCTGCAAAGCAAGAAGCTTTTGCTGTCCGGCCTTCCAATCACCCCATGCCTGGATGGTCCGAAGGGCCAACTGTTGGCGCACTTCTTCCATGGCGGCCCGCGACACCTCAGACGCAGCCTGGGCACGTTCAAAGCCCGCCGTCAGGCGCCCACCGGTCCAAATGGGTTGTTGCAGGCGCAGTGTCGTGACCGTCTTGTCACGGCTGTAATTGACGTCATTGGCCGCAGCATTTACCTGTTCGCTCGAGACGGTAGGGGTTGGAAAGAACTGATACAGCGCACCTTGCACATCGGCCTTCGACGCCTGAACCAAGCGCTCCTGGCCCTGGAGCGAGGGGTTGCCCTGAAAGGTCAAGTTCAATAGCTCAGCCATGCCTCGGGCATGTCCCGGCACAGTGAAAAATGCAGCCAAGCCAAAGCAGACCACATAGAGTCGAACATTGCAGACTGAATTGAAGTGCTTGCAGATCATTTAAAAGTACTAAGGGAGCCGCCGGAGCCCAGAAAAATCTGGCGTCTGACTAGTCGAAAAAGTGGCTCAGAAACATCAGCAAACGCCATCCATTCACGCTTTAGGGCTAAAGACAGATCCTATTATGTAGCGAGTTGTCACTGATTTTATCTCGGGCTAACCTAACAGGTGGCATCCATTTGTCACGGCTTGCAGTGTTGTACCGATGACGATCACAAAACAGTGGAAAATCTTTCTGCAAATATTCAGCATGTCTGGCCTGGCAAACGTCGCCTGGGCTGGTGAGTCTTCCGAGAAGGTTCCGAGAAGGTATTTGTGCAGTGAGCACGGCCCATTCGAAAAGACGTGCAGATTCCTGACGCGCAAGCCTTAGAGATACGTCAAGGAGAGAAGGTCAACCAGGGAAAAACCGGCTTCGGCGTAGAGCCGACAGCCGGTTCCGGAGTCATTACAGGACTTGGTGAACCGTAGCGTTC
This sequence comes from Polaromonas sp., assembly GCA_040400935.1. GTDB lineage: Bacteria > Pseudomonadota > Gammaproteobacteria > Burkholderiales > Burkholderiaceae_C > Polaromonas. The sequence goes on from JBBAPH010000016.1 coordinate 77,899, forward strand.
TGGTCTATCAGGAGATGCGCGCCGCCATTGCTCCACAGTGCGTAAGCATGACTTTCCGCGCTTGCGACCACGCCCGTGTTGACCCATCCGGTGTGCTCTAAACGAACCTCGTCGTTCAAACCAGCGGTGACAACGATGACACCGTCTTTAACGGCTTGCACATCGGCCAGGCGCAGGTCCTTGACATTAGGGGCTGGGTCAGAATGCAGGTCAATGCTTTGAGCTGGCTGCTTCAACAAAGACTCCAGGGACTGGTTTTTGAACCAGACGTCAGCCATGTCATGGACTTGCCCGTCAACACCGGTCCAACTTGAAGTCATACCGAAAATGTTCCCGTTGTCTTCCTGCGTACCGCTCAATGCCGCCAGGCTAATAGACGCCACGCCCAGATCAGCCAAAGAGTGCAACTCACCGGCTTGGGTGATCCCGTCACCGTTGGCATCAGCCCACACCACCAAGTTGGTAAACACGGCATCTGTTGCGTCGATGACCTTATCCTTGTTCAGGTCATATTGACCCAAAGCCTCGTAACCGTTGGTCGCCTTCCCCGTGGCCAGGTTCGTACCCGCCCCGAACAGCTCCGAACCGTCATTGATCTTGCCGTCACCATCAAGGTCTAAAGCCAGCAAACCGTCTTTCCCATCGGTCCAACCGGTCAGAACCGACTGGCCGGTCGCAGCAATATCAAAGTAAACGCCATTCACCATTGAGCTGGTTCGAACACCGTCACCGTTCAAATCAAGGATCAGCGGCGTCGTGTTACCACCGGGCACTAGATAAATCATGTTCGCGGTGCGAGTGACACCGGCCAAGGTAGTCATCACAAAATCCATCGAGTAGCCGTAATGAAGCGCTGCGCTTGTTGCATTGCAAGCGTTATCTGGGATGGTGATGGAGCCGAGATCCCACTTATTATCGTAAACCCAAGTGTCATACGCACCCTGAATCACTGGATCCCTGAAACTCTTCAAAAGGGTATTTCCGTTAATAGCACTCCAACCGGCGGACCAAGGAGATGCGGTTGCAAACACATCGATGGCCGCGACATTGGTTACAAAAAGACTCAGATCAATTCGCTGCCCGCCATTAATCACCAGCGGGCCAGAAGTTTCCAACCAATTAGTCGTTCCCGTGTATTTCCAGTACAACTTATAACCTTGACTAAAATTCACGCTAGGAGCGGATGTATCAATCTTAAGATCACCAAAACTAGCAAGTCCAGTTGTCTGCACATTATTAGATGCGTCGGTCTGCCGCATTTTCACTGCACCGGCAGCATAACTGCCGTTTGACAAGTTAAAGCTATCGCCTGATCCCCTAACCCAGCTTGCACCTCCGTTTGTGGTGTACTCCCAAGTAGCGCCCGGCTCAATGTTACTAACGTTGACAGTGCCATTTTGCGTCACACCATCATTACTATTGAGACCGGTGTCTGACGCCAAGCGCAGTACTCCGCCTGTAGGTGCCGTGCTATCTGTGCCACCCGCGCTACCCGTGCTATCAATAGTGACGTCAAAGGTTCCTCGGGTGCCTACGCTGTTAACTGCGTTGACCTGATTAC
>JBBAPH010000016.1:79559-80646 GCA_040400935.1 Polaromonas sp.
CACCGCCGTTGACACCCGTGTCCGCAGCCAACGCCAAGGTGCCGCCCACTGGGGCCGTGCTATCGATAGTGACGTCAAAGGTTCCCCTCGTGCCCATCATGCTGTGAGCATTGACTAGATTACCCGCTGCATCTTCAAACGCAAAGTTAATCATGCCCGAGACCAAGTCGACGCTTGGCATCGTCACGTAAAAATCCCAATAGCTACCTCGATCAAAACCATTGATCTGATCGTTGGTGATGCGCTCCGGGTACCGATCCCCAACACTCACGAGAATGGAGGCGACTTCAACATCAGTCAACACGCTAAAGCCAATTCGAGTTCCACCCTTAACGCTTGGCATGTAACCACTCGTCAGTCCTGTTTGCCCTGGAATAAACCAGTAGGCGCCCCCACCACCAACACGGGTGTTGTATTCAGCCAAGACTGGCGCCGTCTGGTCCACCAAGATCGCCGGCATCGACACCGTTTGCACGTTACCCACCGCATCGCTTTGCCGCATTTGAATCACGCCATCAGCGTAATGCCGGGCCGCTACAGTAAAGCTTGTCCCAGAACCTGCGGTCCAAGTACTACCGCCGTTGGTGCTGTACTGCCAGCTCGCACCAGCCTCAAGGCCAGAAACATTGACACGGTTGTCGCTTGTCACGCCGTCCCAGCTCAACAGCCCGGTGTCTGATGCCATGCTCAGCGCTCCGCCTGTCGGCGCCGTGCTATCGATAGTGACGTCAAAGGTTCCCCTCGTGCCTATGCTGTTAAATGCGTTGACCTGATTTCCAGCTGCATCCTCAAAGGCGAAATTCACCATGGCCGACGTCACGTCAATGCGGGGCATCGTGACATAGAAATTCCAGTAGCTACCGTTGTCAAAGCCATTAACTTGATCATTGCTGATCCGTCCCATGTATTGGCCAGCCACGCTCACATGGATGGCAGCGACCTCAGGATCAGTCAACACGCTAAATCCCACACGGGTGCCGCCACTGACTGAGGGCATGTAGCCACTCGTCAGGCCGGCGACCTCTGGGATAAACCAGTAACCACCGCCGCCGCCCACGGTCGTGTTGTAGTTGATCGTCGGGGCTGT
>JBBAPH010000016.1:80746-81622 GCA_040400935.1 Polaromonas sp.
CCGTGAAGCTCGAACCCGTGCCTGCAAGCCAGGTGCTGCCGCTGTTGGTGCTGTACTGCCAACTCGCGCCAGCTTCCAAGCCGTTAACGCTGATCTGGCCGTTGTTGGTCACGCCGTCGGCGCCGTTGACACCCGTGTCAGCGGCCAGCGTCAGGCTTGCACCCGTGGGCGCTGTGCTGTCGATGTTGAAGTAGAAAACACCGCGATTGCCCGCTGCCGTGTACGCATCGGTCGAGTTCCCGGCTGCATCGCGGAACACGAAGTTCACCATCGCCGACGGGTTCGTGATGCTCGGCATCGGGCAGTTCACCAGATCCCACCAAGTGCCTCTGTTAAAGCCGTTGACGCCGTCGTTGGTGAAGGTCTTGACCACAGCGCCGGCGACCACCACGTCGATGGAGACCACGTCCCCAGAGGACCACACGCTGAAGTTGAAGTTCGTGCCGCCTTTGGTCGAGGCGCCAGCGCCGCTGTTCAGCCCGCCAGTGCCTGGCAAGGACCAGTAACCACCGCCGCCGCCCACGGTCGTGTTGTAGTTGATCGTCGGGGCTGTCGTGTCCACGTTGATCGCAGCCAGGGAGACGGTCTCGGAGTTACCCACCGCGTCGCTCTGGCGCATCTGAATGGCGCCATTGGCGTAAGCGCCCGGGGCCACCGTGAAGCTCGAACCCGTGCCTGCAAGCCAGGTGCTGCCGCTGTTGGTGCTGTATTCCCAAGTCGCGTTAGTCTCCAGACCGCTGACGTTGATCACGCCGTTGTTGGTGATGCCGTCTGTAGCGCTCGCGCCTGTGTCCGCCGCAAAGCTGATGCTGCCTGTCGTCGGCGCTGCCGTGTCTATCGTCACCTGGCTGGCCAAGGTCCGGCTGGTCGTGTTTT
>JBBAPH010000016.1:81722-86429 GCA_040400935.1 Polaromonas sp.
CCAACGCGCTGTTGGCATTGCTGCTGATCGCTGTGATCGCGCCAACCACTGGCGCCGTGGTGTCAATCGTGATGTCGCGCGTGGTCGCTGCACTGGCGTTGCCTGCCGCGTCCGTCTGCGTCACGCTGATCGTCTCCGCGCCCTGGCCCATCGCCGTGAGGTCGCTAGGCGTTAAGGTGTAGCTCCAGCTCGTGCCCGTAACCGACGCTGCACGCGGAACTCCGCCAATGCTCAGCGATACGCTGGCTCCAGCTTCGTTCGTGCCCGTGATGACGCTGCCTTCTTCACCAATGCTGATAGCGTCGTTGTCTGCAATCACATTGATCACCGCCAACGCTGGCGCTGCCGTGTCTATCGTCACCTGGCTGGCCAAGGTCCGGCTGGTCGTGTTTTTAGCGGCGTCTTCAGCCGTCACCACCACCGCCGTGTCTCCCGTGTCCCCCGCCTGCACCACGTAGGTCGCGGTGTAACCGTTGGCCACCGCAGGGTTCGCAACAACTGTCGCAGTCTTGCCGCCAATCGTCACGCTCTTGACCGCATCGGCACTCGTGAACGAGGCCGTGATCGTGTCGCCTACCTTGGCCAACGCGCTGTTGGCATTGCTGCTGATCGCTGTGATCGCGCCAACCACTGGCGCTGTTGTATCCACAACAGGCAGCGCCGCGGTATCGATATCAGGAATGTTTCCGTTGTTGGATGTGTAGGTAAATGCATTTCCTGCAGCGTCCAGAATATTGGAAGTCAAGGCCGATTTGAGCGCGGCCTCATCAAGTCGAATTTGACCGTTCTGACCGGCTGCGATGGTGTACGTGAGGGTTCGGGTGTTGCTGCCCGCCACACCCGTCCATGAAGCGGTCACAGGTGCTCCGCCCACGGTGAAAATACCCGTGTTGGTCCCGGAACTTAGGCCTTCTACGCTACCGTCGAAGGTGACGGTGAGGCTAACAGTTTCACCTAGGCTATCGCCTGCAAGGCCAGTAATTGGCGTACCCAGGGCAGACACGGGCACCAGCAGCGTGCTTAGTGTTGGTGCGATCGTATCCAGAACAAAGTTGGCCGTATTTGCATTACTGAACGTGCCAGGTGCAAGCAAATCTTCAGCGACGGCACGGATGTTGATCGTGCCGTCACCCAGGGTGGTGAGGTCATTTTGAGTCAGCACAACAGACGCGCTGCCAAAACCATTTGCATCGGCTACGCCGGTCGTAAGCACTTTTTCAACGGTTTTGGCACCGTTGCGTAGTGTGACAACGACCTTTGATAGTGCTTCAGCTGTGACGGTTATTACGCCGCCGGCAGAAAGCGCTTCTGGCGCGGTAGCGCCGCCAGTCAAGAAAGCTGCCAGTGACACTGTTGGCGCAGCTAAGCCAAGATTTCCGGAGCCACTGCTGGTTGTGGCAAAGAAAACGTCGACCATTTCGTGCGCAACGTCGTTGCTGTCAGTCCAAGTGGAAAGCTTGCGCAGTGCATTGCCCTCCTCAGTCCGGGCACTTTCAGTCGAGGTCAACCGGATGGATTTGATACCTAAGCTTGAAAGCGTTCTGAGTTCACCGGCATCGGTGACTTTGTTCACATTGCTATCCACCCAAACGCGCAGCTCACTGAATATGGCGTCTTTGGAGTCAATTACCTTGTCGTCGTTCAGGTCAAACTGAGCCAGGGCGGCAAATCCGTCGGCGGCCTTGCCGTTTGACGTGGCAGTGCCTGAGCCAAATAGCTCTGAGCCATCGTTAATCAAACCGTCTTGGTTGAGGTCGCGCGCCAGAAAACCGTCGTTACCATCAGACCAACCGGACTCGATGGCGGTGCCGGTGGCGTTGGCATCAAACGTCGCCCCTTTTTGCAAACCTGCGGTGTGAACCCCGTCGCCGTTGAGGTCCAAAATCAATGGTGTGACTGAAGGCGCTGAGGTGGCGTTTCCCGCGAGGTCGGTAGCGGTAGCAAATACCTCCAAGTTGGCCTGTCGCGTTAGTATCGTGAGGTCTGCTACTGTTATGGCGACGCCCTGGACTGTGCCATCGGCGACAAAAGTCTTGGTTACCCTTGTTTTTGCGAATGTTGTGACATTGGTAGCCTCAAACAAAACGGTCACAGTGGTGCCAGCTTCTGCTTGAACCGTGACGATGCCGTTGGGTGATGTCAGCTGCGTCTGGGTTGCTCCGACCGGCCAAGTCCGAACAAGTGTTGGTGTCACCGGCGCCGTGGTGTCCACATTGACAGCACCGGCAATGGTGCCCACCGATGAATTACCAGCGGCGTCCATTTGCCTGATTTGCACTGCATTGGCCGCGTATTCAGCCGGCGCCAGCGTAAAGCTACTCCCGATCCCATTGGTCCAAGTGTTGCCTGAATTGGTGCTGAACTCCCAGTTAGCGCCAGCTTCAAGCCCGGTCACGTTAACCAAGCCTTGGTTGGTGATCCAGTCGCTGGTGCTGGCACCGCTGTCTATCGCCAGGGCCAAGCTTCCTTGTGCAATGGAGGTATCCAGCACGTAGCTGGTGCTGCCAGTGTTGGCTGCAACATTGCCTGCGGTATCTTTAATGCGCATCACGATGGCGGTATTGGACTGCTCAATCAGGGTAGCCGCATCCCAGTTAATGGCTGTCCCAGTGACCTTGCTGGTAATGTTGGTCCAGGTGGTACCGCCATCGACAGAAGCCTCTAAAACGTCGCCTACTGCCAAGGGTGCACTCAAGGTGGCTGTAATGTTTTGAGCCGCTGTCTTAGTGATGAAATCAGTCGCTGATCGACCCGAGTCGGCGCTGATCGCCGCGGAGCTGACCGTATTGGTAGGTGCCAACCTGTCGAGGACAAAGCTGCTGTTAGTGGGCTGACTTGCATTTCCTACAGCATCAGTCGCCATGGTGCTGACGGAAATGCTGCCGTCGCGAAATGTGGCCAGCTCCGCGGCTGTGAGCACCGCCGGCGTGGGAGCACCAGTGCCTGCAAGAGTTTTGGTCACGGTGTTGATGCCATCCGTGAACGTAACCGACACACTGGAACCCGATTCAGCATTGACTGTTACAACACCAGTGCCCGCCGTGGCTTCTTGAGCAGTAGCCCCATCGTTGACACCCGCTCCGAGAACCACCGAAGGTGACGCAGGGGCCATCTTGTCGAATACATCGATAGCCGTTTGCAGCTTGGCCAGCGTATCAGTTTCAGCGCCACTGTTGGCTTTGGCTGCCAAGGACTGAATGAAGGCGGGTAGGTTCGCCTGTGTCAAGCCGGTGGTGATCAATCCAATTTTTGAAAGGTCGGCAATCGTCAGCGCTGGCGCTGGCGAGCCGTCGGCCACCGTGAGCTGAATAGCATTGACCACTCGAGCCAATTCATTGATTTCGGCAACAGTGTCAACGCCCGCGTTAAATTGCTTGTCCACCACATCGTTGAGCAACATCAAATTGTTCGCGGTAGTCGCTGCAGCGCCAATGGTTGCGCCAATGTTTGCGTAGCTGAGGGCAGTCAAGACGGTCGTGTTAGGTCCTACCTCGCCATCAGCAGCACTCAAGATAGCGGCGTAAGCATCGACGATGCTCTGTAATTTCGGGCCGGTATTGGCCGCGCTTTCATTCAAGGCAGGGGTTGCAAGCGCGTCGTTTATCGATGCCAGATTCCCCGCTGTTACACCCAAAATACCAGCTTGCGTGTAAGAAGGCAGAGTTGGAAGCGCACCAATTGGCGAACCAAGACCCAATGAGTTTGCCTCAGCAAAATTCGCTAAACGGCTTATTGCATTGTTGGCTGCATTTACGAGGGCTTGAATTTCTGGTGAGTCGTTGGCGCCGCCGGTTGATTGAGCCAATACTTGCGCGTTAACTGCCGCAACGTTGTCAGCTGTCACGCCCGTTACGCCGGCGTTGGCGTAATCCGCTAGGGTCAAGGCCGCTGGCGTTGTACCGTTGCCGTTGTTGTACGCCTCAATCAGGGCCAGCGCCTGGTTGGCCGTTGCCACCAAGGCCTGCACTTCAGGAACCGTGTCGGCACCACCCGGCACTTGTTTGAGAACCTGAGCGTTAACTGCCGCCAAGTTGTCTGGAGTGACGCCTGTCACGCCAGCGTCTTTGTAGTCGTCCACTGTCAACGCCGCTGGCGTTGTACCGTTGCCGTTGTTGTAGGCTTCGAGCTTGGCCAAGGCCTGGTTGGCAGTTGCGACCAACGCCTGTACTTCTGGAGTCGTGTCAGCACCAGCTGGCACTTGCTTGAGCACTTGCGCATTGACTGCCGCTAGGTTGTCCGGGGTGACGCCTGTCACGCCAGCGTCTTTGTAGTCGTCCACTGTCAACGCCGCTGGCGTTATGCCGTTGCCGTTGTTGTAGGCTTCGAGCTTGGCCAGCGCTGCATTGGCCGTTGCCACCAACGCCTGTACTTCTGGAGTCGTGTCAGCACCCGCTGGCACTTGCTTGAGAACCTGAGCGTTAACTGCCGCCAAGTTGTCTGGGGTAACGCCTGTCACGCCAGCGTCTTTGTAGTCGTCCACTGTCAACACCGCTGGCGTTGTACCGTTGCCGTTGTTGTAGGCTTCGAGCTTGGCCAGCGCCTGGTTGGCTGCTGCCACCAAGGCCTGCACTTCTGGAGTTGTGTCAGCACCACCCGGCACTTGTTTGAGAACCTGAGCGTTAACTGCCGCCAAGTTGTCCGGGGTAACACCTGTCACGCCAGCGTCTTTGTAGTCGTCGGTTGCAAGTGCGGCTGGCGTTGTGCCAT
>JBBAPH010000017.1:0-22269 GCA_040400935.1 Polaromonas sp.
CACCGCCATCGGTCACGATCACCGGAATCGGTGGTCACGTTCGCCGGAATACGCATCAGGGCGATATCTTTGTAAGTGAGTTGCTGCGCCTTGAGGTGAGAGCGCAGGCTCTCAAAAATGAACTGCCTAGCCTTCATTTTCTAGACCCTAAAGCGGTCTATTCTCCGAGCCGCTTCGTCTATTTATATTATTTAGTGTTTAAATCTCGAACGTCATCGACCGCGAGCCGATCAGTTTCGAAGCAACGCGCTAACACTATGCGTTCATGAACTCCCCCACCAATCGCCCCAGGTGCTCCGGCTCAGGCAAATGCACGGCATGCCAGCCGTGGGCTTGCGCGGCCTCAATGTTGGCTTCGTAGTCGTCAATGAAAACGCTATGTTCGGGCGCCAAACCGTAAAGCGCTTCGGTGTACTCGAAGATCGCCGCCTCCGGTTTGGCCAAGTTCACCAAGCCAGAGAAAACGCCGCCGTCAAACCAAGTGAAAAAGTCGTGCCGCGCTTTCAATTCGAGCGCATAAGGCGCAGGCATGTTGGACAGGAAGTACAGGCCCAACTTGGCGTCACCGGCCTGGTCCCTCTTGTCGCGCAAGCTGGCGAGCAGTTGCACGGAAGCCTCGATCGGCGTCAAAGTGCGGGGTATGTCCAACACCAGATTGCGCAAACTTGCCTCGGGCAATTGGGTGCGTTGTGCGGTGCGCTGTACAAGCTCCTCCAGGCTGACCCGGCCGGCATCAAATGCCAGCCAGTCAAGGCTCTGAAATGTGTGTTGCGCCCAAACTCGAGCGCTCGCTTCGTCCGGGCAGTGCACTGGCAAGTGCAGGCGCAACAACGCCAACGGCCGCCAGCTGATCAAGACTTGCCCCAGGTCGAAGACCAGGTTCAGGGGCTTGGCTGAGCCCACCGTCACAGGAGTTTTTTCAAGAGTCCGGCCGTTGAGCCGTCCAAGCCCGACGTGTCAGCAGTCTGCAATCGACCCAAGATGTCTTTGGCCAGCACTTTGCCGAGTTCCACGCCCCACTGGTCGTAGCTGTTGATGCCCCAGACCGCGCCGCTGACCATGACGCGGTGTTCTTGCAGGGCAATCAGAGCGCCCAAGCTACGCGGCGTGAGTGCGTCCAAAACCATGAAAGTGCTGGGTCGGTTGCCCATGAAGTGGCGGTGGCCGGCAGGGTCGTTCTGGCCGAGCATCAGCGCTTGCGCCTGAGCCAGTGCGTTGGCCAGCAGTTGCGGGTGGTGGCCGGGCAGGTCATGACTGGCCTCTTTGATCGCAACGAATTCGAGCGGCACCACGTCTGTGCCTTGGTGCAGCATTTGAAAATAAGCGTGCTGTCCATTGGTTCCGGGCTCGCCCCAAAGCACAGGCGCCGTGGCGTAGCTGATTGCCTGCCCCGCCTGGTCGACGTGCTTGCCGTTGCTCTCCATCTCCAGCTGCTGCAGATAAGCCGGCCAGCGCTTGAGGCCGCTGTGGTACGGCGCAATGCTGCGGCTGGTGTAGCCCAGGAAGTTGCGGTACCAGACGTCGAGCAAGCCCAATTGCATGGGCAAATTGCTGGCCGCCGGAGCCGACACGAAATGCTGGTCCATGGCGTGGGCGCCGGCCAGCAACTTGCGAAAGCCCTGAGCACCGATCGCAATGGCCAGCGGCAAACCAATCGCCGACCAGAGCGAATAACGCCCGCCCACCCAGGCCCAAAAACCAAAGGTGGTGCTGATGCCGAACGCGGCTGCCGCCTCTGCGTTGGTGGTGATGGCCACAAAATGCCGCGCCGTTTCACGACCGCCCTGCACCGTGAACCAGCGCTTAGCAGACTCAGCGTTGGTCCTGGTCTCAGCGGTGGTGAAAGTCTTGGAAGCCACCAGAAACAGCGTGCTGCGTGCCTTCAGGCCGCGCAGCACCCCGGCCAGCTCGTGGCCGTCCACGCTGGAGACGAAGTGAAAGCGTTTGCCAGGCAGGGCAAATTCCTGCAAGGCCAGAACGGCCATTTGCGGCCCGAGGTCGGAGCCGCCAATGCCGATGTTGACGATGTCGGTGATCTCGTCGTCGGCCCGCACCTGCTCGGCAAAAGCGAGCATGGCGTTCAGCGTGTGATGCACCTGCGCCAGCGGCTCGGCCAAATCGCCACCGAGGCTGCCAGCCGGTTGCCGAAGCAACCAATGCATGACGGCGCGGTCTTCGCTTTGGTTGATACGCTCGCCCGCAAACATGGCCTGGCGCTTTGCCGACACGCCGGTTTGTTCCGCCAGCGCCAGGAGTTGTTCGCGAACTGCGGTGTCCCAGTGGTTTTTGGACAGGTCGGCAAACACCTCGGGCGCTTGCAGGCTGAATTGCGGGAAACGGTTGGCGTCCTGCGCGAATGCCTGGCGCAAATCAAAGCGCTGGCGAAAGACAGGAGCGTGCGCGGCAAGCGCAGCCCAGGCAGGCGTCTGGTCGCAGCGAATCGACATGGTCAGGCCTTCATCAAGGCTTCGAGTTTGACGGCGTCAACGCAGAAGGCGCGAATGCCTTCGGCCAACTTTTCAGCAGCCATCGCGTCTTCATTCAGGGCGTAGCGGAAGGCGGATTCGTTGAGCGTCTGCAGGGGCGCTTCAGACTTGTCCGAAGGGTTCAGCTGGCGAGTCAGAGGTGCATCGCTGGCGGCGAGTTGTGCCAGCAAGTCGGGGCTGATGGTCAGCAAGTCGCAGCCGGCCAGCGCCGTGATTTGCCCGACGTTGCGAAAGCTCGCGCCCATGACTTCGGTGGCAATGCCGTGCTGCTTGTAGTAGCGGTAGATCTCGCGCACGGACTGCACGCCAGGGTCGTTGGTACCGGCCTGGGCTGCCTCGTCCCAGCTGGGGCCGGCGGCTTTTTTGTACCAGTCGTAAATACGACCGACAAAGGGCGAGATGAGCTGCACCTTGGCTTGGCCGCAGGCCACGGCCTGAGCAAAGGCGAACAACAAAGTGAGGTTGGTGCGGAGGCCTTCGCGTTCCAACTCGGCGGCGGCTTGAATGCCTTCCCAGGTAGAGGCGATCTTGATGAGCACGCGCTCGCGGTTGATGCCTTGCGCTTCGTACAGCGCCATCAAACGACGCGCACGGGTCACGGTGGCAGTGGTATCAAAGCTCAGGCGGGCGTCGACCTCGGTGGACACACGGCCCGGGATGATGGCCAGAATTTCGCAGCCAAAACGCACCAGCAAGCGGTCGATCTGTTCGTCCATGGGCGCTTTGGCGTGTTGCGCCAGGGTGTCGCGCACCAGCGGCTGGTACTCGGTCTTTTGCACGGCCTTGAGGATCAGCGACGGGTTGGTGGTGGCGTCTTGCGGCTGGAACTGGGCCAGCTGCTTGAAGTCACCCGTGTCGGCCACCACGGTGGTGAATTGCTTGAGTGCGTCGAGTTGATTCATAAACCAATTATCAGGGGCGTCTGGGCCACCCAGGAGCTGAGCCGGAGTTACGTGTCGGTTACCACCGAGACGCCATGCTGACCAAGACTCAAGGTGACCGCATCGCCCAAGCTCAACACGTGAGTCAGATCCGAAGAGACGACGAAGATAGCGCCCAGCGCGGTGTCGAAGGTGTACTCGTGATGACCGCCCAGGTAAGCCCGCTTGGTCAGCCGCCCGCCAATGCCTGCCTGCCCCGCAGCCGCAATGCTCCAGGCTTCTGGCCGAATGGCGACTTTCACCGCACCGGCAGCCAGCGGCTGGCGCGGCTCAATCAACAGCCCTGCCAGGTCGACTCGGCCCTGGCCGTCGGACTGCGCCGGGAACAGCATGGCCTCACCCATGAAACCGGCGACGAACTCATTGACGGGAAAGTCATACAGCTGCTGCGGTGTGCCGGCCTGGGCGATCACCCCGCCGTTCATGACGATGATCTGGTCGCTCACGGCCAGGGCTTCGCTTTGGTCGTGCGTGACGTAGGCGACGGTCAAGCCCAGGCGCTGCTGCAAGCTGCGGATTTCTTCGCGCATTTCGCGGCGCAGGCGAGCGTCCAGGTTGCTCAGCGGTTCGTCGAACAGCAGCACGGCCGGCTCCAACACCAAGGCACGCGCCAAGGCCACGCGCTGCTGCTGGCCACCGGACAACTCACTGGGCAGGCGAGCGTCAAACCCGACAAGGCCGACGTTTTTCAGCGCTTCGCTCGCACGGCGGCCCACCTCGGACGGTGTAACGCCCGACATCTTCAGCCCGTACTGCACGTTCTGCAAAACGCTCATGTGCGGGAACAGTGCGTAGCTCTGAAACATCATGCTGACGTTGCGGCTGGCCGGGCCTAGGTGGGTGACGTCTTGGCCGTTCATGAAAATTTGCCCGGCACTGGCTGATTCGAGCCCGGCGATCATGCGCAAGGTGGTGGTTTTGCCGCAGCCCGAAGGGCCGAGGATGGTGGTCAGGCTGCCGCCGGGAATGACGAAGCTGATCTGACTCACGGCCAGGGGCGAGCCCTCTTTGCCGTAGCGTTTGCTCACGCCCCTGAATTCAACGCCGTGGTTCATGTGTTGTCCTGAAAAATCTCACGCGGCAGCAGGCGCCAGCACGGGCGCAGCACGCCGGCCCAACTGCCGCTCACCCACCAAGAACTGGATCATGGCGGTGGCCAGCGACATGAGCACGATCAGCACCGTGCAATACGCCAGCGCCACGCCATAGTCGCCATTGCCCACGCGGCCAATGATGTAGGTGGTGGCCAGCTCGTTTTCAGCGGTGACCAAAAATATGACGGCGCTCACCGTGGTCATGGCGCGCACAAAGCTGTAGACCAGCGCCGCTACCAAAGCCGGCCGCAGCAGGGGCAAGACCACATGGAAAAGCGTTTGCGACGTGGAAGCGCGCAGCATGAGCGAGGCCTCGTCCAGCGAGCGGTCCAATTGTTTGAACGCTGCCGTGGCGGCGCGCACGCCCACCGGCAAATTGCGGAACATGAAGCACAGCACGATAATGAGGCCTGTTCCCGTCAGCTCCACCGGCGGCACATTGAACGCCAGGATGTAGCTCACGCCGAGCACCGTTCCTGGAATGGCAAAGGCCAGCAAAGCCGAGAACTCAAAGAGACGCTGGCCTTTGAACTCCGTACGAGCCAGCAAATACGCGATCAACAAGCCAGCGGTCGCCGTCAGCGGTGCCGCCAAACCTGCCAGTTTGACGGTGGTGAACAGCGAGTTCCAGGCCGTGCCCGCCCAGACCAGGCCAAACTGACCCCATTCCAGGCCGAAGGCCGTGCGAAAGTGCTGCAAGGTCGGCGTGTAGTCGCGGCCCCAGGTCTGCACAAAGCCGCCCGCAAACGCAAAGGCGTAGACCACCAGCGTGAATGCCAGCCAGGGATAAACCACCAGGGCCAGCGACCGGCGCACGCCATCCGGCAAGGGCATGGCCACGCCCGCGTCGCCCTTGCCGCTGACGGTGGTGAAGCTCTGCTTGCCCAGCAAGCCGCGCTGCAAGGCGAATACCGTCAGGGCAAAGAAGGTCAAGATCCAGGCCAATGAAGCGGCGCGCCCCTGGTCGTACTGCGCACCGACGATGGCAAAGAAGATGTCGGTGGACAGCACGGCAAATTGCCCGCCGACCACGATGGGGTTGCCAAAGTCGGCCATGCTTTCAATGAAGCCGACCAAAAACGCATTGGCCAGACCGGGCTTGAGCAGCGGCAGGGTCACCGTCTTGAAGGTTTGCCAGCGGCTGGCGCGCAGCGTTTGTGCGGCTTCTTCCAAGCTGGGTGAAATGCCTTGCACCACGCCGCGCATGATCATGAAGGCAATGGGCGTGAACGAAAACAGCTGTGCAATCCACACGCCCAGCGGCCCGTAGAACCAACGTGTGGGCGTGATGTCGAAGGCGTATTCCAAAAACTGGTTGACCACGCCCGCGCGGCCGAACAGCAAGATCAGCCCCAGCCCCACCACAAATGGCGGCGTGATGATGGGCAGCAGCGCCACCACCCGCAGCGGGGTCTGCATGCGTGGGCCGGCGCTGCGTTCGGCCAGCAAGGCCATCATGGTGCCCAGCACCGTCGTCCCAGTGGCCGTGGCCAAGGCCAGCAGCAAGGTGTTCCAGGCGACGCCGCAGCGCACACCACCGGCCAGGCAGTCCACCCCCCAGATACGCTCGCTGCCCAGGCGCTCCAGTAAGGCCCAGACCGACCAACGACCGTCCTCGCCGACAAAGGCGCCCAGCAAGGCCTTGCTCACGGGCAATACGATGAACAGCAGCAGCAAGGCACTGCAGGCCACCACAGCGCCCGCAATGAAAAAATCACCTTTGAAATAACCGCGCCGCGCCAAGCCCAACGCCAGCAGCATCAGCAAAGCCAGAAGCACCACCAAAGCGCCCGCGCCCATGCCGAACTGGTTGACCGCCAACTCGCCCCAGCGGGCATTCAAACCTTCAAACGACCAGCCCTTGGCCCCGATCAAAAACGCAGAAGCCACCAGCCCCAACAAGCCCAGGCCCGAGCCTGCCAGCAGGTAATTGCTTTGCGGCCTGCCCGTTGGCCGCGCCAAGGCCAAACTGGCCAACACCAAGCCGAGCAGGCCGAGCAGCAACCAGGTGCGGCCATACGTCAGCGCCTGCCACAGGCCATTGGCGGTTTCGCCGCCGCCCAGCAACTGAGGCAGCACGGCGTACCAGGCGCTGTCTTGAATGGCATACCAAGGCAGCAGCAGGTAGCCCAGCAGACCCACGAGCAACCACAGGCGCAAGGCCCGGTCAGGGGTGTTCAACACGTCAGCAGAGCTGGTTCAGCGCGGCAGGGAATTGACTTCTTTTTCCCACTTGGCGATCAAGCGGCGGCGCTCGGCCGACGCGCCGTACTTGGCGTAGTCGTAATTGATGAACTTGATTTTCTTGAAGTCAGGAATGCGCGGGTCGTTCTTGGCGTTCTTGTTGGAAGGCAACTGGAACTGCTTGGCGGCAGCCGCCATTTCTTGCGCGGCAGGCGTCAGCGCCCATTCGTAGAACTTCTTGGCGGCGTCCAGGTTGCGTGCGCCTTTGACGATGCTCATGGAGCCGATCTCCGCGCCGGTGCCGTCCGCTGGGGTGACGGTTTCCACAGGAAAGCCCTGCATTTTTTCGCCGGGGCCGTCGTGCACAAAGCTGATGGACACCGTGGTTTCTCCCCGGGCCGCAGCCTTGATCGGCCCGGTGCCACTGCGGGTGTACTGGCTCACGTTCTTGTGGAGTTGCTTCAAGTACTCAAAGGCTTTGTCTTCGCCCATGAGCTGCACCAGCGTGGCGATCATGGTGTAGGCCGTGCCGCTGGAAGCGGGGTTGGCGACCTGGATTTCACCCTTGAGGTTGGGCGCCAACAGGTCGTTCCAGGTCTTGGGGACAGCGATTTTTTTCTTAGCCAGCAACTCCGAGTTGTAGCCAAAGCCGAGCGGGCCGGAGTAAATGCCCACCGTCTTGAAGTTCGATTGCTGCGCCTGCTGCATCGCCCAGCCATGGAGCTGCGGCAGAGACGGCGACTTGTATTCCAGCGTCAGGTTTTGCTCGGCCGCTTGCAAGTGCGGATCGCCCGTGCCGCCAAACCAGATGTCGGTCTTGGGGTTGTCTTTTTCGGCCACCAACTGGGCCAGTGCTTCGCCTGAACCTTTGATGGACAAGTTGATCTTGACGCCCGTGGTGCGGCCGTACACCGTGCTGATCATGTTGCACCACTCGGCCTGGACCGAGCAGATCACGTTCACCGTTTGCGCCTGAGCCCAGCCGCCAGCCGCCAGCAAGGCGGTCAACACCACGAGTTTTTTCATGAATACATCCTCATTCGGAAAATGGCAGGCACCCTTGGGAACCGCTCCGTCATTCAAACGACAGCGCAGGTCAGCGCCAAATTAGAGTAATTTGTTTACGCGGTAAGCATAAGGGCAGAAGACCTTTGATGGTCTCCGTAAAAACGCTAGCGCAAACGTTAAAGATTGCACGGACGGGAAGTCAGGCCCAACAAGCCGTGAAACTAAGTTACCATTTCCACGCTTGAATATTTGGATGCACCATGAGCTTTGACCTTGTTTTATTTGGCGGCACCGGCGACCTGGCTTGGCGCAAACTGATGCCCGCGCTGTTCCAGGCCTTTCGTCACGGCTCGCTGCCACCGGGTGGTCGCATCATCGGCGTGGCCCGCGACGATTTGGACGACGCCGCCTACCGCGCCCGCATTCAGGCGCGCTTTGACCAGGTCGAGTTGGCCAAGCGCCCAAGCCAAGAAGAATTTGCCCGCTTTGCCGCGCTGCTGCATTACGTGCGGCTGGATGTCACGCGAGCCGCAGACTACGCCCGACTGGCCGAACTGCTGCAAGCCCGTAACGCAGATACCGTGGTGATGTACGTGGCCACGGCGCCTGGCTTGTTCACCGCCGTGTGCGAGCAAATTGCCGCCGCCGGACTGAACGGCCCTCAAACCCGTGTGGTGCTGGAAAAGCCGCTGGGCCACGACTTGGCGTCGAACCGCGCCATCAACGAAGCCGTGCGCGGCGTGCTCAGCGAAAAGCAGGTCTTTCGCATCGACCACTACCTCGGCAAGCCGGCCGTGCAAAACCTGTTTGCCCTGCGCTTTGGCAACTCGCTGTTCGAGCCGCTGTGGCGCCGCGAAACCATTGCCAACATCCAGATCACGATTGCCGAAGACCTGGGTGTGGAAAAGCGCGGGGCCTATTACGACCACATCGGCGCGCTGCGCGACATGGTGCAAAACCATGCCTTGCAGCTGCTGTGCGCGATTGGCATGGAGCCGCCGATTAACGCGCATGCCGACGCGATTCGTGACGAAAAGCTCAAGGTGCTGCGCGCCCTCAAACCCTGGACGGCCGAGACCTTGCAGCAGCATGTGGTGCGCGGGCAATACAGCGCCGGCAACATCAACGGCGTGGCCGTGCCGGGCTACCGCGAAGAAGAAGGCGTGCCGGGCGGCAGCCAGACCGAGACCTTTGTGGCGCTGCGCGCCGAGATCGCCAACTGGCGCTGGGCGGGCGTGCCGTTTTACATCCGCACGGGCAAGCGCCTGGCCGAGCGCGATGCGCGTATCGTCGTCAACTTCCGACCCACACCGCACGCCATCTTTGCCACACCCGCGGGCGCTGCCAACCGCTTAGTCATCAACCTGCAACCCAAGGACGGGCTGGAGTTGCACCTATTGGCACAAGCCGACCAACGCGGCCGCCCCGGCCAAGGGCCGCTGGCACCGGTGCAGCTGGACCTGGACTTTGACAAGCGCTTTGGCTCTGAGCGCGTGGGTGCGTATGAACGGCTGTTGCTGGACGTGATCGCCGGGCGTCTGAACTTGTTTGTACGCAGCGACGAGCAAGAAGAAGCCTGGCGCTGGGTCGAACCCGTCCTAGACCACTGGCGCCACAGCCCACAGGAACCCCGACCGTATGCCGCTGGGACGTGGGGGCCGAGTGCGGCCAGCGCCATGATCGCGCGAGATGGGTTTTGCTGGAGTGAGGAGTGTTGAATTTGGCCCCCACGCTTGTCGCTTCGCGTACTGCGCTGCCCCCCGAGGGGGTGCTGCGCCTGCGGCCCGGCGGAGCCGGTTCCGCGGCCCCGGCTGGTAGGGAGTGGACATCCTCTGCGCACACTGCAATCTCGGAGGCTCGCCAGTGCTAGACCGTATCAAGGCCTGCTTGCCGTCCCTGGCCCCAGCCGAACAGCGAGTCGGCAAGCTCGTACTCGCCGACCCGCGGTCGTTTGCGCAGTTGCCCATCAGCGAGTTGTCGGACCGAGCGCATGTCAGCAAGCCGACCGTGGTTCGGTTTTGCCGCAGCCTGGGTTATGACGGCTTGAGTGATTTCAAACTCAAGTTAGCGGGCAGTGTGAGTGAGGGTGTGCCGTTTATTCACCGCAGCGTGGACACGGACGACAAGGTCAGCGATGTGACGGTCAAGGTGATTGACAACACGGTGTCGGCCTTTCTCAAGTACCGCAATGACGCCAGCACGTCAGCCATCGGCCGTGCAGTGGATGCTTTGCTGCTGGCTTGCCAGCAAGGGCAGCGGATTGAGTTCATCGGCGTGGGCAATTCGGGCATCGTGGCGCAGGATGCGCAGCACAAGTTTTTCCGCCTGGGGGTGAACACCATCGCCTACAGCGATGGCCACATGCAGGTCATGAGCGCATCGCTGCTCAAGCCGGGCGACTGCCTGGTGGTGATTTCCAACTCAGGGCGCACGCGTGACCTGATGGACGCCACCGACATTGCCCGTAAAAACGGCGCCACGGTGATCGTGATCACGGCCAGTGGTTCGCCGCTGGCGACTGCCGGCACGGTGCATTTGTCGGCCGACCATCCGGAGGGCTATGACCGTTACAGCCCGATGGTGTCGCGATTGCTGCACTTGATGATAATCGACATTCTGGCCACCAGCGTGGCGCTGAGACTGGGCAGCCCGCTGCAACCGCTGTTGCAAGACATGAAGAACAACCTGCGCAACAAGCGTTACGCCTGAGCCCCGCAACGCGAGGAATGGTGGCTTAGCGCCTGGCCTCTGTTGCCAAAGGCGTGGCCTGCGCAGGCTGCGACAAAGGCTCCAGCGTGACCGGCCCATACCAGGCCTGCACCTTGCCGCCGGTGTTGTCGGTGTCGGTCATGATGCCCACCGCCAGCAATGCACCAGGTGCTTCGCCGAATACTTTTTCGTAGTCGGCGCGGATGTCGCGCTGGTGATCGCGCCAGCGGTTCAGCCCTTGCGGCCCCGACTCGACCACCAACTTGCGAATGCGGCTGGTGCGTTTGTTGGACACCACGGTTCCCACCGGCAAGTCGTTCGACCAGACATACATGAGCGTGGCGTAAGGCATTTCCTCGCCGGTCAGGCTGCGCGCCAATTCAGACAATAAGGCGTCCCGGCCCGACAGGCGCGAACGGTCGCCGTCAAACGCCAGCACCAGACGCACCGGCGAATCACTTTTTTCGCGCTGATCGAGGTCGGCGTTAGGAATCAGTTGCGCCACTTTCCACGAAAACTTCACCTGGCCCAGATCAGCCGGACTACGGTGCACCACCTGTCGCAACACACTGGTAGCCGCTTCAGACTGAACCGCCATGGCAGGCCGACCGTCCAGCCGCACAAACTGGTATTTGTTGGATTTCTTGCCCGGGAAAACCTGGTGCGTCCAGACGCTGGGCAAAGCTTTGGCGGCCGCATCGGCCCTGGCCTGTCCAGCTTGTTCCCATGGCGTCGCCAACACCACCGGCTCTGCCTTTTCGGTCGGCAGGCCTGCACAAGCGGTGAGCAGCAGCAACCCAGCGGCGAGCGCCAAACGGCTCAAGGCCCGGCCAGCTTGCTGTAATGGTGAAAAAGTTTGACTGACCCACATAGGGCCGGAGTGTCACACAAGAGCCCTGCCAAATTGACAAATCCTTAAGCGGCCAAGGGAATCTCACGAGGCGCGCCCGTCAGAGGGCCGCGAAGACTGCAAGGTCAGCCGGTGAACAGATCGCTGGCCGAATCCGGCCGACCCGACGGCGCGGCCACGCCCAGGTGGCGGTAGGCGGCCAAGGTGGCAATGCGCCCGCGCGGTGTGCGCTGCAAAAAGCCTTGCTGGATCAAATAAGGCTCGATCACGTCTTCGATCGTGCCGGCCTCCTCGCCAATCGAGGCGGCAATGTTGTCCAGCCCCACCGGCCCGCCATCAAAACGGTGAATCACGGCTTCCAGCAGTTTGCGGTCCATGATGTCAAAGCCTTGCGGGTCCACGTCCAGCATGGCCAGCGCCAGGTTGGCCATGTCCAGCGTGATCACGCCGTTGCCCTTGACCTCGGCATAGTCACGCACCCGGCGCAGCAGGCGGTTGGCAATGCGCGGCGTGCCGCGTGAACGGCGGGCAATCTCCAGCGCGCCAGCGCTGTCAGTCGGCGCGTTCAGCAGCTTGGCGCTGCGCGTGACGATGCGGGTGAGCTCTTCGGTGGTGTAGAACTCCAGCCGCGCGACGATGCCAAAACGGTCACGCAGCGGATTGGTCAACATGCCCGCGCGCGTGGTGGCGCCGACCAGCGTGAAGGGCTGCAGGTCCAGCTTGATGCTGCGCGCCGCCGGGCCTTCGCCGATCATGATGTCGATCTGGTAGTCCTCCAGCGCCGGGTAGAGGATTTCTTCGACCACGGGCGACAAGCGGTGGATTTCGTCGATGAAGAGCACATCGTTTTTTTCAAGATTGGTCAGCAGCGCCGCCAAATCCTTGGGCTTTTCGAGCACCGGGCCGCTGGTCTGGCGCAGGTTCACGCCCAGCTCTTGCGCCACGATATGGCTCAGCGTGGTCTTGCCCAGGCCGGGCGGGCCGAACAGCAGCACATGGTCCAGCGCCTCGCCGCGTTTGCGCGCCGCGCCTATGAAAATTTCCAGCTGCTCGCGCACCTTGACCTGGCCCACATAGTCGTCGAGCAGCTTGGGCCGCAGGGCGCGTTCAATGGCTTCTTCGTGCGGCGAGGTGGTGGCAGGCGACATCACCCGCTTGGGCGGTGGCGCACCGAAATCGTCGGTTTGAATGCTCATGGGCCGCGCTTACTTGGCCAGCGCCTTGAGCGCGAGCTTGATGCCGTCACTCACGCCAATATCGGCCGGCAACGCTTTGAGGGCCAGCGCCGCGTCGCGGTCGCTGTAACCCAGCGCCACCAAGGCTTGCAAGATGTCGGACTGGTTGTCCGGTGCTTGGCTCAGGGGTTGGCCCAGGTCGGCACCGAGTTTGCCTTTGAGTTCGAGCAGCAGACGCTCAGCGGTTTTCTTGCCAATGCCGGGCACTTTGATGATGCGCCCGGCTTCCTGCGTGCTGATGGCGCGAGACAGCTCGTCCACGCTCATGCCGCTGAGCACACTGAGTGCAGTACGCGGACCCACGCCTGAAATCTTGATGAGTTGCCGAAACGCCGAGCGCTCGGCCGCCGTGGCAAAACCGTAAAGCAGTTGCGCGTCTTCTCGGACCACAAAATGCGTCAGCAAGCTGACGGTTTCGCCCAGGGCGGGCAGGTTGTAGAAGGTGCTCATGGGCACGGCCACTTCGTAACCCACGCCCTGGCAGTCCACCAACAACTCGGGCGGGTTTTTCTCGGCCAGCTGGCCTGTAATGCGTCCGATCATGCGCAAATCTTAGCAGTGCGCCCTTGGGGCAACCCGGCCGTGTCGCGGTGGTTTGCCGAGCCAGCCACCTGCTGGCGCGTTAACGCCGACAATCCAAGGTTCGCGTGCACCAGTACCCCACCGCGTCGGTGCGACGCCAAGCCCTCGCAGGAAACCCAGCCTTGATCCTTCGCCACACTTTTTCTCCTCCCAACAATGCCCGCATGGGCCACCTCTGCGGCCCCATGGATGTGCATATCCGCACCGTTGAAGCTGCGTTGCAGGTCACCATCGCCCACCGCTTTGAGCAGTTCAAGATCGACGGCCCCAAAGCCAAGGCTGAGCAGGCACTGGAAGTCTTGCAGGCGCTGTACGAGATGGCGCAACGCCCGATTCCAGACGAGCAAGTGCAGCTCATGCTGGCTGGCGACACGGCCCTGAGCGTGGCCCCCGACGGCGCACTGACCCTCTCCACCCGCCGCGCCGACCTGCGTGCGCGCACCAACAACCAGGGCACCTACCTGGAAAACATCGCCACGCATGACATCACCTTCGGCATTGGCCCGGCCGGCACCGGCAAGACCTACCTGGCCGTGGCCTGCGCGGTGGACGCGCTGGAGCGCAGCGCGGTGCAGCGCATCGTGCTGACCCGCCCGGCCGTGGAAGCGGGCGAGAAGCTGGGTTTTTTACCGGGCGACCTGGGCCAGAAGGTGGACCCGTATTTGCGCCCGCTGTATGACGCGCTCTACGAGTTGATGGGGTTTGAGCGCGTACAAAAAGCCTTTGAGCGTCAGCAGATCGAGATTGCGCCGTTGGCCTTCATGCGCGGCCGCACCATCAACCACGCCTTCGTGATCCTGGACGAAGCGCAAAACACCACGCCCGAGCAGATGAAGATGTTCCTCACCCGCATCGGCTTTGGCAGCAAGGCCGTGGTCACGGGCGACGTGAGCCAGGTCGACCTACCGCGCACCCAACTCAGCGGCTTGGTGGACGCCGAGCGCGTGCTCAAGCGCGTCAAAGGCGTGGCGATTACCCGCCTGACCAGCGCCGACGTGGTGCGCCACCCGCTGGTGGCCCGCATCGTGGACGCTTACGACAAACAGCGCAACCCCGCTGACGACGCACTGGACGCCGTGCCTCGGCCTGTGAAAGCACGCCGGGCAGCCCAAGCATGAACGCCCAGCCCGACTTGGACTTGACGCTGCAATTTGCGCCCTTTGAAGGCCTGGCCCAACACCGCGCAGCCCTGCCCAAACGCCTGGCCAAGCAGTGGATGGCGCACGCCCTGCGGCATGACGCTGAGATCACTGTGCGCATCGTCGGCCTGGACGAAGCCCAGGCGCTGAACCGCGACTACCGACAAAAAGACTACGCCACCAACGTCTTGACCTTCGACTACACGCAAGCCCCGCTGGTGACGGCCGACTTGGTGCTGTGCGGCCCGGTGGTCGAGCGGGAAGCGGCCGAGCAAGGCAAGCCACTCGCCGCGCATTACGCGCACTTGCTGGTACACGCGACGCTGCACGCCCAGGGCTACGACCATGAAACCAACGAGCGCGATGCTTTGGAAATGGAAGCGCTGGAAGTGTTGCTGATGGGCTCACTGGGGTTTGCGAACCCCTACTGAAACGGCCCTGCCAACATCAGGAAAAGCCGATCGGTATCGTCACCGGTCCATCGTTGACCAAGTGAACCTGCATGTCGGCGCCGAACTGGCCGCTGGCCACGTGAGGGTGCTGCGCCTGGGCTTGGCGCAAGAAATGCTCGTACAAAGCCCGGCCCTGCTCAGCCCCTGCGGCCGCCGTGAAACTGGGGCGGTTACCGCCTGACACATCGGCGGCCAAGGTGAACTGGCTGACCACCAGCAGCCCGCCGCAAGCGCCCTGCCCGTCCAAATCCTGCACGCTGCGATTCATCTTGCCCGCGTCGTCGGCAAAGATTCGCAACTTCAAGATCTTGCTCAGCAACTTGTCCGCGTCCAGCGGCGTGTCAGCAGGCTCCGCGCAAACCAGCACCAGCAAGCCCGGGCCTATTTGCCCGACCACCTGACCGGCGATATCGACCCGGGCTTCTTTGACCCGCTGCAACAAGGCCTTCATCGGGCCCTGTCAGCTCAGCGTCACCCGCGCAAACTTGCGCTTGCCGACTTGCACCACATAGCTGCCGGCAGCCAGCTTCAGGGCCTTGTCGCTGACCACGCTGGAATCTACCCGCACGCCGCCACCGTCAATCAGGCGCGTCGCCTCGCTGCCCGAAGGCGCCAGGCCGGCGGCTTTGAGCAAGGCGGCAATGCCCATAGGCGCACCTAGCAGACTGACTTCCGGCAACTCGTCCGGCACGCCGCCCTTGCTGCGGTTGATAAAGTCCTGCTCCGCCGCCTTAGCCGCTGCGGCGGAATGGAAACGGGCCGTGATTTCCTTGGCCAGGGCGACTTTGGCGTCCTTGGGGTTGCGGCCGCCTTCGACTTCTTGCTTGAGCTGGGCAATGTCGGCTTCGCTCTTGAACGACAGCAGGGTGTACCAGCGCCACATCAGCGTGTCCGAGATCGACAGCACCTTGGCAAACATGGTGTTGGGTGCCTCGGCAATGCCGATGTAGTTGTTCTTGCTCTTGGACATTTTTTCAACGCCGTCCAAACCTTCGAGCAAGGGCATGGTCAAGATGCATTGCGGCTCCTGGCCGTATTCCTGCTGCAAATGCCGGCCCATCAGCAAGTTGAACTTCTGGTCGGTGCCGCCCAGCTCCAGGTCGCTTTTGAGCGCGACCGAGTCGTAGCCCTGCATCAGCGGGTACAGGAACTCATGCACGCTGATCGGCGTGCCGGCCTTGAAGCGGTCGTGAAAATCGTTGCGCTCCATCATGCGGGCCACGGTGTACTTGGCGGCCAGCTGGATCATGCCCATCGAGCCCAGCGGCAGGCTCCATTCGCTGTTGTAGCGAATCTCGGTCTTGGCCGGGTCCAGCACCAGGCTGGCTTGCTTGTAATAAGTCTCGGCGTTGGCCTTGATCTGCTCGGTGGTCAGCGCCGGGCGGGTGCTGTTGCGGCCTGACGGGTCGCCGATCAGGCTGGTGAAGTCGCCAATCAAAAAGATCACCTGATGCCCCAGGTCTTGCAGCTGGCGCATTTTGTTGAGCACCACGGTGTGGCCCACATGGATGTCGGGTGCCGTCGGGTCCAGGCCGAGTTTGATGCGCAAAGGCTGGCCGGCGGCTTCTGCGCGCGTCAGTTTTTTGACCCATTCGGCCTGGGGAATCAGTTCGTCAGCGCCGCGCAGGGTCACGGCCAAAGCCGCCTGGACCGTGTCAGACAAAGTCGAAGTTTGCTCAAGCTCTTGATTCATAAGGGTTTTCGACATCTGGAGGGTCTTCGGGGTGGCTATAATCGCGGATTGTTTTTCGGCTCAGCTATCAGCCCAGCGCGGCGGCCATTTTAGGCGGCGTGTTGCGCGGCTCCTTCAGTGACGGGGTTGGCGATTGCGGATGGACTCCCGGCAGAGGCCGTGTTGAGTTATCTGGCCGCCCTCTTTTCAGGGGTAGCGCGCTGAGTTTTGGCGACTGACGGCCCCCGCGGCTGGCAGCGCATCAATGGGAATGATTGTTTGATCTCTTCAGGTATTTCTCGCGCTGCGAGCGCTCTGGACTCGGCTTTGGCCAGTCTGCGCCGCCACCCCAAGCGTGTCACCGCCGGCTTGGCAGCCCTGCTGCTCGGCACTGGCGTGACCGCCTTTGGCGTGGCCCCGCTCGCACCCGACGCGGCGGACTTGCCCGTGCGCGAAGTGATCGAGTCGGTGCAGACCTTGTCTGCCGGCGCGCAGACCGAAGCCCTGCTGGACCACCGCTTCAGCCTGTACCGCACCGAAGTCACCCGCAGCACCGACACTGCCGACAGCCTGTTAAAACGCTTGGCCATTGACGACGCCGCTGCAGCAGCCTTCTTGCGCGCCGACCCCATTGCCCGTGGCCTGCTGATCGGGCGTGCGGGCAAGAATGTCACGGCTGAAGCCAGTGACGGCCAGCGCCTGATCAAACTGTCCATGCGCTGGGCGACGGAAGACGAAGCCAACTTCAAGCGCCTGGTCATCGAACGCGCGGGCGATCGTTTCGTTTCGCGTGTGGAAAGCGCCCCCTACACGGCCTCTACCCGACTGGCGACAGGCGTCATCAAAACATCGCTGTTCGCCGCCACTGACGACGCCGGCTTGCCCGACGCCATTGCCACGCAGATTGCCGACATCTTTTCGGGCGACATCGACTTTCACCGCAGCCTGCGCAAGGGCGACCGCTTCAGCGTGCTCTACGAAACACTAGAAGCCGACGGCGAGCCGCTACGCCCCGGCCGGGTGTTGAGCGCCGAGTTTGTGAACGCCGGCAAAGCCTTGCAAGCCATGTGGTTCAAGGATAGCGAGGCCGACAGCAAAGGTGCGTACTTCAGCATGGACGGTCAAAGCCTGCGCAAGGCCTACCTGGCTTCTCCCATGGAGTTTTCTCGCGTGAGCAGCGGCTTCAAAATGCGCTTTCACCCGATCCTGCAAACCTGGCGCGCCCACCTGGGCGTGGATTACGCCGCGCCCAAGGGCACGGCCGTGCGCTCGGTCGGTGACGGCGTGGTCGACTTTGCTGGCAGCCAGAACGGCTTTGGGAACGTTGTCTTCGTCAATCACCGCAGTGGCCACACCACGGTGTATGCCCACCTCAGCCGTATCAACGTACAGCGTGGGCAGCGCGTCTCGCAAGGCCAGAACATTGGCGCGGTAGGCGCTACGGGCTGGGCCACCGGCCCGCACCTGCATTTTGAGTTCCGCATCAACGGCCAGCACCAAGACCCGATGATGGTCGCCCGCAAGAGCGAGAGCGTGCCCTTGGCAGCTTCAGCCATGCCACGCTTCAAGCAGCTCGCTGGCCAAATGCGCCAACAACTGGAAGTCGCCAGCAGCATCGGCCAGACCCAGGCCGAATAAGCGGCAAGACAGCCTGGGCGGCGATGCCGTTCTGGCCGACCAATTGCTGAACGCTCAGATGAACCCAACCGCGCCTGCGGTGTAATGGCAGCTTCTTCTTGACCTCGGTGCCTCGCTTGCCCTCTTCCTCACCCCCCACGCTGTCGCCGCTTTATATTGGCCTCATGTCCGGCACGTCGCTGGATGGTGCGGATGGTGTGTTGGTGGACTTTTCGCAGGCCAATCCCACCGTCTTGGCCGCTGCCAGCCAAGACTTCCCCGCCGACTTCCGGGCCGAACTACTGGCTCTGAACAGCCCTGGGCAGGATGAACTGCACCGCGCGGCCATGGCAGCCAACCAGCTCGCCGCTGTCTACGCACAGGTCGTGGCCCAGTTGCTGGCCAGCGCTTCTCGCCTGGGGATTGCCCAAAAGATTCAGGCCATTGGCGCACACGGCCAAACCGTGCGCCACCGGCCACAAGAATTTGACGCACCGGGCCGTCCCGGCGTTGGCTACACCTTGCAGCTGAACAACCCTGCACTGCTGGCAGAACTCACAGCCATTGACGTGGTGGCCGACTTTCGCACCGCCGACTTGGCAGCCGGTGGGCAAGGCGCGCCCCTGGTGCCGGCTTTTCACGCGGCTTTATGGGCCAGCCCCGAGCGCAGCGTGGCCGTGCTGAATATTGGCGGCATCAGCAACCTGACTTTGTTGCCGCGGCAAGGGCCGGTGCTGGGCTTTGACTGCGGCCCTGGCAATGCCTTGATGGATCACTGGTGCCAACGCCAGACTGGCCGCGCTTATGACCAAGAAGGCGCGTGGGCCGCCAGCGGTCAAGTCAACGCCGAGTTGCTGGCCCAACTGCTCCAAGCGCCCTACTTTTCCCGCCAGCCCCCGAAAAGCACAGGTCGGGATTTGTTCAACCCGGCCTGGCTGGCGCAGCAACTTCAAGGCTATGAACAGGTGGCCCCTGCTGACGTGCAAGCCACGCTCACCGCCCTCACGGCCCATGCCTGTGCCCAAGATTTACGCGCCCAACTGCCCGATGCCCAGCGCTTGCTGGTCTGCGGCGGTGGCGCCCTGAACCGCGAGTTGATGCGGCGCTTGGCCGAGCAGCTGCCGGGCGTGGCCGTTCAAGCCAGTGACCACCACGGCTTGCCGGTCATGCAAGTTGAGGCAGCGGCGTTTGCCTGGCTGGCGCGCGCCTGGCATTTGCGCGAGCCCGGTAGCTTGACGGCCGTCACCGGGGCCGCCGGGCCAAGGGTGCTGGGAGCGCTTTACCCGGCGACCAGCGGGCCAACGGCCTGAGAAGCAGCAGCGGCCGGCCATGAAAAAAGGGCCCGCGGGCCCTTTTTGACGATGCGCTGAAAAGCTCAGGCCGAAAAGCTCGAACCGCAACCGCAGGTGCTGGTGGCGTTCGGGTTCTTGATCACGAACTGGGCGCCTTCGAGGTCGTCTTTGTAGTCGATTTCAGCGCCCACCAGGTACTGGTAGCTCATAGCGTCGATCAGCAGCGACACACCGTTCTTGGTCATGGTCGTGTCGTCTTCGTTGGTGATCTCATCAAACGTGAAGCCGTACTGAAAGCCCGAGCAGCCGCCGCCTTGCACAAACACACGCAGCTTGAGGTCAGGGTTGCCCTCTTCAGCAATCAGGTCGGCCACTTTGGCGGCCGCGCTGTCGGTGAAGACAAAGGGCTCGGGCATTTGGGACTGGATGTTTTCGGCAACTGCGCTCATGGTCGGCTCCGCTACGGTTTCTACGGGAATCAGTAAAGGGGTAATAGTACAGTAAATTGATCAACCACTCTGGCTGCCAGGGTCTTTGCGCCACAGCGGTGGGCATCACACCAGCGCCAGCCGCAAAAAAGGCTGCCGGGCCTTGCAGCCGGGCAGCCTTTTGGCTGAACAAGAAGCGGATTAACGCTTGCTGAACTGCTTGCGGCGACGTGCCGAACGGAAACCGACCTTTTTACGCTCGACTTCACGGGCGTCACGGGTCACGAAACCGGCCTGGCTCAACGCTGGCTTCAGCGCTGCGTCATAGTCGATCAGCGCACGGGTGATGCCGTGGCGGATTGCGCCAGCCTGGCCGGACTCGCCGCCGCCGTGGACGTTGACCATGATGTCAAACGTCTCGACGTGGTTCGTCAGAAACAGGGGTTGGCGGCAGATCATGATCGAGGTTTCACGACCGAAGAAGGCCTTGATGTCCCGGTCATTGACCGTGATCTTGCCCGTGCCTTTTTTGATGAACACGCGGGCAACGCTGGATTTGCGTCGGCCGGTGCCGTTGTTCCATTCACCAATCATCTCGGCTCCTTAGATTTCCAACACTTTGGGTTGCTGGGCAGTGTGTGGATGCTCAGCACCGCCGTACACCTTGAGCTTCTTGATCATGGCGTAGCCAAGTGGGCCTTTGGGCAGCATGCCCTTGACCGCTTTTTCCAGCGCACGGCCGGGGAACTTGGTTTGCATGTCGCGGAAATTGGTGGCAGAAATGCCGCCTGGATAACCGGAGTGACGGTAGTAAATCTTGTCGGTCGATTTGGCACCGGTCACGCGCAGCTGGGCTGCGTTGATGATGACGATGAAGTCACCGGTGTCGACGTGAGGCGTGTAAATGGCCTTGTGTTTGCCGCGCAAACGGAGAGCAACTTCGCTGGCTACTCGTCCGAGGACCTTGTCGGTCGCGTCAATCACAAACCATTCATGCACCACGTCAGCGGGTTTTGCGCTGAAAGTTTTCATGAATTACTCTTTTCAAAGATGGTTTGCCCGTTCGGCGAAATGCCGTTCGGAAGGGATTTCCGGTCTATTCCACGGTCGGCGTTCCTCTGATGGGAACCTCTTAGGTGGGTTTCACGGGCTGAATGCGGACATGGAGCCACGTGTCTTCCGGCGGACTGAAAAACGCTGAAGAACCCGGGATTATACGAATTTTCCCGCCGTGGGCTGAAATACACCAGCCAAGGCGCCTGGGACAGGGCGGCCTGCGGTTAGCATCGTCGCATGTTCAGCTATCGCCACGCCTTTCACGCGGGCAATCACGCCGATGTGCTCAAGCACACGACCCTGATTGCCATGATGAAGTACCTCACCCAAAAAGACACGGCACTGACCGTGATCGACACCCACGCCGGGGCCGGCCTGTACCGGCTGGACGGCGACTACACCGAGACCAGCGGCGAGGCGCTCGAAGGCGTGCTCAAGCTCTTGGCCACTTTGGCCCCGGCAGCGGCGGCAGAACCTGAAAGCGCAGCCCCTGGCAAGCGCGCCAAGGCAGATGCCGCGCCTGAACTCCTGGCCCCTGCCCTGCAAGATTATGTGGATTTACTGCGCGGCTTGAACCCGCGCTATGCCGAAACCGGCGATCCGGCCCACCTGAAGGTCTACCCCGGCTCGCCCTTTATCGAGCAGCAGTTTCTGAGCGGGCGCGACAAGCTCAAACTCTTTGAGTTGCACCCCACTGACTTCAAGTCGCTGAGCGGCAACATCGAGCAACTCGGCGTGGGCCGGCAAGTGGCCGTCGGGCGCGAAGACGGCTTTGAAGCCCTCAAGACCTTTTTGCCGCCGCCAGCACGTCGCGCCATGGTGCTGTGCGACCCAAGCTACGAGATCAAGAGCGACTACGGCCGCGTCAGCGATTGCATGGCCGACGCCGTCAGGCGTTTTGCCACCGGCACTTATGCGGTGTGGTATCCCATCATTCCCAGGCCCGAGGCGCATGACCTGCCGCGCAAGCTCAAAACGCTGGCCGTGAAAAACAAGCGCAGCTGGCTGCACGCCAGCTTGACGGTCAAGTCCAGCAAGCTGACTACTGACACGAACGGTGAAGTGATCCGTCCTGGCCTGCCAGCCAGCGGCATGTTCATCATCAACCCACCGCACACGCTCAAGGGCGAGTTGCAGCTGGCCTTGCCGCAGCTGGTGGCACGCCTGGGCCAAGACCGGAACGCCTCTTTTGCCCTGGAGCACGGCGGCTAACCCCTGCTGTCTGGATTGCCTATTCCACGCTCTGGATGGGCCGAGGGGATTCCCCTGGGTCAGGCACGAGGGGAAACTCATAGAGTCAGGCGGGCTCGGCAGCTTGCCCGAGCTACGACTGTTTTCCCCAAGAAAGAAGCCCATGACCCCTAAACAATTCATCACCCAGGCTTTTTGCGGCTTGGCCCTGTTGTGCCTGGCTGCCAGCGCCAGCGCCCAGACCAAGCCCGCTGTCAAAGACCTGGGCGCGCCGCCCGCGTCGGTGATCTTTATTGGCAACAGCTTTTTCTATTACAACAACAGCATGCACGG
>JBBAPH010000017.1:22369-83018 GCA_040400935.1 Polaromonas sp.
CGCCAGAACGGAGGACAGCCGGTGTTCTTCATGTCCTGGGCCTACCAAGACGCGCCTGAGATGACCGCTGGTCTGGCCGAGGCCTACACCGTGGCCGGCAACGCCAACCAGGCCCTGGTAATTCCGGCGGGCTTGGCCTTTGCCCGATCCATTGCCCTGCGGCCAGCGCTGAACTTGTATGTGCCCGACAAACGCCACCCCAGCTTGGAAGGCACTTACCTTGCAGCGGCCACCACCTATGCCACCCTCTTCAAGCAATCACCCGTGGGCCTGAAGTACGGCGCGGGCTTGGCGCCTGATGTGGTGGCGCATTTGCAGCAGGTGGCTTGGGAGACGGTGCAGCAGTACCTGGGGCGGTAAAGCCGGTCGGCCGGGCGGCGCTTAGCGTCCGCTGCCCGATTTAGCGGCCGAGCTAGCGCGTCAAGATGCCAGGGAGAGGCGGCGAATGATCTCGCCCGTCGCACCGGCCTGGTTCATGGTGTAGAAATGAATGCCCGGCACACCGCCGTTTTGCAGCTGGTCGCACAGATCGGTGATCACATCCAGGCCAAAGGCTTTGATGGACGCGGTGTCGTCACCAAATCCTTGCAGCCGCAAACGAATCCAGCGCGGAATTTCCGCGCCACACGCGTCTGAAAAACGCATCAGCTGGGTGGAGCTGGTGATCGGCATGATGCCGGGCACCACGGGTACGTCAACGCCGAGCTTGTAGGCGTCGTCAACAAAGCGGTAGTACGCGTCAGAGTTGAAAAAATACTGCGTGATGGCGGAATTCGCACCGGCCTTGACCTTGGTGGCGAAGGCTTGCAAGTCGGCCTCGGCAGACTTGGCTTGCGGATGAATTTCCGGGTAGGCCGCCACTTCAATATGAAAGGCGTCACCCGTCTCTGCGCGGATAAAAGCCACCAAGTCACTCGCGTAATGGAACTCGCCGCCCATGCCGTAGCCGCTGGGCAAGTCGCCGCGCAACGCGACCAAGCGCTTCACGCCCATGGCCTGCAATTGACTGAGTTGTTCGCGCACCGTGGCCTTGGTCGCGCCAACGCAGGAAAAGTGCGACGCAGCCGCCACGCCTTCGGACAAGATTTCCTTGACGGCAGTGAAGGTGCCTTCTTGCGTGGAGCCGCCGGCGCCAAAAGTCACCGAGCAAAACTCGGGCTTGAAGGCGTACAGCTCGGCGCGGGTGGTCCGCAGCTTGGCCGCGCCTTCGGCGGTTTTAGGTGGGAAAAATTCAAAGCTGAGCGGTAGCGTCATGGCAATCAATCTGCAGGGGGGACGGGCCAGGCTGGGGCCAGGCTTTAGTCGCTGGTGTCGTTTTTCTTGGTACGGCGTCGAGCCGGGCCAGGTTGCCCGGCATGCTCGGCTTCACCCTCTTGGTCCATGGCGTCCAGCAGCGCGCGGGTCGCACTGCGCGGCACACGCTTGACAACTTTACGCGCAGGCGCTGCAGCCAGAGGCTGGTCTTCGCCCGCGACGTTCAGGCCTTTTTTAGCTTGAATGAAAAATTCGCGGTTGCCGTCGCCGCCCTCAATCGGCGAGTCCAGCCAGCCCAGTACCTCCAGCCCCAGACCGGCGCAGCAATCGCGCAGGCGTTGCTCGACGAAGGTGAAATGCGCCGGGTCGCGCACGATGCCGCCCTTGCCAATCTGGCCAGGCTGCAACTCGAACTGCGGCTTGACCAGCATCAGCAAATCGCCGCCGGGCTTGAGCAGGCGCACCACGGCGGGCAGCACCAGCGTGAGCGAGATGAAGGACAAGTCGCCGGTCAAGAAGTCAAAGACGGGCTCGAAATCTGCATCGTCGTCGGCGAAAGGCAGGCCCGCCGCTTCCGCCGCGTCGAGCTTGGCCAGCAAGGCCAAGCGGTGCTGCTCCACCAATTCCTCGGCGGTAAGAGACCGGGCGTTCACGCCTTCAATACAAACCACACGGGCATCAGACTTCAGGCTGGGGTGCAACTGGCCATGGCCCACATCCACCCCCACCACGCTGGCAGCGCCCGCCTGCAACAAGCAGTCGGTGAAGCCGCCGGTGGATTGACCCACGTCCAGGCAGCGCCAGCCTTTGACCTTCAGGCCGCTGGCTTGCAGCGCACCTTCGAGCTTGAGACCGCCGCGCGAAATGTACTTGGCCTCGGTGGTATCGGGCACTTCGAGCTCGGCGCCTTCGGGAATTTCGTCGCCGTTCTTGGCCACTTTGCGCCAGGGCGAATCCACATCGGCGCGCCAGGTCACACCCGACGCGATCAGGCGCTGCGCCTGCGAGCGGGTGGTGGCCAGGCCACGTTCAACGAGGAAAAGGTCTGCGCGCATGCGGCTTTCTGGAATTCGGGAGGGAGCGGGGATGCCCTCACCCCTGCCCTCTCCCAGAGGGAGAGGGGGGAATAAGGAAGGCTTGTTCCATCATTTTTAAGGAAGAAAAAGGGGCAAACCCTCACCCCAACCCTCTCCCAGAGGGCGGGGGAGTCAAGCATCAATAGCGGTAGCTGTTGGCTTTGTAAGGGCCGGCTTTGCTCACACCGATGTACGAAGCTTGCTCGTCGCTCAATTCGGTTAGCTGGGCGCCGACTTTCTTGAGGTGCAGGCGGGCGACTTTTTCGTCCAGGTGCTTGGGCAGCACGTAAACCTGGCCGACCTGGTAGTCGTTCGGCTTGGTGAACAGCTCGATCTGCGCAATCGTCTGGTTGGCAAAGCTGGACGACATGACGAAGCTGGGGTGGCCGGTGCCGCAACCCAGGTTCACCAAGCGGCCTTTGGCCAGCAGGATGATGCGCTTGCCGTCCGGGAAGATCACGTGATCGACTTGCGGCTTGATCTCTTCCCAGGTGCACTTCTCGAGGGACACCACGTCGATTTCGTTGTCGAAGTGACCGATGTTGCAGACGATGGCCTGGTCTTTCATGGCGGCCATGTGGCTGTAGGTGATGACGTTTTTGTTGCCGGTGGCGGAGACAAAAATGTCGGCCTTGTCAGCGGCGTATTCCATGGTCACGACCTTGTAGCCTTCCATCGCGGCTTGCAGGGCGTTGATCGGGTCGATCTCGGTGACCCACACTTGGGCGCTCAATGCGCGCAGGGCCTGGGCCGAGCCCTTGCCCACGTCACCGTAACCGGCGACCACGGCGACCTTGCCGGCGATCATCACGTCGGTGGCGCGCTTGATGGCGTCGACCAGGGACTCGCGGCAGCCGTACAGGTTGTCGAACTTGGACTTGGTGACCGAGTCATTGACGTTGATGGCGCGCAGGGCCAGTGTGCCCTTGACCGACATTTCATTCAGGCGCAGCACGCCCGTGGTGGTTTCTTCGGTCACGCCGATGATGTTTTTCAGGCGGCGGCTGTACCAGGTGCCGTCTTTGGCCAACTGCTTTTTGATGGCGTTAAACAAGCAAATTTCTTCTTCGCTGCCGGGATTGGCCAGCACCGAAATATCGGTCTCGGCCTTGGTGCCCAGGTGCATCAGGAGCGTGGCGTCGCCGCCGTCGTCCAGAATCATGTTCGGGCCTTCTTCAGGCGTGCCTTTGGCGCCCGTGAATTCAAAGATGCGGTGGGTGTAATCCCAGTAGTCGTCCAGGTTCTCGCCTTTGTAGGCAAACACGGGCGTGCCCTTGATCACGAGTGCAGCAGCAGCGTGGTCTTGGGTGGAGTAGATGTTGCAGCTGGCCCAACGCACGTCGGCGCCCAGGGCTTGCAGGGTCTCGACCAGCACGCCGGTCTGGATGGTCATGTGCAGCGAGCCGGTGATGCGCGCGCCCTTGAGGGGCTGGGCCTTGGCGAACTCTTCGCGGATGGCCATCAGGCCAGGCATCTCGGTTTCGGCGATCTTGAGCTCTTTGCGGCCCCAGTCGGCAAGCGACAGGTCGGCAATGGCGTAGTCTTGGTTGTGGATCGGTTTGACAACGGCGTTCATGGGTTTTCCTAAGCAAAAAAGGTCAACTGGGCAAAATAGCCACAAGCAAAGCGCAGGTCAAAACGAGGGAGTTTGGAACTCACCCGGCTTGGACTTGAAGCGTCTGCGGGTGAGCGTGGTTGCAAAGTGAAAGTCCTGAGCCTAGACCACGATCGTGGGTTGCAACGCTCCTCAGGGGAGCTGGCATTGTAGCCAAAACCAAAAAAGCGCGTCGGCTGTTGGCCGAACGCGCTTTTTGTTGAGGCCGCGGCCTGGGTCACAGGCCGGCGGCTACAGCTCAGGAATTCAGAGATTGAACGGGACCACGGTTTGCACCTGCTCGCCCAGGCCTTCGATGCCCACGCGCATGACATCGCCTTTTTTCAAGTAAGTCGGCGGCTTCATGCCCATGCCCACGCCCGGCGGGGTGCCGGTGGTGATCACGTCGCCGGCCTCCAGCGTCATGAACTGGCTGACATAGCTCACCAGCTTGGCCACGCCAAAAATCATGGTCTTGGTCGAGCCGGTCTGCACGCGCTTGCCGTTGACTTCCAGCCACATGCCGAGCTTTTGCGGGTTGGGCACTTCGTCGCGCGTGACCAGCCAGGGGCCGATCGGGCCGAAGGTGTCGCAACCCTTGCCCTTGTCCCAGGTACCGCCGCGCTCGATCTGGTATTCGCGCTCGCTGACGTCGTTGATGGTGCAATAACCGGCCACGAAGTTCAGCGCGTCTTTTTGCGACACATAGCGAGCGCGCGTGCCAATCACCACGCCCAGCTCCACTTCCCAGTCGGTCTTGACCGAGTTCTTGGGCAGCATCACAGCGTCGTCCGGGCCCTGGATGCAGCTGGTCGGCTTCATGAAAACGATGGGCTCTTTGGGAATCGGCAGGCCAGATTCGGCCGCATGGTCGGCAAAGTTCAGGCCAATCGCCACGAACTTGCGCACACCCGTGACCGGGCAACCCATGCGCGGCTTGCCGCGCACCAGCGGCAGGCTGGCGGGCTTGATCTTGCGCAGCTTGGCCAAGGCGGCGTCGCTGAGCTGGGCGGGGCCGATGTCGGGGATCACGCCGCTCAAGTCGCGCAGCTTGCCGTCTGCGTCAATCAGGCCTGGCTTTTCTTTGCCAGGGTTGCCATAGCGAACGAGTTTCATTTTTCTCTTTCCTTCTTCGTCGTTTAAAAAAGCGTTGCGTGATCAGTACGTGGAACGGCCACCCGACAAGTCGAACACCGCGCCCGTGGAGAACGAGCAATCTTCGGTGCACAACCAGGCCACCATGGCCGCCACTTCTTCCGGGGTACCGAAACGGCCCATGGGAATCTTGGACAGCATGAAGGCGATGTGCTCGGGTGTCATCTGGTCAAAGATGGCAGTTTTCACCGCCGCTGGCGTGACGCAGTTGACGCGCACGCCAGTATCGGCGAGTTCCTTGCCCAGCGACTTGGTCAGCGCGATCACGGCGGCCTTGCTGGCGCTGTAGGCGCTGGCGTTCGGGTTACCGTCTTTACCGGCGACTGACGCGATGTTGACGATGCGGCCGTAGTTCTGCGCGCGCATCAGCGGCGCGACTTCGCGGCAGCAGTAAAACAGGCCATTGAGGTTGACCTGCATGACTTGCTCCCAGGCGTCGACCGGGTAGTCCCATACCTTGGCGTTGGGACCGGTCACGCCGGCGCAATTGACCAGGGCGTCCACCACGGCGTGCCTAGCCTGCGTCTCCTTGACGGCGTTGACCACGCTGGCATGCTGGCCCACGTCGACCACCACAGTCTGCACACGTTCGCCGGCCGCACCGAGTTGCGCGCGCGCCGCGCTCATAGCAGCCGCGTCACGGTCCCACCAGGTCACGCGGGCACCCGAGGCCAGCATGCGCTCGGTGATGGCCAGCCCCAGGCCGGCGGCGCCGCCCGTGACGATGGCGTGGCGTTGGTTCAAGTCAAGTTGATTCATTCAAAGTCCTCAGATGGTGATGCCGCCGTCAACGTTGTAAGCCTGGCCGGTGACAAAAGCCGCTTCGTCGCTGGCCAGAAAAACCACCAAGGGCGCGATCTCGCTGGCTTGTGCCAAGCGGCCCAGCGGCTGGCGGGCAATGAAGGCCTTGCGGGCTTCTGCCGGGTCGGCAAAGGCGTTAATGCGGTCCCCTAACGACGGTGTGTCCACCGTACCGGGGCAAATGGCATTGCAGCGCACGCGGTCGCCCACAAAGTCAGCGGCCACGCTCTTGGTCAGGCCGATCACCGAGGCTTTCGTTGCGCCGTAAATCAAACGATTGGGCAAGCCCTTGATGCTGCTGCACACGCTGGCCATGTTGATGATGCTGCCGCTTTGGCGCGCACGCATGCCGGGCAGCACGGCCTGGATCATCCAGAACTGCGAGCGCACGTTCAAATTGAAACCGAACTCCCAGTCGGCGTCGGTGGCGTCCAGGATGTTGCCCGCGTGCACAAAGCCCACGCAGTTGAACAAGATATCCAAGGGCGGCACGCTGGCCACCACGCGGCCAATGGCGGCTTTGTCCAGCACGTCCAAAGGCAAGGCCGTGATGTTGGCCACGCCCGCATAGGCCTTGAGCAGTTCGGTGTTGACATCGGTCGCCCAGACCTGGGCGCCTTCAGCGGCCATGGCCAGCGCGGTGGCTTTACCAATGCCCTGGCCAGCGGCGGTGATGAAGGCGGTTTTGCCTTGAAGTCTCATGATGGGTCGGTCTTTCAGGAAGGGTTGACTAAAACGTTGGCGACTTGGCGCTTGTCGATCACCGGCCAATCCCATTCGATGCCCAAGCCGGGCGTCTGCGGCGGGTAAGCGCGGCCATCGGCCACGCGGATGCGGCTGGTGGTGATGTCGTCGAGCTGCGGAATGTATTCCACCCAGGCGGCGTTGGGCACGCCGGCGCACAGGCTGACGTGCAGCTCCATCAAAAAATGCGGGCAGACCGGCACGTCAAAGCCTTCGGCCAGGTGCGCCACCTTGACCCACGGCGTGATGCCGCCTATGCGCGCCACGTCGGGCTGCACGATGCTGCAAGCGCCCTGCTCCAGGTATTCGCGGAACTGGCTGAGGTGGTACATCGACTCGCCGACTGCCACGGGAATGCTGGTTTGGGCGCGCAGCTGGCGGTGGCCGCTCACGTCCTCTGCCGGCAGCGGCTCTTCCAGCCAAGCCAGATCAAGCCCTTCAAACGCGGCGGCACGGCGCAACACCTGCGGCCGGTCAAAGCCCTGGTTGGCATCGGTCATGATTTCAAACGCCGGGCCGACGGCGCGCCGCACGGCGGACAGCCGCGCGACATCTTCACTCACGTGCGGGCGGCCGACCTTGATCTTGGCACCCTTGAAGCCTTGTGCCTGCGCGGCCAGGGTCTGGTCCACCAACTCGTCAGCGCTCAGGTGCAGCCAGCCGCCTTCGGTGGTGTAGACAGGAACGCTGGCCTGCGCGCCGCCCAGCAGCTGCCACAGCGGCAGGCCCGCGCTGCGTGCACGCCAGTCCCACAATGCGGTGTCAACGCAAGCCAGCGCGAGGCTGGTGATGGCACCGACTGCCGTGGCGTGGATGTGAAAAAACAGGTCTTTCCAAATCGCTTCGACCTGCACCGGGTGCCGGCCGATCAAGCACGGCGCCAAATGGTCGCGCAGCAGAGCCAGCACCGACGAGCCGCCCGTGCCAATGGTGTAAGCGTAGCCGGTGCCTTCGGAGCCGTCGCTGCAATACAGCGTGAGCAGCAAAGTTTCTTGCGTCACGAAAGACTGGATGGCATCCGTGCGCACCACCTTGGGCGGCAGGTTGACCTGGCGCAGGCGGACCGAGGTGATGGTGGCGTTCGGGTTCATGGCAGAGATCCAAAAAGGCACTTCAGGGTTTAGCCGGATGCACGCAGCGACTGGCCTGGGGCATTATTAATTGGCCTGACCACTTGTCCAGTTCTGGCTAACCCTTAAACCCGACCATCCCGCCTTTTCATGCCCTTGCACACCGTTGAGCCGCAACGCCTGTACCGCCAGATCGCCGAGCAGCTGCGCGCCTTGATTGGCGGTGGCGAGTTCGGCGTGGGTGCGCGCCTGCCGGCCGAGCGGGACTTGGCCAAGCAGCTGGGCGTGAGCCGCCCTTCGGTGCGTGAAGCGCTGATTGCACTGGAAGTCGAAGGCTGGGTCGAAGTGCGCACCGGCTCGGGTGTTTATGTGCTGGACCGCCAGCACCGCAGCGCCGAGGAACCGACCACCGAGTGGGGACCGCTCGAACTCATTCGCGCCCGCCGCGTGGTCGAAGGCGAAACCGCCTCGCTGGCGGCCACGCAGGCCAAGCGCAAAGACATCAGCGCCATGCGGCAAGCCATTGAGCAAATGCAGGCTGACGCCAATGCCGGCTTGATGCCGATCCAGGGCGACCGCGACTTTCACACCGCCATCGTGCAGGCCAGCTGCAACATGGTGTTGACCGAGACCGTGCAGAACTTCTGGGACTCACGGCGCGGCCCGGTGTTTGAGCGCCTGGTCGGCCACTTTGAAACGCTGAAATCCTGGCAGTCCGCCATTGACGAACACCAAGCGATTTTTGAGGCGATCTGCGCGCATGACGCGCCCGCCGCCCGGGCCGCCATGCACAACCACATGGACAAAGCCCATGCCCGATTCAGCGCGAGCTGGCGCCGCGCGAAGACGACCTGAGACGACCTGAAACGCCAGCAACCCTTTTTTCAACGCAGACAAACTGGAGACAAGAATGAACAAACGATGGACCCTCAAAACCCTGGCGGCTGTGGCTGCCGCCGCCGGCCTGTTGGGCATGACTGGCCTGGCACAGGCGCAGACCAAGCTCAAATGGGCGCACGTGTATGAGACCTCGGAGCCGTACCACAAGTGGTCGGTCTGGGCCGGCGAAGAGATCAAAAAGCGCACCGCTGGCCGCTACGACATTCAGGTCTTCCCTGCCTCGACCCTAGGCAAAGAAAGCGACATCAACCAAGGCCTGCAGCTGGGCACGGTGGACATCATCATCTCCGGCGCGTCCTTTGCGGCCCGCAGCTTCCCGCGCATTGGCGTGGCCTACTACCCCTACACCTTCCGTGACTCGGACCACTTGCTGAAATACGCCAAGAGCGACGTCTTCAAAGAGCTGACCGATGGCTACAAAGCCAAGACCGGCATTCAGACGACTGCCGTCACCTACTACGGCGCGCGCCACTCCACCAGCAACAAGCCCTTCAAGAATTGCGATGAGATGAAGGGCATCAAGATGCGCGTGCCTGACGTGCCAGCCTACATGGCCCTGCCACGCGCCTGCGGCGCGAACCCCACGCCCATCGCCTTTGCCGAGGTTTACCTGGCCCTTCAAAACGGCACGGTGGACGCGCAGGAAAACCCGCTGCCTACGATTGAAGCCAAGAAGTTTTATGAAGTTCAAAAGAACATCATCCTGACCGGCCACATTCTGGACTCACTGGTCACGCAGGTCGGCCCTCACGTCTGGAACAAGCTCTCTGACGCCGACAAGAAAACTTTCACCGATGTGATGCAGGAAGCCGCCGCCAAGGCGACCGACGACATCAAAAAGCGCGAAGGCGAGTTGGTCGACGAGTTCAAGAAAAAGGGCATCAACATGATCACGGTCAACAAGGACGACTACCGCGACCGCATCGTGAAAGCCGTGGACATGGCCACCATGGGTTACGACAAGAAGGACTGGGACCGCATCCAGGCCATCAAGTAAACGGGCACTGCGCCGGACGGGCCAATGCGCTGTCCGGCGCATCACTTTTTGCGCCAGTGCTGGGCGTATACCCACTGGCCCATTCCCTCCCAACGTTAGGCCCCCTTATGAGTGCAACCCCGGATATTGATGCCCTGCCCAAAGTCATGGGCGATGACGGCGAATTCCACGCCACCGACGAAGCCATTGACCTGTCGGGCACCCCGGTGGAAGCCTGGGCCGCCCTGCTGTTTT
This sequence comes from Polaromonas sp., assembly GCA_040400935.1. Lineage (GTDB taxonomy): Bacteria > Pseudomonadota > Gammaproteobacteria > Burkholderiales > Burkholderiaceae_C > Polaromonas. Next base: position 32,195 of record JBBAPH010000017.1, read on the forward strand.
TCTGGGCCCTGGGCCTGACCGTTTTCTACCAATTCTTCACCCGCTACGTGATGAACGACTCGGCCGCCTGGACCGAAGAAATTGCACGCTACCTCTTGATTGCCACGGTGTTTGTGGGCGCCACGATTGGCGTGGCCAAGAACAACCACATCCAGGTGGATTTTTTCTACCGCTTCATGCCGGCTTGGCTGGGGCGCGCCATGGCCTTGCTGGCTGACGCGCTGCGCATCGCCTTTCTCGGCGCCGCTGTGGTGCTGACCTGGCAAATGATGGCCAAGATGGACAACTACAAGATGACGATCGTGGACCTGCCCATGAACCTGGTCTACGGCGTGTGCCTGGCGGGTTTCGCGGCCATGTTCCTGCGCTCGCTCTGGGTGGCCCGCGTGCACTGGCAACGCGGCTACAGCGTGCTCGAGCGCCCCGAATCAACCATGGAAGACCGCTGACATGCTGAAGATCATTTTTCTCTTTTTGATGAGCGGCGGCTTGCCGGTGGCCATGGCCATGGCCGGGGCCTCGCTGATCTATATCCTGATGACGCAGAGCTCGCCGCCTTTCGTGGTGATTCACCGCATGGTCAGCGGCATCGACAGCTTTCCGCTGCTGGCCGTGCCCTTCTTCATCCTGGCCGGCAACCTGATGAACAACGCCGGCATCACCAACCGCATCTACAACTTTGCGCTGGCGCTGGTGGGTTGGCTCAAGGGCGGACTGGGGCATGTGAACGTGGTCGGCTCAGTGGTGTTTGCCGGCATGAGCGGCACGGCGATTGCAGACGCGGCCGGCCTGGGCACGATCGAGATCAAGGCTATGAAGGACCACGGCTACGACACCGAATTCGCAGTCGGCGTGACCGCCGCCTCGGCCACGCTCGGCCCCATCATTCCGCCCAGCTTGCCGTTTGTGATCTACGGCATGATGGCCAACGTCAGCGTCGGTGCCCTCTTTTTGGCGGGCATCTTGCCGGGCGTGCTGATGGCGATCTTGATGATGCTCACCGTGGCTTACTTCGCCCACAAGAACAACTGGGGCGGCGACATCAAGTTCGACTGGGGTCGCCTCGTCAAGGCCCTGACCGAGACCGCCGTGGTGATTGGCTGGCCCATTGCCGTGTGGCTGCTGGTGGACAAGATGGGCTTGCCGCCGCAGATGACTGTGGCCCTCGCGCTGGTGGTCCTGTTCGTGGCCGACAAGCTGTTTGACTTTCAGGCCGTGCTGCCCATCATGACGCCAGTGCTGCTGATTGGCGGCATGACGACGGGCGTCTTCACCCCGACCGAAGGCGCGATTGCTGCTTGCGTGTGGTCGCTCATCCTGGGGTTTTTCTGGTACCGGACGCTGAACTTCAAGATGTTCGTCAAGGTTTGCCTGGACACGGTGGAAACCACGGCCACGGTGCTGTTCATCGTCGCGGCTGCGTCCATTTTTGGCTGGATGCTGACCGCCACCGGCGTGACCACCGACATCGCCGCCTGGGTGCTGGGCTTCACCCAAGAAGCCTGGGTGTTCCTGCTACTGGCCAATTTGCTGATGCTGTTTGTCGGCTGCTTTCTGGAGCCCACGGCAGCCATCACCATCCTCGTGCCCATCCTGGTGCCGATTGCGCTCAAGCTCGGCATCGACCCGGTTCACTTTGGCCTGGTGATGGTGCTGAACCTGATGATCGGCCTGCTGCACCCGCCCATGGGCATGGTGCTGTTTGTGCTGGCGCGCGTGGCCAAGCTCTCGGTGGAGCGAACGACCATGGCGATCTTGCCTTGGCTGGTGCCGCTGATGGGCAGCCTGATCATCATCACCTACGTGCCCAGCCTGGTGCTGTGGCTGCCCAAGAAGTTCTATTGAGCGCTGACTGCCATGACCCCTTTCATTCGACTTCACCCCGCCGACGATGTGTTGATCGCGCGCACCCAGCTGGTGGGCGGCGCACTGGTGGAAAACATCGCCGTGCGGGGCTTGGTGCCACCCGGCCACAAGGTCGCCACGCGGGCCATCGCGGCTGGCGAGCCGGTGCGGCGCTACAACCAGATCATCGGTTTTGCCAGCCAGGCGATTGCGCCGGGCGAGCATGTGCACACGCACAACCTGAACATGGGGCCGGACAAGGGCAACTTTGCCCGGGACTACGCCATTGGCGCTGACGTGAAGGCCCCGCCAGTCCCGCTACAAGCTACCTTCATGGGCATCAAGCGGGCCGACGGCCGCGCGGCCACGCGCAACTACATCGGCATCTTGTCCAGCGTGAATTGCTCGGCCACTGCCGCACGCGCCATTGCCGACCATTTTTCCCGGCAAAACAACCCGGCGGCGCTGCGCGACTTTCCCCAAGTGGACGGGGTGGTGGCATTGACCCACGGCACGGGCTGCGGCATGGACGGCGACGGGCTGGGCCTGAAGATTCTGGAACGCACGCTGGCCGGCTACGCCACGCATGCCAACTTTGCCGGCGTGCTGGTGGTCGGCCTGGGTTGCGAGTCGAACCAGATCAATGCCTGGCTAGCGCACAGCGCTTTGAGGGAAGGCGACAACTTTCGCGTCTTCAACATCCAGGACAGCGGCGGCACACGCCAGACGGTTGAAAAAGGCATTGCGCTGGTCAAGGAAATGCTCACACGCGCCAACGCCGTCAAACGCGAACCGTGCAGCGCGGCGCACATCACCATTGGCTTGCAATGTGGCGGCTCGGACGGTTACTCGGGCATCAGCGCCAACCCGGCGTTGGGTGCGGCGGTGGACTTGCTGGTGGCGCATGGCGGCAGCGCCATCTTGAGCGAGACACCGGAAATTTATGGGGCTGAGCACTTGCTCACCCGCCGCGCCGTGCGGCCCGAAGTGGCCGAAAAACTGATTGCCCGCATCAAGTGGTGGGAGAACTACACGCAGATCAACGGCGGCGAGATGAACAACAACCCCTCGCCGGGCAATAAGGCGGGCGGGCTGACCACCATTTTGGAAAAGTCGCTCGGTGCGGTCGCCAAGGGCGGCACCAGCAACCTAGAAGCGGTCTATGAATACGCCGAGCCCGTGACCAGCCGAGGCTTTGTCTACATGGACACACCCGGCTACGACCCGGTCAGCGCAACGGGGCAAGTGGCGGGCGGTGCCAACCTGATCTGCTTTACCACCGGTCGCGGTTCGGCCTACGGCTGCGCGCCCTCGCCGTCATTGAAACTGGCGACCAACTCGGCCTTGTGGGCTCGGCAAGAAGAAGACATGGACATCAATTGCGGAGAGATCATCGACCTAGGGGTGAGCGTGCAGGCCATGGGCCAAAAGATTTTTGAAATGGTGTTGGCCACCGCCTCAGGCGCGGCCAGCAAAAGTGAAAAACACGGCTATGGGCAAAACGAGTTTGTACCCTGGCAAGTCGGAGCGGTGATGTGATGCAGACGATTCAAGCCCCCACCCTGCGCGCGCACTGTGCGGCCATCTTGCAAGCTGCCGGCAGCCTGCCAGCCGAGGCGGAACAAGTCGCGGCCAACCTGGTCATGGCCAACCTCAGCGGCCACGATTCGCACGGCGTGGGCATGCTGCCGCGCTATGTGGACGCCGTGCTTGAAGGCGGGCTGATTCCCAACACCAGCGTCAAAACCTTGCTAGATGGCTGCAGCCTGCTGTCGCTCAGCGGCGAACGCGGCTACGGCCAGGTGGTCGGCGTGCAAGCCATGGAGCTGGGCATGGCCCGCGCCAAGCAGCAGGGCAGCTGCATCATGGCGCTGGCCGAGTCGCACCACCTCGGGCGCATTGGCCACTTTGCTGAAATGGCGGTGGCGCAAGGCCTGGTGTCGCTGCATTTCGTGAACGTCAAATCACGCCCGGTGGTTGCCCCCTGGGGTGGTGCCGATGGGCGCTACGGCACCAACCCCTGCTGCATTGGCGTGCCGCTCAAAGACCGGCCGCCCTTTGTGCTGGACTTTGCGACTAGTCGCGTGGCACAAGGCAAGATGCGCGTGGCTCACAACCTGGGCAAGCAGGTCACGCCCGGCCTCTTGATCGACGACCAAGGCCGCCCGACCACCGACCCCGGCGTGGTGGTGGTGCCGCAGGCCAGCGGCCTGTTTGGCGCGCTCATGCCTTTTGGCGAGCACAAGGGCTCGGGCCTGGCGATGGCGTGTGAGCTTTTGGGCGGCGCCCTCACCGGCGGCGGCACGTGGCACCAGCCCACCAATAGCGCACGCGCGGTCTACAACAGCATGCTCACCATCTTGATCGACCCCATCAAGCTGGGCACGCAATCGGCACTGGAAACCGAGGCCTTGGCCTTCGTGGACTGGATCAAGGCCGGCCCTGCGGGTCCCGGTTTTGACAGCGTGCAACTGGCGGGCGAGCCCGAGCGGCAAGCGCGCCGTGAGCGCGAAGTCAAAGGCATTGAGATCGACCCGGAGACTTGGCGCGAGATCCAGCAGGCGGGCGACAAGGTTGGCTTCAAGGCGTCGATTTGAAAATGGCCACGACTTACATCCCCTACCAACCCAAAGCGCCACCCATCTCCGATCAAGTCGCCCTCGTCACCGGGGCCAACGCTGGCATGGGCCTGGCCACCGTGCGCGCCTTGCTGCAAGCCGGCTACCGTGTCGCAGCTACCGATCTGCAAACCGATGCCGTAGCCACCGCCTTGGCCAGCCACGGCGACCGGCTGGCCTGCTTCACCATGGACGTCAGTGACATCGCCCAGGTCGACGCCGTGTGCACGCAAATTGAGGCCCACTTTGGCCGCATCGACGTGTGCGTGAACAACGCCGGCTTCTTGCAGTACGCCAACTGCGAGCAGACCACGCCCGAGCTGTGGCACAAGACCTTGCGCGTCAATTTAGACGGCGTGTTCTATGTCAGCCAGCGCGTGGCGCCCGGCATGAAGGCGCGCGGCTTTGGCCGCATCGTCAACGTCTCGTCTTACGGCGCCAAGACCGGCGGCCTGTCGCCCTTGCCAGCCTATGCCGCCAGCAAAGGCGGGGTGATCTCGCTGACCTTCAGCTTTGCGCGCGAGTACGCGCCTTTTGGCGTGACCTGCAACGCGATAGCGCCCACCTTTGTGAAAACGCAAATGCTGACCGAGCAGGTCAGCGCCGAGCGGCAAGCTGAACTCAAACTGAAAATCCCGGTCGGCCGCTTTTGCGAGCTGGAAGAGTTCTCGCACTGCGTGCTGTTCCTGGCGCATCCCATGAGCGGTTTCATCACCGGCGAGGTGCTGGACCTCAACGGAGGCATTCAGTTTGACTGAGCAACTTTCTCGCGCCGCCCTGCCCGCCTTGGCAGCCAAAGGCATTACCGTGCCGACGTATGCGCGTGACGACCTGCAAGCCGGCGTGGTCCACCTCGGCCTGGGCGCCTTTCACCGCGCCCACCAGGCCCTCGTGTTCGACCACTTGCTGACACAAGGCGACGGGCGCTGGGGCGTGCTGGGCGTGGCCATGCGCAGCGAGCAGGTGGCTGGCGCCCTGGATGCCCAGGGCGGGCTGTACGCCGTGCAGATTGCCGACCACCAAGGCACGCGCTGGCACATCGGCGGCGCCATTGTGCAAACGGCGGTGGCGGCGCGCGAGCCGCAGCAGGTCATCGCGTCTCTCGCCGCACCGAGTACGCGCTGGGTCACGCTGACCGTGACTGAAAAGGGCTACACACCCGAACTGGCACAACTGCTGGTGCAGGGCCTGAACGCGCGCCGCCAAGCAGGCTTGCCGGGACTGACCATCGCCTCTTGCGACAACCTGAGCGGCAATGGCCGTATCTTGCAGGCGCTGTGCCTCGATGCGGCCCAAGCACTGGACTCGGCCCTGCCCGATTGGCTGGACGCGCACTGCGCTTTTCCCAACAGCATGGTGGACCGCATCGTGCCGGCCGCCACGCCCGAGCGTTTGGCAGCGGCAGAAAAGGCCTTGGGCCTGCAAGATGCCGCAGCGCTGGGCACCGAAGGTTTTTGGGAATGGGTGATCGAGCGGCGCTTTGCCGACCCCGGCGACGAAGCCGCGCTGGTGAGTGCTGGCGTGACGGTGGTGGACGATGTCGAACCGTTTGAAGAAGCCAAGCTGCGACTGCTCAACGGCGCACACTCGGCCATGGCTTGCCTAGGCGCCGTGGCCGGCCTGCCCACCATTGCCGAGTGCATTACCCAGTCAGCCGTGCGCAGCCTGGTGCATGGCCTGATGAGTCACGAGGTAGCGCCGCATTTGCGGCGTCAAGACTGGGCCAGTTACCGCGACGCTTTGCTGGCGCGCTTTGGCAACCCGTCGCTCAAGCACAGCGTGCACCAGATCGCCACGGACAGCTCCAAAAAAATTCCGCAACGCTGGGTGCCGCCTGCGCTTGGGCAGCTGCGCATGGGCCAGTCCTGCGAGCGCCTGGCATTTGCCGCCGCCGCGTGGATGCGCTACTGCCGGGGCGAAGACGAGCAAGGCCAGCGCTACGCCTTGTCAGACCCGCTGGCCGACAGCTTGTTGGCGCTGGCGAGGCAACATGCGGGCGACCCGGCCGCCACCGTTGCCGCGCTGGGCAGCCTGACCAGCGTGTGGGGTGACGCCCTGCCGCACAACGCCGCCTGGCTGTCCGCCGTCACCCGCCAACTGCAAGCCATCGAGCAGCACGGCATGCTCGCTGCCGCCAACGGCTTGAACGCCTCTGCAGCTTGATACGCGTTTCTTTCTTCACCTCATGAAAATCACCAACGCCCGCGTCATTGTTTGCAGCCCCGGCCGCAACTTCGTCACCCTGAAAATTGAAACCGACGAAGGCTTGACCGGCCTGGGCGACGCCACACTCAACGGCCGCGAGCTGGCCGTGGCCAGCTACCTGAGCGACCATGTGATCCCCTGCCTGATCGGCCGCGACGCGCACCAGATCGAAGACATCTGGCAGTATCTCTACAAAGGCGCTTACTGGCGGCGTGGCCCGGTGACCATGAGCGCCATTGCGGCGGTGGACACAGCGCTGTGGGACATCAAGGCCAAGGCCGCCAACATGCCGCTGTACCAGTTGCTGGGCGGGCGCAGCCGCACCGGTGTGATGGTCTACGGCCACGCCAACGGCAAAGACATCGAGCAAACCGTCGATGAAGTCTTGCGCCACCGCGAGATGGGCTACCTGGCCATACGCGCGCAAAGCGGCGTGCCCGGCCTGGACAAGGTTTACGGCGTGGGCAAGGGCAGCACGTTTTACGAACCCGCCGACGCCGACCTACCCAGCGAGCACGACTGGAGCAGCGAAAAATACCTGCTGCACACGCCCAAGCTGTTTGACGCCGTGCGCAGCGCCGTCGGCCCCGATGTTCATTTGCTGCACGACGCGCACCACCGCTTGACGCCCATTGAAGCCGCCCGACTGGGCAAGGCGCTGGAGCCTTTTCATCTGTTCTGGGTGGAAGACCCAACACCAGCTGAAAACCAGGAAGCCTTTCGCCTGATCCGCCAGCACACCACCACGCCGATTGCCGTGGGCGAGGTGTTCAACACCATCTGGGACTGCAAAGACCTGATCCAGAACCAGTTGATCGACTACATCCGGACCACGGTCGTGCACGCGGGCGGCATCACGCACCTCAAACGGATTGCCGACTTTGCGTCGCTCTTCAACGTGCGCACTGGCTGCCACGGTGCCACGGATTTGTCGCCGGTGTGCATGGGCGCTGCCCTGCACTTTGACACCTGGGTGCCCAACTTCGGCGTGCAAGAACACATGCCGCACGCGCCCTTGGTCTATGAGGTCTTTCCTCACGCATACAGCTTTGACCGCGGCATGATGCACTGCGGTGAAACGCCCGGCCACGGCGTGGAAATCGACGAAAAGCTGGCAGCGCGCTACCCGTACCAACGAGCGTATTTGCCGGTGAACCGGCTGCAGCACGACGGGACGCTGTGCAACTGGTGAAGATGGGAAATTAGGCGGCTGAATCGGTGCGAAGCGAGGAACAAGCCAAAGCGCTGGCATCCCCGCATTCGAACCTCACCCCATCACCAGCCTCACCGAAGATGGCTGACGGGGCAGGGTCGGCGGCCGATTTCTCGCGTTCGATGAGGCCGCCGGCCCTGCCCCGTCAGGCATCAAGCGCCCAAACGTATCGAAAGCGAAGTCAGTCCAGCAACCAGGCCAGCCCCGCCTCCAAATGCTCCGACGGCAAGCGCCGAAAGCCCGACCGCGCATAACGCTGCAAACGCCCGACCACAAAAGCCAGCAGCACCGAAGCCCGCACCTGCGCATCCACCGTCGGCGTGGCCGACCCTTGCGCGGCTGAGGCTTCGCGCAGGCTTTGCTTCAGCGCCGATTCGAGCTTGTCAAACAACAGATTCATGCGCTGCTGCAAACGCTCGTTTTCAAACACCAGCGCATCGCCCACCATCACGCGCGTCATGCCCGGGTTCTTCTCAGCGAACTGCAAGACCACCAAAACCAACTGACGCGCCCGCGCGTTGTCGTCGGCCTCACGCTCGGCAATCTGATTGACCAAACCAAAGATCGACTGCTCGATGAAGTCGATCAACCCTTCAAACATTTGCGCCTTGCTGGCGAAATGGCGGTAGAGCGCCGCTTCACTCACATCCAGCCGGGCCGCCAGGGCGGCGGTGGTGATGCGCTCAGAACCCGGCTGCTCCAGCATGGCGGCCAGAGCCTGCAGGATTTGCACCCGCCGCTCACCCGGCTTGGGCCGCTTGCGCGCCGGTGGGCTGGCCAAGAGCGTAGCCGCCGGTTCAGGTTCCAACTCAGACAAGGGCGTCATAGCCATCAACCGCGTGTAAAAAGGGAATACCGCTCAGTGCGAGCGGATCATGGTCCCGTAGGCCTGATCCGTCAAAATTTCCAGCAGCATCGCGTGCGGCACGCGGCCGTCAATGATGTGTACGGCGTTCACGCCGCTCTTGGCCGCGTCCAGAGCGCCAGCGATCTTGGGCAGCATGCCGCCAGAAATCGTGCCATCGGCAAACAACTCGTCGATCTCGCGGGCACTGAGGTCGGTGAGCAACTCACCCGCCTTGTTCAGCACGCCAGGCGTGTTGGTCAGCAGCACCAGCTTTTCCGCCTTGAGCACGATAGCCAGCTTGCCCGCCACCACGTCAGCATTGATGTTGTAACTCTCGTTGTCTTCGCCAAAGCCGATCGGGCTGATGACGGGAATGAACTGGTCGTCCTGCAAAGCCTTGACCACGCTGGGGTCGATGCTGACGATGTCGCCCACCTGGCCTACATCATGCTCCTTGGCCGGGTCGTCCTTGTCCAGCATCTTGAGCTTTTGCGCGCGGATCAGGCCGCCGTCACGCCCCGTCAGGCCGACCGCCTTGCCACCAGCCTGGTTGATCAGGCCCACGATGTCTTGCTGCACCTGGCCGGCCAGCACCCACTCCACCACTTCCATGGTTTCTTCGTCGGTCACGCGCATGCCCTGCACGAACTCACCTTTTTTACCGAGGCGGTTCAGCGCGGTTTCAATCTGCGGGCCGCCACCGTGCACCACCACCGGGTTCATGCCGACCAGCTTGAGCAAGACAACGTCTTCCGCAAAGTCGGCCTGCAAGGCCGGGTCAGTCATGGCGTTGCCGCCGTACTTGATGACCAGGGTCTTGCCGTGGAACTTGCGAATGTAGGGCAGCGCTTGCGCCAGAATTTCGGCCTTGTCGCGAGGGCCTACATGGGACAGATCGGGGTCGTTGGCGGTCATGGGCAGAGCTCTGGGCGATGAAAAGAAAGGAATTGTGCCGCATCAAGGCTGGGCTGCTTGCGCAAGCGCAGCCTTGATGCCGGTGACACACCCGCCGGGGTCACTCAATCGAACTTGGGCGCCTGGGCAAAAGACAAACCGGCCGCATCCTTGCCCGACAACTGAGGCGCGACTTCCGTGGGCCAGTCAATGCCCAGCGCAGGGTCGTTCCAGGCGATGCAGCGTTCATGCGCGGGCGCATAGTACTCGGTGGTTTTGTATAAAAAATCAGCCGACTCGCTCAACACCAGAAAGCCATGCGCCAAACCAGGCGGCACCCAGAGCTGGCGCTGGTTGTCTTCTGACAACTCTAAGCCCACCCACTGCCCCAGCGTGGGCGAGCTTTGGCGCAAGTCCACGACCACGTCAAACACACGGCCACGCACCACGCGCACGAGTTTCCCCTGCGGCTGGTGTATTTGGTAGTGCAGGCCGCGTAACACGCCTTGCGCGCTACGGCTGTGGTTGTCCTGGACAAACTGCACACTCAAGCCGGTGGCCTCGTCAAACGCGCGCTGGTTGAAGCTTTCAAAAAAGAAACCCCGGGCATCACCAAACACCTTGGGCTCGATGATCAGGACATCGGCAATCTCCGTCTTGCTTATTTTCATGGGGACTCTTAGAAAACCTGGCTGGACAATATCTTCTGCAAATAACGACCGTAGCCATTCTTGGCCAAAGGCTGCGCCAGCACGGCCAATTGCTCGGCCGTGATGTAGCCCTTGCGAAAAGCAATCTCTTCGGGGCAAGCGATCTTCAGGCCCTGGCGGTTTTCAATGGTGGCAATGAATTGCCCAGCTTCCAGCAAGGACTCATGCGTGCCGGTGTCCAGCCAGGCCATGCCGCGTCCCATCACTTCGACGGTCAATTGCCCCAACTCCAGGTAGCGCCGGTTCACGTCCGTGATTTCCAGCTCGCCCCGGGCCGAAGGCTGGATGTCGGCAGCAATGTCACACACCTGCCGGTCGTAGAAATAAAGACCGGTGACGGCGTAATTGGACTTGGGCTTGACGGGCTTTTCCTCAATGCTGACGGCACGGCGCTGTGCGTCAAACTCGACCACGCCATAGCGCTCGGGATCGTGCACATGGTAGGCAAACACAGTGGAGCCATCGGTGCGGGCGCCAGTCTGGCGCAGCTGTGATTCAAAGTCGTGGCCGTAATAAATGTTGTCACCCAGGATCAGCGCCGACGGGTTGCTGCCCACGAACTCCCGGCCGATGATGAAGGCTTGCGCCAGACCGTCCGGGCTGGGCTGCACGGCGTAACTCAGGTTGATGCCCCACTGGCTGCCGTCGCCCAGCAGCTCGGCAAAGCGCGGCGTGTCTTGCGGGGTGGAGATGATCAGGATGTCGCGCATACCCGCCAGCATCAAGGTGCTCAGCGGGTAATAAATCATGGGCTTGTCGTACACCGGCAGCAACTGCTTGGAGACCGACATGGTGACCGGGTACAGGCGCGTGCCGGAGCCGCCCGCCAAAATAATGCCTTTGCGTGTGCTCATCAGCGTCCTCTTTCTTACGTGTTCGGTTTCAGGGCGTCTGCAAAATCTCGGCGAGCAAGCGGTTCACGCCTTGCTGCCAAGGGGGCATGCGAAGCCCAAACGTGGCCTGCAAGTGCTCGGTCGCCAGACGGGAATTGAGAGGCCGCGTGGCCGCCGTGACGAAGGCCGAGCTGGGCACGGCAGCAATGTCTGTCACCTTCCAGGGCAGCGCAGGTTGCAACTGCCGGGCTTGACCGATCACATGCTGGGCGTAGCCATGCCAGGACGTTTGGCCGGCCGCGACCGCGTGGTACAGGCCGGACAGACGCTCGGCCGCTGGCCCGGCCCAGCCGGCCCCGGCGATTTGCCGAACCGCGTGGGCGGTGAGGTCGGCCAACAACTCGGCGCTGGTGGGCGCGCCGATCTGGTCGTCAATCACGGTCAGTCGTTCACGCTCCTGGGCCAGGCGCAGCATGGTCTTTGCAAAGTTGCCGCCGCGTGCGGCATAGACCCAGCTGGTGCGAAAAATCAGGTGCTTGGCGCCGCTGGCCTGGATCAGCTGTTCGCCCTCGAGCTTGGTCTGGCCGTAGACGCTGAGCGGGGCGGGGGTATCGCTCTCGACCCAAGGCCGATCGCCTTGGCCGTTGAACACATAGTCGGTGCTGTAGTGAACCAGCCAGGCACCCAGCGCGCGCGCTTGCTCGGCCAGCACGCCCGGCGCGGTGGCGTTGATCAGCCGGGCCAGCGCGGGTTCTTTTTCGGCTTGGTCCACCGCCGTGTGCGCGGCGGCATTGACGATCAGCTGCGGCGCCACTTGCTGCACGGTGGCCGCCAACTGCTCCGGCCGGGTGAAGTCGCCGCACAGCTCGGTACTGTCCGAATCCAGCGCCACCACCTCGCCGAGCAAGGCCAGGCTGCGTTGCAGTTCCCAGCCGACCTGCCCGCCTTTGCCCAATAAAAGAATCTTCATGAGGCGGCAGCCATGGCCGGCTTGCCAGACGCCTGTGCGTACTGGGTTTGCACCCAATCGCGGTAAGCGCCGCTTTGCACATGGGCCACCCAATCGGGGTTCGCCAGATACCAGGCCACGGTTTTGCGCAGGCCGGTTTCAAAAGTCTCGGCCGGCTTCCAGCCCAGTTCTTGCTCCAGCTTGCGCGCGTCAATCGCGTAGCGGCGGTCGTGGCCGGGGCGGTCTTTGACATAAGTGATCTGGCTGCTATGGGGCTGGCCGTCGGGGCGGGGCTGCAGCTCATCCAGCAAGGCGCAGACGGCGTGAACAATCTCGATGTTGGGCTTTTCGTTCCAGCCGCCCACGTTGTACACCTCGCCGAGGCGGCCGGCCTGCAACACCCAGCGCAGGGCGCTGCAATGGTCTTTGACGTAAAGCCAGTCGCGTACCTGCAAACCGTCGCCGTACACCGGCAGCGGCTTGCCCGCCAGGGCGTTGACGATCATCAGCGGGATCAGCTTTTCCGGGAAATGAAAAGGGCCGTAGTTGTTGCTGCAATTGGTGGTCAGCACCGGCAGGCCATAGGTGTGGTGGTAGGCGCGGACCAAATGGTCGCTGGCGGCCTTGGTGGCGCTGTACGGGCTGTTGGGCTCGTAGCGGTGCTGCTCGGTGAAGGCGGCGTCGCCTGCACCCAAAGAGCCATAGACCTCGTCGGTGGACACATGCAGCAGTCGAAATTCGTCTTTCGCTGAGCCGGTCAGGCCGCCCCAGTGCGCGCGCACGGCTTCGAGCAAATGAAAGGTGCCGACCACATTGGTCTGGATGAAGTCTTCCGGGCCGTGGATGGAGCGGTCCACATGCGACTCGGCGGCAAAGTTCAGCACGGCGCGGGGCAGATGCTCGGCCAGCAAGGCCGCCACCAAGGCACCGTCGCCAATATCGCCCTGCACAAACATATGGCGCGGGTCAGCTTGCAAGCTGGCCAGCGTTTCGGGATTGCCAGCGTAGGTCAGCTTGTCGAGGTTGATGATGGGCTCGGCGCTGGCATCGGCCAGCCAGTCCAGCACGAAGTTGCCGCCAATGAAGCCGGCACCGCCGGTAACAAGAAGGGTCATGAGTGAGCGCCCAGCCGAAGGCCAGCATTAAAGCCGACCAGATTGAAAATTAATCAATTCTAGGGGCCAGCTCAAGCGTTCGAGCCATCGGGTTGTTGGCCAATCCGGCAGCTACCCTGAGTAATGGCCTGGAGCAGCGCCAGGACTGCATAGCTAGACGAGGCAAAAAGGTCAGGCCTACCAGGCCGACCGAGCCAGCTCAGCTGGTGCGCGCTTGATCCAAGCATTGGCCAAGCTGGCCAAAGTAATGATTGGCCACAGGCGTCGGCTGTACGTACTTGACGCGGTTGTCCGCTTCGTCGGCCACCAGGGTGATCACACCCTTTTTGCGCAGCGATTTCAGGCGGCGGTGCGCCGTGGTGGAAGACACGTCGGTGGACATGCCCATGGCTTGCAGCACCGTGATCTGCTTGCCGCCATGCCAAACAGTGGCGAATAAGTTGAGCAAGCGCTCTTCCACCGGATCGAGTTCGGGGAACTCCGGCAAGCTTTTCAGCCCCTGAACCAGGTTCAGAAACTTCAGATAGGTGGCGGAATGGGCGCTGGAATTAGACATTGTTAAATGATAAGGCTTTCTCAGCCTATTGGTATACGTGAAAAACACATCCATGCCACTAGAAGTGCCTCCCCAATTCAGAGCGCTGGGTTTCCCTATCATCTCGGCTTGGAAAATTCATTCTTCAGGAGTCCAGCATGCGCCGAGCCACCAAAACAGGACCACAAGACCCGGCCGAGGCCGCTGGTAAGGTTCAGGAATCTGCGCAACAAATTTGGCTGGCCGGCTTGGGGGCTTTTGCCCAGGCGCAGGCGGAAGGCGGCAAGGTGTTTGAGGCCCTGGTGCGCGACGGCTTGAGCGTGCAGCGCCAAACCCAGGCCAGCGCGGAAGAAAAAATCGCTGAAGCTGCAGCGCGCCTGACCTCCCTGGCGGGCGGCCTGACGGTTGGCTTGCCAACCCCACCCAGCCAGCCCTGGGATCGACTAGGCACTATTTTCGAAGACCGTGTCGCCAAGGCCATGGCCAAGTTGGGAGCACCTTCCCAGGCGGATTGGGCGCAGTTGACCGCCCGACTCGACGCCTTGGAGGCCCGGTTGCCCCCTGTGTCGGCACCCGCCAAGTCAACCAGCACCAAGCGGCCTGCGCCGCGCCCTGCAGCTAAAACCACGCCTCGACCCGCCGTCAAACGCAGCAAGCCCAAACGCGGCTGATCAGCCCAGGCGCGGCCTGTGCGCCCGCCGGCATTTGGCCGGACAAGCTCTCTGTTCAGGCCTTGTCGGCTGGGTTAGAGTCGAACCAGAAGAACCACACGAGGCAAGAGATGGCGAAAAAAGCGCCGCGTCGCACCAAAGAGCGCATTCTGGAAGCGACGCTGGCGCTGTTCAACCGCTTTGGCGAGCCGAACGTCTCGACCACGGTAATCTCGGCCGAGCTGAACATCAGCCCCGGCAACCTCTACTACCACTACCCCGCCAAAGACGAGCTGATCAACGCCTTGTTTGATCGCTATGAAGAATCCCTGACTGGCTTGCTCGCCGCCGGTGAGGGCGTGCGCGACGTGGAAGACGCCTGGTTTTTCATGCACACGCTGTTTGAGCTGATCTGGGACTACCGCTTTTTATACCGCGACCTGAACGATTTGCTCAGCAAAAACCGCAAACTGGAAACGCATTTCCAAGGCGTGCTGGCGCGCAAGACTCGCGCCATTCAAGCCATGCTGTCCAGCATGTGCCAGTCGCGGGCGGCGAGCATGGAGACGGCGGAACTGGAGCCGACTGCCACCAGCATGGTGGTGGTACTGACCTATTGGCTGAGCTTTGAGTACGTGCGCGACCCCCGCCGGGCCCTGGAACCTGAAAACGCCCAGGCTGCGCTGCTGCGCGGCGCCCAGCATGTGCTTAACTTGCTGGTGCCCTACCTGGAACCCGGCCAGCGCGCCCATCTGCAGCAACTGGTGCAAGCCTACGGCCCTGGCGCGGCGCCCTGAGTCCACGCGCTATGTCGTCGACGACGCAGCGAGCGCCTCGCCAGGCTTGGCGTCAAAATCAAGCATGAGTTCTTTTTGGCTTTTAGCCGTGTCCGCATGGGCCCAAGGCCTGAAACTGGCGCTGACGGTATCAGCCGCCTTGCTGTTGGGTGGCTGCTCCAGCGCGGCTTACTACTGGCAGTCGGTCAGCGGCCACTTGAGCCTGATGCAAGCGGCGCGCCCTGTGGACGATTGGCTGCACGACACGCAGACGCCTGCCAAGCTGCGCGAACGCTTGGCCCTGGCCAGCCGCATCCGCAGCTTTGCAGTCCAAGCCTTGTCTTTGCCCGACAACACCAGTTACCAGCGATACGCTGACCTGGGCCGCAGTGCCGCCGTGTGGAATGTGGTGGCCGCGCCCACCCTGTCGCTGACGCTGGAACGCTGGTGTTTTCCCATCACGGGCTGCGTCAATTACAAAGGCTACTTCAACGAAGCCGATGCCCGCCGCGAAGCGGCTTGGTTAGCCACACAAGGCCTGGATGTGAGCGTGCACCCCGTGCCAGCCTACTCCACCTTGGGCTGGATGAACTGGGCCGGCGGCGACCCCTTGCTCAGCACCTTCATCGGCTATCCCGAAGGGGAACTGGCACGGCTGATTTTTCATGAACTGGCGCACCAGGTGGTCTTTGTGGCGGGGGACACAGCCTTCAACGAGTCCTTTGCCTCCGCCGTCGAAAGGCTGGGTGGTGAGCGTTGGCTGAACACGCAGGCCAGCGAGGCATCCCGTCAAGACTATGCCCGTTACGACGGCCGGCGCCAGCAGTTCAAGGCACTGGCCCTGGGCTTGCGCCAGGAGTTGACGGCGCTGTACCGCGCAGCCGAGCAGCCCAGTCCTGACTCGGCAGAACGCCAGCTCGCAGCCAAGCAGCAGGCCCTGAACGCCTTTAAAAAGCGCTATGCCGAGCTGCGCGAGCGGTGGGGCGGTTATCCCGGCTACGACCGCTGGGTGGCGCAAGTGAACAATGCCTCGCTGGGGGCGCTGGCCGACTACGAAGACCTGGTCCCGGGCTTTGAAGCCTTGTTCGCCGCCAACGACCGGGACTGGCCGCGTTTTTACGCAGCGGTGAAGAGTCTCGCGCAAGAAAGCACTCAGACGCGGCAATTGCGGCTGCGCCAAGCCGTGCTCGCTGCGGCCGCCAGCCCCACGGCAAAATAGCGCCCGGGCGACACGCCCCCGAAATTACGCAAGAACGCCAGAACACAAGGAACCCATGGCCGATATCCACATTGAGCGCGCCCACAGCATGAGCCTGGCCCAAGCACGCCAGATCGCGATCGACTGGATGGCGCAGGCTCAGGACAAATTCGACCTGAGCTGCGAGCATGAAGCCGGTGAGTCGCGCGATGAGGTGCAGTTCAGCCGCCCCGGCATGACCGGAACCCTGGCCATCACCGCCGACAAACTCGAAGTTGAGGCCGAGCTCGGCTTTTTGCTCAGCGCTTTTAAAGACAAGATCGAAGGCGAGATCACCAAGCAGATTGATCGCCTGCTGGCCGCGCAGGCCAACGCCAGCTGACCTCGTAGCCTAAAGAAAAGCCACTTCGGAAAAGCTGCGCAACTTGCGGCTGTGCAACTGGCCCGGCCCCTGAGCCCGAAGCAACTCAAAGGTGCGGATGCCGATGCGCAAATGCTGGTCCACCCGCTCGCGGTAAAAGTGATTGGCCATGCCAGGCAGCTTGATCTCGCCGTGCAGCGGCTTGTCGCTTACGCACAGCAAGGTGCCATAGGGCACGCGAAAACGAAAACCATTGGCGGCAATCGTCGCGCTTTCCATGTCCAGCGCCACGGCGCGGCTTTGGCTGAAGCGCCGCTGGGCTTGATTGCCCGGCAGCAACTCCCAATTGCGGTTGTCGGTGGAGGCCACGGTGCCGGTGCGCATGATTCGCTTGAGGTCCTGCCCCTGCAAATGCGTCACGTCTTCGACGGCCTGCTGCAATGCTTTTTGGATCTCGGCCAGCGCGGGGATCGGCACCCACAGCGGCAGCTCTTCGTCCAGCACATGGTCTTCGCGCACATAGCCGTGGGCCAGCACGTAGTCGCCCAGTTGCTGGCTGCTGCGCAGGCCCGCGCAGTGGCCCAGCATCAGCCAGGCGTGCGGCCGCAGCACGGCAATATGGTCGGTGATGTTCTTGGCGTTGGCAGGCCCTACCCCGATGTTGACCATGCTGATGCCGGAGCGGTCCGCACGCAGCAAGTGGTAGCCCGGCATCTGCGGCAGGCGCGGCGGCGCCAAGCCCAGCTCGTCACCCACCTGGACGCTCAAGCCGGTACGCCTTGTGACCACGTTGCCCGGCTCTACAAAAGCGATGTAGGGGCTGTTCGGGCGGCGCATTTCTTCATGGCCCAGGCGCACAAACTCGTCGATGTAGAACTGGTAGTTGGTGAACAGCACAAAGTTCTGAAACCAGTCGGGTGAAGTACCGGTGTAATGGCGCAGCCTTTGCAAGGAGTAGTCCACCCGAGCCGCCGTGAAAAGCGCCAGCGGTTGCGGCGCCCCCGGCTCGGGCACAAACGTGCCGTTGGCAATGCCGTCGTCCATGGCGGCTAGGTCGGGCAGATCGAAAACGTCACGCATCAGCAGGCGCCGCTCCGCGCTCAAGTGCCCTTCGATGTGGTCGTGCTCGGCAAATGAAAAATGAATCGGGATGGGCTGGCTGCTGGTGCCGACTTCCAGCTCAACCGAATGGTTGTCCAGCAGCAGGCTGAACTGTTCCAGGTAGTAGCGGGCATAAAGGTCGGGGCGGGTTACCGTGGTTTCAAACGTCCCGGGGCCAGCCACAAAACCGTAGCTCAGCTGGGCCACATCGGGGCACTCCAAAATCGCCCGGGCGACGGTTTGGGTGTGGATGCGCACAAAGGGATAGCAGGCGCGGGCGCGGCCCACCCAGTCGTCACCGGCCACATAGCGCTGCATGCTGCGCCGCAAATGACTGACTTGCTGCTCATAAATCAGCTGAACCTGGGCCAGCGCAGCCGCTGCGTCGGTGTGTCGTGTCGGCGCAATAAAGGGCGGTTGATAAAGCATCAGCGGGATCGGCCTTTTTAGAAATGACGCATCATGTGCCGACGGGGTCGCGCATGGTCACAAACTCTTCGGCCGCCGTGGGGTGAATGCCAATGGTGCTGTCAAACACCGCCTTGGTCGCGCCCGCCTTCATGGCCACCGCAAAGCCCTGCACGATCTCGCCCGCCTCGGCGCCCACCATGTGCAGGCCCACCACGCGGTCGGTGGCGTCGTCCACCACCAGCTTCATGAGTGTGCGTTCGCTGCTGCCGCTGAGGGTGTGGCGCAAGGCCTTGAAGTCGCTTCGGTAAACGCGCACTTTGGCGCAGCGCTGCCGGGCCTCGGCCTCGGTCCAGCCGACCGTGCCAATGTTGGGATGCGTGAACACGGCCGTGGGGATCAGATCGTAACTCATGGCCTTGGCTGGCTTGCCTGGCGCAGGGCCGAGCAGATGATCGACCAAGACCATGGCTTCGCCAAGCGCCACCGGCGTCAATTGCACGCGGGCCGTCACATCGCCCAAGGCATAAATGGAGGGCACGGAGCTTTGGTAGTTGGCGTCGACCACGATCGCCCCGTCGGGTTTTTGCGCGACGCCCAGCGCTTGCAAGCCCAGGCCTTGCACGCGCGGTACCCGGCCCGTGGCATACAGCACGGCATCAGCTTCCAAGGTGCTTGCGTCCTGCAGCCGCACCTGCAAGCCCTGTGCGTCCCGGCTGATGGCGGCCACGTCTGCTTGCAGGCGCAAGTCCACGCCGTGCTTGCGCATTTCCGCGGCAATAAAGTTGCGCACCTCGTCGTCAAAACCGCGCAAGATCTGCTCGCCGCGGTAGAGCTGGGTCACTTGGGCGCCCAGGCCTTGGAATATGGAGGCAAACTCGCAAGCAATGTAGCCGCCGCCCACCACCAACAGCCGACGCGGAAAAGGCGACAGGTCAAACAAGGCGTCGGAGCTGATGACATGCTCGGCACCCGCTATATCGGGCTGGCTGGGTTGGCCGCCCGTGGCAATCAGGATCGAACGGGCCGTGAAGGTCTGGCCTTGCACGGACACGGTGTGCGCATCCACCAGCGTAGCCCAGCCCTTGATGACCTGAACGCCCGAGCCTTGCAAGAGCTGGTTGTAGATGCCGTTGAGCCGCGTGATCTCGCGAGCGCGGTTGAGCTTGAGCAGGTCCCAATCGAGCTGGGGCGCCGGGCCAGTCCAGCCGAAACCGAGCGACTCTTCAAATGCCTCGGCATAACCGGCCGCATAGCTGTAGAGTTTTTTGGGAATGCAGCCGACATTGACGCAGGTACCACCCATCGCGGCTGCCTCGGCCAGCCCAACCCGGGCGCCACGCTGGCCCGCCATGCGCGCAGCGCGTACCCCGCCGCTGCCACCGCCCACAACAAAAAGATCAAAATCAAAAGTGGGCATGTGCGCAGTCTTAAAAAGGTCGAAAGATGCCGCGCCAGCGTTTGGAGCTCAGTCGGTGAATGCGGGCGGGCCGGTTAATTCTCTCAGAATGAGCCAACCTTCAGAGCTCTTGCGCCAGAGCATGGACTTGCTGCTGACGTCTTGGTAGAGCCGGCTGCGGTAGTGTTGGATCACATGCACCCATTGGCTGTCGGGCAAGGGACCCGGTTCGGCTTTGACCACGCGCACTTGCAACTCAATTTGCTGTGCGGCCAACAGACGCGTTCGCCGCTGTTTTTCCCACTGCTCACGGCTCAGGCCATCGTTGGGCTTGAACGCTGGGGCGTACCACTTCAAATATTTATCGACATCGCGGCTTTTCCAACTGGCGGTCCACTGCTTAAGGGCCAGCTCCAAACCGGCATCAAGCAAAGCCCTTGCCTCCTGCGCTGCAAGCTCGGAGCTGAGGCTGGGCTTGGCGGGCACGGCAGCGCTTGGTTTTTCCGCCGTTCTTTGAGCCGCCATCTCAGCCAAACGCTGATCCTCGGCTTTGATGGCCTCGTCCAACAAGGCCCTGAAGGGTGAAGGCTGAACCGCCGGCACCGGCGCAGCTGGTAAGAGTGAAACCAGCGAGCCACTGCGCGGCCACTCCTGAACCAGAGACAGCTCCAGCGCCTCCGTCTCAGCAAAATTGAACTTTCGCCAATTGTTGGCCACCGAAGCGTACGACGGTTGGCTCTTGACAGCACGGGCCAAAAAATAAAAGGCCTGTTCCCGGTCGCCGTTCCTGTTGAAAAGCACCGCCAGGTTGTTGAGCAGCTCCGGACGCTGAGGGTACTGCACCAGCAAACGCTCCCAGATCTGTTGCGCACTGCTGGTCTGCCCCGCCGAAAAAGCCCGCACCCCCTGTGAAAACTCATCAGCGACGTTCAGTGCCTGTGGCGTTTCTTGTGAATAGGCACTACCGACCAGCTGCCAAAGCAGAGCCACAATGAGCGATGAGCGACCGGAAACAGACGACAGCCACATAAAGAAAAAATCCTGCAAAAAACCCAGGTAACCTGCGTGTGACGACCACAGACAACAGCGGCCAGAACCTATCCGCCCTATCGTACTAGAGCCATCTCTCCGGCTTATTCCAAAGTAATAAAATTCCCCGATGAAGTCTTCTCTGCTGCGTCTTTCCTTATGCCTGCTCCAGGACTGAGCTCTTGGGCAGGGCTACAGCGACTGCCCTTGTTGTTGCTCTTGTGGAGCGGCTTGCTTTCGGCGGCAGCGGCCGAGAGCAAGTCGCGTGAACAAGACCAGATCCGGCTGGCGTTGCAAGCGGGGCAGATCAGCGAGAGTGCCAAGCTGCTGAAGTCCGAGTTACAGCGCCAACCGCAAGACGTCAATTTGCGTCTGCTTGAAGGCCTGCTGCAAGCGCAGAGTGGACAAAAAGACAAAGCCATCGAGACCTTCAAAAAGCTGGCCGCAGACCATCCCACCCTGCCAGAGCCGCACAACAACCTGGGGGTTTTGTACGCCGAGCGCAATGAACTGAAACTGGCTAAGGCCGCTTTTGAGAAAGCCTTGGCCACGATCCCCAGTTACGCGGCATCGCACAAGAACCTGATGGATCTGAATGCCAGACTGGCCAGGCAAGCTTATGCCCGTGCACTCCGACAAGAAGACGGCGCTGCGCCAATGACCAGCGCCTCTTTGCTGATGCTGCCGGTGGTAGGCGGCGCGCCGCTGCCTGATAGCAGCGCCGCGCAGGCTGTCCCAGCCTTGTCCGACACCCAAGGCACCAAAGGCCCGGGCACGTCATCCACGGTGCCCGCATCGCCAGCCCCCGCCGTGACGGCGGCCGTGGCGCCGCCGTCAGCTGCCAAGATACCTGTGCCTGTACCACCGGCTCCGGCCGTCAAGGCAACCGAGATCGCAACGGCTAAAAAGCTAGACCCGACTGCCAGCCCAGCTGCACCTGCTGCAGCCAAACCCGTAGTCAGCGCGGAAGGAACTGCTGGGTTGGAAAAGGCCGTGAAAGACTGGGCCAACGCCTGGAGCAAAAAGGATGTGGCCCAGTACCTGGCGGCGTACTCAGCCAACTTTGAACCGAGCAACCGCCAGTCCCGCCAGACCTGGGCCAGGGACCGCCGGGTGCGGATTGAGCAGCGAAAGTTCATTCGCGTGGGCGTGAGCAAGTTGCAAATTGAGGTCAAGGGGCAGCAAGCCCAGGTCAAGCTGGAGCAGTCCTACGAGTCGGACGGACTCAACACCACCAGCCGCAAAACGCTGGACCTGGTCAACGAAGGCGGTCGCTGGCTGATTCTTCGGGAAAAAGTGTCTTGAGCCTGGCCGAATCCGTGCAGGCCAGCCCGGTCGAAATTTCGATAGCAAAGCCGCAGGGACGGTGGGGCTGGATTCGCCGCAACTGGCAGCTTGCCGCGGGACTGCTTTTGCTGGCTGGCGCAGTCGCTTGGCTAAGTTGGCAATCGGCGGTCCACACGATCCAGCCCCCGCTTGTTCAGCAGCGCGCTGCGCCACGGCCGCTGGCCGGCGTTTTGGGTGGATCGGTGCAAGACCCCGAAGCCCTGTTGCTTGAGCTTTATGACGATGCGCTGGCCGGCAAGCACCACCAGGCAGTGGAAAAAGCAAGTCACCTGGCCGAGCAAGTTCCCAACTTCCACTTGGCGCAGCTGGTTTACGCCGAGTTGCTCAATCTCAGTTTGGACCAGCCCTTTCATCCAGAGAGCAAGAACCAGCCGCGCGACAAGGAGAAGCTGGGCCGTGATCGCATGGACTTGCTGCTGGATGAGCTTCGCCAGCGCCGGGCCAGTTTGAACCTGCCCGCGCAAGCCGGCTGGCTCCCTCGTCATTTCCTGCAACTGTCCGCGACGCAGCCTTATGCGCTGGCCGTCGACATTTCCCGCTCACGCCTTTATTTGTTCGGTAACCAGGCCCGGCTTGGCGGCGGTGCACCGGGCGGCTCGGCCGACTGGGTGCTGCTGGCCGACACCTACATCAGCGCCGGGCTCTACGGCGTGGGCAAGCAACTCGAGGGCGACGCCAAGACACCCGAAGGCGTCTACTTCCTGGGGGACAAACCACCCAACCGCTCGCTACCCGACCTTTACGGTGCCGGCGCGCTGACCCTGAACTATCCCAATGCTTTGGACACCCTGCGCGGCAAAACGGGCAGCGGCATCTGGCTGCACGGCACACCGCAGTCTGAATATTCGCGCCCACCCCTGGCCTCGGACGGCTGCTTGGTGCTCAGCAACAGCGACATGAAGCGCCTGCAAACCCTGCCGATCAAAGGCGCGCCCATCGTGATTGCCAACCGGCTGGAATGGGCGCAGCCGTCATCGGTAGCCCAAGAGCGCAACGATTTTCATGCCGTCTTGGCGCGCTGGCACGCCGTCTGGCAGGGTGGGCAGGAAGAGGCCCTCAAGCCTTATTACAGCGAGCAGTTTCTTCGCAATGGCGAGCGCCTGGCCACTTGGTGGCCGCAACTGCTCAAGCATGCCAAAAACCAAAAGCCCAGTCTGGACGGAAAACTCAAGTCCATCCTGCGTTGGACCGACGCCGGCGGCGACCACATGATCGTGACCTTGCAAGACGGCGCCGGCCCAGGGCTGTGGCGTCTGTACTGGGCCAAGGAAGGCGCGGAGTGGAAGATCGTTTTTGAAGGTCCCACCGCGCCGGTTCCTGCTGACCCTTGATCCTTTGCGGCAGAGCCAGGCGTCGATAATCCCGGCCATGACCATTGCCTCCCCCGCCGCGCCTACTTCCAGCGACTTCGCCACGCTCAATTTACCGCCGCACGTGCTCGGCAACCTGACCCAACTTGGCTACCAGCACATGACGCCGATCCAGGCCGCCAGCCTGCCGCCAGCCTTGCTGGGCCAAGACCTGATCGCCCAGGCCAAGACCGGCAGCGGCAAAACCGCCGCCTTCGGGCTGGCCTTGCTCGCCCGACTGAATGTGCGCCGCTTTGCGGTACAGGCTTTGGTGCTGTGCCCCACGCGCGAGTTGGCCGACCAGGTCAGCACCGAAATTCGCCGCTTGGCGCGGGCCGAGGAAAACATCAAGCTCGTCACGCTGTGCGGTGGTGTGCCGCTGCGGGCACAAACTGCCAGCCTCGAACATGGCGCGCACATCGTGGTCGGCACGCCTGGCCGCATCATGGACCACTTGGAACGCGGCCACCTGGACCTGGCGGCCCTGCAAACGCTGGTGCTCGACGAAGCTGACCGCATGTTGGACATGGGCTTTTTTGACGACATCGCCACCGTGGCGCGCCAGTGCCCCGCCGAACGGCAAACCCTGCTGTTTTCCGCCACCTACCCGGAGGGCATTGCCAAGCTGAGCCAGCAGTTCATGCGTCTACCCAAAACCATCACGGTGGAAACCAGGCACGAGGCCGGGAAAATCCAGCAGCGCTGGTACCAGGTGCAAGACGAGCAGCGGCTGGACATGGTGCCGCGCGTGCTCAACCACTACCGCCCTGGCAGCAGCTTGGCGTTTTGCAACACCAAGCTGCAATGCCGTTACTTGGTGGAGGTGCTCAAGGCGCAAGGCTTCAGCGCGCTGGCCTTGTACGGCGAGTTGGAGCAGCGCGAGCGCGACCAAGTGCTGGTGCAGTTTTCCAACCGCAGCTGCTCCGTGCTGGTGGCCACTGACGTGGCTGCGCGCGGCCTGGACATTCAGCAACTGGAAATGGTCATCAACGTCGATGTGACGCCCGACCCCGAGGTGCATGTGCACCGTATTGGCCGCACCGGCCGGGCCGACGCCCAAGGCTGGGCCATCAACCTCGCCAGCATGGACGAGATGGGCTCGGTCGGCAAGATCGAGCAGTTGCAACAAGCCGAGTCCGACTGGCATCCGCTGGACGAGTTGGTGCCGACCAGCCAGGAACCGCTGACCCCGCCCATGCAGACCCTGCAAATTGCTGGCGGCCGCAAAGAAAAAATCCGCGCCGGTGACGTGCTAGGGGCGCTCACGGGCGAGGCCGGTTTCACGCGGGAGCAAGTCGGCAAGATCAGCGTCAACGATTTTTCCACCTATGTGGCGGTCGATAGGCGCATTGCGGCCCAAGCGCTGCAAAAGCTGTCGGCCGGTCGCATCAAAGGCAAGAGCGTGCGCGTTCGCCTGCTGGACGGTGAGCTTGACTGACAGCGCCAGCGCAGAGCCCGGCGTCGCTTTGGTGCTGGGTGCGGGCGGTGGCTTGGGCGCGGCCTTGGTCGATCACCTTCGCTTGGGGCCTGGGCCCGTGCTCGGCCTGGGACGCCACACCGCACCGGCCATCGACTACGCCGACGAAGCCAGCCTGGCACAAGCCGCGCAATGGACCGCTGCGCAATGCGCCAGCGCGGGCCTCCCGCTGCGCCTGCTGGTGGTAGCCACCGGCTTTTTGCATGGCAACGCCGGCCAGCCCGAACGCAGCTGGACCCAACTCGATGCCGACTACTTGCAGCAAGTCTTCTTGGTCAACACGATTGGCCCGGCGCTGGTGATGAAGCATTTTTTACCGCTCTTGCCGACGCAAGGTCGGGCCGTGGCGGCGTTTGTATCGGCCAAGGTCGGCAGCATTGGCGACAACGCGCTGGGCGGCTGGTACGGCTACCGGGCTTCCAAGGCAGCGCTGAACCAGTTGGTCAAAACAGCGTCGATTGAATTGCGGCGCCGCAACCGCAATGCCATTTGCGTGGCCTTGCATCCCGGCACGGTGGACACCGCTTTGTCGCAGCCCTTCGCCAAGACCGGGCTGCAAGTGCGGTCACCCAGCCAGGCGGCGACGGAGGTGCTGGATGCACTGGCCGGCCTGATGCCGGCACAGAGCGGTTCCCTGGTGGACTACAAAGGGCAGACGCTGCCCTGGTAGTGATTTAAAAGCGGCTGGGGCTGTCAGCCTCAAGCCGCAGCGCGGGCTGCTTCCAGCCCTGCCCGCCGGCGACGCTCACGCCAGGCCTGTAACTCACCGACCACGCCCTTGCGGAACGCCAGCACGCAGATCACAAAGATCACGCCGATGATCACAGTGACCCAGGAGCCCACCTTGTCGGCCAACAGGTTCTGCAGGGAAATGACGATGCCCGCGCCGAACACCGGGCCAAAGAAGGTGCCCACACCGCCCAGGAGCGTCATCAAGATCACCTCGCCGGACATGGACCAGTGCACGTCAGACAAAGTGGCAAAACCCATGACCATGGTCTTGAGCGAACCCGCCAAGCCAGCCAACGCAGCCGACAACACAAACGCCAGCAGCTTGTAACGGTCCACCTCGTAGCCCAGTGAAATAGCGCGGGCTTCGTTCTCGCGGATCATCTTCAGCACTTGGCCAAACGGCGAATGCACCACCCGTGAAATGCCCAGAAAGCACAGCACGAAAATCGCCGCAACAAAGTAGTACATGGCGGTATCCGAAGCCAGCGACACCTGCCCGAACAGCGCACCACGCGGCACGCCTTGCAAGCCGTCTTCACCGCCCGTGAAGGGCGCTTGCAAGCAAACGAAGAAAACCATTTGCGCAATCGCCAGCGTGATCATGGCGAAGTAAATGCCTTGCCGACGAATCGCCACCGCACCCACCAACAGGCCGATCAATCCGGCGGCTGCCGTGCCTGCGGCAATCGCCAACTCGGGCGTCCAGCCCTGCGCCTTGACCAGCCAGCCTGTCACATAAGCGGCCGAGCCAAAGAAAGCGGCATGGCCGAACGACAGCAAGCCGGTGAAGCCTAGTAACAAATTGAAGGCACAGGCGAACAGTGCGAAGCACAGCAGCTTCATCACGAACACCGGATACAGCCCCAGCAAAGGCGCGAGCATCAGCAGCACCAAGAGCGCCAGGTACGTGATACGGGTGAGCTTCTGGGCAGTGGTCATGGTGGCGGTCTTCGGCGCAGTCATCAGTGTTCTTTTCCAAAGAGGCCAGCGGGCCGAACCATCAGCACCAGCACCATGATGACGAAAACCACGATGCTCGAAGCCTCTGGGTAAAACACGCGGGTCATGCCTTCTACCAGCCCCAACCCCAGGCCAGTGATGACCGAGCCAAGAATGGAGCCCATGCCGCCAATCACCACCACCGCAAACACCACGATGATGAGGTTGGACCCCATGAGCGGATTGACCTGGATGATGGGCGCGGCCAGCACCCCGGCCAGCGCGGCAAGACCTGCGCCCGCGCCATAGGTGAGCATGACCATCAGCGGCACATTCACGCCAAAGGCCTGAACCAGCGGCGCGTTTTCCGTGCCGGCGCGCAAGTAAGCGCCGAGCCGGGTGCGTTCGATCAAGTACCAGGTGCCCAAGCAGACCACCAGAGACACCAGCACCACCCAGGCGCGGTAGTTCGGCAGGATCATGAAGCCCAGGTTAGTAGCGCCCGACAGCTGCTCGGGCACGCTGTAGTTCTGGCCCGAGACGCCATACAACTCACGGAAAACGCCTTCCATGATCAGCGCCAGACCGAAGGTCAGCAGCAAGCCATAGAGCGGATCGAGCTTGTACAGGTGCTTGAGAAAAAGCCGCTCAATGACCACACCCAGCGCGCCCACGATGAGCGGCGCCAGCACCAGTGCGTACCAATAGTTCAGGCCAAATTGGTCGAGCAAAATCCAGGCGGCAAAAGCCCCCAGCATGTACAGCGCGCCATGGGCAAAGTTGACGATGCCCAAGAGGCCAAAGATCACCGCCAGGCCCAGGCTGAGCATGGCGTAAAAAGCGCCATTGACCAGGCCCAGCAGCAGCTGGCCCAGGAAGGCCTGGTGGGGAATGCCAAAAATTTCCATGGGGCAATCAGTTCGCGCGCGGCAAGAAATTCAAAAGGTCAAAAAACAGAACCCATAGTTGTTGAACAGGCCGCTCGCCCGAAAGCAAGCGGCCTGCATCAACTCAGACCCTTACTTCTTGAGCAAGGAGCACTTGGACTCAGCCACTGTCGTGAAGGCTTGCTCGCCAGGCACCTTGGCGATGGTCTTGTAATAGTCCCATGGGGTGGTCGACTCTTTGAGTCCCTTGACCTGGAACAAATACATGTCGTGGATCATGCGGCCGTCGGCGCGGATCTTGCCCTTGGTGTAGAAGTCGTTGAACTGCATGCTCTTCAAAGTCGCCATGACTTTGTCGGCATCCGTCGTGCCAGCCGTCTGCACCGCCTTGAGGTAGTTGGTGGCGGCTGAATAGTCAGCGGCCTGCAGGCTCGACGGCATGCGCTTGTACTTTTCAAAGAAGCGCTTGGCGAACTTGCGCGATGCATCGTCCTGGTTCCAGTACCAGCTGTCGGCCAACTGCAGGCCTTCGGTGTTGGCCAGCCCCAGGCTGTGGACGTCGTTGATGAACACCAGCAAGCCGGCGACCTTCATGGTCTTGGTGATGCCGAATTCCTTGGCTGCCTTCATGGCGTTGGTGAAGTCGCCACCGGCGTTGGCCAAGCCCAGAATTTGTGCCTTGGACGCTTGTGCCTGCAGCAAGAAAGAAGAGAAGTCAGAGGCATTCAAAGGATGGCGCACCGCGCCGACCACGGTGCCGCCGTTGGCCTTGACCACGGTGCTCGCATCGCCTTCCAGCGAGTAGCCAAAGGCGTAGTCAGCCGTGAGGAAAAACCAGTTCTTGTTGCCGGCCTTGACCAAGGCATTGCCAGCCACCTTGGCCAGGGCCACCGTGTCGTAAGCGTAGTGAACCGAATAGGGGCTGCAGTCTTCATTGGTCAGGCGGGCCGAGCCTGCGCCAATCGCGATGAAGGGGCGCTTTTTCTCGGTGGTGACTTTGGACATGGCCAGCGCCGTGCCCGAGCTGGTGCCGCCAATCAGCATCGACAGGCCGTCTTTGTCGATCCACTCACGCGCTTTGGAACTGGCCACGTCAGCCTTGTTCTGGTGGTCGGCGACCAGCACTTCAACCGGGCGGTTGAGCACCTTGCCGCCAAAGTCTTGCACAGCCCAGCGGATCATTTCGGCGCCGGCCGGGCCATCAATGTCGGCATACAAGCTGGACATGTCGGTGATGAAGCCAATCTTGACGGGGCCCGTGTTCTGGGCCGAAGCCATGCCTGTCAAGCCGAAGCAAAGAGAAAGCGCGGTGGCGATAGAGCTGAGTTTCATGGTGAGTTTCTCCTTGAAGGTGGGTAAAAAATAAAACGAGGGCAGCGTTAAACGCCCAAATACTCTTGCAGCATGCCCATGTTGCTGTTCAGTTCGGCTTGGGCAAACTGCTTGACGATGCGGCCATGCTCCATGACATAGAAGCGGTCCGCCAAAGGCGCAGCAAAACGGAAGTTCTGCTCGACCAGCACGATGGTGTAACCCTTGGCCTTGAGCGCCAAAATCATCTCGGCGAGTTTTTGCACGATGACCGGGGCCAGGCCTTCCGAAATTTCGTCCAGCAACAACAGCCGCGCACCCGTGCGCAAAATGCGCGCCACTGCCAGCATTTGCTGCTCGCCGCCCGAGAGGCGGGTGCCCGGGCTGGCCGCGCGCTCCTTCAGGTTGGGGAACATGGCGTAAATCTCATCCAGGCTCATTCCACCTGGCGCCACCATGGGCGGCAGCAGCAGGTTTTCTTCGGCAGACAAGCTGGCAAAAATGCCGCGCTCTTCAGGGCAGTAACCCACCCCCAGGCGCGCCACCTTGTGCGGCGCCAGCTTGAGCGCTTCTTCGCCATTGATCTTGACTGAGCCCTGGCGCTGGCCGGTCATACCGACGATGGCGCGCAGCGTGGTGGTGCGGCCGGCCCCGTTGCGGCCCAGCAAAGTCACCACCTCGCCCTCGTTCACCGTGAGGTTCACGCCATGCAGAATGTGCGACTCGCCATACCAGGCGTGCAGGTCGTCTATGCGCAGCAGTTCGCGGCTCATCAGTGCGCTCCTTGCAGCGCTGTGTCAGCCGTGCCCATGTAGGCCTCAATGACCAGCGGGTTCTTGGAAACTTCGGCGTACGGGCCGTCCGCCAAAATAGCGCCGCGTTGCAGCACCGTGATGCGATCAGCAATCGAAGCGACCACATTCATGTTGTGCTCCACCATCAAGATGGTGCGGCCCACGGACACTTGCTTGATGAGCTGCGTGACGCGGTCCACGTCTTCATGGCCCATGCCCTGGGTGGGTTCGTCGAGCAGCATGAGTTCGGGCTCCAGCGCCAGCGTCGTCGCCAGTTCCAGCGCGCGCTTGCGGCCATAGGGCAGATTGACCGTCAACTCGTCGGCAAAACTTTCCAGGCCGACTTCAGCCAGCAATTGCTCAGCGCGCTCATGCAGATGAAACAGCGAACTCTCGGGCTTCCAAAAAGCAAACGAGGTGCCCAGGTTGCGCTGCAGCGCGGCGCGCACGTTTTCCAAGACGGTCATGTGCGGGAACACGGCGGAGATCTGGAAAGAGCGCACCATGCCGCGCCGTGCCGTCTGAGCTGGCTTTTCGGCCGTGATGTCCACGCCGTTGTAGACGATGCGACCGGCCGTTGGCGGCAGGAACTTGGTGAGCAAATTAAAGAAGGTCGTCTTGCCGGCGCCGTTGGGCCCGATCAATGCATGAATATGACCCCGGCGAACTTGAAGGTCCACCTGATTGACCGCCACGAAACCCTTGAATTCCTTGGTCAATCCCTGCGTTTCCAGTATGAACTCGGCCGACAAATGCTTCTTTCGGAATAAGTGATGAGGCGTCGGGCATCATGCCGCGATAAGACGCCATGCTAGGCGAGCGCTGTGACTTGCGCCAGCGGGTTTGGACTTAGGTGTTTCTACCGGGGAGCAGCCTCTGAAAGCCAATGTTCAGCCAGCACAACCTGATCAAAAAAACAACTCGCTTGTGCGACGATCACCCCATGCACGACTTTTGGCCCTCTTGCGGCTTTGCCCACCTGACCGCCACGCCCCAAGGCTGGCTGGCACCCACCGACGACTACTGGCGAGTTTTTCTAGCCCGGCCCGAGCTCGAACTGCTGCCCGAATCCTGCCGTGACGAGCGGCGCTTGCATGACGCCTTGGTCAGGCAACCGACCCGAGCGGTGCCCCCCGACGAGCTGGCCGCCGTGCGCGACGACGACGCGCGGCAGAGCTATGCCTATTTCCTGCGTTTTCGCGACGACCTCCTGGCCGCTGGCACCTTGCAGGCCGGCTACTTGGGCTGGTTCCAGCGTGGCATCACGGACCTGCCACCGCTGTTCGTGGACCTGGTGGCGCAAGCCATCGTGCGCGGCCTCTTGGCGGGCAATCAGGACGCTTATGAAATGCGTGCTGCTGAGATGTTGTTCCGGGCGCAGCGGGTGTCTATCGACAAAGGCCAGATCCTGGCAGGCGACCTGGACACGCTGGACATGCTGCAAGAAACCTCGGGCCTCGGCGACATCGGCCGCTTGTTGGCCCAGGCCCAAGCACCGCTGCGGGAAGTGACGGTGCAGGTGCTGAGCGACGCGAATGCGGCGGACTACTGGCAAGCGGCGGCGCAAGACCGCCATCACTTCTTGCTGGACCTCACGCATGAGGTGCAGAACGACCTGAGCCACGGCTTGGTGCTGACCATGACCCGGGCTCGCTCCGGGCTGAAAGCCTTGGCCAGCGTGCTGCGCCAATGGGTGGCGCATTTGCTGGGCGTGGAGGTGCGCATCACCGCCATGGCCCAGGTGGAAGATGCCGCCTGGCGCTGGCATGTGGGTCTGGACACGGAGGCGAGCGCCCTGCTGAATGACCTGTACCTGGGCCAAGAGGTGGCGCCCGATCGCATGGCTCGCCTGCTCAGTCTGTTCAAACTGGAATTTGCCAACCCCCAAGACATGCGCGCTGACGTAGCCGGCAAGCCGGTGTACCTAGGACTGATGATGAACAGCCAGCAAAGCTTCAGGCTCAAGCCGCAAAACCTGCTGCTGAACCTGCCTTTGGCCGGCCGCAACTGAAGCCGGGCTGAAGCCACCTCCGCCTTGGCTTAAAATCGCACGTTCTGCTATTTCTAACCCCGGAGCCCTCCATGCCTAAGAAAATCCGCGTCGAAGCCGACCGCTGCGCGCCCAAGCCCGTGCCAGCCCCCGGCATGACCCGTACCGCCGGCCGCGGCCAGAAGATCAGCCTCGAGCGCGGCACCTGGACCCGCAGCAAGAAGAACCCGGGCAAGCGCCCGCACAAAGGCGGTTAATTCGCCAAGGGACCGCCCGGCCCAGCGGCCGTGCCGTTCCAGCCAAAGCGATCCGCCCGGGTCGCTTTTTTTATGGGCTTCCGACCCATTTCCAAAAAACCGGGACACCTTCTGCGCGGGCAGCGCTGACACAGCAAGGAGCAGCCCATGGGCGCGCAATGGAAAGCAAAAGGCAAGGAACTCGCGGCCAACGCCCGGGGCCGTGTCTTTGGGAAACTGTCCAAGGACATCATGATTGCCGCCCGCAGCGGCGCCGACCCGGCCGCCAATGCCCGGCTGCGCCTGTTGGTCGAACAAGCCCGCAAAGTCTCGATGCCCAAGGACACGCTGGACCGCGCCATCAAAAAAGGCGCGGGCCTGACCGGTGACGCGGTCAACTTCGAGCATGTCATCTACGAAGGCTATGCCCCACACCGCGTGGCGCTGATGGTCGAGTGCCTGACTGACAACGTGAACCGCACCGCCCCCGAAATGCGCGTGCTGTTCCGCAAAGGCCAGCTCGGCACTTCTGGCTCGGTAGCCTGGGACTTTGACCATGTCGGCATGATCGAAGCCGAACCGGCGCAAGCGGGTGCTGATGCAGAAACGGCCGCCATCGAGGCCGGTGCGCAAGACCTGGAAGCTGGCGAAGAGCCGGGCACCACGCTGTTCTTGACCGACCCGGCCGACCTGGATTTGGTCAGCCGCGCCCTACCCGCCCAAGGCTTTACCGTGCTGTCAGCCAAGCTCGGCTACAAGGCCAAGAACCCGGTGGACCCGGCCGCGCTAAGCGCTGAGCAGCTCGAAGAAGTCGAAGCTTTCTTGGCCGCGATTGACGCCAACGACGATGTGCAAAACATGTTCGTCGGCCTGGGCGGCTGAACAGGCTGCTTCTTACATGTTGCGGCGGTACTGCCCGCCGACTTCAAACAAGGCGTTGGTGATCTGACCGAGTGAGCAGACACGCACCGCGTCCATCAGCACGTCAAACACGTTCTGGTTGTCGATCACGGCTTGCTGCAAGCGCTTGAGCATGGCCGGCGATTCGTGGGCGTGCAGCGCGTGAAAGTCTTGCAGGCGTTTGAGCTGGCTCTGCTTTTCTTCTTCGGTGGAGCGGGCCAGCTCCAGCTTGTCTTGCACCTGCTCGCCGTGCGGGTTGCGAAAAGTGTTCACACCAATGATGGGCAGCTCACCGGTGTGCTTGAGCATTTCGTAATGCATGGACTCGTCCTGGATCTTGCCGCGCTGGTAGCCGGTTTCCATGGCGCCCAGCACGCCGCCGCGCTCGGCAATGCGTTCAAACTCGGCCAGCACGGCTTCTTCGAGCAGTTCTGTCAGCTCTTCGATGATGAAAGCGCCCTGTGACGGGTTCTCGTTCTTGGCCAGCCCCCACTCGCGGTTGATGATGAGCTGAATCGCCATGGCGCGGCGCACCGAGTCTTCAGTCGGCGTGGTGATGGCTTCGTCAAACGCGTTGGTGTGCAGGCTGTTGCAATTGTCGTAAATCGCGATGAGTGCTTGCAGCGTGGTGCGTATGTCGTTGAACTGGATTTCCTGCGCATGCAAGCTGCGGCCCGACGTTTGGATATGGTACTTGAGCTTTTGGCTGCGTTCGTTGGCGCCGTACTTTTCCTTCATGGCCACCGCCCAGATGCGACGCGCCACGCGGCCCATGACGGTGTATTCCGGGTCCATGCCGTTGGAGAAGAAAAAGCTCAAATTCGGCGCGAAGTCGTCAATGTGCATGCCCCGCGCGAGATACGCCTCGACAAACGTGAAGCCATTGGAAAGCGTGAAGGCCAGCTGCGAAATCGGGTTGGCCCCGGCTTCGGCAATGTGATAACCGCTGATGGACACGCTGTAGAAGTTACGCACCTTGTGGTGCACAAAGTACTCGGCAATGTCACCCATCACCTTGAGTGAAAACTCGGTAGAGAAGATGCAGGTGTTCTGGCCCTGGTCTTCCTTCAAGATGTCGGCTTGCACCGTGCCGCGCACGTTTTCTTGGACCCACTCGCGGATCTTGGCCAGCTCGGTGTCGGTGGGCTCGCGGCCATTCTCGGCTTTGAACTTGTCGATGTTCTGGTCGATCGCCGTGTTCATGAACATGGCCAGGATGGACGGCGCCGGGCCGTTGATGGTCATGCTCACGCTGGTGCTGGGCGAGCACAGGTCAAAGCCGCTGTACAGCACCTTCATGTCGTCCAGCGTGGCAATGCTCACGCCAGAGTTGCCGACCTTGCCGTAAATGTCGGGCCGCAAATCGGGGTCGTTGCCGTAAAGCGTGACCGAGTCAAAAGCGGTGGACAGGCGCTTGGCCGGCATGCCCTGGCTGAGCAGCTTGAAACGGGTGTTGGTGCGAAACGCGTCGCCCTCGCCAGCGAACATACGGGTCGGGTCTTCGCCCTCACGCTTGAAAGCAAAGGTGCCAGCGGTGTAGGGGTAGCTGCCGGGCACGTTGTCCAACATCAGCCACTGCAATATCTCGCCATGGTCCTGGTACTTGGGCAGCGAGACCTTTCGGATGACCGTGCCCGACAGGCTGCGCGTGGTGAGTGCTGTGCGGATTTCCTTGTCGCGGATCTTCACCACGTACTCGTCGCCAGCATAGGCTTTTTGCATGTCGGGCCATTGGGCCAGCAGCTTCTTAGCCGATGGGTCTTGCACTTGCTCGCGCTGCGCCGCTAAATCAATCGCGGCTTCAGCGGCACGGGCTTTGTCGGGTTTGCCAATCGTCAGCATGGCGGCAGCGGCGCGCAGCTGCTGGATCTCGCGCGCCAGCTGGGCTTGTTCCCGGCCCTTCTTTTTGTAGCCGCGTACGGTATCCGAAATCTCGGCCAGGTAGCGCGTGCGGGCCGCCGGCACCACCGGCGTCTGGTTGGTGCTGTGGCGCACATCGACCGCGGGCAGCGTACCCGCTTTGATCGCCAGGCCCAGTGCGGCCAAGCGAGGCTTCAGGGCTTGGTAGAGCGCGGTCACGCCGTCGTCGTTGAAGCGCGCGGCCATGGTGCCAAAAACCGGCATCTGCTCGGTGGGCGTGGTCCAGGCTTCTTGGTTGCGCTGCACTTGCTTGGCCACATCGCGCAGGGCGTCGAGCGAGCCCTTGCGGTCGAACTTGTTGATGGCAATGAACTCGGCAAAGTCCAGCATGTCAATTTTTTCGAGCTGGCTGGCGGCACCGAACTCCGGCGTCATGACGTACAGCGGCACGTCCACATGCGGCACGATGGCCGCATCGCCTTGGCCAATGCCCGAGGTCTCCACCACGATCAAATCGAAGCCGGCGACCTTGCACGCGGCGATCACGTCAGGCAGGGCCTTGGAAATCTCCGAGCCAAAGTCCCGGGTAGCGAGCGAGCGCATGAAGACCCGCGCGCCAGAGCTAGCCCAAGGGCTGATGGCGTTCATGCGGATGCGGTCGCCGAGCAGCGCGCCACCGCTCTTGCGACGCGACGGGTCGATGCTGATGACGGCAATACGCAAGGCATCGTTTTGGTCAAGGCGCAGGCGGCGGATCAGCTCGTCAGTCAGTGACGACTTGCCGGCACCGCCCGTGCCCGTGATGCCCAGCACCGGCGTGCGGCATTTCGCAGCTTGTTCGCGGATGCCACCGACCAGCTTGGCATCGGCCTTGTCATTTTCCAGCGCGGTGATGAGTTGCGCCAGCGCACGCCAAGCCATTTCGCCATGGCCTTGCATGGCCTCGAGCTTTTTGGGCGCCAGACCAGTGAGGTCCTTGTCGCAGCGCATGACCATCTCGCCAATCATCCCGGCCAGCCCCATTTTTTGGCCGTCTTCCGGGCTGTAGATGCGTGACACGCCATAGGCATGCAACTCGCGGATTTCGGGCGGCACGATCACGCCACCGCCGCCACCAAAGACCTGGATGTGCTCGCCACCCCGGCTTTTGAGCAGGTCGACCATGTACTTGAAGTACTCCACATGACCGCCCTGGTAGGAACTGATCGCAATGCCTTGCGCGTCTTCCTGCAAGGCGGCGGTGACGACTTCGTCCACGCTGCGGTTGTGGCCCAGGTGAATCACCTCGGCGCCCATGCCCTGCAAGATGCGCCGCATGATGTTGATGGCCGCGTCATGCCCGTCAAACAGGCTGGCCGCCGTGACAAAGCGCACCTTGTGCTGGGGGCGGTAATTGGCCAGGGCTTGGTACTCGGCGGACAGGTCGGTCATGGGGGTGTCTCTTTCTTCAAAGCGTCATCTGACAGGCTGCGGCTTACTTGACGTTTACGTAAACGTCAATCTTACAAGGTTCACGTCAAAACCCCACGCGAATTCCCAAGCCCAGCGGTTGCGACCTACGGCTTCTAAAGGCCCAAAGAAAAGGGCGCCCACAAGCGCCCTTTTCAACTCATCAACTCAGGCCGTCGTTCAGCCACCACCGCCGTAGAGGTAGTTCGGCAACCAGAGCGTGAGGCCCGGCCAGATGTACATCAGCACCATGCAGAGGATCACGATCAACATGTAGGGCATCATGCCCGCGAAGATCTGGTTGATCGTCACATGCGCAGGCGACACCCCCTTGAGATAGAAGGCGGACATGGCCACCGGCGGTGACAGGAAGGCCGCTTGCAGGTTAACGAACACCAGGACGCCCCACAGCATCGGGTCGATCTGGAAGTGCTGCAGCAGCGGCAGGAAAATCGGCACGAAGATCACGATGATCTCGGTCCACTCCAGCGGCCAGCCCAGGATAAAAATAATGGCTTGCGACAGCAGCAAGAACTGCATCGGCGACAGGTCCATGCTCAGCACCCATGTTTCAACCACACGCTGACCACCCAGCAGAGCAAACACCGCAGAAAAGAGCGCCGAGCCGACGAACAGCCAACACACCATGGAGGTGGTCTTGGCCGTCAAAAACACCGCCTCCTTGATCTTCTGGAAGTTCAGCGTCTTGGCCTGCCAGGCCATCAAGAAGGCACCTGCCGCCCCCACAGCGGCCGATTCGGTCGCCGTGGTAATGCCGAACAAGATCACGCCCAGCACCACGAAGGTCAAAATCCCCAGCGGCGCCACTGAGTGAATCAGCATGGACAAGATCTCATACTGCTCGGCGTCGAACTTCCAGTAGTAGTAGGCCAGCAGTGCCAGCGAGATCAGGCAGCAAACCACGAAGCCCTGGTAGAAAGCCGGCGGCACGGGTTCGGTCTTAGCCACTTCCGTGGCCTCGCCAGCACCCATGTCGCGCAAGGGCTCGTCCTGGTCAGCCGCGACGGCCTTGGCAGCGCCTTCCGTGCCAGGAGGTTCGGCCAAGTCGCCGGAGCCCGGTGGTGCTTGCAGGCCGCCTTCGGCGGGCGGCTCTTTGAGGCTTGCGGTGTCGGCGGGTGGTTCTTTGACGCCACCCGTATCGGCAGGAGGCTCTTGCACACCGCCGGTGTCAACCTTGGCCGGTGCGCCCGACGACGCGGCCGGCGCTGCAGATTTCTCAGCCATCTGAACCGTCGCTTCAGCAGCGGCCACGTTGTCTTTTTGAGAGTAGATCGTGACGTACCACCAGACTGCGCCCAGCAGGGTGACCACCATCAGAACGGGCGACAAAGCGCGCATCAGTGCCGCGAACAATTGCCACCATTTCAGGCTGACGCCCACGGCGCCGCTGCGCAATGCCTTGGCCGGCGACACAACGGCGGCCAGCAAGGCCGGCAGCATGAAGCGTGAATAGGCGTTGGACACATGCGCCACCCACGGCGAGATCGGGGCCTTGAGCTGCTCAGGCGGCAGTTTGGGCGCGACTTTCGGGTCAATCAGGCACCAACCAATCACGTACACCAGGTACAGGAAAGCCAGGAAAAAGCCCGGGAACATGGCCGCGGCGTACAGCTTGACGACCGATTGGCCTGCGACCGCGGCGTACACAATGATCATCACCGAAGGTGGGATCAAGATACCCAAGGTGCCCCCAGCGGTGATGACGCCTGCAGCCAGCCGGGTGTCATAGCCCGCGTTCAACATGGGGCGCATGGCGATCACGCCCATCAGCACCACCACCGCGCCGACCAGTCCGCTGGCAATGCCCCAGAAGGTGCAAATCACCAGCGTGGTGACGGCCAGCGAGCCAGGCAAGTTGCGAAAAGCCAGCTGAACGCTGTGGAACATCTTGTCCACCAGTGCACCCCGTTCCATCACGTACCCCATGAGCACGAACAGCGGTATCGATAACAGCACATCGTTGTTCATGGCGCCAAAGGCGCGCTGAACCATCAAATCGAAAATCTTATTGCTCAACCAAGGGGTGGACGGGTCGTAAAAGGCGACAAAACCAAACATCATGCCCAGACCCATGAGGGTGAACGCGGTGGGAAAACCCATCATGATCACCACCACGATCAGGCAGAGCATGGTCATGCCCAGTGCAGCATTGCTCATCATCAACCCTTCATTCCAATGGAGTTCTGGATGGCCAACCGTTTGGCCTCTTCGTCGACATACTCGCTCGACTCCAGTTGCTGCGCGACCACGTCAGATTCCTGCGCGTCTTTTAGGCGCGGTGTCCATTCACCCGTCTTCAAACACACGATGCAACGCACGATTTCAGAAATACCCTGCATCAGCACCAACGCGCCGGCGAGCGGAATGATGAATTTGAAAGGGTAAACGGGCAGCGGGTCGGCGCTGAAGGTCTGCTCGTGAATCGACAGGGAGTCCTGGAAATAGGTCCAACCCGACCAAGTCAGTGCGGCAATACCGGGCAAAAAGAACACCGTGTAAAGCACCAGATCCAGCCCGGCTTGCGTGCGCGGCTTCATGCTCCCGTAGAAAAAATCACCCCGCACATGGCCGTCCTGGCACAGGGTGTAAGCGCCACCCATCATGAACAAGGTGCCGTACAGCATGTTGCTGCCGTCAAACACCCAGGCCGTGGGCGAGTTGAGCGCGTAGCGTTTGAATACCTCGGCCACGACCAGCAGCATCAAGACCACGATGAGCCAGGCAAATGCCTTGCCCACCCAGGTGCTGATGCGGTCAGCGGTGTGTAAAAGTGATTGGATTTTCATTGTCTTCTTCGGAAAAAAACAAACCAGCCATTCGGTGTACCGAATGGCTGGCTTGTCGGGAGAGGCCGTTCAGGTCAAGCTAAATCAGGCCTTCTTGCCCTTGGAAAAGTAATGGTTGTAGGCCATTTTAAAGTCGACCATGTAGTCGTTTTGCCACTGGCAGGCACGTTCGGCGTAGACCTTTTGCGACTCCAGCACCTTCTTGAACAGCGCGTTTTCGGCGCTCTTCTTGACCATGATGTTGTCCCATGAGGCCAATTGGGCCTTGAGGATGGAGTCGGGGGTCTTGTAGAACTTGATGCCCTGCTTTTTCAGGTCAATGTAGTCCTTGGAGTTGCGCTCGATGGCTTTCCAGCTCATGTCGGCGCTGGCCGCTTGCACACCGTAGTCGATGATGGACTTGAGCTCGGCAGGCAGGGCATCGAATTTGCCCTTGTTGAACAGAATCTCGAACTGTTCGCCCGACTGGTGGAAGGACTGCAACATGCAGTTCTTGGCCACATCGGGGAAGCCGAGGATACGGTCGGACGTGGCGTTGTTGAATTCAGCTGCGTCCAGCAGGCCGCGGTCCAGCGCGGGGATGATCTCGCCGCCGGGCAACGGGTTCACCGCAGCGCCCATGTCGGTGTACATGTCCACCGCCAGACCGACGGTGCGGAACTTCACACCCTTCATCTGGGCCACGTTGGACACTGGCTTCTTGAACCAGCCGAAGGGCTGAGTCGGCATGGGGCCGTACAGGTAGGACACCACGTCCATGTTCAGGGACTTGTAGATCTCTTGCAGCAGGGCCTTGCCGCCGCCGTAGTTGTGCCAGGCCAGAACCATGTTGGGGTCCATGCCGAAGGCTGGGCCGGAACCCCAAAGGGCCAGGGCGTTGTTTTTGCCGTAGTGGTAAGCCACCACGCCGTGGCCGCCGTCCAGCGTGCCTTTGTTGACGGCTTCGAGCAGCTGGAATGCTGGCACGACCGCGCCAGAGGGCAGCACTTCGATCTTCAGTTTGCCGCTGGCCATGGCGTTGACTTTGGCGGCGAAGTCGTTGGCGTATTCGTGGAAGATGTCCTTAGCCGGCCAAGTGCTCTGAAAGCGCAGCGTGGTGGTGGTCTGGGCGGTGGCGATCATCGGGGCGCTCATCGCGCCAGCAGCCATGGCAGCACCTTTCAGCAAACCACGGCGGCGAGGGGTTTTGTTATCGGTCATCAGTCATCTCCTGTTTAAAATAATTCGACGAGTGACTATCAACCAGGATGCAGGCGGGATGTCAGAGGGTTTTTACCGAGAACCTCGTCACGCCTGGCTGTGGTGGTAGCAATATCTGGCGCTACGCTACGTCCCAGGGTCCCAGCCACGGACCACCGCCCCTTAAGACATTCATGACCACTTCGCCAGACCAATCTCCAGACACGGTGCAGCCCGCAAGCGGCTATGCCGGGGACATCACACCCGATCTAGCCTGGCAATGGGTGCAGGATGGCCGTGCCGTGCTGGTGGACGTGCGCAGCGATGCCGAGCGCGAATGGGTCGGCTTTGTACCGGGTGCCGTGGCGCTGGCCTGGAAGCAGTGGCCGGGCATGGCCATGAATGCGGCTTTCGACGAGGGCCTGCGCCAGGCCGTGCCAGACGGACGCCCAGTCGTGCTGCTTTGCCGAAGTGGTGTGCGTTCCATTGCAGCGGCCAAACGCGCCACCGAACTGGGACTGCAGGCCTACAACATTCTTGAGGGTTTTGAGGGCGACCCCGACGCGCAAGGCCATCGCGGCACACGAGGCGGCTGGCGTTGGCGCGGTTTGCCCTGGCGGCAGAACTGAGCGCCAGCCGTAGCTTGGCAAGAACAAACGCCCCGCTAGTCAATGGGGCAGATCGCAGCGCCATGCGAACGCAGGGAAAGCCCTGCCTGTTGAGCCAAGCTCTGCAGTTCAATCTGTCCATAATCCCCTCCCATGACATTTCTCGCACTCGACGTCGGCAACACCCGGTTGAAGTGGGCGCATTACGAAGCCCCTGCTCCCGGCGCACGCTTGCTGGCGCATGGCGCTGTCTTTTTGGAAAACATTGAAAAGCTTGCCGAAGAGGAGTGGTCCAGCTTGCCGCAGCCCGAACATATCCTGGGCTGCATCGTGGCGGGCGATGCCGTCAAGCGGCGGGTGATCGAGCAACTTGAACCCTGGGACGTGATTCCCCGGTGGGTAGTCTCCAGCGCCCATGAAGCGGGCGTCAGCAATGGCTACGAACACCCGGCCCGCCTGGGCGCAGACCGTTGGGTGGCCATGATTGGCGCGCACCACCGTTTGCTCAGCCAGGGCCTGCGCCGGCCTTGCGTGGTGGTGATGGTGGGCACGGCCGTGACGGTGGAAGCCATTGACGCGGATGGCAAATTCCTGGGCGGCATTATCTTGCCCGGGCACGGCATCATGCTGCGGGCGCTGGAATCGGGCACGGCTGGTTTGCATGTACCCACCGGCGACGTACGCGACTTCCCGACCAACACCAGTGATGCCCTGACCAGCGGCGGCACCTTTGCCATTGCCGGGGCGGTGCACCGCATGGTGGACAACGTCACGCGACACTGCGGCCAAAAGCCGGTCTGCCTGATGACGGGTGGCGCGGGATGGAAAATGGCCCCCAGCATGTCGGTGGACCATGAGATGGTCGACAGCCTGATTTTTGACGGCTTGCTGGAAATTGCTTCCCGCCGCTTTGCTGCCTCGCTGCAGCGCTGAGTCGCCCGGGCCCCGGCTGCATAGGCAGCCAAGAAACCATGCAGCTCAGGGCATTTTGTCGTCCACCGGACCTGAAGCCGCCTCGCGCGGCCCCACCGTGCCCAGGCGAGCCCTCAGCGACTGCGGTTGTCCGCTGAGCAAGGCGGCGTACACGGTGGCGTTGGACAGCACTTTCTTGACGTAATCACGGGTCTCGGCAAAAGGCACGTTCTCGGCCCAGATGGCGCCGTCCAAGACCGGGCCATTGCGCCAGTTGCGCGGCCGACCAGGACCTGCGTTGTAGGCCGCTGCCGCCATGGCCATGGAGCCACCAAAGTCGTCCAGCGCACGTTTCAAATAAGCGGTGCCGATCACGATATTGGTGTCGCGCTGGTTGATCTGGTCAGCGGTGAACGTGGTCAGCCCGATGTACCGCGCTGTTTCGCGGGCGGTGGCGGGCATGATCTGCATCAAGCCCGATGCCCCGACATGCGAGCGGGCGTCCATCACAAAGCGGCTTTCCTGCCGGATCAGGCCATAGACATAGGCCGGATCCAGGTTGATGTCTTTGCTGCGCTTGAGCACTTGCTCCTTGAATGGCATGGGAAAGCGTTGCTCAAAGTCCATCCCCAGGCGCGTGCGTTCGCTGGTGTTGATGCAGCGGTCCCACACGGCCCGCTCGCAAGCGAGTTGTGCAGCCGCCAGCAAATCGCGCTCGGCCAGGCCGCCGGGTCGGGCGAGGTTGACGCCGTAGTTCCATTCGCGTACACCTTCGGGCCGCAAGCCGATGGCGACCGCATACAAGGCGCGGTTGAGTGAAGGGTTCAGGCGGGCAGCTTCTTTTTCTTCTTGGGTCAAGGGCGTGGGGCGGGCGGGCAAGCTGATTTTTTGACCCAGTTCCTCCAGCGCCAGTTGCTCATAAAAGCCGCGCGGCGACGCGATGGACTGCAGCAAGACCAGGGCTTCCGCGCGCTGGGGGTGAACGGCAGGTGCGCCCACCATCGCTGTCGTGGCGGTGGCCACCGGCGCCGTGGCCAGCAAGGCCTTGGCTTTCCAGAAAATCCAGGTCGGGTCGCGCCGGCCTTCTTCACTCATGGCGTTGATGGCTGACAACACCAGTGGCCAGCGCGGCTCAGCCCCAGCCCGCAGCGCGGCACGCACTTTCCAGCCCAGCATCTCGTCAGTCAGGTCGGCATCGCTGGAGACCTTGGCGAAGTACGAAAGGGCCGCGTTGTCCAAGCGCCCAGCCGCTTGCCGGCCAATCACGCCCCAGACCCAGTTGCGTTCTTCGGCCTTGAGCTGAAAACCCCACTTCTTTTCCATCAAGTCCGCAGCCGCTTGGTAGTCGGTGCCAGTGGCGGCCAGGCGGATCAGGGCCAGGGTGATCAGCTCTTTGCGCACGGTGCGCAGGGCGATCTTTTTCTCGGCCAGAAATTGCGCCGGGTTGGCCTGCAACTGGGCCAGCAGCTTGAGCGTGTCTGGCGCGACGATTTCCACCGCGTCGCGCGTGGGCCGGAGGCGGTTGGCCTCAATGGCGATACGTGCTTTGCGCCAAATATCCAAAGGCGCGAGTTGGCGCGCGTCGAGCAAGCGGTCGGCCGCCAGGCGGCAACCGTCGTCGGCTTCGCGCTGGGCGTACCAGGTCTTGCGCACTTCGTCGGCGACGCGCGCTGCCGGCGCGCCCAGGGACTTGAGGTGCTCGATCAGCAAGGCATAGCAACGCACTTCGCGGTCGTCGCTCATGCGGTAGTTGGGGTGTTCGGCGGCGAAGCTGGTCCAGTCGCGGCGTTGGCCGAGCAACAGCAGCCAGTCGTTGCGCAGCCGATCTTCTTGGTAGCTGCCGGCGTAGCGGGTCAGAAAAGCTTGCACTTCCGAGGCGCTCGCTTCGTCGAGGCGGGCGCGCAGTTCCCAATACGCGGCCCAGGGTTCGAGCGTGTGGCCTCGCACCTGGGGCAACAAAGCGGTCAAGCGCGCCTTGTCATTGCGGGCAAAGGCCTGGTTCATGTCCAGCACGACCTGGTCAGCACGGCCCAGGACCGGGTTGGTAGGCGTTTGTGCGCTCAGCAGGGGCGACATGAACGTCAACACGGCCGCTAACACGGCCGTTGAAAAAATTTTCGATAGCATTGGGTGATTATGGATAAATTGACCGCGCGAAAAGCCCTGATTGAGCAACGTCTGAACCTGCCCGACCGCCTACAGCGTGCAGATCTGTTACAGCGCGTGATGCGCATCTGGCTGTTTGGCCGAAGCGACGTGGTGATTGGCGCTTACTGGCCGATCAAGGGCGAGTTCGATCCTTTGCCTGCGCTCTATCGCTGGCAGGAAGACGTGATGTTGGGCGAGTCCATTCAAACAGGCGCAGCCAGCACCCCTGACAGCGGCGCCCAGATCGCGACAGAAAGCCTGGCCAACCGCTCGCCGCGCAAGATCGGCCTGCCGGTGGTCAACAAGCTGCACAAGACGCTGACCTTTCACGCTTGGTACCCCGGCTGCCCGATGGAAGAAGACGCCTACGGCATTCCCAAACCGAAGGACACCGAAGTCATCGTGCCGACGCTCTTGTTTGTGCCTTGCGTGGGTTACGGGCCAGGTGGTTATCGCCTGGGTTACGGCGGCGGTTTTTATGACC
Organism: Polaromonas sp.; assembly: GCA_040400935.1. GTDB lineage: Bacteria > Pseudomonadota > Gammaproteobacteria > Burkholderiales > Burkholderiaceae_C > Polaromonas. The sequence continues at coordinate 76,290 of JBBAPH010000017.1, forward strand.
GCACACTGGCCACCTTGCAACCCAAGCCGTTCACCGTGGGCCTGGGTTACAGCCACGGTTGGTTGCCGGAGCTAGAACCCGAGCCGCATGATGTGCCGCTGGACGCGCTGCTCAATGACGAAGGCGTGGTCTGGCCGGTTTAGATCGCGCTCAATCAGCGTGCGCCATTGTGTCCGGATCGGGTCCATCGCCAATCGCCAGCCGCGTTAGTTCGCCTTGCGTCCGCAGCCAATCGCAAAAGGCTTGAACTTCCGAACGGGCAGCACTGCGCGAGCCAACGATCAACCAATAGGCCATGGGCGACTCGATCCGTGAGTGGGGCCAGACTTCGACCAGGTCGCCGGCTGCGAGGCTTTCGGCAATCAAAGGCAAACGCCCTAGCGCCAAGCCCTGACCACTGAGGGCAGCCTGCACCATTTGGTAGGCGTAGTTGAAGTACATCCAGCGCTTGGGCTCTAAGCGCGGCAAATCCTGCGCCACCAACCAGCGCCGCCAACTCAGCCACTCCAGGTGGCTGTCGCGCGCATCGCCCGCTTCAATCAAGGCGCACTGCACCAGGTCTTTGGGGTTCTTGGGCAGCAAGCCGCTGCTGAGCAACCACGGGCTGGCCACGGGCGTGAGTTGCTCGCCAAACAAACGTTGCGCACCTGCCGGCATGGCACTGGCGGGCCCATAGCGCAGCGCCAGGTCCAAGTCCGACAAATCAAGGTCCACCGGGACATCAGAAGCGTCAATGCGAATGTCCATGTCGGGGTTGTCTTGCTGGAAAGCCTCCAGCCGAGGAATCAACCACATAGACGCGAACGAGGCGAAGGTGGTCAACGCCACGCTCTTGCGCCCAGCGCTCAGGCGCAGCTGCCGCACCGCCGTGTCAATGCGCTCCAGGGCGGGCGTGACGGCACGCTGCAGCGCGGCACCTGCGCTGGTGAGCTCTACCGTCCGGGTGTGGCGATGAAAAAGGCTCACGCCGACGTCGTCTTCCAGGCTCTGGATTTGCCGGCTGACCGCCGATTGGGTGAGCGCCATTTCTTCGGCGGCAGCGCGAAAGTTCAGGTGTCGGGCCACGGCTTCGAAGGCCCGCAATTGGCCGGCGTTGATGGGCCGGGACCGCAGGTGGGTGTGGGAATGCTGCACAAAAACTCCAGCCAAGGGACTTCTTATTGATGACGCTGCCGCATGAATAAGCCCGACCAAAGTCATTGGACGCGCAGGCTCGCCAAACGCATCATGCTTGAACTCTTCGGTTTTTTGAACCGACTAAGGGTACTTTTTAACTCCCATCAGGCCTGCCATGTTTGGTTTTAGCGCAATCCCGTCAGCTTTTCAGTCTGCCTCCGCCCTGCCCCAGGCGCTTTCTTCGAGCCCCCCGGAGGTTCGGGTATTGATGCCGATGGCGGGTCCATTGCGCTTGAGGGGACGGATCTTGACGATTGAGCTGCCACCGGGTCGGGCGCTCACCCTGCGCGTTCAGCGGGCTGATCTGCTGCGCTTGCAAGGCAGCCGGGTGTGGCTGACCCTTACCACACGTGGTGAGGCTGGGCCAGGTACTGGCGATCATTTTTTGAACAACGGTGAATCCTGGGCGGTGGCGCCAGGCCAGACTTGGGTGGCCGAGCCATTTGCCAAAGCCGGGGCTTTAGCCGCAGCGGCGCGCCTGGACTGGCAGCCAGCGCCGAGCTGGAATGAACACTGGGCAACAGTCAGGGACCGAATGCTCAGGCGCGGCAGCCGCGGCCTGCCAAACCAAGCTGCCTGGGACGAGCGGTCATGCGCCTCGTAGTCCAGCGTTCGCTCAAGGTTCGCGCACGAGAGCGCGGACATCGGCCGCATAGCGTGCAAAGGTATTGGCCGCCTTTTGGCGCTGGTTGGCGTCGGTGCTGTTGTGAAGCTCGGCCATCAACTGGCAGCTGCGCTGACGACTCGCCATGTCTTGGCGATTGGCAGGATCAAACGATCCCAGCGCCTGCGCCATCAAGGTGCGCAACGTGGACCGCGCCTGCTCTAACGGCGTGCCGGTTGAGGACAAAGTTCGCAACGTTTGCAGCACTTCTTGCTGGCGTTTCAGACGGCGCGCGTAAGCAGCCTCACCATCAAAAGCCAGGCGATCTATGCCGGTTTGAAGTACGTTCTTTTGTCTGTCGTCCAAGCTGCCGTACAAGCTTTCAGCGCGAGACAGGGCCTGCTTGAAGCGCTTGTCACGCAACGCGCTTGGAGCGCCTTGCAGATAGTCTTCGCGGTAAGTGAGGTTGGCCTTGGTGTAGCTGCGCGCCAGGCCGGCGATTTGGGCTTCACTCAAACGGGCCAGCGTCGTCAAGGCGTCAGCAGGCAATTGCTCGGTCAAGTCGGCCAGGCCCACCACCAGCGTGACGACTTCGGTGTAGAGCGCGCAGGTCTGGGCGGGCGTGACATCGCGGGCCAGCACGGGCTGCCAGCGTTGCAGCAGTTCACCATAAGCGGGCAGTTGTTGACGGCGGTGCGCGCTGTGCAACTCGGTCAGTGCGCGGCGGATTTGCGGGCGTTGTGCATCAGTGAAGTCCAAATAATCGCTCACGTACCACCAGGCCACCTCAGGCGTTTGGTTATAGACGAGCTTGACGGTGCTGCAGGCCTGCAGCGCAGCCGCCAGGGCCGCTACGCTGATAATCTTGACCAGGGTTTTAAGACGCAAGCAATTCATTGGGACGTTTCATGGCGAGTTCAAGCAAAGCGGCAGGCAACACAGCGTTAGACGTGGTCGTCATGGCGGCCGGCAAAGGCACGCGCATGAAAAGCGATTTGCCCAAAGTGTTGCACCGATTGGGCGGCCGCGCTTTGCTCGCCCATGTGCTTGACTGCGCAGCGCAGTTATCGGCGCGCCGGGCGGTGGTCATCACTGGCCACGGCGCCGAGCAGGTAGAAGCCGCGCTGAATGGCGCCACGCCGCCCTGGCCCCTGAGCCTGGAATTTGCCCGGCAGTCCCCACAACTGGGCACGGGCCACGCGGTGCAGCAAGCCTTGCCGCTGCTGGCCGACGATGGCGTGACCTTGGTTCTGTCGGGTGATGTGCCGCTGACCGAAGCGGCCACGCTGCAGGCCCTGCTGAGCCTTTGCGCCGGCCAGCAGTTGGCCCTGTTGACGCTGAGCATGCCCGACCCGACGGGTTATGGCCGCATCGTGCGTACGGGCTCCGGAGCCAACGCACCCGTCCGCGCGATCGTGGAACACAAGGACGCGACGGATGAGCAACGCCGCATTCAAGAAATTTACAGCGGCATCATGGCCGTGCCCACCCGGCTCTTGCGCGGGTGGTTGGCACGCCTGGACAACAAAAACGCTCAGCAGGAGTACTACCTGACCGACATCGTGCGCTTTGCCGTGGCCGATGGCTTGCCAGTGGTGGCACACCAGATCACCGACGCGGTGCAGGTCGCAGGCATCAACAGCCCCGTGCAATTGGCCGAGTTGGAACGGGCTTTTCAGCAGCGCCAGGCGCTGGCCTTGATGAACCAGGGGGTACGTCTGGCCGACCCTGCGCGCTTTGACCTGCGCGGCCAACTGCAGTGCGGCCGTGATGTGGACATCGATGTGAACTGCATTTTTGAAGGGCACGTGGAACTGGGCGACGGCGTGCGCATTGGCGCCAACTGCGTGATTGCCCATGCCCGCATTGCGGCTGGCGCGGTGATTCATCCCTTCACCCATATTGACGGCGAAGTGCTGGGCGTGGACGTCGGCGAAGGCGCGTTAGTTGGGCCGTTTGCTCGCCTACGCCCTGGCGCCAAGCTAGGCGCGCAAGTGCACATCGGGAATTTTGTCGAAGTGAAAAACAGCACGCTGGCCGCTGGCGCCAAGGCCAACCACTTGGCCTATCTGGGCGACGCCACGGTGGGCGAACGGGTCAACTACGGCGCGGGCAGCATCACGGCTAATTACGACGGGGCCAACAAGCACCGCACGGTGATCGAGGCGGATGTGCATGTGGGCAGCAATTGCGTACTCATCGCGCCGGTGATCCTGGGCGCCGGCGGGACGATCGGTGGGGGCTCCACCATCAGCAAGGACACACCGCCGGGCGCACTCAGTGTGGCGCGCGGCAAGCAAACCAGCATTGCGAACTGGCAGCGGCCAGCCAAGATCAAGAAGGGCTGAGCGGCTCTGCGCCGTGGCGTCTCAGCGCTCCGGCCTCAAGGCTTGAGCAACACACCTGGTTTGAACTTGGCACGGTGTAGGCTGAAAAATGCTTTGACGTTGCGCACGTTTGCATGGCTAGTGAACAGGCGCTGAGCCAGCGCCAGGTAACCGGGCATGTCGGCCACATGCACCACCAGCACAAAGTCCGGTCCGGGCGAGACGCGGTAGCACTGCTGCACGGCCGCGTCTTCAATCACACCCGCCTCAAAGGCCAGCGCCTCATCATGGCCTTGGCGGTCTAAGGTGATCTCCACCAAGGCCGTCAAACCTCGGCCCACCAAGGGCGCCAACTTGTCTGTGCTGAGCAGCGCAACTTCCCGCTCAATCAGCCCGGCCTCACGGAGCCGCTTGACCCGTCGCAAGCAGGTCGGCGGGGAAATATGCACGCGTTCGGCCAAGGCTTGGTTGCTCTGCGAGGCGTCAAGTTGCAGCTCATCAAGGATCCGAAGATCGACGGCGTCTAGGTTTATTTCTTCCATTTTCTTTTGTTTGATGGAATAAAGATTTATCTAGGCTCAATATTGAAATTTTATTTCATTTGCGCTTTTATTGTGGAATCCATGTTTTTCGCTATTCGCCTACCATTCGGCTTGTAACTAGGGAGTCAGCTCATGTGCGGTATCGTCGCCGCGGTCTCAGGCCGCAACATTGTTCCCATCCTCGTGCAGGGCTTGCAGCGCTTAGAGTACCGCGGCTATGACTCGTGCGGGGTGGCCGTGTATGCCGGCGGCCTGCAACGCGCCCGCAGCACTGCGAGGGTGGCGGAACTTCAAACCCAGGTTGATACGGAGCGTCTTCAGGGCGGCACAGGCATTGCGCACACCCGCTGGGCCACACATGGCGCCCCTGCCGTACACAACGCCCACCCGCACTTCAGCCACGGCACGGGCGATGACCTCAGCCGTCCCGGCAAAGTGGCGCTGGTGCACAACGGCATCATTGAAAACCACGAAGAACTGCGTGCCACCTTGCGCGCCAAGGGCTACGTCTTCCAGAGCCAGACCGATACGGAAGTCATCGTGCATTTGGTGGAGAGTCTTTACGACGGTGACTTGTTTGAAGCACTCAAGTTGGCGGTGGCCCAGCTGCAAGGCGCCTACGCCATCGCCGCTTTCTGCAAGGACGAACCGCACCGCGTGGTGGGCGCTCGATCAGGCTCACCACTGATCCTGGGCTTGGGCAAAGAACATGGCGAGAATTTTCTGGCCAGCGACGCCATGGCTCTAGCCGGGGTGACCGACCAGATTGTTTATCTGGAGGAGGGCGACCTAGTCGACATCCAGCTGGGCAAATTCTGGGTGCTGGACTGCCAGGGCAAGTCCGCTCAGCGGGAAGTCAAGACCGTTCAGGCGCACAGCGGCGCCGCCGAACTCGGTCCATACCGCCACTACATGCAAAAGGAAATCTTTGAGCAACCGCGCGCCATTGCCGACACGCTCGAAGGCGTGACGAGCATCGTGCCCGAGCTGTTCGGCGATGGGGCGTACCGCACATTCAAGGAAATAGACTCCGTCCTGATCCTGGCTTGCGGCACCAGTTACTACAGCGGCTGCGCTGCCAAATACTGGCTGGAAGACATTGCGCAGATTCCCACCCAGGTTGAAGTGGCCAGCGAATACCGCTACCGCACCAGCGTACCCAACCCGCGGACTTTGGTCGTCGCGATCACGCAAAGCGGCGAAACCGCAGATACCTTGGCCGCCTTGCGCCACGCCCAATCGCTTGGGATGACGCAAACCTTGACCATCTGCAATGTGGCCACATCGGCCATGGCGCGTGAATGCAAGCTCGCTTACATCACCCGGGCCGGGGTTGAGATTGGCGTGGCTTCCACCAAGGCCTTCACCACACAGCTCGCAGGTCTGTTCTTGCTCACGCTGGCACTCGCCCAAAGCAAAGGCCGCCTGAGCGACGCTGAAGAGGCCGAGCACCTCAAAGCCATGCGGCATCTGCCCGCCGCGCTGCAGGCCGTGCTGGCCCTAGAGCCGCAGATCATCAGTTGGGCCGAAGACTTCGCCAAGATGGAAAACGCCCTTTTCTTGGGCCGCGGGCTTCACTACCCCATCGCACTGGAAGGCGCACTGAAGCTCAAAGAAATCAGCTATATCCACGCTGAAGCCTATCCCGCCGGCGAACTCAAGCACGGCCCGCTGGCCCTGGTCACGAGCGCCATGCCCGTCGTCACCGTCGCCCCCAATGACAGCTTGCTGGAGAAGCTAAAAAGCAACCTTCAGGAAGTCAGGGCGCGCGGTGGAGTGCTCTATGTACTGGCAGACAGCGACAGCCGTATTGAAAGCGGCGAAGGCTTGCATGTCATCCGCATGCCAGAGCATTACGGAGCGCTGAGCCCGTTATTGCACGTCGTGCCGCTGCAGTTATTGGCGTATCACACGGCTTGTGCACGCGGAACAGATGTAGATAAACCAAGGAATTTAGCAAAATCTGTCACTGTAGAGTGACTTCGCAAGGGCCTCTTCGGAGGCCTTTTTTATTGACTTCGGAAAAACAAAACGCCCAGAAGATCTTGCGATCGACTGGGCGGATGTTTTTATAAGAGCC
>JBBAPH010000018.1:0-7770 GCA_040400935.1 Polaromonas sp.
GCAGCAGCGCCTACTCCAGCGCGACGGTCAGCCTGGGCACCAGCATCTCGGCCGTCAATGACGCACCGGTGGCCAACCTGACCCTGCCGGCCTTCAGCGCAGTCGACGAAGACAGCGCCAGCAGCACAGCCACGCCCCTGGGCTTGGCAACCGCTGCCTACAGTCCGGGCGGCGGCACTGACGAAGCCGGCCAGACCCTGAGCTTTGCCATCACCGGCATCCCCAGCTTCCTGACCTTGTACAAGGCCGACGGCGTCACCCCCGTGACCACCGCCACCTCGGGCTTGAGCTTGTCCGAACTCCAGGGCCTCACGTACAAAACCGTGGTCAATGCCCACGGCAGCGGCACCGTCACCTGGCGCGTCACCGACAGCGGATCGGGCACGGCGCCCAGCGTCAACGTGCTCGACCAAAGCCTGAACGTCACGGTCAACCCCGTCAATGACGCGCCAGTGCTCAGCACCACCACCAGCCTGGACTTGGGCACCATCGAGTCCACCGCCGGTGCACCTGTCGGCGCCGTCGGTGTCCTGGTGAGCACCCTGGTCGGCGGCATCAGCGACGTGGACGCCGCCGCTGCCAAAGGCATCGCCATCACAGCGGCCGACAGCGCGAACGGCGCGCTGTACCACTCCAGTGACAACGGCAGCACCTGGAGCCTGGTGGGCGCGGTCAGCGACAGCCAGGCGCTGTTGTTGGCGTCGGCCAACGGCCGCCTGTACTACCAGCCCAACAGCGACGTGTCGGGCAGCCTGTTCAATGTGTTGAGTCTGCGCGCCTGGGACACCACCACGGGCGCAGCAGGCACCAAGGCCGACACCACCACCCGTGGTGGCACCACGGCTTTCAGTACGGCTTCGGCCGTCGTCAGCCTGTTGGTGAATGACACTACGGCACCCACGCTCAGCCCCATCACGGCCCCTGCGGTCGTGTGGACCACGCTGGCTGGAACGGGTGGCGACAGCGCGGGCGAAGCCTACACGCTGACCCTCACCTTTGACGGCTTGGTCAACGGGCTGACCTCGGGCAACAACAGCAGTGTCTTCACCGTCGATGGCGTGGGCGTTTCAGCGGTCTGGGGCGGCACCGCCGGCACCTCCACCCGCACCCTGACCTACACCATCGCGGCTGGCCAGAACGGCGCCGCAGCCATCAGCGAAGCTGCGCTCAAGTCGGCTTTGCAGAGCGGCCTGCGCGACCTGGCAGGTAACGCCTTTGTCTATACCGCCAATGGCGGGACGATAGCCAACATCGACAGCACGGTGCTGCCGGTCGTGGACACGACAGCCCCCACCCTGAGCAGCGGCGCACCCACCACGGCCCTGAGCACGGTGGCTGGAACGGCTGGCAATAGCGCCGGGGAAACCATCACGCTGACCATCGTTTTCGACGGCAACGTGCAGGGCCTGGTCAGCGGTAGCAACAGCACCATCTTCAAGGTCGCTGGGGTCGGCGTACAGGCGGCCTGGGGTGGCACCGCCGGCAGCAGCACCCGCACGCTGACCTACACCGTGGCTGCTGGCGACAACGGCCAGGCCAGCATTGATGAAGCGGCCCTCAAGGCCGCATTGGCCGGCATTGCCGACTCGGCAGGCAACGCCTTCAGCTACACGATCAATGGCGGGACCATCCCGACCATCGACTCGCCCGCGCTGCCCGTCATCGACACCCTGGCCCCGACGGCTCCCGTGGTGGCGCTGGGCAGCGGCGTGACCGGCGGCGCCACCAGCGCCGAAGCACTGGCCAGCCCAGGCGGCGTTGTCACGGTGAGTGCCGAGAGCGGCGCCAGCGTGGTTGTTACCTTCAGCAGCAACATCAGCAACAACACGGTTATCAAGACCGTGAGCGGCGGCTCGTCCGTGGCGGTGGTGTTGGACGCAGCCGATATCGCCCGCCTGGGCGACGGCAGCGTCAACGTCAGTGCGGTAGCCACCGATGCGGCGGGCAATGCCAGCCTGGCCGGTACCAGCAGCTTCGTTCTGGATACGGCGGTCCCGGTGATGGCGATCAACACAGTGGCCAGCAACGATATCGTCAACCTGGCCAAAAAGACCGCCGGGGTGACTGTCAGCGGCACCAGCGATGCTGAGGCCGGCCGCACCGTTTCCGTGCTCTGGGGCAGCAGCACCAAGACCGCTTCGGTGGGCAGTGACGGCAAGTGGCAGGTGCTTTTTGCAAGCGCCGACATCCCGGCTGACGCGAGCAGCAGCACCATCACGGCGCGTGTGTCCGACGCTGCAGGCAACGCGGCCTCGGACGCCACCCGAAGTGTGCGCATTGACAGCACCGCACCGACCATTGCGATCAGCACGCCGCTCACCAACGGCGCGGGCGTCGGCGGCGACGCCGATGCCATCCTGAATCGGGACGAGCTGGACGCCGTGCCGGTCGGCGGCTCTTTTGCCGTGACGGGCACCACCAACGCTGAGGTCGGTCAAACGGTCAGCGTGGTCTTCAACAGCAAGACCTACCTGGGCACTGTCTCGTCGGGATCGGGCAGCAACACCTGGTCAATCAGCGTGCCCAAGGCCGACATGGCGGCCCTGGCGCATGGCAACAGTTACAGCCTTCAGGCCTCGGTGAGCGACACCGCAGGCAACCCCGGCAGCCCGACCACTGCCACGCTGGACGTGCGCCTGGCGCCACCCGACGTGCCGGTGGTCTACGCGCTCAACACCAATGACACCACGCCCGTCATCACCGGCAAAGCGGAGAAGATCAATGCCAACAACACCGGCTATATCGCGTTGGAAAATGGCGACGCCTTCTCCGTCACCGTAGACGGCCAGACCTACAGCATCACCGTGGGGGCTGCCAGCAGCCCGGCGGGCCTGAGCTACAACGCCAGCACCAGCGTTTGGAGCCTGAACGTCACGGGCACCCAGACCCTGGCGCAGGGCATCTACAACGTCGGCGTGAGCATCAACGCTGCCGGCTACTTCACGCCCAAGACCGACATATCCACCGGTGAGCTGGTGGTCAAGACTGACTTGCCCGTGCTCACCATCAACGCCATGGTGGGTGACGACATCCTCAATATCGTCGAGAGCCAGAGCGCGCTGACCGTCACCGGTACGGCCACGGACAACCTGCCTGGCACCACCACCAACTCCGCCGTGGGGCGCACCCTCAGCCTGGTGTTGGGTGGCAACACCTACAGCGGCATCACGGTGCAAAGCGACGGCAGCTGGAGTGTCGTTGTCGCCTCTGCCGATGTGGCGGGCCTCACCGGCGCGAGCTACACCGCCCAAGCCAGTTACACCGGCGTCTTTGGCAACGCCGGCGCCCAGTCGCACACAGTCAGCGTAGACCTCGTCAAGCCGAGCCTGCCCAACGCCAGCTTGACGCTGGACACCGGGGCCACGGATGCCACAGCGGTCACCAGCAATGGCGGCATCACCGCGCCAACCAACACAGAAGCGCAAGCCAGCGTGGAATACCGCGTCACCAAGGACGGCGGCGCCGCCAGCAGCTGGAGCAGCAGCTACACAGCGCCGGCGACGGATGGCACGGCAGACGGCAGCTACAAGGTTGAAGTGCGTCAGGTCGACCGCGCCGGTAACCTGTCGGACGTACAGACGATCAACTTTGTGCAGGACTCTACGGCAGCCAGCTTTACCTCGGGGGCGACAACTAGCGTCAACGAAAACACCGCCGCCAATACCCTGGTCTACACCGCGGCGGCCACGGACGCCAACGGCGGCCTGGTCTACAGCCTCAAGGCCGGCGGGGATGCGACCAAATTCACCCTAGGCGCAGCTACCGGACAAGTCAGGCTGCAAGAAGTGGCCGACTACGAAAGCGGCAAAACCAGCTACAGCTTCACGGTGATTGCCACCGACAAGGCTGGCAACACCGCCGAGCGGGCCGTGACGCTCAACGTGGTCGACCTGAACGACAACGCGCCGGTTTTCACCAGCCTGGGGAGCGCCAGCATCAATGAAAACACGTCGATTGCCACCCCGATCTACACCGCTGCGGCCACTGATGCGGATGGATCCAGCGCCAACCGCAACATCGCTTACAGCCTCAAAGCCGGCACCGGCGACGTCTCAGCGCTGAGCATTAATGCCGCCACTGGCGCCGTCAGCCTCTTGGCAAGCGCCAACTACGAAGCCAAGACCAGCTACAGCTTCACCGTGCTGGCCACCAACAACGCCAGCAGCGCCAACCTCAGCACTGAGCGCGCTGTCACTGTCGCGGTCAACGACCTCAACGACCAGGCACCGGTCTTCACCAGCGGAGCCACCGGCAGCGTTGCGGAAAACGCCGCCACCACCACGGCCATCTACACGGCGACCACCACCGACGCCGACGCCACGTCTGCCAACCGGACAGTCAGCTACAGCTTGCAAGCTGGGGGCGACTCGGCCCTGCTGGACATCAACGCCAGCACTGGCGTCGTCAGCCTCAAGGCCAGCGCCAATTACGAGGTCAAGTCCAGCTACAGCTTCACGGTGGTGGCGACCAACACCGCCACCAGCGCCACGCTCACCAGCACCCAAGCCGTCACGGTCAGCGTGGCGGATGTCAATGACTTCGCCCCGGTCTTCATCAGTGGGCTGACGGGCTCTGTGGAAGAAGGCGCGCCGCTGAGCACGGCCATCTACACCGCCGTGACCACCGATGGCGACGGCACTGCCGGCAACCGGGCCGTGAGCTACAGCCTCAAGCCGCTGACGGGCGACGTCAACGACGTGTTGATTGACGCTGCCACCGGTGTCGTCACCCTCAAGGCTGCGGCTAAGTACGACATCAAGAGCAGCTACAGCTTCACCGTGGTCGCCACCAACGCAGGCACGGGAGCGACCTTGGCGACCGAGCGGGCGGTCACAGTCGCCATCGCCGACACCACGCCGCCGACCCTCAGCACCACCGTGGCGCCAGCGACTGCGGTGGGCACTGCCGTGGCAGGCACGCCGGGTAACAGCGTGGGTGAAACCATCACGCTGACCATCACCTTCGACGGCATCGTCAACGGCCTGACCAGCGGTAGCAACAGCACCGTCTTCACCGTTGGTAATGCGGGTGTTAGCGCCGCCTGGAGTGGCGCCGACGCCAGCAGCACGCGCGCCTTGACCTACACCGTGCAGGCCGGTCAGAGCGGCCAGGCCGCCATTGACGAGACTGCGCTCAAGGCCGCCTTGGTCGCAGGCATCCAAGATGCCGCGAGCAATGCCTTCGCCTACAGTGGGAGCATCCCCAACATCGACAGCACGGCTCTGCCAATCATCGACACCACGGCGCCCTCGGCCCCGACGGTGAGCTTGGTGGCAGGCGTGAGCGGCGGCGCCACCAGCGCCGAGGCGATCGCAGGTGCGGTGACGGTCACCGCAGAGCAGGGCGCCTCGACGCTGGTGACCTTCACGGGCCCCAACGGCAGCGTTTTCAAAACCGTGTCGGGTAATGGCGCAACGGCAGTGGTCGTTGCTTTGCTCGCGGGCGACTTGACCACTTTGGGCAACGGCACGATCAGCGTCAGCGCTGTCGCGACCGATGCCCCGGGCAACGTCAGCGCGGCGGGCAGCAACAGCTTCATGCTGGATACGGTGGCGCCAACGCTGAGCAGCGCCACCGTCCCTACCACTGCGCTGGGCACCGCGATTGCGGGCACTCCTGGCAACAGCGCGGGCGAGACCATCACCCTGACCGTCACCTTCGACGGTAATGTCAGCGGACTGACCAGTGGTAGCGACAGCACCGTCATCACCGTGGGTGGTGCAGGTGTTTCTGCTGCCTGGGGCGGCACCAACGGAACGGCCACCCGCACCTTGACTTACACGGTGGCGTCCGGCCAAAACGGCCAAACCGTGATTGACGAGGCTGCGCTCAAGTCGGCCTTGATCGCCGGCATCAGTGATGCGGCAGGCAACGCCTTCACCTACGCCACCAGCATCGCCGACATTGACAGCGCCGCGCTGCCGATCATTGACACCACAGCGCCTGCAGCGCCCACGGTCACTCTGGGGACCGGCGTGAGCAACGGCGCCACCAGCACTGAAGCCGCCGCAGGCGTCGTGACCGTCGCTGCCGAGTTGAGTTCCGCCACCCAGGTGACCTTCACCGGCCCGAGTGGTTCCGTCGTCAAGTCCATCACAGGCAATGGCGCCACCGCCGTGACGGTGGCGCTGAGTGCGTCGGACATGACCGCGCTGGGCAATGGCAGCATCAGCGTCAGCGCCATCGCCACCGACGCTGCGGGCAATGCCAGCGCAGCCGGCGCCAACAGCTTCACGCTGGACACCGTGGCCCCCACGCTCGGCAGCACAGTCCCCGCGACAGCCCTTTCGACGGTGGCTGGTACGGCAGGTAACAGCGCGGGCGAAACCATCACGCTGACCATCACCTTCGACGGCAACGTCAACGGGCTCACCACTGGCAGCAACAGCACCGTCTTCACGGTCAACAGCGTGCCAGTTTCTGCCGCGTGGGGCGGCACGGCCGGCACGGCCACGCGCACGCTCACCTACACGGTCGCGTCCGGCCAAAACGGGCAGGCTGCGATTGACGAAGCAGCGCTCAAGTCCGCCTTGATCGCCGGCATCAGCGATGCAGCGGGCAACGCCTTCACCTACACCGCCACCAGCGGCAATATTCCCCATATCGACAGCACGGCTTTGCCTGTGATTGACACCACGGCGCCCGCAGCGCCTGCGGTAGCCCTGGGCACTGGCGTCAGCAATGGCGCCAACAGCACCGAGGCAGCCGCTGGCGCCGTCTCGATCACTGCCGAATCAGGCGCCTCGACCCGAGTAACGTTTAGCCGCGCAGGCGGCGGCACCGTCGTCAAAGACGTCACAGGAAATGGCACGACACCTGTGCCCGTGACCCTGACAGCTGGCGAGTTGACCACCCTGCGTGACGGCACGATCAGTGTCAGCGCTGTTGCCACCGATGCGGCTGGCAATGCCGGCGCAGCGGGCAGCAACAGCTTCACGTTGGACACCACAGCGCCTACTTTGAGCAGCACAGCACCGAGCACGGCGTTGGGCACGGCCGTGGCCGGTACCGCGGGCAACAGCGTGGGTGAAACCATCACGCTGACCATCAGCTTCGACGGCAACGTCAACGGTTTGACCAGCGGAGTCGACAGCACGGTCTTCAAGGTCGCCGGTGCTGGCGTGTCGGCCACCTGGGGCGGTACGGCCGGCACGGCCACGCGCACGCTGACTTACACGGTGGCTGCAAACCAGAATGGTCAGGCCACTATTGATGAGGCAGCGCTCAAGTCCGCCTTGATTGCCGGCATCACCGATGCAGCTGGTAATGCCTTCGCTTACACGGGCACCATCCCCGAGATCGACAGCACGGCATTACCCGTGATCGACACCACGGCGCCGTCAGCGCCCACGGTGACTCTGGGCACCGGCGTGAGCAATGGCGCGACCAGCGCCGAGGCGGCCGCTGGCGCCGTGACGATCACCGCCGAATCAGGCGCCTCGACCCGTGTGACCTTCAGTCGCTCAGGTGGCGGCACCGTTGTCAAGGACGTCACGGGCAACGGAGCCACCCCCGTCGCCGTTGCCCTCACCAGTCTGGAGTTGGCAACGCTGGGTGACGGCACGATCAGCGTCAGCGCTGTTGCCACAGACGTGGCGGGCAACGCCGGTGCCGCGGGTAGCAACAGCTTCACGCTGGACACCGTGGCGCCCACGTTGAGCAGCACATTACCCAGCACGGCACTGGGCACTGCCGTAGCCGGCACTGCAGGCAATAGCGCAGGCGAGACCATCACGCTGACCATCACCTTCGACGGCAACGTCAACGGCT
>JBBAPH010000018.1:7870-75169 GCA_040400935.1 Polaromonas sp.
GCGCAGGCGAGACCATCACGCTGACCATCACCTTCGACGGCAACGTCAACGGCTTGACCAGTGGCACCGACAGTACCGTCTTCACGGTGGGTGGCACGGCTGTGTCAGCCACCTGGGCGGGAACAGCAGGCACGGCTACGCGCACCTTGACTTACACCGTGGCAGCCGGCCAGAACGGCCAGGCGGCCATTAACGAAACGGCGCTGAGGACGGCCCTGATCGCGGCCATCAGCGATGCAGCAGGCAACGCCTTTGCATCGGGCACCATTGCCAATATCGACGCCAGCGCCTTGCCGGTGATCGATACCACGGGGCCGACGCTCAGTGGAACACCGAGCATGGCCCTGTCAACCGTAGCCGGCACAGCGGGTAACAGCGCGGGTGAAACCATCACGCTCACCATCACCTTCGACGGCAACGTCAACGGCTTGACCAGTGGGACCGACAGCACCGTCTTCAAGGTCTCGGGCACTGGTGTGTCGGCCACCTGGGGCGGCACGGCTGGCACGGCCACGCGAACGCTGACTTACACGGTGGCTTCAGGCCAGAACGGCCAGGCCAGCATTGATGAAGCAGCCCTCAAGGCCGCCTTGATCGCCGGCATCAGCGATGCAGCAGGCAATGCATTTACCTACACCGCCAACAGCGGCAGCATTCCCGAGATCGATACGGGCGCCACAGTCCTGCCGGTGATTGACACCACCGCGCCTGCGCTCAGCAGCAGCACATTGCCGAGCACGTCCCTGTCAACCGTGGCCGGCACTGCAGGCAACAGCGCAGGCGAGACCATCACGCTGACCATCACCTTCGACGGCAACGTCAACGGCTTAACCAGTGGCACCGACAGTACCGTCTTCACGGTAGCCGGAACGGGTGTAAGTGCGACTTGGGGCGGCACGGCCGGCACCAGCACGCGTACGCTAACTTACACGGTGGCTCCTGGTCAGAACGGCCAAGCGGCGATCAATGAGACTGCGCTCAAGACGGCCTTGATCGCGGGCATCTCCGATGCGGCAGGCAACGCGTTCACCTACAGCACAGCAATTGCCAACATCGACCCTGCGGCCTTGCCGGTGATCGACACCACGGCGCCTACCTCGCTGTCCTTGGGTCTGTCTCAAGATTCAGGCTCGAACGGCGATAGCATTACAAATAATCCACGCATCAAGATTGGTGCGTTCGAGCTCTACAACAACCTCAACCTCAATCCCGCAAGCGCGGCCGTGGTGTTGCCGGGTTTGACCACAGTGAATGGCTTGACCGCCGGCCAAATTCTGGGAACCGTGACCGGCTACTCCAGCAATTCACTGGTGGCCAAAATCATTAAGGTGAGCACGACCAGCGCGACACAGTTTTTGGGCTGGTTGACGTACTTCGACGGGACCTATACCTTTGGCGTGGAAGTCAATCTTTACAACGACACGGTTAACTCCCAGCCAGTGGTCAAGGTTGCTTTGAATTCATACCTTCGCGCTACCACTGGTGACGTCATGGCTAACAGTGCTTTCAACTGGTACGGCGCAGGCACTTGGCAGGTCGGCAACACCGAAATGATCAGCCTCAATCAACTGCAGATCAAGGCGGCTGCCAGCACCGATGCCATCGAGCTCGACACGATGCTGGAATACAGCGTGGATTCGGGGGCATGGGGTGCCAACTACGTGGCTCCGACCGCGCAAGGCGCTCACACGGTGCAAATGAGGCAAACGGACAAGGCGGGCAACACGGCATTGAGCAACGTACTGTCGTTCACCATTGACTCGGTTGGTCCGACTGCACTGACATTGACGCTGTCGCAGGACAACGGCGTGAGCACGACGGACGGATTGACGAGCAACCCCCGCATCAGGGCCGGCGCCTATGAGGTCTATGGTGGTCTCAATCTCTTTCCGGCCCAGGGCGGGGGGCAAATACTGCCTGGCCTGACCACTGTCGCCGGACTGTCTGCTGATCGAATTTCGGCGACGATGAATGGTATCTATATCGTGGCTCCAGTCGCTGCAGTGGTTGCGCAACAAGTGACTGCCACGGCGACGGAATACAGGGCCTGGATAGCCGTCGCCAGTTCGAGTGGAACCGCGGCTGTCCTGGTCCAACTGCTCAATGAAACGCTCTACGGTCAACCCGTGGTCAGGGCCTATGGCTTGGATCAGCGATATGCCCCCGGCGCCAACCGTATTGGCGACGCTAGCTTCGATTGGAGTACGGCTCTTCCGTATGGCGCCAGTGGCGAATACTCTGTACGTGAGCTGCGTTTCAAGCCCACCAGCAGCACCGACTCATTTGAAATGCGGAGCACCGTCGAGTACAGCGTTGACTCTGGGGCTTGGGCGGGCAGTTATTCGCCGCTCACGTCGCAAGGTGCCCATACGGTGCAGATGCGGCAGACCGATACCAATGGAAATATCACCCTGAGCAATGTGCTGTCGTACACGCTTGACACTGTCGGGCCAACGGCGCTGACATTGACGCTATCTCACGACAGCGGTGCGAGCAGCACAGACCGATTGACTGACAACCCTCGCATCAAGGCGGGTGCATATGAAGTTTATGGGGGCTTGAACCTGTTTCCTGCTCAAGGTGGTGGACAGATTCTTCCCGGCGTGACGACAGTAGCCGGTCTTACTGCTGCCCGAATTTCAGCAACCATGAATGGCAGTTACATCGGTAGCCCGGTGGGCGCTGTGGTCGCGCAAGAAGTTACTGCCACGGCAACGGAATACAAGGCTTGGATAGCGATTGGTAGTTCGGGCGGGACGAAGGCGGTGCTGGTCCAATTACTCAATGAGACGCTCAACGGTCAACCAGTGGTCAGGGCTTATGGCTTGGATCAGCGCTATTCGGCCGGTGCCAACCGTATCGGCGACGCCTCATTTGATTGGACGACTGCGCAGCAGTATGGGTTGAGCGGTGAGTACTCCGTGCGGGAGTTGCGGATAAAGCCATCAAGTAGTACCGACTCGTTTGAACTGCTCAGCACTATTGAATACAGCCTGAATTCTGGCGCCTGGTCTGGCAGCTATTCACCGCCGACGACGGCAGGCACCCACACTGTGCAAATGCGGCAGACCGACACGCTGGGTAACGTGACGCTGAGCAATGTCTTGACCTTTCAGCTGGATCCCACCATGGCAACGCCTTTGGTGCTTGACCTTAACGGCGACGGCGTTCGCACGACGGGTATGGAAAACGGGGTGCTGTTCGATGTCCGTGCAGACGGGCATCCGGCACTGGTCGGCTGGACTGATGGCAAGGACGGCTTGCTGGTTCTAGACCTGAACGGGGACGGGCAGATCAGCGACGGTAGTGAGCTGTTTGGAAATGGTTCAAGCACACCCGCAGGCAAAGCTGCTGATGGATTTGCCGCCTTGCGGCAATACGATATCAATGAAGATGGACTGATCGACGTCCGCGATGAGGTCTTCTCGAGGCTGCAAGTCTGGGTCGACAAAAATCTGGACGGTATTTCCAATGTTGATGAGTTACGTTCGCTGACAAGCCTTGGCATTGCCTCCCTGAACCTGCATGCACTGGTGGGAACCCAGGTCGACAACGGCAACACGCTGGGTCTGGTGTCGAGCTGGACGGATACCAGCGGCTCGCAACACGAGCTGGCCGACGTCTGGTTCGTTGCTTCAAATCTGGAAACCTTGCTGCAGCAGCCAAGACAGCTCGTCGATATGCACGCCGACCCTGCGTCTAATGTCAAAGACATCAGTTACGCTGATGTTTTGGCCGTTGATCAGCGCATGATCGTCGTCAAGTCGGGCGCAAATGACGTCTTGAACATAGATCGTTCCGGCTGGATCAACTCAGGCATCACCGCGAGTTATGGCGACCATGTTTACGCCCTCTGGAGCCACGGCGCGGCTCATTTGATGGTCGACCAAAATACGGCCTTGCACCAAGTGCTGTGATGCGGGAAGGAGCTGACGGCTTCCCGTCAGCTCCCGGCGTGATGCGGGATGTCGATAGCGGAACTCACAGCTTGGCCAGGCGCGCCAGGGCGGTGTTCAGCGTTTCGTCTTTCTTGGCAAAGCAAAAACGCACTACGCGCTGGTCAAAGCTGTTGCCGTAAAAGGCCGATAGGGGAATGGCGGCTACGCCAATCTCTTTGGTCAGCCATAGGCAAAAGTCGGCCTCATTCAAATCGCTCACTGCCGAGATGTCGGCGCACTGAAAGTAGGTGCCCTCACTGGGCAGCAGCTTGAAGCGAGTATTGGCCAAGCCTTGGCGGAACAGGTCGCGCTTGCGTTGGTAAAACGCTGGCAAATCCAGGTAGGCGGCGGGCTTTTTCATGTACTCAGCCAGGCCGTATTGCACCGGTGTGTTGACAGTGAACACATTGAACTGGTGCACCTTGCGGAACTCGGCCGACAAAGCTTGCGGCGCAGCGACAAAGCCCACCTTCCAGCCGGTGACGTGGTAAGTCTTGCCAAAGCTGGTGACGATGAAGGCCCGCGCGGCCAGGCCGGGAAAGCTGGCCGCACTGTGATGCTGCTGGCCAATAGCCGCGTCAAACACCATGTGCTCGTAGACCTCGTCGCTGATCAGCAGCACATTGGTCGGGGCGAGCAGCTCCTGCAGCTTGAGCATCTCTTCGCGCGTCCAGACGGTGGCGCTGGGGTTGTGCGGTGAGTTGACGATGATGGCGCGCGTGCGTGGGCTCATGGCAGCGGCGATCTTGTCGAAGTCGGGCCGGAAGGTGCCCGGCGTGAGTGGCACGCGAACTACCGTGCCGCCTGCAAGTTCGATATTGGGCACATAGCTGTCGTAGCAGGGTTCCAGCACGATCACTTCGTCGCCGGGGTGTACCACAGCCAGGATGATGGTGATGATGGCTTGCGTGGCGCCAGCCGTGACCGTGATCTCACTGGCCGGGTCGTAGCGGCGGCCGTAGAGGGTTTGAACTTTGTCAGAGATGGCTTGGCGCAGCACCGGCACACCGGTCATCGGCGGGTACTGGTTCAGCCCGCTGGTCATGGCGGTGTTCACCGCGCCCACCAATTGCGGGTCGCATTCAAAGTCGGGAAAGCCTTGGCCCAGGTTGACCGCGCCGGTCTCTGTGGCCAATGCCGACATGACCGTGAAGATGGTGGTGCCCACGTTGGGCAGGCGGCTTTGCAGGGTGGGGGTGTGCTCGCGCACGGCGGATGCTGCAGTCATGGGCTCAGGTCTCGTGGTCGTTGTTCAGAAATCTGGGATTGAAAGTCGTGGTTCAAGGTCGTGGATCAAGGTCGTCGTTCAGAAGTCACCAGGGCGGCCGCTCATGGCCTTGATGATCTGTTCGCGGGTGAGCTTGTCGCTGACCAACTCGGCGAACTGGTACACAAAATTGCGCAGGTAAGCGCCGCGCTTGAAAGCCACGCGCGCGATGTTCATGCCAAACAGCGGGCCAGCGGGCAGGGTGACCAGGTCGGTGTTGCTGCCGTCGTCACGCAGCGCCATTTCGGCCACGATGCCCACGCCCAGCCCGAGGCGCACATAGGTCTTGATGACGTCGGAATCAATGGCTTCCAGGGCAATGCGCGGGTGCAGGCGCTTGGCGGCAAAGGCTTCGTCCACCTTGGTGCGGCCCGTAAAAGACGGGTGGTAGGTGATGAGTGGTTGCTCGGCCAGTTCTTCAAGCGTGATGGCAGTCTGCTTGGACAGCGGGTGGTCGGCCGGCATGACCAGCATGTGCTGCCATTCGTAGCAGGGCAGGGTGACCAGTTCGTCGTAGTGCGTGAGCGATTCGGTGGCGATACCGATCTCGGCCACTTCATCAATCAACATGCGGGCCACTTGGTCGGGCGAGCCTTGGTGCAGGCTGACGTTGACTTTCGGAAAAGCTTCGCGCAGGCGAGCCACCGGCTGGGGCAGCACATAGCGGGCCTGGGTGTGGGTGGTGGCTATGGAGAGCGTGCCGCTGTCCTGGGCTGAGAACTGCTCGCCAATCCGGCGCAGGTTGCCCACCTCGCGCATGATGAGTTCAATGCTTTTGAGCACATGCTCGCCGGGCTCGGTCACGCGCTTGAGGCGCTTGCCGTGGCGGGCAAATATTTCCACGCCGAGTTCTTCTTCCAGCTCGATGATGGCTTTGGACACGCCGGGCTGCGAGGTGTGCAGCGCCTTGGCGGTTTCGGTGAGGTTGAGGTTGCGGCGCACCGCTTCTTGAACGAAGCGAAATTGGTGAAGGTTCATAACTGAAGGCTGGTAATTTTGCCCTTCATTATGCCTTTTTACCGCTTTTCTCCGGTTGCAGGAGAACGCCGTGGCATAAAAAAACCGCCGGCTGAACAGCGCGGCGGTTGTGTGGCTCAACCCGGCTTGCCAGGCAAACCGACCCTTAAAAGTTGTAGCGCAAACCCGCACCGATGGATGAAATGTCCTGTCCGGCGGTCGGGCTGGCGAACACTCGGCCGGGGTTGTAAGCGGCGGCAGATTGGTTGTTGACCCGGGTGACCAGTGCGTACAGCTTGGTCTGCTTGTCCAAGTTGTGGTTGTAGGCCAAGGTGAACTGGCTGGCGCCTGTGTTGGCCACGCTGCCTCGCTTGCCGGCCATGCCGAAGTTCACATGGAACTCGTTCTTGCCTTCGGTGTACATGCCCGACAGGCGATAGGCCGTGCGGCTCCAGTCCCCCTGGTTGTTTCTCGCACTGGCATTGGCTTTGTCGTGGCCCGAGGAGCTTTCCAGATAGCCGCCCAAGCCAAAGGCGCCCAGCGTGTAGAAGGCGCGCAAGGTGGTTTGGTTGACTGTGTTGGTGCTGGTGCTGGTCGCGGCCCCTTGCTCATGGCCCAGTCCCAGGGCCCAGGAGCCGATGGTCGTCGTGGCCGCTAGCGCCAACGGGTGGATGGGGTTCGATGTAGTGCCGTCGTAGCCGGTGCCGTTTCGCAGCCCGTATTGGGCTTGCAGCAGGACGTTGTTGATCTTGGGCGCGGTATATGAGACGGCATTTTTGAGGGACCCTGTTGCCAGGAAATCGTACAAGGCGTCGGCCGACGTGCCTGTGTCGTGGTTGTGGTTGCTGACGTAGTCGGCGGTGGCAAAGTAAGCCACCGAGGCGGGCATGCGGCCGACTCGAATCTGCCCCAGGCTGGCGCTGCCAATGCCAGCGGTCGCTTCACGCGCAAACAGGTTGCTGGTGGTCGCGCCGTTGTTGAAATTCACGCCAGCTTCCAGGGTGGCCCCCAGGGTCAGGCCGCCGGACAGAGCCCGCTCGGCGCGAACGCCCACGCGGGATTGGTTGTCGACCAGCACGCCGGCCTTGCTGGAGCCCACTGTTTGTTGCTCGCCCGACACGTTGGCCCGGCCGTAGAAAGAAAAGTTGTTGCCGTCTTGGGCCAAGGTCGCAGACCCGGTCAGGCAGGCAAGGGCGGCGATAGCGGCAGGAGGTATGAGTTTAGGTAGCAGGTTCACGGCGATTCCTTTTTTGATAGATTTAAGAATGAAGAGCGCATCGCGCAGCAATGGCGCTGGCGTTGTTCTTCGAAAATCAGTCTAGGAGTGAGCTGGACGGTGGGAAAGCCCGCGTTCGTGTCGTCGCCGCCGTTGACCGGCCGCCAGGGCCCTGAATGACCTGTTTGTAGATGGAGTGTTTCCGTCAAATCACACGCGGTGACCAGGCCCCCCCTTGAAGCGTCAGTACTTTTCCGCGCCCGCGAGGGGGCGGTGGGCTCATATGCAAAAGATGGTCAAGAAACTCAAATCACGTCCCTGATGACGCAAAAACAACACCGAAGCGTTGAAGTGCCGTTTCAGTGACGTGCAAGAGCGGTTCAAGAGCGGTTCAAGTACCCAGGGCCAGGTCTGCCAGCAGCGCAATCAGTCGCTGTGATTCGCCCGCTGTGGGCAGTAGTTCAAAGTTCACGCCCGGATGGTCTTGTCGCAGCTGCGCCATCAGCTGCGGCAGGTCTTCGCGGGCGTGCTTGCCCATGCCGAGGAACAAGGGGAGCACACGCACCGTGGCAAAACCCTGGGCCACCAGTTCGGCTGCAGTTTCGGGCAGGCCGGGCTCGGTGAGTTCCAGATAGGCGCAGCAAACGGTGGCAGAAGGGTCGCGCTCGGCAATGGCCTGGGCCACAGCCTGGATGGGCTTGTGCCACAAGGGGTCGCGCGAACCGTGGGCAAAAAGGACGATAGCAGTGGTCATGGGGGTCAGCGCCTGAGGACGAGCCAGCCAAAGGCTGTGAGTGAGATCGCGGTGTAGAGCATGCCCGGTGCGGCGGCGGCCAGCCACGGCTCCCAGTTTTGCAAGTTGCCGATGTAGCCGAACACGTTGTTGAGCAAGAAAAAGCTGATGCCGATCATCACGCCCGCAAACACATACGTGGCAATGCCTCCGGCTCGAAAGTGAAGGTACGCAAAAGGCAGGGCCAGCACCACCATCACCAAGCAGCTCAGCGGGTAGAAGACCTTTTTCCAGAACTCGATTTCATAGCGCTGGGCGGTCTGGCCGTTGGCCTGTAAGTGCCGGATATAGCTGAACAGGTCCAGCGTACGCATGCGGTCGGGCTTGAGCAAGGCCACTGACACCATTTCGGTGCTGATTTCAGTCGGCCAACGCAGCTCAGGCGCGCTCAGCCGCTTGATGCCCGTGCTGTCGCTGCGCGGTGAGCCGCCTTTTTGCAAGGCGGCGTCGGCAGCGCCCACAGAGGGCTGGCGCGGCAGGAACTCGGTGCGGGTGGCTTCTTTGAGCTGCCAAGCCGCGTCATCGCCGAACTCGGCCGAGGCCGCTTGGGTGACCGAGACCACCAAGCCCTGGTTGTCGAATTCATAGATCTGCACGCCCTGCATGTCGTTGTTGGCGCTGAGCGATTTGACGTTCACGACAAAGCTGTTGTAGGCCTGCTTTTCCCGCAACCAGGCCCCCGTTTGGCCGACGGTGATGCGGCCTTGGTAGCGCGCTTTGAGCAGCTGCGACGCCCGGTCTGCCGCTGGCGCCACATAGTCTCCGACCAAAAAACTCAGCACCACAAACACACCGCCCAGGGTCAGCATGAGGCGAAGAGCTCGCCAGGGGCCCAGCCCGCTGGTGCGCAAGATCGTGAACTCGGAACTCTGGGCCAGGCGCGCCATCACAAAAATGCTGCCGATCAGCACGGCAATGGGCATGAGTTCATACAGCCGACTGGGCACCAGTAAGGCCACGAACAAGACCGCGTGGCGCAGCTGGTAGCTGGCTCCCGTGATGGCATTGCTCTTGCCCAGGTGCTGGAGTTCGTCGACCAGGTCAAAGAAGAAAAACAGGGCCAAAAAGCCCAGGGCCACTGATGCGATCGAGCCGATCGCGTCGCTGTAAATCAGTTTGCGGACGGCTTTCATGACAAATCCCAAGGCGCGGGCGAGCTGGACTGAGCCTGATGGGCTGACTGGCGCCAGCGTCCCGGCGAGCCACGCAGCGTCCAGCCCCAATGGCGCTTGGCCAACCAAGCCAGCGTCAGCGCCAGCACGCCGCCATGCAAGGCCAGCATGAGCGGGCCTAGGCCAATGGCGCCGGAGGCCACCCAATTGCCGCTGAGATTGATCAGGTTGGTGTAGACCACGAAAGTCAGCAAGACAAAAATCAGGTTGCTGCTGCGGCCGGCGCGCGGGTTCACACTGGCCAGGGCCACGGCCATCACCACAAAGTTAAGTGCCGACAGTGCCAGTCCCAGTCGCCAGGCCAGCTCGCCCTGGTTTTTGCCGGTGGGGTTCTTTAAGAGGCCCCAGGTTGACACGGCCTTGGCCTGCTGCGTGTCCGGCGTGAGCGGGCCACTGCTGTTGATGCGGGCGCTGTAGGTTTCAAAGTCGGTCACCTTCAGGGCCGCGCGTTCTTGTTGCGTGCTTTCGCCAAATTCCAGCCGCTGGCCTTTTTCCAAGGTCAGGTTTTGCCCGCCCTCAACACGTTCAATGCGGCCCGAGCGCGCCGTGGTCACGGCCCGTTTACCGGGCTCGTTGGAGGCAATGAAGATGTCGTTGCCGCGCCGCCCCTCGGAGTCGCGGTCTACAAAAAACACCCGGTCGCCGCCAGACGATTCCTGGAACTGGCCAGGGGCCACACGGTCCAGGTCGCCGCGCTGTTCATAGCGTTCCTTCATGTCTTCGGTCATTTGGTTAGACCAGGGCCAGACCCAGAGCGCGGACAAAGCAATGACCAGCAGCACTGGCCAGGCAAAGCGAAACAGCGGCCCCACAAAGTCGGCCAGGCCCCGGCCACTGACGAACCAGACCACCATTTCGCTGTCCCGGTACATGCGCGACAAGGTGCTGACCATGGCGATGAACAGTGACAGTGACAAGATGGTGGGCAGGCGCCCCAGTGTGGAATAAGCCATGACCAACATCACGTCTTGCGGGCTGACCGAGCCTCTGGAAGCCTGGCCCAGCGTGCGGATCAAGACGATCGTCAAGATGATGGTGATCAGCACCACCAAGGTGGCTCCAAAGCTGCGCGCCAGCTCTTTGCGGATGGAAGATTGGAATAACATGGCGCGACTATTAGCTTTGCAGGGGGGCGTGAAGCCCTTAATTATGGACTTTGAACTCAAGACAATCGGCCGCGCCCGTCTGGCGTCTGAAAAATGCGATGCCCTGCTGGTGCTGGTGCCTCAAGCCCTGGGCCCACTGGACCACTCTGACGCGCTGAGCGCCCTGATCGCCCAGGCCCAGGCCAGCGGTGACTTCGAGCCCAAGCCGGGTAAATTGCTGGCGGCTTACCGCAGCCAAGGCATTGCCGCTACGCGCGTGTTCTTAGTCGGCGTTGGCGAGGGCGCCCCCCGGCACATCCGGGCAGCGGTGACCGGCGTCATGAATAACGTGAAAAACGGCAATGTTCAACGTGTGACATTGGCCTTGGGCTATTTGCCAGCGGCTGGTGCGGCCGAGGTGCAGGCCGCCGTGCTGGCCTGCGCGGACTCCACTTACAGCTACAGCGCCACCAAATCCAAGCCCACGCCGTCTAAGCTGCAGCGCGTGCTGCTGGCGGTGCCCGACATGGCGGCCGCCAAGGCCGGTTTTCAAAAGGCGACGGGCTTGGCCAAGGGCATTGAGCTGGCCCGTGAATGGGGGAATCGTCCGGCCAACCACGCCACGCCCACCCTGGTGGCCGCTGCCGCCAAAGCGCTGGGCAAGCTGCCCGGTATCAAGGTCGAGGTACTCGAGCCGAAAGAAGTCGAAAAACTCGGCATGGGCTCTTTCATGGCCGTGGCCCGCGGCTCAGAAGAGCCACTGCGCTTCATGATCTTGCGCTACGACGGCGCCGCCAAGACGGAGGCGCCCGTGGTGCTGGTCGGCAAGGGCATCACTTTTGACACCGGCGGTATTTCCATGAAGCCACCCGCCGAAATGGACGAAATGAAGTTCGACATGTGCGGCGCCGCCAGCGTGCTGGGTACCTTCCGCGCCTTGGCCGAACTGCGCCCCACGCTGAATGTGGTCGGCCTGATTCCCGCCTGCGAGAACATGCCCGATGGCCGCGCGCTCAAACCCGGCGACGTGGTCACCAGCATGAGCGGCCAGACGATTGAAGTGCTGAACACCGACGCCGAAGGCCGCTTGGTGCTGTGCGACGCACTGACCTATGCCGAGCGCTTCAAGCCCCGCGCGGTGGTGGACATTGCCACGCTCACTGGCGCTTGCGTGGTGGCGCTGGGCGGTGTGCGCTCCGGGCTTTTCTCGAGCGACGAAGGCTTGGCCACGGCCTTGCTGGAAGCCGGTGACCGCGCTCAAGACCTGGCCTGGCGCCTGCCGCTGGACGATGGCTATGCCGATGGCCTGAAAACCAATTTCGCCGATGTGGCCAACGTCGCCGGGCGCGCAGGCGGCGCCGTGACAGCGGCCAAGTTCTTGCAGCGATTTGCTGGCAAATTCGCTTGGGCGCACCTGGACATTGCAGGCACGGCCTGGAAGTCGGGCGCGGCCAAGGGCGCCACGGGCCGACCGGTGGGCTTGCTGGTGGAGTACCTCTTGGGCGTGGCCCAGGCATCGGCTTCCAAACCGCTTGCGGCCAAGAAGGTCAAGCCCACCACCGCTAAGAAGAAAGCGGTGCCTGCTGCATGAAAGAGGTGGAGTTTCACTTCAACGCGCCTGACAAGCTGGCCTACGCTTGCCGCTTGCTGCGCAAGGCGCGCGCCAGCGGCGCGCGCATGGTGGTGCTGGGTGACGCGGCCTTTCTGGCGCAGCTCGATGCGGCGCTCTGGACTTTTTCTGCCGCCGAATTTTTGCCCCATTGCCGTTTGACAGCGCCGGCGGCCACCCTGAGCGCTTCGCCGATCTGGCTCGCTGAAGGCATACCGGCCGAGGCAGACCACGGCTTGCTCATCAATATGGGGCGTGAGGTGCCTGAGGGCTTTGAGCGCTTTGGCCGCTTCATCGAAGTGGTCAGTCAAGCCGAAGACGACGCGCAAGCCGCCCGCCAGCGCTGGAAGCACTACAAGGGTTTGGGCCTGGGCCTGGTGCGCCATGATTTGGCGGCTGCCAGCGCCTGAGTTCAGACGATTCTTTGCATTTGGCCCTGTGCGCCCTAGGGTGCTTGCTAGGGTCAGGGCTTTGAATATTGCGTTATCTTTGCGCCCGTGCGCTGAAGGCGTTCATTCAAACCGCTGAGTTATTCAACCGTTTTTTCTGCTTATCAACCGGGAGTGTTTATGAAACTGAAGATGAAACTGGGCGCTGTGGCTGCCCTGACCCTGGTGGCTGCGGCTGCTTCTGCCCAAGAAACCCAGGTCGTCAAGATCGGCCACGTCGGGCCCGTCTCGGGTGCGCAAGCGCACTACGGCAAAGACAACGAAAACGGCACGCGCATGGCCATTGAGGACCTGAACGCGCAGAACATCGTCATTGGCGGTAAAAAAATCAAGTTTGAATTGGTGGCCGAAGACGACGCCGCTGATCCGAAGCAGGGCACCGCTGCCGCGCAAAAACTGTGCGACTCCAAAGTCGCTGGCGTGGTCGGTCACCTGAATTCAGGCACCACCATTCCGGCCTCCAAGGTTTACAACGACTGCGGTATTCCGCACGTCACGGGCGCGGCCACCAACCCCAACCTGACCAAGCCGGGCTACAAGACCACCTACCGCATCATTGCCAACGACAACGCCCTGGGCGCTGGCTTGGCGGCTTATGCGTTTGAAAAGCTCAAGCTGAAAAAGGTCGCCATCATTGACGACCGCACCGCCTACGGACAAGGCGTGGCTGAAGTGTTCAAGAAGACCGCCCAGCAAAAAGGCATGCAGATCGTGGACGAGCAGTTCACCACCGACAAAGCTACCGACTTCATGGCCATCCTGACCGCCATCAAGGCCAAGGCGCCCGACGCCGTGTTCTTCGGCGGCATGGACCCGCAAGCCGGCCCCATGCTGCGCCAGATGGAGCAGCTCGGTCTGAGCAAGGTCAAGTACTTTGGCGGCGACGGCATCTGCACGGCTGAAGTGGCCAAGCTGGCCGCTGGCGCGAAAACCCTGGAGAACGTGGTCTGCGCCGAAGGCGGTTCCTCGCTGGCCAAGATGCCCGGCGGCGAAGCCTGGAAAAAGCGCTATGACGCCAAGTACCCCAACCAGTTCCAGATCTACAGCCCCTACACCTACGACGCCACCTTCGTGCTGGTCGACGCCATGAAGCGCGCGAAGTCTGTGGACCCCAAGGTCTATACCCCTGAGTTGATCAAGACCAACTTCAAAGGTGTGACGTCCACCATCGCGTTTGAGCCCAATGGCGAGTTGAAAAACCCCGCTATTACTTTGTACGTCTACAAAGATGGTAAGAAGTCCGCGCTGAACTGAGCGAATTTCTCGGTCACGAAAAAGCCACCTTCGGGTGGCTTTTTCTTTGGCTCGAATTCCTGCGATTGCTAGGGGTATTGCATACATTCCACAGAAATTAAATGGTCATGCGGGTTAACCCACAATCCGCCGCACAACTTTAATTTGGAGAAAAGTGATACCTACCTTCCCGTTCATGAAACCGCTGGCTTTGGCGCTGTGTTGCGTAGCTGCTTTGGTGGGTAACCCGGTCCAGGCCCAAACGCCGAAACTCAGCCTTGCCGACTTGGAGGGCATGATGTTCAGCCAAAGTCCGGCCTTGCGCGCAGCGGCCAGTGCGGTCGATGCGGCACGCGCTTCGGTCGATACAGCAGGCGCCTTTCCCAATCCTCACCTGGAGGTGCTCAGCGGCTCGCGCCAAGCCCGGGCCGGCATCACCGGCGCGCGTGGCAATCTCTCCACCTTGAGCCTGACGCAGGAGCTGGACATGCCTTGGCATCGAGTGCCTCGCGTGGAGGGCGCGCTCGCGGGCTTTACCGCAGCGCAGGCCCATGAGCGCGCCTTCAGGGCCGATATGCGGGCGCAGTTGCGTTTGCGCTACCACGACCTGCTGCGCCGCGTAGCGGAAAACCGCGCTGCCCGCGAAGACGTGAGCATGATGGAGAGCATTCACAAGCGCATTGCCTTGCAGGTGGAAACCGGGGAGCGGGCGCGTTTTGAATTGGTCAAGGCCAATGCCGAACTGCTGAACGCGCAAAAAATGCAAGAGTCCGCCAGCCTGCGGGTCAGGCAGTCGCGCGGGGCTGTGCGTGCGCTGGTGGGCCCTCAGCTGCCTGAGGCTTTTGAGGTTCAGGAACAGGTGCACAACTTTGCGCCACCAGCGCCTTTGACGGCGGTGCGCGGCGAGGTGATTGCCAACAACCCTGAGCTGCAGCGCACGCGCGCCGAGCGCCTGCAACTGGACCGGCGCCTGAGCGAGCAAAAAGCCTTGCGCCTGCCCAAGCTGGCGATCCGCGCCGAGCAGGACCAAGACCCCGAATGGCGCGGTCAGCGCGTGGGCATTGCGCTGAATGTCCCGCTGTGGGACCGGCGGACTGGCCTGGTGGGGGAAGCAGCGGCCAGGCTCTCGCAATCAGAGGGTCAATTGGCTTTCCAGGAGTTTTCTCTGCTGCAGTCGCTGGAGTCGGCTTACCAGCAATACGACATTGCGAGCGCACAGATGGTGGCGCTGGAAGGCGGCATTGTGCGCAACGCGGCCAATGCCTTGCGCATTGCGGAGTTGGCGTACAAGACCGGCGAAAAAAACTTTCTGGATGTGGTGGACGCGCAGCGCGTGTACCGCGCCGCTCGCAATGAACTCATCACCGCGCAGTTCGAGCTGGCCAGTGCCTGGACGGAAATCGAGCGCATTCGCGCCACCAACCCTTGACGATAAAAAACATGAACTTCAAAAAACAAAAACGTGCTGTCTTGAGCGTAGCCCTGCTGTGCGCGGTGCTGGCCCTGTCGGCCTGCAAGAAGGCGCCTGCTCCGCAAGCCGCAGCCACTGAAGTCAACGCCATGCGCGTGTCGGCGCCGGAGAGCCTGAAAGCGCAAATTCAGGTGAGCGAAGTGCTGAGTCAGGACGTCTCCGACATGCTTCGGGTGGCGGGTCAGATCGACTTTGACGAGCAGGCCCTGACGCGCATAGGCGCCAGCGTGACCGGCCGCGTGACCCAAATCAATGCGCAGCTGGGCAGCGTCATCAGCAAGGGTGACACCCTGGCTCAGATCAACAGCAGTGAGTTGTCGGGTGCTCAATTGGCGTACATCAAGACTCGCTCGGTGATGGAGTTGCACCGCCGCACAGCGGAGCGTGCCAAGACCCTGTTTGACGCGGACATCATCAGCGCTGCCGAGTTGCAGCGCCGTGAGAACGAATATGAGATCGTCTCAGCTGAAATGCGCGCTGCCCGTGACCAGTTGCGGGTGCTGGGCGTCAGCGCCAGTGCCATGGAACGCTTGGCGGTTACAGGCACCATCGACTCGGTGTCCAGCGTGGTTGCTTCGATCAAAGGCGTGGTGGTCGAGCGCAAGGTCGCTTCAGGACAGGTCGTGCAACCTTCTGACGTGCTGTTCACCGTGGCTGATCTGAGCCGCGTCTGGGCGGTGGCGCAGGTGCCCGAGCAGCAGATCAGCCAGGTCAAGGTGGGACAGGCCGTGAGCATTCAGGTGCCTGCGCTGGAAAACGAGAAGCTGGTGGGCCGTTTGATTTATGTTGGCCAGATCGTCAACCCGGAAACGCGGACGGTGCTGGTTCGCACCGAGTTGGACAACAAGAACGGCCGCCTCAAGCCTTCCATGCTGGCCACGATGTTGATCGAGTCTGCACCTGTCAAGCGGCTGGTGGTGCCGCTCGGCGCCGTGGTCCGTCAAGATGATGCGGACCATGTGTTCGTGGAAAAAACGGGCGATCAATTCGAGCTCATGCCCGTCAAGCTGGCGCCTGAGCAAAACGGCCAGCGCGTGGTGCTTGAGGGGCTTAAGCCCGGCATGCGCATTGTTCAGGATGGCGCTTTTCACTTGAACAACCACCGCAACCTCGCGCAGACAGAAAGCAAAGGCTAAGCCATGCTCGAATCCCTTGTTCGCGCTGCGCTCAAGCAGCGCTTGGTGGTCTGCGTCCTGGCGGTGATCCTGCTGTTCTTTGGGCTGAACGCCGCGACCAAATTGTCGGTCGACGCATTTCCCGACGTGACCAATGTGCAGGTGCAGATCGCCACCGAGGCCCCCGGGCGTTCGCCCGAAGAGGTCGAGCGCTTTGCCACGGTTCCCATTGAAGTGGCCATGACCGGCTTGCCCGGCCTGACGGAATTGCGCTCGCTCAACAAGCCTGGCTTGTCGCTGATCACGCTCGTGTTCACCGACAGCACCAATGTTTATTTCGCCCGCCAGTTGGTGATGGAGCGTTTGATCGAGGTGGGCAACCGTTTGCCGGCCGGCATTTCACCCGTGCTGGGGCCGGTGTCTTCGGGCTTGGGCGAGGTGTACCAATACACGCTGGAGCATCCCGGCGACGGACAGCGCCAGCTGAGCGAAGAAGAGCTCACGCAGCGGCGCGTAGTGCAGGACTGGGTCTTGCGGCCCTTGCTGCGCTCCATTCCTGGCGTGGCCGAGATCAATTCGCAAGGCGGCTACGTCAAGCAGTACCACGTGCTGGTCAACCCCGAGCGGCTGCGCCACTACAAGATCAGCTTGTCTGACGTGTACCAGACGGTGTTGCGCAACAACGCCAACTCCGGCGGTGGCGTGCTGCCGCAAGCGGCAGAGCAGTACTTGATCCGCGGCGTTGGCCTGGTGCAGGGCGTGGGAGACCTGGGCCAGATCGTGCTCAAGGAAATCAATGGCACGCCCGTGTACATGCGCGATGTGGCCGAGATCAAGCTGGGCCACGACGTGCGGCAGGGCGCGCTGATCAAGAACGGCACCACCGAGGCTGTGGGGGGCATCGTGATGATGATGACCGGCGGTAATGCCAAAGAGGTGGTCAGCCGCATCAAGGCCCGCGTCAAGGAGATCAACGACCGTGGCATGTTGCCCGGCGAGTTGAAAGTGGCGCCGTATTACGACCGGTCTGAGCTGGTGGACGCCGCCCTGTGGACGGTGACCAAAGTTTTGCTTGAAGGCATTTTGCTGGTGGTGATCGTGCTGTTCCTGTTCTTGGGGGATGTGCGCTCATCCCTGATCGTGGTGGCCACGCTGGTGCTGACGCCGCTGCTGACCTTCATGGCCATGAACAAGCTGGGCATCTCCGCCAACCTAATGTCGCTCGGCGGATTAGCCATTGCCATTGGCCTGATGGTCGACGGCTCGGTGGTGGTCGTGGAAAACGCCTATGTGCGGCTGGGTAGGGCCGCTGAGTTGGGCGAGAGCAAAAATCGAGGGGTGTTGAACGCCGTGACCGAAGTGGCCACGCCCGTGATTTTTGGCGTGGGCATCATCATCTTGGTGTTCCTGCCCTTGATGACCCTGCAGGGCATGGAAGGCAAGATGTTTGCCCCGCTGGCCTTCACCATTGCGATTGCGCTGGCGGTATCACTCGTGCTGTCCATGACCTTGTCGCCCGTGCTGTCGTCTTACTTGCTCAAGCCGCCGCAGGGCCAGGGCGACCACGACACGCGGCTGATCAAGGTCCTCAAGTCACGCTACCTCAAGCTGCTGGACTTGGCCATGGCCCACCAGAAGCGGACCGTGGGGATCACCCTGGCCACCTTGGTGCTGGCCATGGGCTTGTTCCCCTTCCTGGGCACCGCCTTTATTCCTGAGATGAAAGAAGGCTCGGTGGTGCCTGGCATCAACCGCGTACCCAATATTTCGCTGAGCGAATCCATCAAGCTGGAAATGCAGGCCATGAAGCTGGTGATGACGGTGCCCGGCGTGAAATCGGCCATTTCTGGCTTGGGGCGCGGCGAGTCGCCGGCCGATCCGCAAAGCGTGAACGAGTCCACGCCCATCGTCAGCCTCAAACCGCGCAGCGAATGGCCAGACGGCTGGGACCAGACCGACATCACCAACGCCATGAGCGAAAAGCTCAAGGTCTTGCCGGGTGTGCAGATCGTCATGGCGCAACCGATTTCGGACCGGGTGGACGAAATGGTGACGGGCGTGCGCTCGGACATTGCCGTCAAGGTGTTCGGCGACAACCTGGACGACCTCAAGCGCGTGGCCAACCAGATTGCCAAGGTCGCGCAGGGCATTCAGGGCGCGCAAGACCTGCGGGTGGAGCGAATCGCTGGCCAGCAGTACCTGCAGATTGACATTGACCGACAGGCCATTGCCCGCATGGGCCTGAATGTGTCCGACGTCAACGACATGATTGAAACGGCGATTGGCGGCAAGGTGGCGTCGGAGGTGTTTGAAGGCGAGCGTCGCTTTGCTGCGGTGGTGCGGCTGCCTGAGCGCTTTCGCAGTGACATCACGGCGATTTCCAACATCATCCTGAGCTCGGCCAGCGGCGCACAAGCGCGTCTGGACGACGTGGCCAAGATCCAGGTGCTGGATGGGCCGGCGCAAATTTCGCGCGAGATGGCCAAGCGCCGCATCGTCGTGGGCATCAACGTGAAAGACCGCGACCTGGGCAGCTTTGTGGCGGAACTGCAGACCCAGGTCGAGGCCAAGGTCAAGTTGCCCGAGGGCTACTACCTGGAGTGGGGCGGCCAGTTCCAGAACATGGAGCGGGCGCTGGGTCACTTGAAGGTGATCGTGCCCATCACGGTGGCGGCGATTTTCTTCTTGCTGTTCCTGCTGTTCAACTCGGTCAAGTTCGCGACCTTGATCATCACGGTGCTGCCGTTCGCATCGGTGGGCGGCATCTTTGGTCTGTTCTTGGCCGGGGAGTATTTATCCGTGCCAGCGTCAGTCGGCTTTATTGCGCTATGGGGCATTGCCGTGCTCAACGGCGTGGTGCTGGTGTCGTATATCCGCAGCCTGCGCGAAGGCGGGATGTCGGTCAAAGAAGCGGTGCTGGAAGGCGCACGCCAGCGCTTTCGCCCGGTGATGATGACCGCCACGGTGGCCATGCTGGGTCTGATTCCCTTCCTGATCTCTGAAGGGCCTGGCTCGGAAGTGCAGCGCCCACTGGCGATTGTGGTGATCGGGGGCCTGATCACCTGCACCTTGCTGACCCTGGTGGTGGTGCCCACGATCTACCACTGGTTTGACGAAGCCGAACCCGAAGCCTGAGTGAAAGGGATGCCCATGAAAGAAATCAAAGCCATCATTCGCCCCTCCAAGCTGCCGATCCTGCGGGAAAAGCTGCGCAGCTTGCCCGGCTTTCCCGGCATGACGATCAGCAAGGCCGAGGGTTGCTCTGCCTCCAGCCTGCAAATGCCGGCCAACTTGAAGCAGGAGCTGACCGACTACACGCCCAAGGTCCGCATTGAAATCGTCGCGCCCGACGAGCTGTGCGACAGCATCGTGGACCTGATCGCCCACACCGCGCAGATCGGCCAGATTGGCGACGGTCTGGTGTGGGTGACCGAGATCACCCGCTCCGTGTTCCTCTACAAAACAGTGGCGGGGGCACCCGAGCGGCCTTAGTGCCCGCTCGGTGCGGCGCCTTACTCGGGCAGAACGCCGACTTCCTTGGTGATCTGCGCCCAGCGCTGGTGCTCGTCTTTCAGGAACGCGGCGACTTGCTCGAGGGACAGGCCTGATTCAGGAATCGGGCCGGCTGCCAAAATTTTGGCGGCGGTGTCTTTGTCGGCCGTCGCCGCGTTGAACTCGCGGTTCATGCGCTCGATCACGGGGCGGGGTGTGCCAGTCGGCGCCACGAGGGCAAACCAGCCGCTCATGTCAAAGCCGGGAAATTGCTCGGCGAGCGCGGGCACTTGTTCCCAGCCCGCCACGCGCTTGGCGGTCGTGACGGCCAGCATGCGCAGGCGGCCTTGGCGCACCAGCTGAGCGGTCGAGGCGATGTCGGCCACCACGGCGTCCACATGACCGCCAATCGCGTCTTGAACGGCCACGCTGACCGAGGCATAAGCGGCGAGGTTGAATTCGGCTTTAGAGCGGGCGTTCAGGAAGCGGGCGATCATGCCGCTGAAGGTGCGCGGCCCTTCATTGCCCAGCGAGACTTTGCCGGGGTTGGCTTTGGCGCGGGCCAGCAGGTCCTGGATGGACTGCACGGGGGAGTCGGCCTTGACCAGCACGGCAAACGGGCTCTTGCCCACAAAGGCCACTGGCACAAAGTCTTTTTGCGCGTCATAAGGCAGGGACTTGAACAGGTAGCTGTTGGTGACCAGCGCCGCCGTGGTGGCAAAGTAAAAGCTGTAGCCGTCGGGGGCAGAGCGGGCAGCGGCCTGCGCGCCAATGACGTTTTGACCGCCGGGCTTGTTGTCCATCACCACCGGCTGGCCCAGGCCTTTGGCCAAGCGCTCGCCAATCAGGCGGGCCACGTTGTCCGGGCCGGAGCCGGCCGGTTGCGACAACACAAAACGCATGGGCTTTTCGGGCCAGGCGGCGGGCGCTTGTGACCAAGCCGTGCCAGCCAACGAGGGCAGGGCCATGGCCAGCGTGCCTTGCAGCAAGCGGCGGCGTTGCAGCGGTGTCTTCAAAGCGCTTGGGTCGGGGGTGAGGTGGGTCATGCGTGTCTCCGTTGTGGTTATCAAGGCAGGGTGAAAGTGCGGGGCCTCAAGGGCTCAAGATGGCGCTGCGCTGAGCCAGCTGTGCGTTGAGTGCTTGGGGCGTCTGGCTCACGCCAAAGACGTAATGGTCTGGCCGCAGCAACGCGGCCTGCACGCTGTGGCGCCCCATCCAGGCTTCGACGACGCCGTCGGCCTCTTGCCACTCGGGGGCTGCCAGATCGATCAGGGTCAGGTCTGCGTGTTTGGCTTGGGCGGCTTGGCGCAAATGGGCGCTGGCTGTGGCGGCCAAGACCAGCCGCCAGCCGCAACCGGCGCTCTGGTCCAGGCGTTGCCTTTGATCTTGGCCCCGCAACCAAGGCTGTGGGAACAAAGTGCCGACGGCTGGGGCCGCAGACGTGTCGAGGCAGGCCAGGCCTTGGCCACCAGTAATCGGCGGCTGCACGTCTTGGCGCGGGGTGGGCTTGACTTGCCCACCGGCGTCTTGCAGCAGCTGCTTGTCGCGGGCCCGGGCCGCGTCTACGTCGCGCTGGCCAATCAGCTGGCCGATGTGCTTGATGCGTTGGGTCAGCGCCGTGACGTGCGCTTTGCGTTCGACGCCATAGGTGTCCAGCAAGGCGTCACTCGCTTGCCCGCGCAGCACAGCGTCTAACTTCCAGCAGAGGTTGGCCACGTCGCGCACGCCTTGGCACATGCCTTGGCCCAGGAAGGGCGGTTGCTGGTGCGCGGCATCACCGGCTAAAAATACGCGGCCAGCGCGCCACTCGCGGGCTACCAGCGCATGAAACCGGTAACTGGCTTGGCGCCAAAGCGTGCCGTCTTCAGGCGTGATCCAGCGTGCCAGCAGTGGCCAAGTGCCTTCGGGCGTGGCCAGTTGCTGCGGGTCTTCGCCGGGGTTGATGGAAATTTCCCAGCGGCGGTGCCGGCCCGGACCCATCACGTAAGAGCAGGGCCGCGCCGGCTCGCAGTACTGGGCGCTGAAGCGCGGTGCTTTGGCCATCCCTTTGTCGTTGAGCAGCACATCCACCACCAGCCAGGGCTCGTCAAAACCTAAGTCATCCAGCGCCATGCCGGCCAGGCTCCGCACGGTGCTCGACGCGCCGTCGCAGGCAATCACGTAGCGCGCCTGCACTTCAGACAACGTGCCGTCGTCGTCGCGCAGCGTCAGGCTGACTTGCTCGGCTGTTTGCGTCAAGCCAGTCACGGTCTGACCCAGGGCGACCATCACGCTGGGCAGGCTTTGGACATGCCGGCGCAGCAATTTTTCCACGGGCGGCTGGCTGAAGACCACTGACGGCGTGTAGCCCAGCGGGTAGGGCGGCTGCACGGTGGACATGCACTTGATCAGGTCGCCGTCGACGCCAAAAAAATGGGAATCGGTGAAGGGCTCGGTGAACTCAGCAACTTCCTGCTCCAGCCCGAGTTGCTGGAACACGCGCAGGATTTCATGGTCCAGTGCAATCGCCCGAGGCTTGTCGTACACATCGTGCGAACGCTCGATCACCAGCGTGGAAATTCCGCGCTGGCCCAGCAGGGCCGCAGCAATCGCCCCCGTCGGCCCCCAGCCGACGATGGCCACGTCATACAGGGCTTGGCTCATCAGGCGGCTTCGTCCTCGATGGTGTTGCGCAGCACGCCAATGTTTTCGATCTCGATTTCGATCGTGTCGCCGTGCTTCATCCACACCGGCGGCGTGCGGGCTTGGCCCACGCCTGCGGGCGTGCCCATGATGATCAGGTCGCCGGGTTCCAGCGTCATGCATTCGGTGACCAGCTTGATGGTTTCGGCCACGCTCCAGATCATGTCGCGCGTGTTGGCGTTTTGCATGACCTGGCCGTTCAGCCGCGCCTGGATGCTCAGCTCGCTCGCCCCTGGCGGCAATTCGTCTGCGGTCACGAGCACCGGGCCAAAGCCGCCGGTGCGGTCGAAGTTCTTGCCAATGCTCCACTGCGGCGTTTTCTTTTGGTAGTCGCGCACGGAGATGTCGTTGAAGCAGGTGTATCCAAACACGGCGTCCAGAGCGTTGTCCATCGTCGCGTGCTTGACGGTCTTGCCGATCACCACGCCGACTTCGGCCTCGTAGTCAAAGCGTTCTGACACGCGCGGGCGCAGGGCTTTGGCATTTGGGGCCAGCAGCGAGGTGGCAGTGCGCATGAAGAACCAGGGGTACTCGGGCTTGTCGCGTCCGCCTTCTTTGGCATGGTCAAAGTAGTTCAGGCCCAGGCAGATGATCTTGCCGGGCTCGGGCATCAGCGGCGAGAGCGTCAGGCTGCTCAATGCCAGGCGTGGGGCGTTGGTGGCTGCTGCGGCAAGGCCTGCGGCCAGCATGTCCACGCCAGCCCGCAAGTTGGCACGCAAGTCGTGGCTCAGCTCGGGCAGGGCCTGCTGCAGGTCGATGACCTGGTCGCCCAGCACCACGCCGAGGCGGTCTTGGTTGTTTTGGCGGAAGGTGGTGAAGCGCATGTAAATCCTAGAGGTTGACTAAAGAAGAAAAGAGAAAAGTTCAGCTCGGTGCAAACAGCACGGCACGCTGCGCAGTTTTGAGGGCGGCACTCGGCGGCAGGGAAATACCCCACTGGTCCACCCGGCCTGCAGGCCAGCCCCAGTCGCTGGGTTGACCGGCCCGGTAGCTGTCGTCGATCTGCTGCACATCGGCGGTGTATTCGATGACGATGTCAAAGGGGCCAACAAAATAGTTGAAGACGTTGTTGCCCGGCCCATGGCGGCCAGGGCCCCATTCAATGCCGTAGCCGGCGTCCTTCATGCGACCACCGCCGCGCATCACGGCGTCGGTGTCGGCCATCACAAAAGCAATGTGGTTGAGCGCATCGTTGTCGGTGTCGCCCAAGGCAATGCTGTGGTGGTCACTGTTGCAGCGCATGAACGCCATGATGCGGGTGCGGTCGGCCAGTGAAAAGTCGAGCACCTGCTCCAAGAAAGCCTGGCTGGCTTGCACGTTGTGGCTGTTGAGCACGGCATGCGCCAGGCGAATGGGTGCGTCGGGCAGGGCGCTCACATCGGCATGCTGCGCATCGCCAAACACCAACTCAAACACGCGGCCATCGGCATCGGCCACGGCCAAGCCAGTGCCGCCGCCTTCTTCTGCGCTCAGTGGCCCCACAGGCCGGATCACACGGCCACCGGCCTGAGTGACGGCGGCCGCCACCTCATGCAAGGCTTGCAGGCTGCGGGCGCGCAGGCTGACTTGGCGAATCTGCGCCGGGCCAGCGCGCTCATGCAGCGCCAGCACATGGTGGTCGGCGCCGCTGGCGCGCAAATACAGCGCGCCGGGTGCGCGGGCCGCTATGCGCAGGCCCCAGACGCGGGTGTAAAAGTCTTCGGCCAGGGCCAGGTCGGCCACGTCAAAGGCCACGCTGCGCAGGCCGCTGACCCGGGAAGAGGCATGGGTGCTTGTCATGGAGTTCCTGAAGTGTTGTGAAGTTCGGTGGTGGCTGGCGGCAGACCTAAAAAGCGCCGGGCATTGCCTTCGACCAGGGCCTGCAAAGCCTCCGGTGGCAAGCCCGCGTATTGCAAGCGGGCCACCGGCCGGTCGTCGTGAAAGTTGAACGGGTAGTCGGTGCCGATCATCAGCTGGGTGTCGCCGTAGCAGTGGCGCAAGTGCTGCAGGGTCGGCTCGTCAAAAACCAAGGTGTCGTAGAAAAACTGCCGGGCTTGCGACCAGGGGGACTGCTGCACACTGTCTTGCAAGGCGGGGAATACCTTGACGGCTTGTTCCAGCCGAGGCAGCAACATGGGCAGCGTGCCGCCGCCGTGGCTGAACGCCATGCGCAGCCGCGGCCGGCGCAAGATCAAATTGCTGGTCAGGGCCGAGGCGGCGGCCAAGCCCACATCGGTCGGGTAAGCCAGCACCTGCTGCAAGGGCGGCGGGCCCACCAGCCGGTCCATGCCGGCCGGACGCAGCGCATGCACAAACACCGCCATGCTGAGCGCCTCGCAGGCTTCCCAAAAAGGGTCCAACCGTGCATCGCCAATCACCACGCCGTTGATGTTGCTGCCGACTTCCACCCCGGCAAAACCGGGTGTGCGTTGGAGGTGCTCGAGTTCCTTGATGGCCAAGTCCATGTCTTGCAAAGGCACGGCGCCCAGGCCGATCAGCTGTCCTTTGGATTCGCTGACCATCTTGGCAATTTCGTCGTTCAGGTAGCGGGTCATCACCGCAGCGTCGGCTGCATTGAGCCAATAGGCCAGCAGCTCGGGCATGGGCGAGATCGCCTGCAGCGCCAAGCCCATGCCGGGCAAGTCTTCCAGCCGGCGGGTGGTGCTCCAGCATTGTTCGGACACGGTGCGGTAGTTCTTGCCGTCAATCACCACCTGCCGGTGGCAAGCGTTTACCGGCTCCATGGACGGCCAGCCTGCCGGCGTGGCGCCACTGCTCAAGCTAGTGGGGAACTGGAAGGGGACGATGTGCGCGTGGGTGTCTACACCGCAGTTGCAATGGGCGCGCAACATCAAGCCAGCCCTCGTAAGAGGTGATTGCCGGGGTGGGCGACGCTGCGTTGATGCGCTGAACGAATGGGGTTGAACATACGGTCTCCATGGCTCTGTTGAGCACTAGCGCCGCAGTTTAGGGGGAGGTAATCAATTCACACAGATGATTTTGTGGATAGATGGTATTTGTTTGATGGATATTAGGAGCTGGCTCTGCCGCAGAGAAGGCTCAGCGCCTGGCGCGGGCAAACAGGCCGTGCACCACCTTGCGCAGCCAGGCATGGCCAGAGTCTTTTTGAAAGCGGCGATGCCAGAAGAGTTGCACTTCGATGATGGGGGACTTCAGTGGCGGCTCCAGCGCGCGCACGGCGCCGTGCTGGACGAAAAAATCCGCCAGGTCGCGCGGTACGGTGGCAATCAGGTCCGTACTCTCCACGATCGGCAGCAGGCTCATGAAATGCGACACCTCCAAATGCACCCGCCGCTCTATGCCTTGCTGCTGCAAGAACTTTTCGAACACGTGCTCGCGCCCGTCGGGCTTGACCACGGCATGCGAGGCTTGAACAAACTGGGCCAGGCTGATCTTGGCGCCAATCGTCGGGTGCTGGCTGCGCACCACGCACACATGGGGCGAGCGGATCAGGCTTTGCTGAAAAAAGCCGGTCTTGTGCAAATCCGGAAAGTAGCCCAGCGCCAACTCGGCCGCACCAGACTCCAGGCTTTCAGCGGCCGCATGGCGCGGCATAGCCAGGGTGCGCAGGTTCACACCGGGTGCTTCTTGGGCCAGTTGGGCGAGGATGCGCGGCAGGAAATTGACTTCGCCAATGTCGGGTGTGAGCAAGGTGAAAGTGCGCGTGGAGGCGAGCCGGTCAAAGGTGGCGGGCTGCAGCACTTCGTTCTTGATGGTCTGAATGACCTGGCCGATCGGCTGGCCCAACTCCAAGGCGCGGGGGGTGGGCTTCATGCCCGGGCCAGCGCGCACAAACAGCGGGTCGTCAAACAGGGTGCGCAAGCGGTCAACGGCGGCGCTCATGGCCGGCTGGCTCAGGTTCAGCGACTCGCCCGCGCGCGTGACATTGCGGTGTTCGAGCATGGCGTGAAACACCAGCAACAAGTTCAGGTCAACGGCGGCAATATTCATGGCCGCCATCGTACAAGCCGGGCTGCAGCGCCCCGGCTGCGCGCACGGGGAAGGCTTAAAACTGGTTGTAGAACTGGCGCATTTCTTCCAGGGTCTTGGTCATGCTGACGGAGCCCAGCAGGCTACCGGTCACAGACGCGGGACGGCGTTCGTTGAACACATCGTCCTTGCTCAGGTGGTATCTTTTCATCAGTGCCTTGATTTCGGCAGTGCCCCTGATGATTTCAGCTTCCCGTTCCTTGAGCATTTTCAGCTCCAGTGCTTTTTTCTGGGCGAGCTGAATTCGCAGTGCCTCGGCGATTTGGCTGTCCAGTGCGGCTTTTTGCTGTCGCAGTGCGTCCAGGGTAGTCATGCGTTTCTCCTGTGGCGGTTGATGACTGGGCTGTTCAATGCGGACCTGAAGGCTGGCTTCAAGGCTGCATTGGGGCGGATCGTAGCCACAGGCCCCGCCTGCGCCCGCACCATTCCTCGTCAATGCTCAGCAATACTCTCGCTTTTGGAAAAGTACTGCTGGTAAATTGACCTACAGGCACTCAGCGTCTGCCGCTATCTCTGTGTCTGCGCTGTTGCCGCTACCGGTCTAGGTCATGTTTCGCTTCTTGTTCACTTTTCTGCTTTGGGTTGTGACCCTGCCTGGCCAAGCGGCGGGTCAGGAAGCCTATGCCGTGGACCGGGCCTTTTACCGGGATACCAACGAAGCCATTTCGCTGTCCACGTTGCCCAACGCCCAGTTTGAAAGTTATGCCGGTGACTTGCGATTGGGGTACCAGCCGGGGGTCACTTGGCTCCGATTAACCCTCCAGCCCAACGAGGCAGGCACGCCAGGCGGCGACCAGCCGCTCATCGTTCGCGTGGGGCCTTTGTATTTGGACCGGATTGAGCTGTACGAATGGGTGGACGGGCAATGGCGCGTGCAAACCGGCGGCGATCAACTGGCGCCAAGGCCAGGGGCATGCACTTACGACGGCCACTGTTTTGTACTGAAAGGCTCGGCCAATACCCTTCAAACGGTTTACTTGCGCATCAAGAATGTGGGCCTGATGTTTGTGCGCGCCGAGACTCTCACGCCCGCAGCCTTGAACAAGTCCATGGTGCAGCGATCGGAGCAGCGCGGCGTTTCCTTGACGCTGGCGATCGGATTGCTGCTGCTTGGCTTGGTTTACTTGGCGATAGAGCGGTCTAAGTTGCTGCTCACGTATTGCGGGCTTCAAGCGGCGATTATTTTGTCGGTCCTGGCCAGTGTCGGGATGTTGGGCGCTTTGTGGTCCCCTTGGGCCACTGCGCCCACGGATCTGGCCAATCACTGGGTAGCTGTCTTGCGGGTGGCCATGACGGTCACGCTGTGCCGGATGGTGTTGGCGTTGTACCGGCCTTCGCTGGTTTACCGCAGCTTCATGACGTTGTTGATGCTGTTGTCCGTGGTCAATGCCTTGCTGATTGGCACGGGTCATGTGCGACTGGGCTTGCAGCTGAACTTTGCGGTCTTCTTTTTGAACCCACTGGCACAGGTGTATGAGTTGGCGACCAACCGCGGCATGCCAAGCACCCGTCGCCGTATCTTGATGGGCTGCTATGTACTCAATGTGCTGCTGGTGAGCTTTGGCGCCTTCAATGCCTTTGGCGGCATGGCCATGCCGCAGCACACCGACTGGTTCCAGCATTTCGGCGACTGGCGCTTGAACGGTGTGGCTGTCGGCGTTGCTTTTTTCTGGATCGTCATGTCCGAGCAGGCCTCACGCAACAAGGCCAGAAGCCAGGAGTTGGAGTCGTTGCGCCTGGAGGCTGCAGAAGCGCGCGCCGCGCAAGACAAGCTCAGCGAACGCCGCGCCTTGATCGACATGCTCACCCACGAGCTGAAAAACCCCTTGGGCACCATCAAGTTTGCCCTGGCCACGCTCAAGCGAAAAGCCGTGAATGACCCGGATGCGCTGCGACGGGCTCACCACATGGACAGCTCTGTCAACCGCATGGACGACTTGATCGAGCACGTGGCCCGCTCCAACAAAATTGAGCTGCTGACCCTGCCGGAGCAAGTGGACCCGATTGCCGCGGGCGAGTTGGTGCATGAACTCATTGGCGACTACGAGGCCGCCGACCGCTTCAGCGTTCAGGTGCAGTCGGGCACTGTTTTTCGGGCCGAACGGCAGATGCTGCTCGTGATTTTGGAAAACCTGCTGGGCAATTCGCTGAAGTACGCGCCGGCCGGCAGCCAGATTCACGTGGCTGTGACGCGTGTGCCGGCGGGCGGTACTTGCTTTGAGATCAAGAACCAAGTCCAGGCGGACGCCGTGCCGGATGAGTCGCGCCTGTTTGAGCGCTACTACCGCCACCCCAGCGCGCAGAGCCAGCCGGGCATGGGCATCGGCCTGAGCCTGGTGCATTCCGCCGCCCGAAAAATAGGCGCAAGCGTCGCCTACCGCCATGACGCGGGGTGGGTGAACTTCACTGTGAGCATTCCTAAATGAGCCCCTCCATGCCTTTCAACCAAGACAGCTCGGCGCCCTTGGTCGTTGCCCTGGTGGAAGACGACCGCTTGCTGCGTGAAGAAATCGTGGTCCATCTTGAGGCCAACGGTTTTTTGGTGCACGCGGTCAACAGTGCCTCAGCATTGGACGACTTGGCCACGCGCGAGGCGATTGACCTCTACATCATCGACCTCAATTTGCCGGGTGAGAGCGGCCTGAGCCTGTGCCGGCGGCTCAGGCAATCGCTGCCGAATGCAGGCATCGTGATCATGACGGCGCGGGTCGCGCTGC
The DNA here is from genome assembly GCA_040400935.1 of Polaromonas sp. Lineage (GTDB taxonomy): Bacteria > Pseudomonadota > Gammaproteobacteria > Burkholderiales > Burkholderiaceae_C > Polaromonas. The sequence continues at coordinate 37,057 of JBBAPH010000018.1, forward strand.
CCGACCGGATCTCAGGCTACAAGGACGGCGGCGCCGACATGTACCTGACCAAACCCATTGCCCCCGATGAGTTGGTGTTGGTGCTGCTCAGCCTGGGGCGGCGCATCAAGAAAAAGAACACCGGCGCCGAATGGTCACTGAGCCTGCGCGACCGCACCTTGGTGGGGCCGGAGCCGCGTCAAAAATTGCGCTTGACGCACCGAGAAAAAGCCTTGCTGGTGGCCTTGACCCAGGCCAAGGACAACACGCTGGAGTCGGGTGTGTTGTGCGACTTGTACGTGGATGACCAGTCGGACGACTTGATGAGCAAGCACGCGCAGGAGGAGCTGGTGGCGCGCCTGCGTAAGAAATTCAAGGCCGTGCAGTCCGAAGGTGACGAGGCCGCCATCAAGTCGGTCTGGGGCGTGGGCTACCAGCTCTGCGTGCCGATCACCCTGGTTTAGCCAGAGCCTGGCTCCGCATGGGCCACTGCGATAATCCCGGTTTTTCAAGCCTGGGTTTGAGCTCATGAATTCCCGCCAGCATTCGCCCTCTGTGTCTTGCGTCTTGCCCGCCTACAACGAAGGGCAGAACCTGGCCAGTGTGGTGCCCGAGATTTTGCAAACCCTGCGATCGCTTTTTTCGGCGGTGGAGTTGATCGTCATCGACGACGGCAGCCGGGACAACACCCTGCAAGTGGCGCGTCTTCTGCGCCAGAGCCACCCGGAGGTGGTGGTGCTGGAGTTGTCTCGCAACTTTGGCAAGGAAGCCGCCTTGACCGCTGGACTGGAAGCCGCCCAGGGCGATGTGGTGGTGCTGATGGACGCCGACGGCCAGCACCCGGTGACGCTGTTGCCCGAGATGCTGGCGCACTGGCGCCAGGGCTTGGATGTGGTGTACGCCGTGCGGCGCTCCAGGGCCGACCAGTCGCTGGTGCAACGCCGCCTGACGGGCCTCTTTTACGACCTGGTCAATTTTGGCAACCGGGTGCAGATTCCGGCCCATGCCGGCGACTTTCGCTTGATGGACCGGGCCGTGGTGCAGGCGCTCAATGCGCTGCCAGAGCGCAACCGCTTCATGAAAGGGCTGTACGCCTGGGTGGGTTTTCCGAGCATCGCCATTGACTACGAGCCGCTGCAGCGCCAGGAAGGCGCCAGCAATTTCGGCCTGCTGGCATCGGCCAAGCTGGCGCTGACGGGTTTCACCGCTTTTTCCATGGCGCCGCTGCGCCTGCTGGCTTTTTTAGGGTTGACCATGGCGGCCCTGGCCATGGCCTATGGCGCCTGGGTGATGCTGGAGTATTTTGTTTGGGGCTTGGACGTGCCCGGCTACGCCACGATCGTGGTGGGCATGATGTTCTTGAGCGGCCTGCAATTACTGGGCATTGGCATCGTGGCCGAGTACGTGGGCCGCATTTTTGAGGAGGTCAAGCAGCGCCCGACCTTCTTGCTGCGTCAGCGCGACGGGGCGGGCTTGGCCCGGCCATCGGCGCTGACGGCTGAGGCCGAGCCACGGCGCTTGCCTTAAAGGACGTTGCATGCAGGCGCGCCGGGCAGCGTTTTGGTTTTTGTTGGTAGGCGGCGCGGCAGCGCTCACGCACGTGGCCGTGTTTGCCTTGACTAAGTCCACTGTGCGGCCCGAATTCGCCAATGCCTTGGGCTTCGCGGTTGCGTTTTGCGTCAGCTTTGGCGGCCATCGCTGGCTGAGTTTTCAGGACACCACGACCGCTTTTTGGCAAAGCCTGCGGCGTTTTTCCGTGACGGCGCTGGCCGGCTTTGCGCTCAACGAGCTGGTCTTCATGCTCTTGCTTCACGTCGGGGGCTGGCCCGACATGCTCGCGCTTTCAGCGGCCCTGGTGCTGGCAGCCGGCCAAACTTTTTTGCTGAGCCGCCTCTGGGCCTTCGCCCGCTGAGCGCAGCAGCGTCCAGGCCTGGCCTTGGCTGGCTACGGTCCAGCCGGCGGGCACACCCTGAAGTGTTCGCTCCTTGGGCACCATCAACCAATTGCCCGCTTGCTGGGCGGTAGCCGCCAGCACATCAGGGGCTTGCAGCACGGCGCCGGCTTGGGCGTCAAAGTTGGCGCCTTCGAAAAGTTCACGCTTCCAGTTGTCGCCTGCGCTGCGGCGGTCTTCGGCCCAGTCGCGCAAGACCACAGCCGGTTGGGTGCTGCGTGCGTAGAAGGGGAGGTCGTATGCAAAATCCTCCAGGAAATAAACCTTGTCCTTGGGCGCTGCGGCGCAAGCAAGGGTGGTGGCGACATCTTGGCTGGACTGCTTGAGGCTGTAGCGGCCGGCCGCCACCGTGGCGCAAATGGCCAGCACGGCGGCCACAAAGCCGAGGGCTGGCAGCATGCGGTGATGGGTCAGGGGTTTGTTTTTGAACCAATCGTCCCAACCCATGGCGGCCAGCAGCGCCAAAGGCGGCATGACGGGCAGCACATAGCCCACGATCTTGGAGTTGGGCACGGAGAAGAAGCCCACGATGACCGCCACCCATATCCACAGCAAAGAGCGCCAGGCCTTTTGCGGCGAGGTCAGGCCCGGGCGTGAAGGGCGGATGAAAAAGAGCCAGGGGAACATCAACAAGGGCAGGCAGGCGAGGTAAAACCACCAAGCCCGGGCGTTGTTGAAATGCGTCCCCGTGAAGCGGCCCACCTGGTGCGTGCCGAACAAATAATTCAGCGCGCCAGGGTACTGCTGGTGCACCATCACAAACCAAGGCGCGGCCAAGAGGGCGAACACAGCTACACCACGCAGCCAGGGCAGTTGCAAAACTTTGCGCAGCTGCCGCGTCCAAGCCAGCCAAACCAGCCAAACCAGGCCAGGCAACACAAAACCGATCAGCCCCTTGCTCAGCACGCCCAGGGCGCTCGCCGCAAAGGCCAGCAAAGCCAAGCGAGGGTCGGCCTGCTCGCCTTGCAGGGTCCAGGCAGCCAGGCACCAGAGCGTCACGCCGATCCAGCAGGCCACCATCATGTCGTGGTTGACGTACTGCCCGCCAATCAGGAAAGCCAGGCTGGTGCCCAGCATCAGCGCTGCGCGCCGCGCCAGTGCTTCACCGCCGGCGAGGCGCGCCGCTGCAAACAAGGCCAGCAGCATCAGGCCGGCGTGCAGGGCGGGCACCAGGCGCACGGCCCAGGGGTGGGCCCCAAAAACACCCATGCTCAGGGCTTCGAGCCAGTACAGCAGCGGGGGCTTGTGAAAGAAGGGAATGCCGTTGATGCGCGGCACCAACCAGTCGCCAGACACCAGCATCCAGCGTCCAATTTCGCCGTAGCGGCCTTCATCGGGCAAGGCCAGCGGCCGCCAGGTGGCCAGCAGCAGCAAGAAGCCCCACAGCAAGGCCAGCAAGAGCCAAGACGGCAGCCAAAAAGTCTTGCTCGTTGGTCTAGGGATGTTCAAAGCAGGGGCGGTCACAACGTTTTCACCATCAAAAAGAGTAGAGGTCAGAGCCGCGCACCAGCTCAATGCCTTGGCTTTGCAGGCGCGCTTGAAACGGTGCGCTGGCCAGGTAGTGGTATTCGCGCTGCCGAGCGGCGGCAATCGGGTCGTGCGGCTCCTGGGCCGTTTGGTCAGCACTGAGTGCCAAGCCCGGGTGACACATCAGCAAGGTGCCAGCGGGGCTGGTGTTGAGCCAAGCCTGCATGCGTTGGTCGTAATCGGACAGGTCGCCGCCGAAGTCATAGACGCCCGCAAGTGCCGGCGCGGCGGGAAGGCCCCTTTTTTGCGCCAGGTTGCGCAAAGGCTCGGCCCCCATGGCGGCAATCACCTGCGCCTTGAAGTCCGCTGTGCCTGCTGGCAGCTTGGAAATGCGCAGGTAGGGCCGCTTGCCAGCGCTGCCGTAACGCTCTGTCATGAGCTGCACCAGCGCGTCCCGGATGCCGGGGAATTGCTGAACGTGTTGGTGGCCGTCCACATGGTCGGGCGGCGCTTGCCAAGCGCTTTCAAAAGCGTCGAGCTGCCGCTCAATCACGGGCCGCGCTTGGCGGGCGCTGATCCGCCGCAGCGCGCAAGCCAAGAGGGCGCCCGCCAGCGTCAGGCCATGGCCGGCTTGGTGCGCAAAGTCGCTGGTCCAGTCCAGGTGCAGGCCCACGTCGATCCGGTTCCTGAGTGGCTTGAGCAGCCCCACGTCTTGCTGCCAGTGGGGCGACAAGACCATGGCACTGGTGGCCGTGATGCGACCCTGGTGCGCGAGCGTTGCAATGCCTTCAGAGACCGCGCGGTGCAAGGCAAAATCGTCCGCACAAAAAACCAGTTGTTTGATCAAAGACACGGCAGTTAAAGCGGCCCGGCCGGGCTGCAGTGCGGCGTGAGCGGGCGATCGGTGAGTGAAACGGGACAGTAAAACAAGCGTTCTGCGGATTATGCGCGGCAACAGGGCCTGCCCCAGCGGCGGGCCCGTGGTCGTCAAACTGGAAAGCGTCGCCCTGAGGAATTAGGATGCAGCATGGACGATATCAATGACTGGACCGAAGACCCCGCCGACAAAGCGCAGGCCAAAGACGCCGCCATTCAGCGCAGCACCTGGGTCAGCGTGGCCGTCAACCTGGGCCTGACCACCGGGCAAGTCAGCGCGGGTATGGTGTCAGGCTCGCAGGGCCTGGTGGCGGACGGCATCCACTCCCTGTCGGACCTGCTGGCCGATTTTGTGGTGTTGCTGGCCGCGCACCACAGCAAAAAGGAAGCCGACGCTGACCACCCCTACGGCCACCACCGCTATGAAAACGCCGCATCCATGCTGCTGGGCGGTTTGCTCTTGGCGGTGGGCCTGGCCATGGTCTGGGCGGCAGTCGGCAAGCTGCGGGCGCCGGACAGCATTGCGCCGGTACAGCCCCTGGCGCTCTGGGTGGCGCTGGGTGCCTTGGTGGTCAAAGAAGCCTTGTTTCGCTACATGTTGGCGGTGGCGCAAAAGGTACGGTCTGGTTTGCTGGTGGCCAATGCCTGGCATGCGCGATCGGACGCGGCTTCATCCCTGGTGGTGGCCATCGGCATCGGCGGCAATTTGCTGGGCCATGCCTTGCTGGACCCGATTGCCGCCTTGATCGTCGGCTTCATGGTCAGCAAGATGGGTTGGGGCTTTGCTTGGACGGCCTTGCACGACTTGGCGGACAAGTCAGCCACCACCGAAGAAACCGACAAGATAGCCGCCGAAATTCGCGCCACGCCAGGCGTGATCGGCCTGCACGACCTGCGCACCCGCAAGGCCGGCGACATGCTCTGGGTCGATGTGCACCTGGAAGTCGATGCCCAACTCACGGTGGCCGAGGGCCATGCGATTGCGCTGGATGCCCGGCAGCGCGTGCTGGACCGCCACCCGGTGCTGAACATGATGACGCACCTGGACCCGGTCACGCCCGCTGAGTCGTCAAGCCGTTGACGCGGTGCTTGGCTTGCGCCGCAGCACTTCTTGCAGCACATGCTGCTTGAAGGCTGAAGCCAGCGGCGAGAGCTTTTTGCCCGCCGGGTGAACGATGTGCCAGGCCGAGGGCAGGGGAAAGCCAGCCACCTCGACCACGCTGACGCCGTGCTCTTTGTTGTGGCCGTGCAGGGCATGGCGCGACACCACGCCCACACCCAGCCCGCCGGCGACCGATTCCTTGATGGCTTCGTTGCTGCCCAACTCCAAGCGCACGTCGGGGCGGAACTTCAGGCGCTTGAAATGCTGGTCAATTGCCATGCGCGTGCCCGAGCCTTTTTCCCGAAGAATGAAGCGGTGCTGCGCCAGTTCCTGCAGGGTCACGGCACTTCGCTTGGCCAGCGGGCTGGCGTTGGGCACGATCACCACGATCGGGTTGGGCATGAAGACCTCGTCGCTCAAGTCCATGTCCGCTGGCGGCATGGACATGATGTACAGGTCGTCCAGGTTCTCGCGCAGCCGCTGCACCACGCCGTCGCGGTTCAAGATTTCCAGCGACAGGTCAATGGCCGGGTGGCGCTTGCAAAAACTGCCAATCAGCCGGGGCATAAAGTACTTGGCCGTGCTGACGACTGCCACCCGCAGCTTGCCCCGTGACAGGCCTTTGAGGCCGTCCACGTTTTGCTCAAACGAATCCCAGGCTTGGGCCACGGCGCGCGCCGTGCTGGCCAACTCTTGCCCCACCTCCGTGAGGTAGATTTTTTTACCCACCAGCTCGTACAGGGGCAGGCCGACGGACTGGGTGACTTCTTTGAGCTGCATGGACGCGGTGGGTTGCGTGACATGCATGGCCTTGGCGGCCGCGCTCACGCTGCCGGTATCGGCCAAGGCCAGGAACAGCCGGAGCTGGCGGAAAGTGATGTTCATAGCCTTTTGTCTATATTCAATTGCTTGAGAATCGATTTTACAAAATAGTCGGAAGTTCCTACGATCACGCCCAACAAGGACACTCCCATGCAAAACCTGCTCGACCCCGCCATTCTTTTCTTCGTCTTCGGCGTCTTGGCCGGCGGTGTGAAATCCAACCTCGAAATCCCGCCCGCCATCTCGCGCTTTTTATCGCTGTACCTGCTCATGGCCCTGGGCCTGAAAGGCGGCTTTGCGCTGTCGCACTCCGGCCTCACGGCCAACGTCGGTCTGAGCTTGGGCGCGGCCATTGCCTTGGCCATCGTCATTCCGCTGTTGGGCTACTGGGTGTTGCGGCGCTTTGTCTCGGGTTTTGACGCGGCCGCCGTGGCCGCCACGTATGGCTCGGTCAGTGCGGTGACCTTTGTCACGGCCGTGCAGTACATGGAGAACCAGCAGATTGCCTACGGCGGACACATGGCGGCGGCCATGGCACTGATGGAGTCGCCGGCCATCATCATGGCGGTGGTCTTGGCCAATTCGCTGCGCCAGCAGGCTGCGACGGCCGTGGTGGCCGTGGGCGGCGGCGCGGCCGTGCTGGGCGCGCCGGCCAAACCGCCGACCTCCATCGGCAAGATCCTGCACGAGTCCTTCACCGACGGGGCGCAGTTGCTGCTGCTAGGCGCCATGGTCGTGGGCCTGATCACCGGCGACGCGGGCAAGGCCGCCATGCAGCCTTTCTCTGGCGATCTGTTCAAGGGCATGTTGTCCTTCTTCTTGCTGGACATGGGCCTGATGGCCGCGCGCAACCTGCCGCAGATCAAGGACAAATCCCCGCTGCTGATTGCTTACGCGGTGCTCGGTCCCGTGGTGCATGCCGGCTTGGCGCTGGGGCTGGCCTGGGTGCTCAGCCTGCCGGTGGGCGACGCCGCCTTGCTGATGGTGCTGGCCGCCAGCGCGTCTTACATTGCCGTGCCAGCCGTGCTGCGCTACGCCTTGCCCGAAGCAAATCCCTCACTGTACTTCGGCCTGAGCCTGGGCGTGACCTTTCCGCTGAACCTGCTGCTGGGAATTCCGACTTACACCGCCGTGGCGCAGCGGGTCTTGGGTTAGACCGGGCTTGCTTTCAGGCTCAAGCCTGCTTCAGCCGGCCACGCCAGCCGGTGCAGGGTGCAGATCCGTGATGCGCCCCGCCTTGGCCACCTGGCCCGGCACGCTGTGCCCCACGATGCGCGGCAGGTCTTGGGCAATGCTCAGCAGGCGAGCCAAGTCGATCCCGGTGTCGTAGCCCATGGCGTCCAGCATGTGGATGGCGTCTTCGCTGCAGATGTTGCCGCTGGCCCCCGGCGCGTAAGGGCAACCGCCCAGGCCGCCCAGCGAGCCGTCAAAACGCTCAATGCCTTGCTGCACCGAGGCCAGCACGTTGGCCAGGCCCATGCCGCGTGTGTTGTGAAAGTGCAGTGTGAGTTGCAGACCGGCAAATCGCTCTTGCAGGGCGCGTGCCAGGTGGCTGACCTGCGCCGGATGGGCCATGCCCGTGGTGTCGCAAATCGTCAGGCCGCGCACGCCGAGTTCGGCAAAGCGATCGGCCCAGCGCAGCACCTCGTTCACCGGCACGTCGCCTTCCATGGGGCAGCCAAAGCAGGTGGACAGCGACACATTCACAGGAACTTGGCCTTGAGTAAGGGAAATGACGTCGCGTAAGCCGGCAAAGCTTTTCTCGCGCGACATGCGCAGGTTGGCCAGGTTGTGGGTTTCTGAGGTGGACATGACGAGGTTGAGCTCGTCCGCCTTGGATTCGAGCGCCCGCTCAGCGCCGCGCACATTGGGCACCAGCACCGTGTACTCGACGCCCGGTACCCGCTGAATACGGCCCATCACCTCCTCCGCGTCGCGCAACATGGGAATGGCCTTGGCCGAGGTGAATGATGTCACCTCGATCTTGGCGTAGCCGCAGGCGCTGAGCGCGTTGACCAGCGCTACCTTGGCGTCGGTGGCGATGAACTCAGGCTCGATCTGAAAGCCGTCGCGGGTGACGACTTCGTTGAAGTAGATGCGCTTGGCTGCAGTCATTGCACGATGCCTTTGTCTTTCAGCGTTTGTATTTGCGTGGCGTCCAGCCCCATCTCGCGCAGCACGTTGTCGGTATCTTGGCCCACAGTGGGCGCGTTGCGGCGGTGGCTGCCGGGGGTAAGGGACAGCTTGGGCACGATGCCCGGCACGGTGAGCAAGCTGCCGTCGCCCAGGTCGACTTGTTGCAGCATGCCGCGCGCCTGGTAGTGCGGGTCAGCCGCAATGTCGGCCACGGTGTAGATGCGGCCTGACGGCACCGACGCGCCTTCCAGCGCTTGCAGCACCTCGTCCACACTGCGCTCGGCGGTCCAGGCGCCAATCGTTCGGTCCAGTTCTTCCACCCGGGCCACGCGGCCGGTGTTGTCGGCGAGGGTGGGGTCTTGGGCCAGGTCGTCCCGGCCAATCAAGGCCATCAGCCGCTTGAAGATGCTGTCGCCGTTGCCGGCAATCAGCGCGTAGCCGCCGTCTCGGCAGCGGTAAGCGTTGGACGGTGCAATGCCGGGCAAGGCACTGCCGGCGGCGCCGCGCACGGCGCCAAAAGCGCTGTACTCGGGCAGCAGGCTTTCCATGCAGTTGAAAACCGCCTCGTACAAGGCCACGTCAATCACCTGGCCCACGCCGCTGGTGTGGCGGTGGTTCAGGGCCAGCAAAATGCCAATCACGCCGTGCAGGGCGGCCAGGGTGTCGCCCAGGCTCACGCCCATGCGCACTGGCACGCGGCCCGGTTCGGCCGTGAGGTGGCGCAAGCCGCCCATGGCCTCGGCCACCACGCCAAAACCGGGGCGGTTGCGGTACGGGCCGGTCTGGCCGTAGCCGCTGATACGCAGCATGATCAGCCGGGGGTTGAGCTTGTGCAGTTCGTCCGGACCCAGGCCCCACTGCTCCATGGCGCCGGGACGGAAGTTTTCTATCAACACGTCCGCCTCAGCGGCCAGGCGCCTCACGATGGCCTGGCCTTCGGCCTCGCGCAAGTCCAGGGCCAGCGAGCGCTTGTTGCGCGACTGCACCTGCCACCAGACGGAGGTGCCGTCTTTGAGCAAGCGCCATTTGCGCAAGGGGTCGCCTGCGCCGGGGGCTTCGATCTTGATCACCTCGGCGCCAAAGTCGGCCAAGGTTTTGGCGGCAAAGGGGCCGGCGATCAATTGGCCAAGTTCAAGGACTTTGATGCCGGCCAGAGCCGCGCCTGCGGGGAGGGAAGAAGAAGAGGTTGCGGTCATGGCTTGTAGCGGGCGGTCGGCGGTCTTTGCCGCTTGGGGGATTCAGGCGTCAGCGGTAGACGGGCCTAGAGGGTCTAGAGGGCTTAGATGGCCTAGAGGGTCAGGATGACGTTGCCAATGGCGCGTCCCGCTTCGACCGTTTCATGGGCTTTCACGATGTCGGCCAAGGCAAACTGCGGGCCGATGGTGTGTTTCAACTTGCCTGCGCGCAGCACGCCATCGAGCTGCTGCAAAGCGGCTTGACGGTCCGCCGGCGTCAGGTCGTAGACCAGGAAGAATTTGAAGTTCAAAGAATTCCACAGCAAGCTGCGAAAGTTCAGCGGCACCTCGGGCGCGTTGGAGCCAAAGCACACCAGCGTGCCGTGCGGCACCAGCACGCCGGCAGGCAGCCAGGTCGCGGTGGTGGAGAAATCCATGTCCACGATCACGTCCACACCCTTGCCGCCGGTCAGCGCCTTCACCCGCTCTGGCACCGACTCGGTCTTGTAATAAATCACCTCGTGCACGCCGGCTGCTTGGGCATGCAAGGCTTTTTCTGGCGAGCCAACCGTGCCTAGTACGCGCGCCCCGGCCAGCGTCAGCAACTGCGCAACGTAATGCCCCACGGCCGACGAAGCGCCGGTAACCAACACCGTCTTGCCCTTCACATCGCCCGCCAGGCGCACGGCTTGCACGGCGGTCAGGGCCGGGATGCCCAGGCAAGCGCCAGCCGCGAAGTCGGTGCCATCGGGCAAGTGGGCGGCTTGCTCGCTGGGCAACGCCACGAATTCCGAGGCGGTGCCGTGCTGGCGATTCCACTGCGCGTTCCAGGTCCACACCCGCTCGCCCACGCGGTTGGCCGGCACGCCAGCGCCCACTTGGTCAATCACGCCCGCGCCATCGCTGTGCGGCACGATCCGCTCGTGTGTCAGTGGCCGGGCCATGCGCGACTTGACGTCCGACGGGTTGACCCCCGAAGTCGCCAGGCGCACCCGCACTTCGCCGGGGCCGGCCTGAGGGTCGGGCATGTCGCTCAACACCAGCACGTCTTGGGCTTTACCGTTGCTGCAATACCAGGCTGCGTGCATGTTGTGGGTCTTTCAGGTCAAGGGATAGGAAGAGGAGTGGGCTCAGTGGGCCAGGCGGACTGCGGCCCGACCACAGGGCAAGATGGTATCCCGCGAAAAGCCCGTCTCGCGATGAGGCACAAGGTGCTAGCCCCCGCGCGGTTCCGCGGTTCCCAATAGCGCTTCAGGGGCGGCGGGTGTCGGCCTTCAGCCTTGCGCGTCAAGCACTTGCAAAATGCAGCGCTGGAGCAGGGCAGGGCGCACAGGCTTGTGCAGGACGGTGATCTGAGCGTCGTTGGCCCGAGCTTCGAGCTCGCGGGCCACATCGCCAGTCATCAAGATGGCAGGCAGCGGCTTGCTGGCTTGGTGCAGTTCACGCAGCTTGGCAATCACGCTCAACCCATCGGGTTCGCGGTCGCCTAAGTGGTAGTCGCTGATGATCAGGTCAATGGGCTGGGTGGCCTGTCGGTCCATGGCCTGCATCATGCATTCGGCCGTGCTGACCACGCAGCCCCAACCCGTCAGCGTTCCCGTGATGCTTTTGAGCAAGAGGTCCACGTTGTCGACCACCAAGACGCGAAGGCCTTTGAGCCTCTCGTCGTTGGCCGAAGCCGCTGATGCCGCCAAGGCCCGCGAATCCGGTTGCGCGCGCGCCAGCACGATGCTAAAGCGCGAGCCTTGGTCGAGCTTGGATTCGACATCAATCCGGTGGGACAGCAAGGCCGCATAGCGCCTGACGATGGACAGGCCCAGGCCCAGCCCTTCGGTGCCCGGCAGGGACCCGTCTAAGCGCACGAATTCCCGGAAGATCAGGTCGAGCTGATCAGGCGCAATGCCGATACCTGTGTCTTCAATCACCACCCGGATGTCTTGCTCGCTTTCCTGCGCATAGACCTTGACCTGCCCCTGGCGGGTGTACTTCAGGGCATTGGCCAGCAAGTTGCCCAAGACGGCATGCAGCAGCACGGGGTCGGAGTGCACCCAGCCGGGATTGCTGCTGACGCTCAAGACCAGGCCCTTGTTGCGGGCCGTGGGCGAGTACTCCACCAGCAAACCTTCGAGCAAGGCGCCCAGCGGAATGGCCGCCATGCGCACCTGCACCAGCCCAGCGTCAAGCCGGGTCAGGTCCATCAGGGTGGCCAGCGAGGCGCTCAGGGAATGGCTCAGGCCATTGAGATCGCTCAGCGTTTCTTTAAAGCGGCCACTGGCGGGGTCGAGCAAGGCTTGCTCGGTCAGCAGACCAATCGCATGCGCAGGTTGCCTCAGGTCGTGGCTGACCGTGGCCAGCAAGCGGCCCCGGCTCGCGGCCAACTCGTGCAACTCCACGTTCTTGGTCTGTAACTCGTTGGCCAGCTCGCCGTTGAGTCGGGCCAGCTCAAAGCCTTTGTTCATGGTCCTGCGCTGATTTCTGACATAAAAAGCGTAGAGCGCAAACATGCCCAGCGTGAACCCGGCAAATGGTTTGGCATAAGCATGGGTTTGATGCCAAGTGGCCCACGCCAAGCTGATGTAGATGGGGGGCGCATAAACCAGGACGGCCAAGCCGTGCCAAGCCAGACTGAAAGCGGTTGACCCCACCATGACCAGCAGGGAGGCCAGCACGATGGCCTGCGTCATGTGATCAACTTCTGGGTAGATGACCAGACACAAAATGGACAGCATGGTGCCGTCGATCAACTGAAGCAACACGGGCAGTCGGCCCCACCTGCGCAGCACCTCAATGGGCATGGCCGATCGCCGGTCTTGCAGTGAGAACACCACGCCAGCACTCAGCCGGCAGACCAGGTAGGCAATCCAGACGAGCATGAAGCCTTGCAGGAAGCCCCAGGTCGTGCCTTGCCAAGACAGGTAAATGGCCAAGCTGATGAAGAGCCCCAGACCGCTGTTGAAAATGTAGTCAAGGTACAGCGCGCGGGTGTGCCAAGCCAGCGAATTGGGGTCTTCGCTGAGCCACCAGGTCTTCAGCCCGGCCATCATGCCTTTGCCGGGGCTAGACGTCAGTGGCGCCGTCGACGGTGCAGCAGGACTCATCTTTGACTCCATGCCAAGTACCGGCCTGCTAGCAGCTCGGCAGGACAAGCGTCAGCAATTGCAATAACCCGGGTACGAAAATTCACATTCATGCGGTCGAGTATGGCATGAACCGAATACTAAAGTTATTTTCAAGTCTCCTGTTCAGTCACGAACTAAGCATCGCGGACCAGCTGGCGCAAAGCTCCACCTCGAATGCCCAAACTGTCCCCGACAACATTGGTAACAGTTTTCAAGCAAAATCCACCAGACGGGGATACGGGTCCAAGGCGCGCTGGACAGTCTCTTGAAATTCAGCACAGGTCTGCCAACGACCTGTTTGACGCCAAAACAATGCAGTGATTGCCCACATGCGCCCGGGGCGACGTGATGCGATTCGTCGCACTGCACTGCAAGCCTTACCAACTAAGACACCCCAAGACTCGGCTCGTCCGCGTCCCATCACCCCCCCATGAATCCAAAAAACAAGCTCGAAGTCGATCACCTTACCCCTGAGGTCGCCACCAAAGTTCGGCCCGAAGAGGCCGTCATCAAAGCGGAGGCCTTGCAAAACGCCATCTTCAACAGTGCCAACTTCTCCAGCATCGCCACCGACGCCAAGGGCGTGATCCAGATTTTCAACGTGGGCGCTGAGCGCATGCTGGGCTACTTAACCGAAGAGGTGATGAACACCATCACCCCGGCTGAAATTTCAGACCCGCAAGAGTTGATCACCCGGGCGCGGGAGCTGAGTGCGGAGTTTGATACGCCGATCACGCCAGGCTTTGAGGCCTTGGTCTTCAAAGCATCGCGGGGCATTGAAGATATTTACGAGCTGACCTATATCCGCAAGGACGGCAGCCGGTTCCCAGCGGTGGTGTCTGTCAAAGCGCTGCGGGACATTGACAACGTCATCATTGGCTACTTGTTGATCGGCACCGACAACACCGCACGCAAACAGGTCGAAGCCGAGCAAAAGAAGCTCGATCAGCGTTTGCGGGATCAGCAGTTCTACACGCGCTCACTGATCGAGTCCAACATCGATGCCCTGATGACGACCGATCCGGCCGGCATCATCACCGACGTCAACAAGCAGATGGAAGCACTCACGGGTTGCACGCGGGACGAGTTGATCGGTGCGCCCTTCAAAAGCTATTTCACCGATCCGGCCCGCGCCGAAGCGGGCATCAGGCTGGTGTTGAGCGACAAAAAAGTCACGGATTACGAGCTGACGGCACGCGCCCGGGACGGCAAGGAAACCGTCGTTTCCTACAACGCCACCACGTTTTACGACCGCGACCGAACCTTGCAAGGGGTGTTCGCCGCAGCGCGCGATGTCACTGAACGCAAACGCTTCGAACAAGCTTTGCAGGAGACCAACGTGGAAATGGAGAGCGCCAAATCTGCGGCGGAAAAGGCCAATCTCGCCAAATCCGATTTTCTCTCCAGCATGAGCCACGAGCTGCGTTCGCCCCTGAACGCCATTCTTGGCTTTGCGCAGCTGATGGAAACCTCTTCCCCTGCACCCTCGGATGCCCAAAAGGAAAGCATCACCCAGATTCTTCAGGCCGGCTGGCACCTGTTGAAGCTGATCAATGAAATCCTGGACCTCTCGGTGGTGGAGTCCGGGAAAGTGTCTTTGTCGCTGGAGCCTGTGGCTTTGTCGGAGGTCTTGGCTGAATGCCAGACCATGATGGAGGCCCAGGCCCAACAACGCGGCATTGCCATGCGCTTTCCTCAGTTTGAGCAGCCCCGCTTTGTGTGGGCAGACCAGACGCGGCTCAAGCAAATCGTCATCAACCTGCTGTCTAACGCCATCAAGTACAACCGAGCCCATGGTCAAGTGAGAGTGGAATGCTCCGCCGTGACCGCGGATCGCATTCGCATCAGTTTCACTGACACCGGCGCAGGCTTGACGCAGGAAAAAATGGCGCAACTTTTTCAGCCGTTCAACCGCTTGGGTCAAGAGGCCGGCAGCGTCGCTGGAACCGGGATCGGTCTGGTGGTGACCAAGCAATTGGTTGAACTGATGGACGGCGTGCTGGGGGTGGACAGCACCTCAGGCCAGGGCAGCGTGTTTTGGGTTGAATTGCGCAGCACGCCTGCCCCAGAGCTCGCGGTCAGGGCGAAACAGCACGCAGCGCCCCAGCCAGCCAGTGAGCCCATCGTGGCCGCTCAGCGAACCCTGCTTTACATTGAGGACAACCCGGCCAACATGACCTTGGTCGAACGATTGATCGACCGGCGTCCTGACATTGAACTGCTGACGGCGGTCAATGGCACGCTGGGCATCGCTCTGGCGCGATCCGCGTTGTCAGACGTGATTTTGATGGACATCAACTTGCCGGGCATCAGCGGCATAGACGCGCTGAAGATGCTGCGGGAAGACCCCGCCACAGCCCACATTCCCGTGGTCGCCATCAGCGCCAATGCCATGCTGCGCGACATTGAAGTGGGCCAGCAGCTGGGCTTTTTTCGCTACCTCACCAAGCCCATCGTGGTGGAGGAGTTCATGTCTACCCTGGACCTGGCGCTCGAGTTGGCCCAGAACACGGCCTCTCGTGGGTTGAGCGCAAGTTCGTGATCCATCCCTCAGACATCCTCCAAGCCAAGCTGCTCATCGTGGACGATCAGGCGGCCAACGTGCTGTTGCTCGAACGCTTGCTGCGCAGCGCCGGTTACGACGCCGTCTCATCCACGCAAAATCCGGCCGAGGTGATCGCGCTGCACGCAGAGCACCGTTTTGACCTGATCCTGCTGGACCTGAACATGCCCGAGGTCGATGGCTTTGAAGTGATGGAGGGACTCAAAATCCTGGAGGGCGACGGTCCGCTCCCGGTCTTGGTCATCACGGCCCAGCCCAACGAAAAATTGCGTGCCTTGAAAGCCGGGGCCCTGGACTTTGTGAGCAAGCCTTTCGACATCGCCGAAGTGCTGGCGCGGGTTCAAAACCTGCTTCAAGTGCGGCTGTTGAATCTGGAAACCCAAAAACTCTACGAGCAAGTGCTGGTGGAGCAGGAACTGTCGGACATGCTGCTGCACAACGTGCTGCCTCAAGCTATTGCAGAGCGTCTGAAAGGGCGCTCCAAATCAAGGGCCGATCACCTCAACCTGGCCATTGTGGACAGCTATGCCGACGTCACGGTACTGTTTGCGGACATTGTGGGCTTCACGGCATTTTCACAAGGCGTGAGCCCCATCGTATTGGTCGATGTGTTGAACGACCTTTTCACGCGTTTTGACCACATCGCCGAGCATCGCGGCCTGGAGAAGATCAAAACGATTGGCGACTGTTACATGGCCGCTGCGGGTCTGCCTGTGGTGGTGCCGGACCATGCCGATCGCGCGGCAGACATGGCGCTCGACATGTTGGACGCCATGCGTGACTTCAATGCGCAAAGTCCATACCCCCTCAACATCCGAATTGGCATCAGCACGGGTGCTGCTGTCGCCGGTGTCATCGGGAAAAGCAAGTTCCTGTACGACCTGTGGGGTGATGTGGTGAACACCGCCAGCCGCATGGAGTCACACGGCGTCACCGGTCGGATTCAGTTGACCGATTCGACCTGCCAGGCTTTGCTCAAGCCTTTCTTGCTCGAGCATCGCGGTGTCATTGACGTCAAAGGCAAGGGCGAGATGAACACCTGGTTTTTGAACAGCCCCCCTCTGCATTGACCGAGGGTGGGTTCACTCTGCGCAGGCACGCACAAGGCCATCAGCCCACCAACGTTTTTTGCAGGTCAAGGATGCGGGCCGTGGTGTAGCGGACGATGCCGCGCAGGCCTGAGTTGGCGCGTTCGAGGTCGCGCAGCACCTTGTCCATCGGCATGGTCTTGACGGTCACCTCAGTGAGCGCCGTCAGCCGCCAGGGCACCATCTCCCCAGAAATGGCTTCGGCCAGGCCCAAAATACTCCCACGACCGAGCTGCACCACCTTGCTTCCAAAGCGGCCCTCGGCCGTGCCAGCCACTAGCACATGGGCGTCGCCCAAGTCAGCGGCCGAGGTGGCTGCAAAGCTGTGCCCTGCCGGGTACAGGCTGATGAGCAATTTATCGCAGGACTCCAGCTTGAGGAACATGAGTTGCTCGGCGCTCAAGCCGTGCGAATCAGGGAGGGCATGCACCTCGGCGAGCTTGCGCTGCAGATGCTGGGCACTGAGGTTTTCTTCCCCGGCAATGCGGTATTCGGTGGGACCGCCAGGCGTGGCCAGCAAGCGGGTGATCTGATTGACCATGCCCAGCTGCAACAAGAGCGCTTCGACCGTGGGTCGCAACAGGCCTGGGTCGCTGCGCAGCACGGCGCGCACTGGCCCGGTGCTGATCTCGATGCATTTGACCTGCCCCACTGCACGCACAGACGCGCCGCGCACACCGCCATCGAGCACCGCTTGCTCACCAAAGGAGCTGCCTACGCCCAGCGTGGCCAGGGTCTTGTGGTCAACAGGGTCAAACACCTCGACTGCCCCCTGCACAATGATCGCCAGATGCTGGGCGCTGTCGCCCTTGTTGAACAGCACTTGTCCGTCTTCGTAAGCCACGGTCTCGCCCGCATTGGTGGGCGCCTGGCTAGGGGCCAGGCGGGCTGGCGGTGTGCCGCTTGGCGCTTGGCTGGGCGCGGAGTCGGCCGAATTGGGACTGGGGGGGCTGGCTGGAGATGCGACGGCTGCGCTCAAGCCTTGGGGCGGCACTGACGCCGCCGGCTTATAGCCACCCTGCTCGGGTATGGGCAGGCCCGCCGCGCGAAGGCTGGCCACCGCTTCGTTCAATTCACACTCGAGCTGGCGCGCCAGGGGCAACATGACATAACCTTGTCGGCTCGCCTGTTCGCTGCGCATAAAGTGCTCGGCCGCATCGACCTGCGGCGTAGGCCAGGCTTTCTTTGTCATATTTCCTCCAAGGCGTTGATTTGCGATTGCCGAATCTCAGGCATGCCCAGCGCCCGTGCAGCCGGGCTCGTGAACAGGGCCGCAGACCGTAAAAAGCCCAACCGCCCGGCCGGCTGGAGCAAAGCTTGCGCGCTCTCGGGCGCCTGGACCCACCACTCTTGCGACAGCTGCTGCGTGATCTGCTCGCCCAGCACAGGCAAGCTGCTGACCCAGATGTCCGCCTCTTGCACCAACACCACCAAGGCATCGAGATCATGGATCGAAAACGGCCGACCGGCCATCTTCAGGTGGCACGGGGCCACTTGTGTCACCTCGGTCATCAAGATCATGTGTTGCACGGCCGCTTGGTCAGCGCTGGCCACGCGGTGGTGGCGCATCAGCGGTTGCAAGGTCTGGAAGGACCGTGTTTCCATCTCGCCCGGTTCGCGGTTGATGCGGCCGTCGTGCATCAAGTCGTGGGCGAGCATGGCCAGCAGGGCCAGCCATTCAGGGTGGCTAGGTTGTTCGGACTCGGGCGGGGCTTGCAGGCTGCGCAAAGCCCGCAGCAAGAGCGTCAGCGCGACTAGCGTGTCTGCCACATGCAAACGGTTGTGATAAGCCGGCTCGGTGCCCAGCGCGGCGCGCTCGTGCCCGTCTTGCTCCACCAGCGCTGCCACATCCCACAGGCAGGCTTGCAGGCGCTGCGCGGCAAGTTTCGGTTTTGACGGGGAGCTGCCTGCAGGGCCGCAGAGCTGCAGCAGGCAGCCTCTGAGCACCTGCACCAAGCCGGGCCAAGCCCGAGGCCAGCACTGGCGCAGGTTCAGGAAAGGCTCTTGAAGGGGGGTTAGTTCGTTCAGATAAGACGATAGCTGAAATGAGACAGAAGCTGCACCCTCATTGCTGAGAGCAGCCGATCTCACGTTGAAAGACCTACGCAAAGAAAGCGGTGGGGCGTATCTGGCTTGAACGGATGACCAAAGGATCATGAGCCCTCTGATCTAAGCAACTGAGCTAACGTCCTTGAGCAGCCACCGCGTCAGGCCGAGTTGGCCGATTGATGGGGTTCGCGACCACATTCATCTCAATGGGTTCGATGATGGGTGCGAAATGAAAAACGCGCCCGAAGGCGCGTCTTTGCTGTCTCTCTGGCGGAAAGGGCGGGATTCGAACCCGCGGTGGGTATAACCCCACGCACGCTTTCCAGGCGTGTGACTTAAACCGCTCATCCACCTTTCCGCGAAGCCGCTGATTGTAGCAGTGCCTTCGCGCTGTCCTTGCGCCTGCGCCGACGAAAAGCGACGGTCGGGTTGCGGGCCTCAGAGGGCGGAGCCGCCCCAGGCGTGCTCGCGCAGGTCGGAAACGTTCACGAAGTCTGCGGCTTTTTCGTGCGTGCATTCCAGCACCACGGGGGGCGCCACGCCAGCCTGCAGGGCTTCTTGCCAGCGCATGGCGCACAGGCACCAGCGGTCGCCGGGCTTGAGGCCGGCAAAGCGCCATTGCGGTCGCGGCGTGACCAAGTCGTTGCCGCGGGCCAGTGAGAAGTCTAGAAACTCCTGGGTGACGCGGGCGCAAACCAGGTGCGAGCCAGCGTCGCTCTCGTCGGTTTCGCAGCAGCCGTCGCGGAAGTAGCCGGTGAGCGGGTCGTAGGAGCAGGGCACCAGGGGTGTGCCCAGGATATTCAGGGTGGTCATGCGTTGGGGCGGGCAGTGGCTTGGTTGGCTTGCAGCAGCTTCATGGCCGAGGTGACCAGGCAGGCGACTTCGGTCATGTTGCTCGGGACGATCAAGGTGGTGCTGGCGTCGGCGGCGACGCGGGAATAGGCGTCTACCGCGCGTTCAGCGACCTTAAGTTGCACGGCTTGGTCGCCGCCGGGCTGTCGGATCGCGGCGGCCACCAAGGAAATGGCCCCAGCGGTGGCGTCGGCCACGGCGGTGATGGCAGCAGCTTCGCCTTGGGCCTTGTTGATGGCCGCGAGTTTTTCGCCTTCGGAGCGGGCAATAAAAGCTTCACGTTCGCCGGTGGCGATGTTGATCTGTTCTTGGCGCCGGCCTTCGGAGGCAGCGATCAGGGCGCGCTTTTCACGCTCGGCCGTGATTTGCGACTGCATGGCGTGCAAGATTTCCTTTGGCGGCGTGAGGTCCTTGATCTCGTAGCGCAGCACTTTCACGCCCCAGTTCAGCGCGGCTTCGTCAATGGCGGCCACCACCTGGGCGTTGATGATGTCGCGCTCTTCAAAGGTCTTGTCCAGCTCGAGCTTGCCGATCACGCTGCGCAGCGAGGTTTGCGCCAGTTGCGTGACGGCGACGATGTAGTTAGATGAGCCGTAGCTGGCGCGCATCGGGTCAGTGACCTGAAAGTACAAGATGCCGTCGACCTGCAGTTGCGTGTTGTCACGCGTGATGCAGACCTGGCTGGGCACGTCCAGGGGGATTTCCTTGAGGCTGTGCTTGTAGGCCACGCGGTCCACAAAGGGCACCACAAAGCTCAGGCCGGGCGTGAGCGCACCGTGGTACTTGCCCAGGCGCTCGATCACCCAGGCGTTTTGCTGGGGCACGACTTTGACCGAGCGGCTGATGAACAGAACGGCAATGATGAGAAGAACAATGGCGACTTCCATGAGGAGCTTTCAGTTGATTCGTGAATGAAGGAAGGGCAGTTCAGGGCAAGGGTTCGACCAACAAGCGGCTACCCACTACGTCGCTGACCCGGTGCGCGCCAGCACTGGGCAATACGCCCGGCCGGTGAATGGCGGTCCAGTTGGCACCCCGGTATTTCACGTTGGCGGTGCCATCGGCATTCCAGCGGTCAATGAAAACGGTTTCGCCCACGTCCAGGTTGAAGTTGGCGTTGGCCTCGGGGTCTGTGCCGTGGTTTCGCCGTTTGAGCCAGTACCAGCCCAACACGGCTGCGCAGCCTGTCACGGCCGAGCCCGTCAACTGGCCAGTGGTGTCTACGCCGGCCCAGGCCAAAAGGGCGCCAGCGATCATGCCCAGGCTGATCATGAGCAGGTAAAAAGTGCCGGTCAGCAGCTCGGCTGCTACGGCCGCGCCAGCCAGTAGCCACCAAATGGTTGCAGGAGTCATGAGTCCATTCTTTACGAGAGGGGGACTGATTTTGCGGCAAAGCCCAGCACGAGCCTGTGACGACACATTAATTCCGTACACTTCGCTTCTTTTTCAACCGCTGGCCTGCCATTGAGGGGTCGGCCCGTTATTTGCGCCCGCCATGAAATTTCGCTTTCCGATCGTCATCATTGACGAAGACTTTCGCTCTGAAAACACGTCCGGGCTCGGTATCCGCGCCCTGGCGCAGGCCATTGAAAGCGAAGGCTTTGAGGTGCTGGGCGTCACCAGCTATGGGGATTTGACGCAGTTCGCTCAGCAGCAAAGCCGGGCCAGCGCCTTTATTTTGTCGATTGACGACGAAGAGTTCACCCCCGGCCCCGATCTGGACCCGGCCGTGCTGAACCTGCGCCACTTCATTGCCGAGGTGCGCCGCAAGAACCTGGACGTGCCGATCTACGTCTACGGCGAGACCAAGACTTCGCGCCACATTCCCAACGACATCTTGCGTGAGCTGCACGGCTTCATTCACATGTTTGAGGACACGCCCGAGTTTGTGGCGCGCCACATCATTCGCGAAGCCAAGAGCTACCTGGAAGGCGTGCAGCCGCCGTTCTTCAAGGCCTTGCTGGACT
Organism: Polaromonas sp.; assembly: GCA_040400935.1. Classification (GTDB taxonomy): domain Bacteria; phylum Pseudomonadota; class Gammaproteobacteria; order Burkholderiales; family Burkholderiaceae_C; genus Polaromonas. The sequence goes on from JBBAPH010000018.1 coordinate 58,203, forward strand.
ACGCGGAAGACGGTTCTTACTCCTGGCACTGCCCCGGCCATTCGGGCGGCGTGGCTTTTTTGAAGAGCCCGGTCGGCCAGATGTTCCACCAGTTCTTTGGTGAAAACATGCTGCGCGCTGACGTGTGCAATGCGGTCGAAGAACTCGGCCAATTGCTGGACCACGACGGGGCGATTGGCGCGAGCGAGCGCAACGCCGCGCGGATTTTCAACGCCGACCACTGCTTTTTTGTGACCAACGGCACCTCGACCAGCAACAAGATGGTCTGGCACCACACAGTGGCCCCGGGCGACGTGGTGGTGGTGGACCGCAATTGCCACAAGTCGATCTTGCACGCCATCATCATGACGGGCGCGATTCCGGTTTTTCTCAAGCCCACGCGTAACCATTTCGGCATCATCGGCCCGATCCCGCAGAGCGAGTTTGAGCCGGATGCCATTCGCGAAAAGATCGCTGCCAACCCCTTGCTCAAGGGCGTGGATGCGGCCAAGGTCAAGCCCCGCGTGTTGACGCTGACGCAGTCCACCTACGACGGCGTGCTCTACAACACCGAAACCATCAAGGGCATGCTCGACGGCTTCATCGACAACTTGCACTTCGACGAAGCCTGGCTGCCGCACGCCGCGTTCCATCCGTTTTATGGCACCTACCACGCCATGGGCAAGAACCGCATCCGGCCCAAGGAAGCGGTGGTGTATTCCACCCAGTCCATCCATAAGCTGCTGGCCGGTATCAGCCAGGCCAGCCATGTGCTGGTGCAAGACTCGCAAAACATCAAGCTCGACAGGCACCTCTTCAACGAGGCCTATTTGATGCACACCTCGACCTCGCCGCAGTACAGCATCATTGCCAGCTGCGACGTGGCCGCGGCCATGATGGAGCCACCCGGCGGCACCGCCCTGGTGGAAGAAAGCATTGCCGAGGCGCTGGACTTTCGCCGCGCCATGCGCAAGATCGACCAGGAATACGGCGACGACTGGTGGTTCAAGGTCTGGGGACCGGACAAGCTGGTCGACGAGGGCATCGGCCTGGCCGAAGACTGGATCATCAAAGGCGAGTCGCGCAGCGCCAAAACCGCTAAAAATGGCGCCAACAACTGGCACGGCTTTGGCCAGATGGCCACCGGCTTCAACATGTTGGACCCGATCAAGTCCACCATCGTCACGCCCGGCCTGGACCTGAACGGCAAGTTTGCCAAGACGGGCATTCCGGCCAGCATCGTCACCAAGTTCCTGGCCGAGCACGGCGTGATCGTTGAAAAGACGGGTCTGTACAGCTTCTTCATCATGTTCACCATCGGCATCACCAAGGGCCGGTGGAACACGCTGCTAACCGCCTTGCAGCAGTTCAAGGACGACTACGCCAAGAACCAGCCGATGTGGCGCATCCTGCCCGAGTTCTGCCAGAAGTACCCCAAGTACGAGCGCATGGGCCTGGCCGATTTGTGCCAGCACATTCACGCGCTGTACGCCAAGTACGACATTGCCCGCCTGACCACCGAGGTGTACCTGAGCGATCTGGCCCCGGCCATGAAGCCCAGCGACGCCTACGCCCACATTGCGCACCGCACCACGGAACGGGTGGAGATTGACCAGCTGGAAGGCCGCATCACGGTGGGCTTGGTCACGCCATACCCGCCGGGCATTCCATTGCTGATTCCGGGTGAAGTGTTCAACAAGAAAATCGTGGACTACCTCAAGTTCGCCCGCGAGTTCAACGCCCAGTGCCCCGGTTTTGAAACCGACATTCACGGCTTGGTCGAGGTCGAAGACGCCAAGGGCAAGAAGCGCTATTACGCCGACTGCGTCAAGCAGTAACTCGCTCAGCGTAGGGCCGCGTCTTCTAGGTCCGGCCTGCGCCGCATATAGCTGGCAAAGCGCGGCAGTCCGCTGTCAGTCAATCCTCGGTAGCGGTAGGTCACCACCGCGCCCACCGGCGGCGGGTTGGCCCGGTCGCTGTCAGTCAGTCCCGTGCCCAGCTTGAAGCGTTGGCCTGCTTTGCCGCCTTCTGCGGGCATTTGCACCAGCAGGGCGCCTAGCCGCCCGGCCAGCCGGCCTTGGCCGGGCACATGGGCCAGCACGCGGGCTTCGGAATCTTCGTGGGGCTTGAGTTTCAACAGGTCGTCGCTGCGCTCAGCGCGGTAGAGCGACTCCCCTTTGTGCAGCATCAGGCCTTCCCCGCCGCCGGCGACGGTCTGGGCCAAGCGTTCTCGCAACGCGGCTTCATGCGGTACCCGACTTTGCGTCACCGCCTGCAACCAGGCCGAGCGATCTGCGGACAGCAGGGCGATCAGGGCGTGTAAGCGGTCGTCGAAGGCGCCGGTTGAGGCCGGAAGATCAAACACCATGAAGTGCATCCCCCGCCAAGCGGCGTCGCCTGCGTTTTGCTGGCGTACCGTAGAAACCGCCTGGGCAAATTGACCGCGCCCCGCCCACAACTCGCCGTCCATCGGCACGGTGGGCCAGCCAGCGGTGAACCAAGCGGGCGGCAAGATCGGCTGGCCGCCCCGCGTCCACAGCCGCCTGCCGTCCCAATAGCCGCGCAGGCCGTCGAATTTTTCGCTCACCCAGTAGTCGGCCAGGGGCGTCCCTGGCTTGTAGTTCTTAGCCAGCATCAGGGCGGGCACGGCGTCGGCGGCCTGTGTGGGGTCCATGCCCAGGAGGCACAGTGCGGAGATTCCCAGCCACTGGCGGCGGGTTGGCCCGACTTGCGTGAGTGTTTGGATGGCTTGCGTTGGCTGCGTCATGCGTGACTCCTTCTCACCTGCTGGCAGAAAGGGGCCAGCCGGGCTGCAAGTCACTCTACGCAGGCCGCCCCTGCTTGCCTAGGCAGCAAGGCGCTGCAGTGACCATGTTTTGCAGAGTCAAGCCATCGGTCCAGCGGCCGGCCAAAAAAAAGACCGGGCAAGCCGGTCTAAAAAAAAGACCGGGCAAGCCGGTCTTTCAGTCAGTCGTGAATTGAGATCAACTCGCCTCAGCTGGCTCCGCAATGCCGCCGACCACATGGCTGAAGCCTCCGTCCACGTAAGTGATCTCGGCGCTCACGCCAGCGGCCAAGTCGCTCAGCAAGAAAGCGGCAACGTTGCCCACGTCGTCAATCGTGACGTTGCGGCGAATTGGCGAGGCTTCGGCCACCACGCTCAAGATCTTGCCAAAGCCCTTGATGCCGCTGGCAGCCAGCGTCTTGATCGGGCCGGCGCTGATGCCGTTCACGCGCATGCCCTTGGGGCCAAGTGACTCGGCCAGGTAGCGCACAGAGGCTTCAAGGCTGGCCTTGGCCAGGCCCATGGTGTTGTAGTTCGGCACCGTGCGCACTGCGCCCAGGTAGGTCAGCGTCAGCAGTGCCGACTTGTCATTCAAAAAGGGCAGGGCGGCCTTGGCCATCGCGGGGAAGCTGTAAGCGCTGATGTCGTGGGCAATCTTGAACGCCTCACGCGACAGACCGTCCAGAAAGTCACCTGCAATCGCCTCGCGCGGAGCGTAGCCAATGGAGTGCACGAAGCCGTCGAACTTCGGCCAGTGGGCCGACAGGTCGGCAAACAGCTTGTCAATCTGCGCGTCGTCGCCCACGTCGCAGTCAAAGATCAGCTTGGAGTCAAAGTCGGCGGCGAATTCGGTGATGCGGTCCTTGAAGCGCTCGCCCACGTAGCTGAAAGCCAGCTCGGCGCCTTGGGCGCGGCAGACTTTGGCAATGCCGTAGGCAATGGAGCGGTTGGACAGCACGCCCGTGATCAGCAATTTCTTGCCTGTCAAAAATCCCATGTTCTTCTTCCTCAAATGACTTGATGCAGAATTGTCGCATGAGGTTTTTTGCCCGCTTCGCCTTGCTTGCCGCCGCCTTGCCAGCCCTGTGGGGCAGCGCGTCTGCCTGGGCCGCGCATGGCTATGCCCTGTGGGGCGACCTGAAGTACCCAGCCGGCTTTGCGCAGTTCGACTACGTGAACCCCAACGCGCCCAAGGGGGGCGAGTTGCGCCTGGTGAGCAATTCGCGGGCGTCGACCTTCGACAAGTACAACCCCTTCACCATCAAAGGCAGCGCGCCCGCGTATCTCGCCGACTTGATGTTTGACTCGCTGCTGGTCGGGCCGATGGATGAAACCGCCGCCGGCTATGGCCTGCTCGCGCAAGACGTGAGCGTGGCCGCCGATGGCTTGAGCGTCACGTTCATCTTGCGGCCCGAAGCGCGCTTTCACAACGGCGAGCCGGTGCTGGCCCTTGATGTGAAGTACAGCTACGACATGCTGATGGGCCCCTACACCTCACCGGGCTACAAAACCGTGCTGGAAGACGTGGCGGGCATTGAGGTGCTGGGTGAGCGCACCCTGCGTTATCGCTTCAAAAAGCCCAACCGCGAATTGCCGCTGACCGTGGGCGGCTTGCCGGTGTTCAGCCGCAGCTGGGGTGCCGTGAACGGCCAGCCCAAGCGCTTTGACCAGATCGTCACCGATGTGCCGATTGGCAGCGGGCCTTACCGCATGGGCCCCGTGCGCTTTGGCAAAGACATCAGCTACGTTCGCGATGCCGCGTATTGGGCTCGCGACCTGAACGTGCGGCGCGGCAGCGCCAACTTCGACCGCATCACGGTCAAGATTTACAAGGACAACACTGCCAAACTGGAGGCTCTAAAAGCCGGCGAGTTTGACCTGATGCGGTTTTTTTCGGCGGGCGACTGGGCACGCCGGGTCAAGGGCAAGCGCTTTGACTCGGGCGAACTGGTCAAGGGCGAGTTCAAGCACCGGCTGCCTTCGGGCTTTCAGAGCTACGTCATCAACGTACGCAAGCCCAAGTACCAGGACGCAAGGGTGCGCCAGGCGCTGGGCCTGGCGATGGATTACGAGTGGATGAACCGCCAGCTGTTTTACGGGGCGTATCAGCGCGTGGTGGGTCTTTTTGGCAACACCGACTGCCAAGCCAGCGGCCTGCCCAGCGCAGAAGAACTGGCCATCCTGGAGCCCTGGCGCCAGCAATTGCAGCCAGCGGTTTTTGGCCCCATGTTCGTGCCGCCGCGCACGGACGGCGACAACAGCCTGCGCGGCAACCTGCGCCAAGCCCGGGACCTGCTGGCCCAGGCTGGCTGGCAGATTCAGGACGGCGTGCTGCGCAACGCCCAAGGTGAGCCGCTGGTGATTGACTATCTGGACAGCAACGAGGGTGGGGCGCGGGTCATCACACCCTGGGCGCGCAACCTGGAAAAGCTGGGTATTCAGCTGAACTACCGCGCCGTGGACTTTGCGCTGTACCAGCAGCGCTTAAGCAAATTTGAGTTCGACATCACCTCTATGGCTTACCCCGGCACCCACAGCCCCGGCCAGGAATACGCCGACATGTTTGGCAGCCGGGCCGCGACCACTGAAGACTCGGGCAACCTGACAGGCGTTGCCAGCTCGGCGGTAGATGCCATCATTGCCCGCATGACCAGTGCCAAGACCAAGCCCGACTTGCTGCCCGCTTGCCGCGCGCTGGAGCGAGTCATCAGCCACAGCCATTATTTGATTCCGCAATGGTCGGCCGTCACGCACCGCATGGCTTTCAATCAACAACGCTTGGCCCGACCTGACGTGGTGCCCCTGTATTCGCCCGGCGAAGCCTGGGCCATCTTTACCTGGTGGGCGCGCTGATGTTCGTCTACATCGTCAAGCGCCTGCTGCTGATGATTCCCACCTTGTTGGGCGTCTTGCTCATCACCTTTGCTGTGGTGCAGTTTGTGCCGGGCGGCCCGGTCGAGCAATACATGGCAGAAGCGAAGGCTGGCCCCGGTGGTGGGGCCGAAGGTGGCGGCTTGAATTACCGCGGTGCGCAGGGCGTGGATCCGAAACGGATTGAGCAGATCAAGGCACTCTATGGTTTTGACAAGCCGGCGCCTGAGCGTTTCTGGCAAATGCTAGGGCAGTTCGCCCGGTTTGATTTGGGCAAGAGTTTCTTCCAGAATAAAGCGGTGTCGGAGCTGATTGTGGGAAAGCTGCCGGTGTCCATCAGCTTGGGCCTGTGGACTTTCTTCATCAGCTACTTGGTGGCCGTGCCGCTGGGCGTGGCCAAGGCGGTACGGGCTGGCTCGCGGTTCGATTTGATCACCACCTTGCTCGTGCTGGTGGGTTATGCCATCCCGGGCTTTGTGCTGGGCGTGGTGCTGCTGGTGGTGTTTGGCGGGCAGTTGCAGTGGTTTCCGCTGCGCGGACTGACGTCGAGCAACTGGGACGAGTTGAGCTGGGCGGCGCGCGTGGTCGACTATTTATGGCACATCTGCCTGCCGGTCACGGCCATGGTGCTGGGCAGTTTTGCGGTGACGGCCATCTTGACCAAGAACGCCTTTCTGGAAGAGATCCGCAAGCAGTACGTGGTGACGGCCCGCGCTAAGGGCTTGGCGCAGCGGCAGGTGCTTTACAAGCATGTGTTTCGCAATGCGCTGATCCCCATCATCACGGGTTTTCCGGCGGCTTTTATCGGTGCTTTTTTCACGGGCTCTTTGCTGATCGAAACCCTGTTTTCTCTGGATGGTCTGGGCCTGCTGAGTTACGAGAGCGTGATCCGCCGGGACTATCCCGTCGTGCTGGGCACGCTGTATTTGTTCACGCTGATCGGCTTGTTGACCAAGCTGGTGAGTGACCTTTGTTATGTTTGGGTGGATCCCCGTGTACGGTTTGATTGAGCCCCCCCCTGAGTCGGCCGATGGCCGCCTTCCCCCCGTGGGGGGGGCGCCGCCTGTGGACGGGCAAAGCCCGATCCACGACGGCACTGGCAATTCGGGGGCGGGGAGTTCCGAGGTGGTCTCGGGACCGACTAGTGCGTCTGTCTCGCCATCACGTCGGGCTTGGCTGCGGTTCAAGCGCAACCGGCTGGGGTTTTGGAGTCTGGTGCTGTTTGTGCTGCTGGTGTCGCTGAGCCTGGTGGCGGAGTTGGTGTCGAATGACAGGCCGCTTTTGGTGCGTTATGAGGGCAGTTACTACTCTCCTTTGCTCAAGACGTATCCCGAAAAAACATTTGGTGGGGATTTCGACACCGCTACCGATTACTTGGATCCGTTCATCCAGGGCCGTTTGCGCGCTGGCGGCAATTGGGCGATTTATGCGCCCAACCCTTATGGGCCGAAGACGCTGAATTACTTTGCCAAGGAGCCGAATCCGTCGCGGCCCACGCGTGACAACTTGCTGGGCACGGACGACCGAGGGCGGGACTTGCTGGCGCAGCTGATTTACGGTTTTCGGGTCAGCGTGCTGTTTGCCTTGGCGCTGACGTTCACGGGCGTGGTTTTGGGCGTTTTGACCGGGGCGGTGCAAGGCTACTTTGGTGGCAAGACGGACTTGGCGTTTCAGCGCTTCATGGAAATTTGGGGTTCCATGCCGGAGCTGTATTTGCTGATTATTTTCAGTGCCGTGTTCGCGCCCAGCATCAGCTTGCTGCTGATCTTGCTGAGTCTGTTTGGCTGGCTGGGTTTGTCGGACTATGTGCGTGCGGAGTTTCTGCGGAACCGCCAGATGGACTACGTGCGCGCCGCCCGCGCCCTGGGCTTGAGCCACTGGCAAATCATCACGCGCCATGTGCTGCCCAACAGCATGACGCCCGTTGTCACGTTTTTGCCGTTTCGCATGAGTGCAGCGATCTTGGCGCTGACCTCGCTCGACTTCCTGGGCCTGGGGGTGCCGCCGGGCACGCCGTCGCTGGGCGAATTGCTGTCGCAAGGCAAGAACAGCATCGACGCCTGGTGGATTTCCTTGTCCACCTTTGCAGTGCTTGTCACCACCTTGCTGCTGCTGACCTTCATGGGCGACGCCTTGCGCGACGCGCTGGACCCGCGAAAGGCCGATCTGTGAGCGCCGCTCAGCAGCCCTTGTTGGCGGTTCGCCAGCTCAGCGTGGCTTTCGCGGGCAAGCGCGTGGTGCATGGCATCGACTTTGACATTCGAGCAGGGGAAAAGCTGGCCCTGGTTGGCGAGTCGGGCTCCGGCAAGACCTTGACGGCGCTCAGCTTGCTGGGTCTGGCGCAAGGCGCGGTCACGCAGGGGCAGGCGCTGTTCACTGCCGAGCCCGACCAGGCCCCGCAAGATTTGCTGTCACTGTCGGAACATGCGCTGCGCGGTGTGCGCGGGCGTGACATCGCCATGATTTTTCAGGAGCCGATGACGGCGCTCAACCCGCTGTTCACAGTGGGGGACCAGATCGCTGAGGTCTTGCAACTCAAGCAGGGTCTGCTGAAAGCCGAGGCCTTGCAAGCTGCGGTCGGTTTGCTGGCCGACACCGGCATTCCCGAGCCGGCCCGCCGCGCTGGGGCCTATCCGCACCAACTCTCCGGTGGTCAACGCCAGCGCGCCATGATTGCGATGGCGCTGGCTTGCCAGCCACGGCTGTTGCTGGCTGACGAGCCCACCACCGCGCTGGATGTGACGCTGCGCCTGCAAATCCTGGACCTGCTGTCCAAGCTGCAACAAGAGCGCGGTATGGCCGTGCTGCTGATCACGCACGACCTGAACCTGGTGCGCCGCTTTGCCGACCGGGTGGCGGTGATGCAGCACGGCCGCATCGTCGAGCAGGGCGCTGTGGCCGATGTGTTTGCCAATCCAACGCATGCCTACACCCGACAACTGATCGACAGCCGGCCGGTGCGTGACGTGCTGCCCGCCAACCCCGAGCCGCAACCGCCCTTGTTGCAAGCGCAGGGTTTGCGAGTCGGCTACCGTGTGCCGGCGCCGGGCTGGCGCGGCTGGTTCAAGCCGGGGGAGTTTGTGGCCGTCAAGTCGGCTAATTTGTCTTTACGGCCGGGCCAGACCCTGGGCGTGATTGGCGAGTCCGGCTCTGGCAAATCAACGCTGGCCTTGGCCGTGCTGGGCTTGCTGCCCAGCCAGGGCTCGCTGCAAGTCAAAGGGGAGGGCTGGCGCGGGCATGCTGTGGCCGATCGGCCGCTGCGGCGCGTGGTGCAGGTGGTGTTTCAAGATCCGTTTTCTTCGCTGTCGCCGCGCATGACGGTCGAAGAAATCGTGGGCGAGGGCTTGCGGGTGCACCAGCCGCGCCTGAACGTCAACCAGCGGCAGGCACGGGTTTTGGAAGCTCTTGCCGATGTGGGGCTGACCCCATCTCAGTTTCCCAGCCTGCTGCAGCGCTATCCGCATGAGTTCTCGGGCGGGCAGCGCCAGCGCCTGGCGATTGCCCGCGCTTTGATGGTTCAGCCCGAGGTACTGGTTCTGGACGAACCGACGAGTGCGCTCGATGTAACGGTTCAAAAACAAGTGCTACAGCTGTTGCAGCGCTTGCAGCGGGAGAGAGGTCTGAGCTATTTGCTCATCACACACGACGTGGATGTGGTCCGCGCCATGGCCCATTCGGTCATGGTCATGAAGGACGGCGAGGTACTGGAGTCCGGACCCGCCGATCAGGTGCTGGACGCGCCCCAGCACCCCTACACCCGCTTGCTGGTGGCTCCTGCTGGTAGCTCGGCATGAGGCGGTATTCCTCTTGATGATGAGTTTCTGGAAGCCCTGAGAGGCTGCCTGAGCGCCACGCCTTGATTTTTCTGGGGCCACACCCTGGCGTAGAGCCCGGAGACGGGTTACAATGCGAGCTTCACGACCAAATGGGCGGGTTTTCACCGCCCATTTTTTTTGGGCGTTTGTTTTTGCATTGCGGACGAGTTTTTGAACTGAATGGCGCTACACGACACGATTGAGCAAACCGTCACCGGCCTGGGCTACGAGCTGGTGGAGATTGAACGCACCGCCGGCGGCTTGCTGCGCGTGACGATCGACATGCCTTACGTGCTGGGCGCCCCTGAACAATTCATCAACGCCGAAGATTGCGAAAAAGTCACCCGCCAGCTGCAGTTTGTGCTGGAAGTGGAAGGCGCAGACTATGCCCGGCTCGAGGTCAGCTCGCCCGGCATTGACAGGCTCCTCAAGCGTGAACAAGATTTCGAGCGTTTCGTCGGTGAGTTGATCGACCTCACGCTCAAAAGCCCGATTGGCGTGGCCGCCAGCGCGGGCTCGACCATTTCGGCCAACCGTAAGAAGTTTCGCGGCACGCTGGAGCGAGCCGAGTCTGGCGGTTGGCAAGTCGTGTGGTCGGACGAGCCGGCGGTCAAGCCGGGTCAAAAAGTGAGCAAAAAACGAGTGCCAGCGCCGCTTCAGGCGCTGGGATTCACCCTCGACGAGATTCACCAGGCCCGCCTGGCGCCGGTGGTGGACTTTAAGGGGCGCCAGCCTAAAGGCGTGGCCCCGGTCGATAAACAGATTGAGAATTAAGAGAGAAAGGCAGGCTTGTGAAATGAATCGCGAACTGTTGATGTTGGTTGACGCCATATCCCGTGAGAAAAACGTTGAACGCGACGTGGTGTTTGGCGCTGTGGAACTGGCCCTGGCCTCGGCCACCAAAAAAGTCTATCCCGAAGGCACGGACATCCGCGTCGCGGTAGACCGTGACAACGGTCAGTACGACACCTTCCGCCGCTGGTTGGTGGTGCCCGACGAAGCCGGCCTGCAAAACCCCGAAGCCGAAGAGTTGGTGAGCGACGCCCGCGAAGAGTTGGCCGACATTGAAGAAGGTGACTTCATCGAAAAGCCGGTGGAAAGCCTGCCGATCGGCCGCATTGGCGCACAAGCGGCCAAGCAAGTCATTTTGCAAAAAATCCGTGACGCCGAGCGCGAGATGCTGCTGAACGACTTCATGTCGCGCGGCGAAAAGATTTTTGTTGGCACCGTCAAGCGCATGGACAAGGGCGACATCATTGTCGAATCCGGCCGCGTCGAAGGTCGCCTGCGCCGCAGCGACATGATCCCCAAAGAAAACCTGCGCTCTGGCGACCGCGTGCGGGCCATGATCATGGAAGTCGACACCACCTTGCGTGGCGCGCCCATCATCTTGTCGCGCACTGCGCCTGAATTCATGATCGAGCTGTTCGGCCAGGAAGTGCCTGAGATTGAGCAAGGTCTGCTGGAAATCAAATCCTGCGCCCGTGACTCTGGTTCCCGCGCCAAGATTGCCGTGCTGTCGCACGACAAGCGCGTCGACCCCATCGGCACCTGCGTCGGCGTGCGTGGCACCCGCGTGAATGCGGTCACCAACGAACTCGCTGGTGAGCGCGTGGACATCGTGCTGTGGAGCGAAGACCCGGCCCAGTTCGTCATCGGCGCCTTGGCCCCGGCCAACGTGTCGTCCATCGTGGTGGACGAAGAGCGTCACGCCATGGACGTGGTGGTGGATGAGGAAAACTTGGCCATCTCCATTGGCCGTGGCGGTCAAAACGTGCGCCTGGCCGCTGAGTTGACCGGCTGGAAAATCAACATCATGACGGCTGACGAGTCAGCCCAAAAGCAAGCCACCGAGACCGACGGCAGCCGCAAGCTGTTCATGGAAAAGCTCGACGTGGACGAGGAAATCGCCGACATCCTGATCTCCGAAGGCTTCACCAGCCTGGAAGAAGTGGCTTATGTGCCGCTGCAGGAAATGCTGGAAATCGAGTCTTTCGACGAAGACACCGTCAATGAGCTGCGTACTCGTGCCAAAGACGCTTTGCTGACGATGGAAATCGCCCGCGAAGAAAACGTCGAAGAAGTCTCCCAGAACCTCAAGGACGTTGACGGTCTGACGCCTGAGTTGATCGCCAAGTTGTCTGAAGCGGGTGTCAACACCCGTGACGATCTGGCTGACCTCGCCGTTGACGAACTCACCGATATCACCGGCCAGTCTGCGGACGAAGCCAAGGCCCTGATCATGACCGCGCGCGCCCATTGGTTTACCGATGATGCTGCTGCCGCTCAAGAGCAATGATCATGGAGGCCACAGGGAAACCCAATTATGTCCAGTACCACCACTGTCGCTGAATTTGCAGCTGAACTCAAAAAACCAACTGCCACCTTGATTGAGCAGTTGACCAGCGCGGGCGTCGCCAAGACGCAAGCCACGGACAATTTGTCTGAATCGGACAAGCAAAAACTGCTGAGCTACTTGCAGGCCAGCCATGGCATGGTCAGTGCTGAGCGCAAGAAGATCACGCTGGTCAAGAAATCGACCACCGAGATCAAGCAAGCCGACGCCACCGGGCGAGCCCGCACCATCCAGGTGGAGGTGCGCAAAAAGCGCACCTTCGTCAAGCGCGACGATGAAGTTGAAGCGGTGCCTGAAGAAGCGCCAGCTGTCGCTGCTGCGCCCGCTGCTCCCGTGGTCGACAACGCTGAACTCGCTCGCCGCGAGGAAGAAGCCAGCCGCCACGCCGAACTGCTGCGTCGCCAAGAAGAAGAATTGGCTGAAAAGCGCCGCCTGCGCGACGAGCAAGACGCTCGCGAGCAAGCCCGTGAACAAGAACGCCTGGCTGCAGAGCAAGTGGCTCAAGCCGCTGCCCAGGCCGCCAAAGAGCACGAAGCTGCTGCCAACAAGGCCGCCGGCAAAGCCGCTGTGGTGGCCGAGCCTGCCGAAGTGGCCAGCTTGGCCGCCGCAGACGCGGCCAAGGCGACCAAGGCTGCTGAAGCCAGCGCAGTGCAAGCGGCTGCCAAGGCCAAGGCCACTGCCGAGTTCCAGGCCGATGCCGTCAAGGCTCAAGAGTTGCAGGACCGTCGCAAGAAGGCCGAGGCAGAAGCCGCCGGCATCCGCGCCATGATGAATGCGCCTAAGCGCGTGCTGGTGCCCCATGTGGACCCGAAGCTCGCCCTGAAAGGCACGCTGCACAAGCCTGCTGCCGCCCCTGGCGCGGCCAAGCCCGCTGCAGGCACGACCGCCGCTGGCGCGGCTGGCAAGAAGGAAGTCAAGTCGGAGAATTTGTCTTCGACCTGGAAAGACGACGCCGCCAAGAAAAAGGGCGAGCTCAAGACCCGTGGTGCCCCAGCCGCTCCGGGCCGCGGCAATTGGCGCGCGCCTACCCGTGGTGGCCGACGCGGTAACGCCCGTGACGCACGCTCGGACTCCAGCTTCGTCGCACCGACCGAGTTCAAGGTCATTGAAGTGCACGTGCCCGAGACCATCACGGTGGGCGAACTCGCGCACAAGATGAGTGTGAAGTCGTCTGAGGTGATCAAGCAACTGATGAAGCTCGGCCAGATGGCCACCATCAACCAGCCGTTGGACCAGGACACCGCCATGATTTTGGTGGAAGAGATGGGTCACAAGGCGGTCACGGCGGCACTGGACGACCCGGAAGCCTTTACCGACGAAGACGTGCAAGGCCAAGAAGCCGAAGCCCTGCCGCGCCCACCCGTGGTCACGGTCATGGGTCACGTCGACCACGGCAAGACCTCGCTTCTGGATTACATTCGCCGCGCCAAAGTCGCGTCTGGCGAAGCCGGTGGCATCACGCAGCACATCGGTGCGTACCACGTGGAAACGCCGCGCGGCATGGTGTCCTTCCTGGACACCCCGGGTCACGAGGCCTTCACGGCCATGCGTGCCCGTGGCGCGCAGGCTACCGACATCGTGATCTTGGTGGTGGCAGCGGACGACGGCGTCATGCCGCAGACCAAGGAAGCCATCAAGCACGCCAAGGCGGCCGGTGTTCCTATCGTGGTGGCGATCAACAAGATCGACAAGCCCGGTATCAACATGGACCGCGTCAAGGGCGAGCTGGTCACGGAAGAAGTCATCCCCGAAGAGTTCGGTGGCGACGTTCCTTTCGTGGGCGTGTCTGCCCACACCGGCGCCGGTATTGATGACTTGCTCGAGCAAGTGCTGCTGCAAGCCGAGGTGCTTGAGCTGCGCGCGCCGGTCGATGCCTTGGCCAAAGGCCTGGTCATTGAAGCGCGCCTGGACAAAGGCCGTGGCCCCGTGGCCACCGTGCTGGTTCAGTCCGGCACGCTCAAAGTTGGCGACGTGGTGCTGGCCGGTTCGACCTTTGGCCGCGTGCGCGCCATGCTGGACGAAAACGGCAAGCCCATCAAGACGGCGGGTCCCTCGATTCCGGTCGAGATTCAAGGTCTGACGGAAGTGCCTCAGGCCGGCGACGAGTTCATGGTCATGACCGACGAGCGTCGTGCCCGCGAAATCGCCACCTACCGCGCTGGCAAGTTCCGCAATACCAAGCTGGCCAAGCAGCAAGCGTCCAAGCTGGAGAACATGTTCTCCGACATCAACGCCGGCGAAGTCAAGATGCTGCCCATCATCATCAAGGCCGATGTGCAAGGCTCGCAGGAAGCCTTGGCGCAGTCCCTGCTCAAGCTCTCGACCGACGAGGTCAAGGTCCAGCTGGTGTACTCCGCTGTGGGCGGCATCTCCGAGTCGGACGTCAACCTGGCCATTGCCTCCAAAGCAGTGATGATCGGCTTTAACACCCGCGCTGATGCGCAGGCACGCAAGCTGGCTGAGAACAACGGCGTTGACATTCGCTACTACAACATCATTTATGACGCTGTGGATGAGTTGCGCGCTGCCATGTCGGGCATGCTCACGCCGGACAAGAAGGAAGAAGTCATCGGCAATGCCGAGATTCGCAACATCTTCAAGGTCAGCAAGATCGGCTCCATTGCCGGTTGCATGGTCACCGCCGGTGTGGTTCGTCGCAGCGCGCGTCTGCGCATCCTGCGCGAAAACATGGTCATCTTCACCGGTGAACTCGACTCGCTCAAGCGCTTTAAAGACGATGCCAAGGAAGTCAAGGAAGGCTTTGAGTGCGGCTTGAACATCAAGGGTTACAACGACATTGAAGTCGGCGACGTCCTTGAGTTCTTTGAAATCAGGGAAGTGGCGCGTACGCTGGCAGTCTGACCTGCTGGCAGCCGAAGCGGCCTGCAAGGGCTGGCTTCGGCGCTCGCACAGGCCCAGCCTTAGCTCCTCCTTTCTTCATGCGTAAAAAGTCTTCGACCCCCAACCGCGGTTTTCGCGTGGCCGATCAGATCCAGCGCGATCTGACGGAATTGATCGCGCGCGAACTCAAAGACCCGCGCGTGGGCATGGTGACGGTGCAGGCGGTGGAAGTCACGCCCGACTATGCCCATGCCAAGGTGTTTTTCAGCGTGCTGGTCGGCGACCCCGTGGAATGCGAAGCAGCCCTGAACCAGGCCGCGGGTTTCCTGCGCAATGGCTTGTTCAAGAAGCTGATGATCCACACCGTGCCGACCCTGCATTTCCAGTTTGACCGCACCACCGAACGGGCGGCCGACATGAACGCCTTGATTGCCAAGGCGGTTTCTTCCCGCGCCCAGGACGACTGAGCCCGCGCCGTTTCCCGCCACCAAATTTCGACAGGTTCAGGGACAACGGCGCTGCCAGTGTGTGCGCCTTGGCGCGCGCCGAGCCTGTCGAGATTTATGACGCCACCCGCCAGTCCCCGCCAAAAAGTTCAGCGACGTCCCGTTCACGGCGTGCTGCTGCTCGACAAGCCTTTGGGCCTGTCCAGCAACCAGGCTTTGCAAAAAGCCAAGTGGTTGCTGCGCGCGGAAAAAGCCGGCCACACGGGAACACTCGACCCGTTGGCCACGGGTGTGCTGCCTTTGTGCTTTGGCGCGGCCACCAAGTTCAGCCAAGTTCAACTCGACGCCGACAAGACCTACGAAGCGGTTTTGTTGCTGGGCCTGAAAACCACCACGGCGGACGCCGAGGGCGACGTGATCGAAACCCGTGATGTACCCGTTATCACGCCCGAGATGCTGGACAAACTCACCCGCCAGTTCAGTGGCCCGCAGTCTCAGTTGCCGCCCATGTACTCGGCGCTCAAAAAAGACGGCAAGGCGCTCTACGAATACGCCCGCGCCGGCAAGGAAGTCGAGCGCGAGCCGCGGCACATCACCATCCATGAACTGCACATCGCCCCCGCGCAAGATCCGCGCGGCCCAGCCTTGAAGATCATTGTTCGCTGCAGCAAGGGCACGTACATCCGCACGCTGGGCGAAGACATTGGCGAGGCCTTGGGCTGCGGTGCCCACCTGGGCTTGTTGCGCCGCATTGAAACGGGTGGCTACACGGTGAGCCAGTGCGTGAGCCTGCCCGCCCTGGAAGCCATGAACGAAGCCGAGCGCGACGCTTGGTTGTTGCCACCGCAGTCGCTGGTGAGCGCGGCCCCTGCCGTGACGCTGGACGCTGAGAACGCTGGTCGTTTCTTGAGCGGCTTGCGCCGCCGGGGCACTGCCGGCCAGTGGGGACCAGACGTCGGCGAGCAAACGGCTTTGGTGCAGGTCTACGGCAGCGAGCCTTCTGCATTTCTGGGGACAGCCCATGTGGCTGCCAACGAATTGATTCCCGAGCGCCTGCTCAGTCCCATCGAAGTCGCTGACATGTTGCGAGTCCACCCAGAGGGGAACCGTCCCGTCATCCCCATACCCGATCACCCGCTGCGAGTTGCCTTGCATTAGCGCAGCCCCGGCCTCCGATTTTTTGAAGATTTAGAAAAGTTTTGAAGTTTTAGAAAGCGAACCATGACCATTAAACAGATCCGCAACATCGCCATCATTGCCCACGTTGACCACGGAAAAACCACCATGGTGGACCAGCTGCTGCGCCAGTCCGGCACCTTCGCCGACCACGAAAAAGTGGTCGACACCGTGATGGACAACAACGCGATTGAAAAAGAGCGCGGCATCACCATCCTGGCCAAGAACTGCGCCGTGACCTGGGAAGGCACGCACATCAACATCGTCGACACCCCCGGCCACGCCGACTTTGGTGGTGAAGTCGAGCGCGCCTTGTCGATGGTCGACGGCGTGGTGTTGCTGATCGACGCGCAAGAAGGCCCCATGCCGCAAACGCGCTTTGTGACCAAGAAGGCTTTGGCCCTGGGCCTCAAACCCATTTTGGTGGTCAACAAGGTCGACAAGCCCGGCGCCCGCCCTGACTTCGTGGTCAACGCCGCTTTCGACTTGTTCGACAAGCTCGGCGCCACCGACGAACAGCTGGACTTCCCCGTGGTGTATGCCTCTGGCATCAACGGTTGGTCGTCGATGGAAGAGGGTGCACCTGGCGAGCAGTGGGGCCCTGACATGTCGGCCCTGTTCAACACCGTGCTCCAGCACGTACCTGCGCAAAAAGGCGACCCGGCAGCGCCTTTGCAGCTGCAAATCTCCGCACTCGA